>JAJPIJ010000042.1 GCA_021324815.1 Gammaproteobacteria bacterium
CCGCCCGGCGTGGGCAAGACCTCGCTCGGCAAGTCCGTCGCGCGCGCGACCGGCCGCACCTTCGTGCGCATGTCACTGGGCGGCGTGCGCGACGAGGCCGAGATCCGCGGCCACCGCCGCACCTACGTCGGCTCGCTGCCGGGCAAGATTTTGCAGAACATGGCCAAGGCGGGCAGCCGCAACCCGCTGTTCCTGCTCGATGAAGTGGACAAGATGGCCATGGATTTCCGCGGCGATCCCGCCTCGGCGCTGCTGGAGGTGCTGGACCCCGAGCAAAACCACGCCTTCAACGACCATTACCTGGAGGTGGACTACGACCTCTCCGAGGTGATGTTCGTGACCACGGCCAACAGCCTCAATATTCCGCCCGCCCTGCTGGACCGCATGGAGGTCATCCGCCTGCCCGGCTACACCGAGGAGGAGAAGATCAACATCGCCCGCAAGTACCTCATCCCCAAACAGATGAAGCACAACGGGCTGAAGGACGGCGAACTGACGCTGACCACGCCGGCGGTGCAGGAGATCATCCGCGTCTACACCCGCGAGGCCGGCGTGCGCAACCTGGAGCGCGAAATTGCCAACATCTGCCGCAAGGTGGTCAAGCAGGTGCTGTTGAAACCCGCCCCCGCCGGCGAAAAGGGCAAAGGGGCGACCATCACGCCCAAGGGCCTCGAGAAATATCTGGGCGTCAAGAAATTCCGCTTCGGTCTCGCCGAGGAACAGGACCGCGTCGGCCAGGTGACCGGCCTGGCGTGGACCGAGGTCGGCGGCGATTTGCTGACCATCGAGGTGGGCATCGTGCCCGGCAAGGGACGCGAAACCTACACCGGGCGGCTGGGCGACGTCATGCAGGAATCCATCAAGGCGGCCATGACGGTGGTGCGCAGCCGCGCCGCCACCCTGGGCATCGACCCGGATTTCTACCGCAAGCGCGACGTGCATTTCCACGTGCCGGAGGGCGCCACGCCCAAGGACGGTCCCAGCGCGGGCGTCGGCATGTGCACGGCGCTGGTGTCCGCGCTGACCGGCATCCCGGCGCGCGCCAATGTCGCCATGACCGGCGAGATCACGTTGCGCGGCGAGGTGCTGCCCATCGGCGGTCTCAAGGAGAAATTGCTGGCGGCGTTGCGCGGCGGCATCAAGACCGTGTTGATACCGGTTGAAAATCAACGCGATCTCGCGGAGATTCCGAAGAACATACAACAGCACCTTGATATCCGCCCGGTTCGCTGGATTGACGAAGTCCTGCAAGTGGCCCTGCAGCGGCTGCCGGCGCCGGTGGCGGCCGACGCCGCGAAACCGCCCCCGCCGGCAACCGAGAAGGCAACGGAGAGCGACGCGATTCGCGCACACTGATCGCGGCCTGGAAATAAATCACAATATCACCCGCGCATTGCTTGACGCCTGTACGGACGCTTGGTATAAATCCTCGCGCGAGGATCAGTGCCCCGTTCAACAAAAATTTTCCGCGACACAGGCCCGCGAAACCAGAGCAAGACATCCGGCGTTCCAACCAATTTCTGAAGGGGATGAAATACAATGAACAAAGCAGAACTCATCGATAAAGTTGCAGAAGCGGCAGACATCTCCAAGGCCACGGCGGCGCGCGCCGTGGATGCATTGACGGACAGCATCGCCAAGGAATTGAAAAAAGGCCAGGCGGTGACCCTGGTCGGTTTTGGCACCTTCACCGTGCGCAAGCGCGCGGCCCGCATGGGTCGCAATCCGCGCACCGGTGAAGCCATCAAGATCAAGGCTTCCAAGTCCCCGGGCTTCAAGGCTGGCAAGGCCCTCAAGGATGCCGTAAACTGAAACGCTTTCCTTGGGGTGCTTAGCTCAGCTGGGAGAGCGTCGCCCTTACAAGGCGAAGGTCGGGGGTTCGAACCCCTCAGCACCCACCAGCGTAACTTTAAAGACAGCCGGAGCGGTAGTTCAGCTGGTTAGAATACCGGCCTGTCACGCCGGGGGTCGCGGGTTCGAGTCCCGTCCGCTCCGCCATTATTTCCGTAATGAAGGCGCACCTGAACGGGTGCGCCTTTTTTGTTGCCGGCGGCGCGGTCGCGGGGAAGGGGAGGTTACGGGCCAATGAGATTAGAGGTACAGGCGCATGTTGCAAAGCATACGTGATCGGGCGCAGGGCTGGTTTGCGGCCGTGCTGTTCGGCTTCCTGGTGCTGACCTTCGCCGTGTGGGGCATCAACTTCTATCTGCGCGGCGAGGGAGAGGTGGTGGTGGCGAAGGTCAACCGCCAGGACATCAAACTCAAGGAATTCGAGCGTTTCTACTACGACTACCGCCGGCACTTGCAGGCCGAGGGCGATGCCGCGATAAAGGAGGAGGATCCGGCGAAACTGCGGCCGCAGGCCCTGCAACAAATGATTGAGGGCGAACTGCTGAAGCAGGCGGCCCTCAACGCCCATCTGCACATGGGCGATGAGCAACTGGCGGTGGCCATCCGGCAGATGGCGGTGTTCCAGCGCAACGGGCGCTTCGCCAGTGATTTGTATGAGCAACGCCTGCGGGATCTCGGTTTCAGCACCACCGGCTTCGAGGAACAGATGCGCGGCGAGCTCACCATCGGGCAGCTGCAACAGGGATTGTCGGCCACCGAATTCGTGACGCCGAGGGAGCTCGACGACGTGCTGGCCCTCAGGACCCAGAAACGCGATCTGGTCTTCACGATTTTGACGACCGAGGAAGCCCGCAAGGCCGTCTCGCCGACGGCTGCGGAGGTGGAGGCCTATTACGAGGCCCACAAGGATCGTTACCTGAAGCCGGAGACGGTCCGAATCGCCTACCTCGATCTGAATGCGGAGGAACTCGCCAAGGCGGTGACGGTGGACGAGGCGCAGCTCAGGGAATATTACGACGCCCGCAAGGCGGGCTTTGCCACGCCCGAGGAGCGCAGCGTCAGCCATCTGACGTTGCATCTCGCCAGGGACGCCAAGCCGGAGGAGGTGAACGCCGCCCGCGCCAAGGCAGAGGCCCTGCTGGCCGAGGCCAAGACGGGAAAATCGTTCGAGGACATCGCCGCCGCTCACGGGAAGGATCCCGGCTTCAACGGGGAGGGGGGCAAGACCGGCTTTTTCCGCCGCGGCGTGATGGGCAAGGAATACGACGATGTCGTCTTCAAGCTCAAGCCGGGCGAACTGGGCGGGCCGGTGCGGGTGGACGCGGGCTTCCAGATTTTGCGGCTGGATGAAATCAAGCCCGAATCGGCGCGCTCCTTTGAGGAGGCCCGGGCGGACGTGGAGAAGGCCTACCGCCAGGAACAGGCGGAGAAGAAGTACTATGAACTGGCGGATCAACTCTCCACGATGACCTACGAAAACCCCGATTCACTGGATCCCGCCGCCAAGGCGCTGGGCCTCAAGGTGCAGGAAAGCGGCCCATTGACGCGGAATCCCTCCCCGGATCAGCATGGCCTGCTCGCCGACCCCAAGGTGCTGGAGGCCGCCTTCAGCCCCGAGGTGTTGCGCGAGGGCCTGAACAGCAAGGCCATCGAGATACAGGCCACCCACAGCGTGGTGCTGCGCGTGGTGGAGCATCAGCCGGCGGCGCCGAGGCCGCTTGCCGAGATCCGTCAGGAGGTGACGACGGCGATGGTCGACGATGCCGTCCGGCGCAAGGTGAGGGAACGCGGCGAGGCATTGCTGGCGCGGCTGAACAAGGGCGAGGATCGCGATGCGATCGCGCAGGGCGAGAGCCTGAAGTGGACGGAGATCAAGGACGCGACCCGCGGGGATCCCAACGTCAACCGCGCCGTGGTGCGCGCCGCCTTCAGGCTGGCGCCGCCCGCGGCCGGCCGGACGGCATATGCGGGCGTCGAGTTGGGCACGGGCGAATACGCCATTGTCGGCGTCAGCGGTGTCGAGCCGGGGGAGGCCGGCAAAATCTCCGAAGCGGAGCGCCGGCAGACCCGGCTGCAACTGCTCGAGGCCCTGTCGCAGCAGGACTGGCGGGACTATGTCGCGGCGCTGAAGGCGCGGGCCAAGGTGCAGACCTATCCCGACCGCCTCTGAGGCTATTGAAAAACCACCGCGCCTGCCACGACGTTGTTGCCCGCACCCTCAAAATCCTCGTGTACCGTCGCGTACACTCCGGTTTCTCGGGTGCCCGCGCCTGGTCCTGGCGCGGCTGCGATCCGTTCGATCTGGAACGCAGCCGCCCGCGCCCTTGTCCGAAAGCGGCTGCGACCCGGTGGGCGTGAGCCTCGAGTGCGGGAGCAGCCGGTAGTGCCCCGTTCGACGTTGAGCACAGCCGTTGTGCCCCTGCCCGAAAGAGCGGTTTCGCCGCCACGAGTTCGGGGCACGCTTCGCCGCCACGTCACGTTTTTCGATAATAGAACAGCCCTCTTGCGAAAATGAGGGATTCTATGATTCGCCCATGCCGATGATGTTGTAGCCGGCGTCGACGTAGGTGATCTCGCCGGTGATGCCGGAGGCGAGATCGGAGCACAGGAAGGCGGCGGCGTTGCCGACCTCCTCGATGGTGACGTTGCGTCGCAGCGGTGCGCATTTCTCCACATGTTCGAGAAATTTGCGCATGTCCTTGATGCCGGAGGCCGCCAGCGTGCGGATCGGTCCCGCGGAAATCGCGTTCACGCGTATGCCCTCCGGCCCCAGCGTGTGCGCCATGTAGCGCACGCTGGCCTCAAGGCTGGCCTTGGCCAGGCCCATCACGTTGTAGCTCGGCATGGCGCGCACCGCGCCGAGGTAAGTGAGCGTCAGCATGGCGGCCCGCCGTCCACGCATGAGCGGCCGGAGTGCCTGGCCCAGCGCCGAGAAGCTGTAGGAACTGATCTCATGCGCGACGCGGAATCCCTCCCGGTTCACCGTGTCGAGATAACGCCCCTCCAGCAATTCGCGCGGCGCGTAGGCCAGCGAATGGACCAGGATGTCGAGCTGCCCCCAATGCCGCTGCAATTGATCGGCGACGTTGCTGATCTCCTCGTCCCTGGCGACCTCGCACGGCAGGCAAATCGAAGAGCCGAGCTGGGCGGCGAATTCCTCCACCCGCTCCTTGAAGCGCTCGTTCTGATAGGTGAATGCGAGCTGGGCGCCTTCGCGGTGCATGGCCTGGGCGATGCCCCAGGCGATGGACTTGTTGCTCGCCAGGCCGGTGATGAGCGCGCGCTTGTCCTGCAGGAATCCCATGTTCGATTTCCCGGATTGAAACAGGGTGGCAAGTGTACAGTGTTGCCCCGCCGTTTATAATCCCCGCGTGGGCATGGAATGGTTTTCTGCTTTCTGGCGGCGGCCGCTGGCCGGCCTGAGCCTTCTGGCCACGCTGGGCATCGGCGGGTGCGGCGGGGCGCCGTGGAACGATCCCTATCCCGCCGCCGACAGCCACAAGAACATCTATTACGATTCCTTCGCCGAACGCCCCAAGCACCTGGATCCCGCGCTGTCCTACGTCGAAAACGAGGCGGAATTCCTGGCGCAGATCTACGAGCCGCCGCTGCAATACCATTTTCTGAAGCGGCCCTACCAGCTCGAGCCGCTGACGCTGACCGAAATGCCGCGCCCGCAGTACCGGGATGCGGACGGTGCGCCGCTGCCGGATGACGCGCCGGTCGGGGCCATCGCCACCACCGTCTACCGCTTCCATCTGCGCCCCGGCATCCTGTATCAGCCCCATCCCGCCTTCGCCCGCGATGCCGCCGGCCGCTACCGCTACCAGTCGCTGATGGCGGCCGACCTCGACGGCGTGCGCACGCTGGCCGACTTTCGGGAGACGGGTACGCGCGAACTTGCGGCCGACGATTACGTTTATCAGATCAAGCGGCTGGTGCATCCGGGGAGGCCCTCGCCCATCGCCGCGCTCATGAGCCAGTACATCGTCGGCCTCAAGGAACTGGGAGAGCGCATGGCGGCCGACTATCAGGCCATGAAGGCGGGTCCGGCCGCCGCGGCGTTTTTTGACCTGCGCAAGTACGATTTCGCCGGCGCGCGGGTCGTCGACCGCTACACCTGGGAGATCACCATCCGCGGCAAGTATCCGCAGTTCCTCTTCTGGCAAGCGATGACGTTCTTCGCGCCGGTGCCCTGGGAGGCGGACCGGTTTTACTCGCAGCCCGGCATGGCCGAGCGCAACCTGACGCTGGACTGGTTCCCGGTCGGCACCGGCCCCTACATGCTGACGGAGAACAACCCCAACCGGCGCATGGTGCTGGATCGCAATCCCAATTTCCGCGGCGAGGTCTATCCCTCCGAGGGAGAACCGGGCGACGCCGCGGCCGGCCTGCTGGCGGACGCCGGAAAACGCATCCCCTTCGTCGATCGCGCGGTCTACAGCCTGGAGCCCGAGCAAATCCCCTACTGGAGCAAGTTCCTGCAGGGCTATTACGACACCTCCGGCATCAGCTCGGACAATTTCGACCAGGCGGTGCAGTTCACCGGCCGCGGCGACATGGTGCTGACCGACGAGATGCGGGCGCGGGGGCTGAAGTTGCTGACCGCGATCAGCGCCTCGACCTCCTACATCGGTTTCAACATGAAGGATCCGGTGGTCGGCGGCGACGGCGAACGTGCGCGGCTGCTGCGGCGGGCCATCGCCATCGCGGTGGACTTTGAGGAATACATCAACATCTTCGCCAACGGGCGCGGCGTGCCCGCCCAGGGACCGCTGCCGCCGGGCCTGTTCGGCTACCGCAAGGGCGAGGCCGGGATCAACCATTACGTGTACGACTGGGTGGACGGCAGGCCGCGCCGCAAGCCGCTTTCGGAGGCGAAGCGGCTGCTGGCGCAGGCCGGTTACGCCAACGGCATCGACGCGGATACCGGCCGGCCGCTGGTGCTTTATTTCGACACCACCGCGACCGGCCCGGGCGCCAAGGCGGTGGTCGACTGGTGGCGCAAGCAGTTCGCCAAGCTCAACATCCAGCTCGTGATTCGCGATTCGGATTTCAACCGTTTCCAGGAGAAGGTGCGCAAGGGCACGGCACAGATTTTCCAGTGGGGCTGGAACGCGGATTATCCCGATCCGGAGAATTTTTTCTTTTTGCTGTTCGGCCCCAACGGCAAGGTGGAGCATGAGGGCGAGAACACGGCGAATTACGTCAATCCGGAGTTCGACCGGCTGTTCGATCGCATGAAGAACATGGACAACGGCCCGGAGCGCCAGGCGCTGATCGATCAAATGACCGAGATCGCGCGCCGCGACGGCCCCTGGTTGTGGGGCATGCACCCCGTCGGGTTCAGCCTGCACCACGCCTGGTACCACAACGCCAAGCCCAACCTGATGGCGCGCAACACGCTCAAGTACAAGCGCATCGACGTCGAGTTGCGCGCCAGGCTGCGGGCGGAGTGGAACCGGCCGGTGCTGTGGCCCATGTTCGTGGTGGCGGCGATTTTCATCCTCAGTCTCCTGCCCGCGGTGTTGGTCTACCGGCGCAAACAGCAGGCCGCGGCGCTGGAGCGAACCGCGGCATGATCGCTTACATCCTGCGCCGCGTCGCCTACGCCGTCCCCATCCTGATCGGCGTCAATCTGCTCACCTTCTGGCTGTTCTTCTTCGTCAACAGCCCGGACGACATGGCGCGCATGCAACTCGGCACCAAGCACGTGACGCAGGCCGCGGTCGAGCAGTGGAAGCGCGAGCGCGGCTACGATCGCCCCCTGCTGTGGAACGGCGGCGAGACTGGATGGCGCCGTTTCACCGACACTATTTTTTATGAAAAATCCCTACGGCTGTTCGTCTTCGATTTCGGAATTTCGGACAGCGACAACCGCGACATCGGCTACGACATCCGCCAGCGCATGGGGCCCAGCCTCGCCATCCAGATACCGGGCCTGCTGGCGGGGCTGGCGGTGGATCTGTCGCTGGCCTTGCTGGTGGTGTTTTTTCGCGGCACCTACCTCGACGTCTGGGCGGTGGTGCTGTGCGTGGTGCTGATCTCCATCTCCGGCTTGTTTTACATCATCGCCGGCCAGTTCCTGGCCGGCAAGCTGCTGCGCTGGGTGCCCATTTCCGGATTCGGCGCCGGCTGGGTGAGCATCAAGTTCATCATCCTGCCGGTGGCGATCGGCGTGATCGCCGGGATCGGCTCCGGCGTGCGCATCAACCGCACGTTTTTCCTCGAGGAGCTGGGCCGCGATTTTGTCCGCACCGCCCGCGCCAAGGGCCTGGACGAGCGGCGGGTCATGATCAGGCACGTGCTGCGCAACGCGCTGATTCCGATCCTGACCGGCGTGGTGGTGGTGCTGCCCTCGCTGTTTTTGGGCTGCCTCGTCACCGAGTCCTTCTTCGGCATCCCCGGGCTCGGCAGTTACACCATCAACGCCATCGCGGCGCAGGATTTCGCCATCGTCCGCGCGATGGTGTTCCTGGGCTCGGTGCTCTACATCCTGGGCCTGCTGCTGACCGACATTTCCTACACGCTGGCCGATCCGCGCATCCGGCTGGGTTGACATGACCTTGTGGCCCGCACAGCCTGGGAGACCCGTCGCGTTGCGGGATCGCGGGTTGTTGTTCCTGCTGCTGCTGGCGGCGGTCTGCCTTGCGGCCTACGCGCTCTGGAGACCCGTCGTATTGTGGACCGACGGGTTGCTGTTTCTCCTGCTTGGGGTGGTGGCGTGTTTTGTCGTTTACGCGCGCCGGCAGGAGCATCTGCGCGAGCCCTGGCGGCAGGTGGCGAGGAGCCGCGTGGCGATGGCTGCCGCGGTTGTACTGGCTGCCTACGCCATTATCGCCATACTGGACTCGCTGCACTTCCATCCGTCGATCAAAACCGCCGGCGGCAACGTCGTTTCGCCGGCTGTTGTCAGCGTGCTCGACAAGCTGTTGCGGCCGTTGCGTGAACACACCGAGACCACCTATTCGGCGCCGTTTGCGACGCACGCTTACGCCAAGGAGATGATGGAGCGGCCCGACGGCACGCGGGTGCGCGATTACCCGCGATTGCGCTACGGCGGCGCGCACCTGGCCGATCCCGACCGCGACGAGGCGGCGGACGTCCTCCAGACTGCCGCCGTCGCCGTGATCGAGGGGGGCGCGGCGTGCGCCTTGGTGATCGGGGGGGCGCTGATGTTCATCGCCCTCCTCCGCAGGCAGCCCGCCGGCGCGCTGCTGCGACGGGTGCTGGCCGGTCGGACCGACGTGCCGTGGAACGTGGTGCTGGGGACCGCCAGCCTCATCGTCGTGCTGGTGTTCGTGGCCGCGCACCTCGGTGGAAGGTATCACCTGTTCGGCACCGACAAGGTGGGACAGGACGTGTTTTACCAGGCCTTGAAGAGCATCCGCACCGGCCTGCTCATCGGCACGCTGACCACGCTGGTGATGCTGCCGTTCGCCATTCTGCTCGGCGTGATGGCGGGCTATTTCCGCGGCTGGGTGGACGACGTCATACAATACCTCTACACCACGTTGAACTCGGTGCCCGGCGTGCTCCTGATCGCCGCCGCGGTGCTGATGCTGCAGGTTTACATGGCCAACCACGCCGACAGTTTCACCAGCATCGAGCAGCGCTCGGACCTGCGCCTGCTGTTCCTCTGCATCATCCTCGGCATCACCAGCTGGACCGGGCTGTGCCGGCTGCTGCGCGGCGAGGCGTTGAAGCTGCGCGAGTCGGACTTCGTGCAGGCGGCCCGGGCGCTGGGCGTCGGGCATTTCGTCCTCCTGGGGCGCCACATCGTCCCCAACGTGATGCACATCGTCATGATCACCGTGGTGCTGGACTTCAGCGGCCTGGTGCTGGCCGAGGCGGTGCTGTCCTACATCAACATCGGCGTGGACCCGGCCATGAACAGCTGGGGCAACATGATCAACGGCGCGCGCCTGGAGATGGCGCGCGATCCGGTGGTGTGGTGGTCGCTCGCCGCCGCCTTCAGCTTCATGTTCGTGCTGGTGCTGGCGGCGAACCTGTTCGCCGACGTCGTGCGCGACGCCTTTGACCCGCGCCTGCGTCGCGGAGGGCGGGGCACATGACGGCGCCGCTGCTCGAAGTCGAGGGGCTGCGGGTGCATCTGGGCGATCCGGCGCGGCCGGTGCGCGCGGTCGAGGGCGTCGATTTCATGCTGCGACGGGGCGAGATCTTCGCGCTGCTCGGCGAGTCCGGCTGCGGCAAGTCCATGACGGCCTTCGCGCTGCTGCGCCTGCTGCCGCCCTCCGGACGTTTCATCGCCGGCAGCGTCCGCCTGGACGGGCGGGACCTGCTGCGCCTGCCCGAGCACGCCATGCGCGAAGTGCGCGGGCGCCGCATCGCCATGATCTTCCAGGAGCCGCAGACGGCGCTCAATCCGGTGATGACGGCGGGCGCGCAGATCGAGGAAGTGCTGAACTGCCATCGCCACCTGCGCGGCGCGGCGGCGCGGCGGCGGACCGTTGAACTGCTGGCCGAGGTCGGCATCCCGGATCCGGAGCGGCGCTGCGACGAGTATCCGCACCAGCTCTCCGGCGGCATGAAGCAGCGGGTGTTGATCGCCATGGCGCTGGCCGGCGAGCCGGACATTTTGATCGCCGACGAGCCGACCACGGCGCTGGACGTCACCATCCAGGCGCAGGTGCTGGAGCTGCTGCGGCGTCTGAAGCAGAAGACCGGCATGGCGGTGCTGCTCATCACGCACGATTTAGGCGTGGTGGCGGAAATGGCGGATCGCGTGGCGGTCATGTACGCCGGCCACATCGTCGAGCAGGCGGATCGCGAAACCTTCTTCCGCAGCCCGGCGCATCCCTACACCCGGCGGCTGTTCGATTCGGTGCCCACGCTCGACAAGCGCGCCGGACGCCTTGCCGTCATCGCCGGCGCCGTGCCGCCGCTGACGCAGGTGTTCCGCGGTTGCCGTTTCGAGTCGCGCTGCGAACTGCGCATGGACGTGTGCGCGGAGCAGCCGCCGCGATGGTGGGCGGGCGAGGGGACGCAACGGGTGCGTTGCCACCTGTTCGATCCGAAAATCGCCGCGGGTGTGCGCGTCACCGCGGCGGCCGCGGTGACGCCGGCCGCCGCACCGGCGATGGCGCCGCCATCCGATCAAACGCCGCTGCTGAGCGTGCGTGATCTGAAGGTCCATTTCCCCATCCAGCGCGGCCTGTTCCGCCGCACGGTGGGCCGGGTGTATGCCGTCGATGGCGTGTCGCTCGATATCGCGCCGGGCAGAACGCTGGCGCTGGTGGGGGAATCCGGCTGCGGCAAGACCACGGCGGGCAAGGCCATCGTCCAGTTGCTGCCGCTGACGGCGGGCCGGGTCCGTTTCCAGGGGCGGGAGCTGACGCAGATCGACGCCCGCCGGTTGCGGCGGCTGCGCGCCGACATCCAGTTCATCTTCCAGGATCCCTACGCCGCCATGAACCCGCGCATGATGGTGGGCGACATCGTCGCCGAGGGCATGGTGGCGCAGGGCATCGGCGCCAGCCGGCGCGAGCGCATGCAGCGCGTGGATGAGCTGCTGCAGCAGGTGGGTCTGCCGCCAGACATCAAGTCCCGCTACCCGCACGAATTCTCCGGCGGCCAGCGCCAGCGCATCTGCATCGCCCGGGCGCTGGCGGTGAATCCCAGGCTCATCATCTGCGACGAGCCGACCAGCGCGCTGGACGTGTCCGTGCAGGCGCAGATCCTGAATCTCCTGAAGGAGCTCCAGGATCGCCGGGGTCTGAGCTATCTCTTCATCACCCATAATCTCGCGGTGGTGGAATATCTGGCCCATCACGTGGCGGTCATGTACCTGGGGCGCATCGTCGAGCACGGCACGGTGGAGGACGTGCTTCAGCGGCCGCAGCATCCCTACACCCGCGCGCTGCTTTCCGCCGTGCCGCAGATCGATCCCCGCACCCGGCGCGAGGTCATCCGGCTTGCCGGCGAGCTGCCATCGCCATCGGCGCCGCCGCGCGGCTGCCACTTCCATCCACGCTGCCCGCAGGCCATGCCGCAATGTCGCGCGACATATCCGGGAAAGGTCGCCGTCAGCGGCTCGCATTCCGTGCACTGCCTGCTTTACGGCCCCGGACAGTCCTGACGGAGAGACATGTCCCGCCGCCGCTTGAAGACCACCGCGCGTGGACGCGCCCGTCCCACCCTGCGGGTGCTGCTCGGCGCCGTCATCGCCATCGGCCCGGGCAAGGCCGATTTGCTTTCGGCGATCGCCAAGACCGGCTCCATCTCCGCGGCCGCCAAGCGCATGGGCATGAGCTACCGCCGCGCCTGGCTGCTGGTGGATACCATGAACCGCTGCTTTCGCGCGCCGCTGGTGACGGCGGCCGCCGGCGGGCGGCGCGGCGGCGGCGCGCGGGTCACGCCGCAGGGAATGGAAATCCTGCGGCGCTACCGGGCCATGGAGGCGCGTGCGATCTCGGCAATCCAGCCTGATTTGCGCGCCTTCACCTCCCGATTGCGTGATCACCCCCGCCGGCCCGGCGGCTGATTGACCGGTGGTTGCCGTTGCTTTTGCCGGTTTCGATATATACGATGGAATATAACGATACCGGCCTGCGAGCGCGGGAACGGAAAACAGCGATGCTAGTCCCTGAACACAGCGCATGCGGGCGTTTATGGGCCGTCATTGCCGGACTGCTCTGCGCCCTGTTGCCGCAGATCGGTGCGGCCGCCGACGTTCCCATCGTCGCCGCCGCCTCCGATTTGAAGTTCGCCCTGGAGGAAGCCGCCGCGGCCTTCACCCGCACCACCGGCCGGTCGGTCAGGCTGGTGTTTGGCTCCTCGGGAAATTTCCGCAGTCAGATCGCAGCGGGGGCGCCGATCGAACTTTTCCTGTCGGCGGACGAAGACCTCGTGACGGCTTTGCAGCATGAGGGACGCACCGCCGGCGGCGGCCGTCTCTACGCCATCGGCCGGCTGGCCTTGATGATACCGCGCGGTTCGCCACTCAAGGTCGATCCCGGGCTCGGTAACCTGCGCGTCGCCTTGACGGACGGACGCCTGCAAAAATTCGCCATCGCCAACCCCGATCATGCGCCCTACGGCAAACGGGCGAAGGAGGCGTTGCAGCATGCCGGTCTGTGGGGGGCGATCCAGCCGTTTCTGGTGCTGGGCGAGAATGTCGCCCAGGCCGCGGCGTATGCCACCTCGGGCTCGGCACAGGGCGGTCTCATCGCCTGGTCGCTGGCACGCTCACCGGGCATCGGCAGGCTTGGCGAAGCCGTCCTCATCCCCGCCGGGTGGCACTCGCCGCTCAGGCAGCGCATGGTTTTGATCAAGGGAGCGGGGTCCACCGCAGAGGCGTTTTACGCCTTCCTCACGCAGCCCGAGGCGCGGGCGATCTTTGAGCGCTACGGTTTCACGTTGCCCTCGGATGCCGACTGAAACGACATGGACTGGCAGGCGCTGTCGCTGTCGCTAAAACTGTCCACTTGGACGGTGATCGTGCTGCTGCCGGCCGGCCTGCTGCTGGCACGCGAACTGGCCTGGCGCCGTTTTCGCGGCAAGAACTTGATCGAAGCCACGCTGTCGTTGCCGTTGGTGCTGCCGCCGACGGTACTCGGCTACTACTTGCTGGTGGCGATGGGCGGCAACGCGCCGGTGGGCCGATGGTACCAGCAATGGTCCGGTCACCCGCTGGTATTTTCCTTTGAGGGACTGCTGATTGCCTCCCTCATTTTCAACATGCCGTTTGCCGTGCCGCCCATGCAGCGGGCACTTGAAACCATTCCGAAGGAGATGCGCGAAGCCGCCGCCGTGTGCGGCTTGTCGCCGTGGCGGATATTTCGACTTGTCGAACTGCCGCTGGCCTGGAATGGCATTTTAACAGCCGCCGTGCTGACCTTCGCGCATACGCTGGGCGAGTTCGGCGTGGTGCTGATGGTGGGCGGCAGCATCCCCGGCGAGACGCGTACCATCGCAATCGCCATCTACGATCGCGTGCAGGCCTTCGACCGCGACGCCGCCAACAGCATGGCCGCATTGCTGCTGGCGTTGTCGTTTGTGGCAATCGTTGTCGCCCAACTGGGTGGTGGATACCTCAGTCGCCGTCATGACAGGTGAACAGCGCAGCGGTCTGTCCCTCCAGTTGCAGCAAGCGGGACCGATCCCCCTGGCGGCGAAACTTGACTGCGCCGCAGGCGAGATACTGGCGCTGGTCGGGCCTTCTGGCAGCGGCAAGAGTTCCATACTGCGTTGCATCGCCGGGTTGCTGCGGCCGCAGTCGGGCAGCGTCCGTTGCAACGGCGAAATCTGGCTCGATACCGTCAACGGCGTTGACCTGCCACCGCGCCGCCGCCGCGTCGGCATGGTGTTCCAGAATTACGCGCTGTTCCCGCACATGAGCGCCGTCGAGAACGTCATGTCCGCCATGACCGACGTGCCGCCGGAGCAGCGCCTGGATCAGGCCCGAGTGCTGCTGCGGCGGGTGCATCTTGACGGACTCGAAGACCGCAGGCCCGCCTTGCTCTCGGGCGGCCAGCAGCAGCGCGTGGCCGTGGCGCGGGCGCTGGCGCGCGACCCGATGGCGCTGTTGCTGGATGAGCCCTTTTCCGCCGTCGATCAAGTCACCCGGCGCAAACTCCACCGCGAGCTCGCCGATCTGCGCCGCCAATGGCACATGCCGGTGATTCTCGTTACCCACGATCTGAACGAGGCAGCCATGCTTGCCGACCGCCTGTGCATACTGCACCGGGGCGCCACCCTGCAGTCCGGGCCGCCGCAGGAGGTGAAATCAAGGCCACGCAATGCGCTGGTGGCCCGGCTGGTCGATCTGCAGAACGTGTTTGAGGGCGTGGTCCGCGAGCAGCGGGAGTCTCCGCCGCTGACGTTGATCGAATGGCCGGCCGGCCGGCTGGAGGTGCGCCGGCAGCCGGAGTTTGCCGCCGGCACGCGCGTCCACTGGGTTGTGCCACCGGATAACATCATTCTACACCGGCGTGACCGCCCCTCTCGTGGCGAACGCGAGAATCCCGTGGCCGGCGTGGTGGCCGAATGCCTGACGCTTGGTGAACAGATCAGCGCCGTGATGCATGTCGCCGGCCGCGCCGATCTGCGTTTGCATCTCACCATGCCGGCACATGTGGCGCGTCGCAACCGGATCGGCGAGGGTGAGCCGATCTGCGTTTCATTGCTGGCCGAAGGCATTCATCTCATGCCCTGGCAGCCGCAGACCCCCAAAGATGCCGGCGCGGAGGAGCCGGCGGGCATCTGATCACGCCTCACCGGCGGTATCGCGCAGGGTGAGAAACTCCTCGGCGACGGTGGGATGGATGCCGATGATGGCGTCGATCTGCGACTTGGTGGCGCCGCACTTGATGGCGATGGCGAGCCCCTGGATCACCTCGGCGGCGCCATCGCCGACCATGTGCGCGCCGAGCACGCGATCGTTCGAGGCATCGACGACGAGTTTCACCAGCACGCGCTGTTCGCTGTCGGTCAGCAGCTCGCGCGTGGGCTTGAACCGCGAACGAAAAACCTTGATGCGCCTGTGCCGCTCGCGGGCGCGCTCCTCGCTCAGGCCCACCGACGCCAGTTCCGGCGTGGCGAACACGGCCGTGGGAACGGCGTGATAGTCCATGCGCCCGCGGCCTTCGCCGAAAAGATTGCGGGCGAAGACCTCGGCTTCGGCGATGGCCACCGGCGTCAGCCGCATGCGATCAATCACGTCGCCCAGCGCGAAGATCGAGGGCGCGGAGGAGCGGAAGCCGTCATCGACCTGCACGGCGCCGCTCCCGGTCAGCTCCACGCCGGCCCGCTCCAGTCCCAGGCCGGCGGTGTTGGGCAGGCGGCCGGTCGCGCAGAGGATGAGGTCGGCGTGCATTTGCCGGCCGCCGGCCAGTATGGCCGTCAGGCCCGCGGCGCCGCGCTCGACGGCAGACACGCGACTGTCCAGTAACAGGGTGACGCCGCGCGCGCGCAGGGCCCCACCCAAGTGTTTGCGCGCCTCGTCATCGAAGCCGCGCAGGATGGAATCGCCGCGGTGGATCAGCGTGGTCTCCACGCCCAGGCCGTGGAAGATGCTGGCGAACTCGACGGCGATGTAACCGCCGCCCACCACCAGCGCGCGCCGCGGCAGTTGATCGAGGTGAAAGGCGTCGTCGGAGGTGATGACGAGTTCACGACCGGGGAAATCCGGCACCGACGGCCGGCCGCCGGTGGCGATCAGGATGTGGCGGGCACGGAGCGATTGTGCGCCCACGGCGACGGTATGCGCGTCCAGCAGCCGCGCCCAACCGCGCACGAGGGACACGCCGGCGCCGGTCAGCAGGCGTTCGTAGAGATCATTCAGCCGTCGTATGGCGGCGTCCTTGTTGTGAATCAACGCCGGCCAGTCGAACTGCGCCGGGGAGCCGCGCCAGCCGTAGGCGACGGCGTCCTCGAATTCCCGCCGGAAGCGGGAGGCGTAGACCAGCAGCTTCTTGGGGATGCAGCCCGCGTTGACGCAGGTGCCTCCGAGCGCGCCTCCCTCCACCAGCGCGACGCGGGCGTGCAGGCGGGCGGCCGCGCGCGCGGCGCGGACTCCGCCGGAGCCGCCGCCGATCACGATCAAATCGAATTCACTCACGAACCAGCCCGACTATTGTTTCGTTTGCCCTGAGGCCTGTCCTGAGGTACCGGAGGGCGAATGACATTTTGCGGTGGGTTCAGCCACGCAATCGCCGAACGACGGCGCGGGTGAAGTCGCGGGTGGAGGCCTGTCCGCCGAGATCGCGGGTGCGCACGTGGTCCTGCCGCAGAACGCCGTCGATGGCGTCGCGCAACCGCCGTGCGCGATCGTGCTCGTCGACGTGATCCAGCATCATCGCCGCCGCCAGCATGAGCGCCACGGGATTGGCCACGCCTTGGCCCGCGATGTCCGGCGCCGAGCCGTGCACCGCCTCGAAGATGGCGGCGTCCCGGCCGATGTTGGCGCCCGGCGTCATCCCCAGGCCGCCGACCAGCCCGGCGATCAGATCCGAGAGGATGTCGCCGAACATGTTGGTGGTGAGCAGGATGTCGAACTGGGCGGGATTCAGCACCAGTTGCATGGCGCAGGCGTCGACGATGCGATCCTCAATCTCGATTCTGCCCTCGTACTGCCGGCCGACCTCGCGCACGGTCTCGAGAAAAATTCCGGTGAGCGCCTTCAGGATGTTGGCCTTGTGCACGATGGTGAGCTTGCGGCGTTTGTGCCTGACCGCGTAATCGAACGCGAACTCGGCGATGCGGCGGCAGCCGGCGCGCGTGTTGACCCCCGCGCCGATGGCCACCGCGTGCGGATCGCCGCCGATGGGGACGTAGTGCTCGAAGCCGACGTAGTAACCCTCCGTGTTCTCGCGCACCAGCACCAGGTCGATGTCCTCATACCGGCCGCCGGGGAGCAGTGTGCGCGCGGGCCGCACGTTGGCGTACAAGTCGAAAGTCTGCCTCAATGCGACGTTGGATGAGCGGTAGCCGCCGCCGACCGGCGTGGTCAGCGGCCCCTTGAGCGCCAGTTTCGTGCGCCGGATGCTGTCGAGGGTTTCCGCCGGCAGCGGATCGCCGTGCCGCTCGACGCCGGCCATGCCCGCCGCCCGCGTTTCCCATTCCAGCGGGGCTTGCAGCGCCTCCAGCACCTCGACGGTGGCCTCGACGATCTCGGGACCGATGCCGTCGCCGGGGATGAGCGTGGCCGGGTGTTTTGCTGCGCGCGTCATGACGATGAAAAGTTTTTATTTTCGAAGCATTATACGTTAGTTTTACATCTTGAAGACGGACGGGATTTCAACCAGTCAAGCCAGGGGGAGAATCGCATGAGCCAAAAGACCAAACCCACCCGCCGGTTGCGGGAATTGATGCAGATGCCCGGCATCATCCGCTCGCTGGGCGCCCACGACGTGCTGACGGCGGTGCTGATCGAGCAGGCCGGGTTCGAGACGGTGTTCATCGGCGGCTTCGGCACCAGCGCCAGCCTCTACGGCCTGCCGGACTTGAACTTCCTCGGCATGCAGGAGATGGCCGACGCCGTGCGGCGCATGGCGCACCGCGTGTCGATCCCGGTCATCGCCGACGGCGACACCGGTCACGGCGACCTGCACAACGTCATGCGCTGCGTGGAGGAGTTCGAGGGCGCCGGCGCCGCCGGCATCATCCTCGAGGATCAAATTTTCCCCAAGCGCTGCGGCCATTTCGAGGGCAAGCAGGTGATCCCGGCGGATGAGATGGTGCGCAAGTTCAAGGCCGCCGTGCGCGCCCGCAACGACAAGGATTTCGTCTTCATCGCCCGCACCGACGCCCGCGAGCCGAACGGGCTGGAGGACGCCATCAACCGCATCAACAGCTACTGCGAGGCCGGGGCCGATGTCGCCTTCATCGAGGCGCCGCTGGCGATGGCGGAGCTGGAACTCATCTGCCGCAAGGTGCCGTATCCCAAGTTCGTCAACATGCTGGCCTTCGGCAAGACGCCCATCCTGAGCGTGAAGGAACTGGAGGAGATGGGCTTTAAGATGATGGTGGCGCCGATCGATTCGGTGCTGCTGACCGCCAAGGTCATGCGCGACATGGCCGAGGTCTTTGCCCGCGACGGTCATACGTTGGCGCTTCAGGATCAGATGCTGCGCTTCGACGAGATCAAGAAGATCCTGGGCGTGCAGCAATTCCTGTCGCTGCGCGATTCCCTTGAATAGCCGTGGCGTTCAGCCGCTGGTGCCGGTCAGACGCTTGTACAGAGCTTCAGTGGAGTACATCGGCAGCGAGCAGTTGTTATTCGTGCAGACAAAGACCGCGGTCCTGGCGAGCTTGGGGTATTGCACGTCCGGATTTGGCAGCGGCCCCTCGCCGCGGTCCCACCATTCCAGCCGTTTGTAAATTACCGGCCAGCGTCTGGCCGCATCGAAGAGTCCCCGCGCCGCGGCGTCGGATTTGACGCCGACCACGGTGATGTGCAGCGGCGCCTCCGAGAGTTCCTGATCAGCGAGCAGCAGGCCAGGCAATAAGCGCCGTTTGGCGATGACGCCGGGCGCCGTCAGATAGCGCATGGCGTGTTGCGCCAGCGCCTGATAACGCTCTTCGCCGGTGTAGTGGAACAGCAGGTTGGCGGTGCGCGCGACGGTCACGTTCTCGTCGATTTGCCGCACACCGCTGCGGAACACGCCCACCGCGCCTGCCGCCACCGGCGCGGTCAGGAAACCACCGTCATCCGCCTTGAAGCTGCGTTCAATAAAGTCCATGGCCGCGCGCGCCTGCGCCAGCCAGTCGCGCTTCCCGGTGGCGGCGTAGAGATCAAGGAAAGCGCGCGCCATGTAGATGCTGTCGCCCAGTTGCGGCGCTGAATTCGCGTCGGCTTTCAATTCGCTGTGACTGAATCCACCGGCGGGCAATTGCCGCTGCGCCAGCACCCAGCGGGCTGCATTCTCCGCCAGTGACAGGGCCCCGCTGTCGCCCGTGGCGTTGGCATGGGTGACCAGTGCGTGGATGGCCCAGCCGTTTTCGCTCCCGTAGATATGACGATCGATGGGTGGCCAGGCGTGGGCGCGGCGCTCGGCGTCACTCCAACCATAAAATGTCCTGCCCATGAGTTCCATCGAGACGTCGGCGTCCTGGCTCGTGTAAAACGCGCCCTCCGGCGTGCGCAGAAAGTCGCGGAGATAGTGATAGATCAATTGCGCGGCCTTCAAATCGCGCGGCTCGTGCCACTGCGCCCAGGCCAGCGAATAGTGCTGCAAATACTGCGACTGGAAGGACATGATCTTTTCAAAGTGCGGGTCGTTCCAGGTGGGGCCGGCGGAGTACTGATACACCCCGCCCCACACGGGATCGATGAGAGCCTGCCCGGCATCCAGCGTCTGCCGCGCCATTTGCCGGTATCGCTGGTCACCGGCACCGGCCCGGAGCAGCGCCAATTCCATGCTGTCGCCGTCGATGTATTTCTGCTCCGTGCCCCAGCCACCGTATTGCCGGTCGTACAGCGAGAGGTAATCATCCATTATTTCCCCGCGGGCTTCGGCGTTGAGCAGGTGTGATTGGGCGGTCTCCAGCGGCTGTTCGGAGAACACGGAAGGACCGGGCGTGGGGTCGCCGATGACGGCCTGGAGGAGGGCGGCGAACCGATCCGGCGGGATGTAGCCGCGGCGTTTGACGATCTCGGTGCCGTCCGGCGCGAACACCACCGTGGCCGGCCAGCCGTAGTCCTCGTAGCGGTTGGAGAGCTCCGGGTTGGCGTCCTGATCGACGCGCACCGGCAGGTAGCGGGACTGCACCAGTTTAATCACCGCCGGATCGCGATAAGTGGTCTCCTCCATGACGTGGCACCAGTGGCACCACACCGCGCCCAAGTCGAGCAGCACGAAGCGGTGCTCCCGCCGGGCGCGCTCGAACAGGCCGGGATCCCACCCCTGCCACTCAATGCCGGCGCCACGGGCGCCGTCCGCGCCCGCCACCAGCAGTATGCACAACGTCAATACCCTGCCCATGCGACCATCCCCCTGCATCAGATGCCGCAGCGAATACGTGACGTTACAATAACCGGACGCAGGATGGAGTCAGCGGCCGGGGGGGGGGCGGCAGGCTGCGGGGCTTCATCACCGCCTGCTAAGATAGCGCCCTTGGAACCTGGAAACCGGAACTTCAAATGCCCGCCACCCGAATCGCAGTCTGCGGCGCCGCCGGCCGCATGGGCCGCGCCATCATCGAGCTCAGCCGCCAGACCGGCGGCGTGATTTTGAGCGGCGCGCTGGAACGTCCCGGCGTCGCCGCCGTCGGCGGCGACGCCGGCGAGCTCGCCGGCGTGGGCCGGCTGGACGTCCCCATAAGCGATGATGTTGCCGCCGTGCTCTCCGACTGCGACGTGCTCATCGATTTCACCACCGCGGCCGCAATACCGGCGCATGTCGACGCCTGCCGCCGGGCCGGCCGGCGCATGGTGATCGGCACCACCGGCCTCGACGCCGGCGCGCGCACGCAGATAGAAGTCGCGGCGCGCGAAATTCCCGTCGTGTTCGCGCCCAACATGAGCGTGGGCGTGAACCTCTGCTTCAAGCTGCTGGAGATGGCCGCACGCGTGCTGGGCGACGGCGTCGACGTCGAGATCATCGAGGCCCACCATCGCCACAAGATCGACGCGCCCTCCGGCACGGCGCTGCGCATGGGCGAGGTGGTGGCCGCCGCGCTCGGCCGCGACCTCAAGGACTGCGCGGTGTACGGCCGGGAGGGCCGGACCGGCGAGCGCGATCGCAAGACCATCGGCTTCGAGACCATCCGCGCCGGCGACATCGTCGGCGATCACACCGTGTTGTTCGCCGGCGACGGCGAGCGCGTGGAGATCAGCCACAAGGCCACCAGCCGCCTCACCTTCGCCGCCGGCGCGCTGCGCGCCGCGCGCTGGCTGATGCAGAAGCCCGCGGGGCTGTACGACATGCAGGATGTCCTCGGCCTGCGCTGACGGCTGGCTCCGTGTAACGAACGGCGATGGTTCGTCATCTTTGATTTCAGGCTGGCGGCAACATTCACCGGCAAATCATGTCCAATCCAACCATGACCAAATCCGGAACATCCGCCGAGCGGCCTTACCTCGGTTTCGGACTGGGACTGCGTCCCGATCACTACGAAACCATTCTGAACGAACGCCCGGCCGTGGACTGGTTCGAGATCATTTCCGAGAACTACATGGTGGACGGCGGCAAGCCGTTGCATATGCTCGATCGCATCCGCGCCGATTACCCCATGGTCATGCACGGCGTGTCGCTGTCCATCGGCGGCAGCGATCCGCTGGACCGCGAATACCTGAAGCGGCTCAAGGCGCTGGCCGCGCGCGTCGAGCCGCGCTGGATTTCCGATCATTTGTGCTGGACCGGCCTCGACGGGAAAAACATGCACGACCTGCTGCCGCTGCCCTACACCGCGGAGGCGGTGGCGCACGTCGCCGCGCGCGTGCGGGAGGTGCAGGATTTTCTCGGCCGGCGCATTCTGTTGGAGAACGTGTCGAGTTACGTCACCTACAAACACTCGACGATGAGCGAATGGGAATTTCTGGCGGCGATCGCCGCGCGCGCCGACTGCCTCATCCTGCTCGATGTCAACAACATCTACGTGAGCGCGCACAACCACGGCTTCGACCCGCACGATTTTCTCCGCGGCATCCCGCCGGAGCGGGTCTGGCAGTTCCATCTTGCCGGACATTCCCATGACGGCCCCCTCATCGTGGACACGCACGATCACTCCATCATCGATCCGGTGTGGGAGCTCTACCGCGCCGCCGTGCGCCGCTTCGGGCGCGTCTCCACCATGATCGAGCGCGACGATCACATCCCGCCGCTGGCGGAGCTGCTGGCGGAACTCGATCACGCCCGCCGCATCGCCGCGCCGGTGCTGGCGGAGCTGGCCGCATGACCGCATTGCGACGGCTGCAGGAGGATTTCCAGTCCTATCTGCTGGAAGGCCGCACCGCCGTCGAAACGCGGGTGGTCGATGCGCCGCCGGCATCCGCCGCCGAGCGGCTGGCGGTGTACGGCCATGCCTACCGCGCGCGGCTGGTTGAGGCCCTGGGCAAGGATTTTCCCGTGCTCAAGACATTGTTCGGTGACGAGGAGTTTCAGGCCATGGGGGCAGCCTACGTCGCGGCTCATCCCTCGCGCCATCCCTCCATTCGCTGGTTCGGGCGTCATCTCGCCGGCTTCTTGCGTGACAACGATCCCTACCGCTTCCGGCCGGCGCTGGCGGAGATCGCGGCCTTCGAATGGGCGCAGGGCGAGGTCTTCGACGGTTTGGATGCGCCGGCGGTGACCGTCGAGGCGATGGCCGCAATCCCGCCGCCACGGTGGGCGGCGCTGCGGCTGGGTTTCCAGCCCACGCTGCGGCAGTTGGAGCTGTACTGGAACGTTCCCGCGCTGGTGCAGGCGGCGCAGAAACAAGAGTCGTTGCCGGCGCCCGAACGAAGCGATGCGCCGGTCCGCTGGCTTTTATGGCGGCGGGAGTTGCTCATCTACTGGCGTTCCATCCCCGATGACGAACGTTGGGGTCTCGATCTGTGCCGGCGCGGCGGCACGTTCGGCGAACTGTGCGAATTTTTGAGCAAGCGCACGGCGGCGGAGGAGACTCCGGCGCGGGCGGCCGGCATGCTCAAACAGTGGCTCACGGACGGCTTGGTGTGCCGTCTGAATCTTGATTGACCCGGGTCTTGCGCTCGTAGGCGATCCGTCGCGATTGCCAGTCGTACGCCGCCTCGATGCGCGCGGTTGCCGTGGTGAAGAGATCATCGCCCGCGCCGTACTCCCGCAACAACCGCTCTTCCGCGGCCGCGTTGGTTTCCAGCGCGCCATCCGCGAGGATGTGTTGGATGGGCAGTGCCCCATCCCGCAACTGGCGCGTCACCAGAATCATGCGGTGACAGGTGATCGGATCGCGCTCCGCGCACAGCAGCGCGGCGCGCTCCGACCCGGCATAGGTGATCAACTCCGCCAGCCCGCGCCGGAACGCCGTGGTGGCTGCGAGGCGCGAATACACCACCCCGCCGTCCTGATAGCACGAGGCATCCCTTGTTCTGGCGCCCAGCGCATCGCCCATGAAGCGATAATGGATGCGTGCCTGTGCCAGGTTCTTCTGCAACGCTTCGCGGCGGTATTGCGGGTGACGCCGGCTGTAGGGTGACGAGCGGGCGTCACAGATCAGCGTGATCCGGTGCCGGCGCAGCAGTTCCAGGAAATAATCCCACGGATGGTTGGAATGGCCGGCGGTGAAGAGACCGGCGGTGGCTGAAGCCATGGCGTATGTTCGGCGGGCTAATCAGGCGGCGTATGATGGCCTCTTTCGACCAGGAGGGCACAACATGGGTTTCATTGAGGAATTCAGAGAATTCGCCGTCAAGGGCAACGTCGTGGACATGGCGGTCGGCATCGTCGTCGGCGCGGCCTTCGGCAAGATCGTTTCCTCATTCGTCGGCGACGTCCTGATGCCGCCCATCGGCCTGCTGCTCGGCGGCGTCGATTTCACCGGACTCAAGATCACGCTCAAACAGGCGGCCGGCGGAACGCCGGCGGTGACGCTCAATTACGGCAGCTTCATCCAGACCGTGGTGGACTTCACCATCATCGCCTTTGCCATCTTTCTGCTCGTCAAGGCCGTCAACCGGCTCAAACGCACGGACGAGCAGGCGCCCGCCGCACCGGCGCCGACCCATGAGGAAAAGCTGCTGGCCGAGATCCGCGATCTGCTCAAGAAAGGCGGCTCGTAACCCCTGCATTGCCCGAATATTGAAGAAACGGCTCGCGGCAGTTCACGGGAGGGTCTCGCCAACGGCTATTTTTTCTTGGGCGTGGGACGTTTGTGCGGGCGGGTTTTGCCATAGCTGCCCCTGAATAATTTGCCGCGACGGGTGCTTCGGTCACCTTTGCCCATGAGAGTCCTCCCGATGGTTAATTGACGGCGCAGGAACCGGGCGCGTTGCCACAGCGCCCGCAGACTTCATCGCCGGATGATTCAACGCCGCTGCCGCCGCCGACGGCAAAGGCGGACATCTGCCTGCGCAGCGCCCGGCCGCCGCAGCCGGGGCATTGCGCCTCGGCATCCGTGCGTACCAATGTTTCGAACTGGCAGCCGCAATGGTCGCATTTGTATTCGTGGATGGGCATGGGCCTTGAGGCTTTCCGCAGTTTCCAATTTTTTTATCCTAACCCCGCCGCGTCGTCATGTGAATCCGGGAACATTCCCGCACAAAAGCGTGGCATCCCGCCCGCCGACAACACCATTTCGGTGCGTTAAGCCAGCCAAGCGCGTTATTTAATTACATGAATAATCAATGAGATGTAAATTGGCTTGGATATTGCAATGCAGCAACCTGAAGTTCCTGCCTGATGAAGGGCCGAGATCGCAAAGAAGCGACGATTTACTCAACAACCACTGAATCCGCGTCCGCGGAGAGGAGGTTGCCATGAATAAATTTCACATTGAAAGGAAGGAATTTTATGGCTCTTCATGGCATGGCCCGCTTGGGGGCGCATGTGTGGTGCAGGCGGGTGGTCGCGTGCAGTCTTCTGATGATGGTGGTCGACAGGGTTCGCGCGGATGATCTCTGGGGGGCGTTGACCGGTGGCAAGCCGGATTTGTATCTGCGCTATCGTTACGAGCAGGTCCATGACGGGCAGACGCCGTCGCTCAAGGACGCCTATGCCAACACGCTGCGCACCGCGCTGGGCTACAACACGGGGCTGTATCACGATTTCGGCGCCTATGTGCAATTTCAGGATGTGCGCGTGATTGGCAATGATCATCTTTTCAACGACGGCGGCATCAACGGCGTGACCCACCGCGCCACGGTGGTCGATCCGGAGCAGACCGAACTGCACCAGGCCAACTTGCGTTACCGCGGCCTGCCGAAGACGACGCTGATCCTGGGCCGGCAGGAAATCCTGGATCACGGCCAGCCGCCCTTCAACCGTTACCTCGGCAACGTCCTGTGGCGGCAGAACTGGCAGAGTTTCGACGCCTTGCGCGCCGTCAACCAATCCCTGCCCGCAACCAAGATTGACTATGCCTACATCTGGAACGTCAACCGCGTCTTCGGCCAGGACAATCCAATCCCGGACCGCGCCAACTTCCGGATGGACAGCCACGCCGTGGACATCACCTACTCCGGTTTCACCTGGGGCACTTTCTATCCCTATGCCTACCTGCTGGATTTCGACAGCGATGTTGCGGCCACGCAGGTGATGACCACCGCCACGTATGGGTTGCGCTTCTCTGGCGCCTACGATCTCGTCACCCAGGCCGCCAAGATTCTCTACACCGGCGAGTTCGCGCACCAGCAGGACTGGCGCGGCAATCCCGTCAAGGTCGACGAAAATTACTACCTCGGCGAGCTGGGCTTTTCCAAGCTGTTCAACAATCCCGCGTTTCAATCGGTGACGATCAAGGGCAGCTACGAGGTGCTGGAAGGCGGCGGCCCCGCAACCGTCACCATCGGCAAGACCACCTCGACGGTCGCCGTCGCCTTCCAGACGCCGTTGGGGACGAACCACGCCTACCAGGGCTGGGCGGATCGCTTCCTCATCACGCCGAAGGACGGCGTGAACGATCTTTACGGCACCATGAGCGCGCAGGTGTACGGCGCCAATCTGGCGGTCGTCTACCATGATCTTTCCGCCAACAATCTGGAGTATGACTACGGCACGGAGTGGGATCTGCAGCTCACCCGCACGTTCGGCGAGCATTACACCTTCGGCCTGAAATATGCGGATTACAACGCCGACCGGAACGCCACCAACCTGGCCCGCAACGCGCCGAAAAACACCGCCACCGACCAGTTCAAACAGGCCTTCGATCTGACCAAGTTCTGGGCCTGGATCGAGGTCAAATTCTGAGGGTTCAAATGCCGGCGATGCCACGACCCACCGAGCAGGCGGTGACCGAACAGCAGCGGCCGCTGCGCGTCATGCTGGTCGACGATTATCCGGAGCGGGCGGAGGTGCTGGAGCGCGCCTTGACCGCCTCCAGCCACCAGATCGTCGCCCGCCTGGGCAGCGGCGCCAACCTGCGCGCGGAGGTGACCCGTCTCGCCCCCGACGTGGTCATCATCGACCTCGATTCGGCGGATCGCGACATCCTCGAGGACATGCACGCCATCAATCGCGAGCAGCCGCGGCCGGTGGTGATGTTCACCCGCGATGACGACCCGGCGCTGATCAAGAGCGCCGTGCACGCGGGGGTGAGCGCCTACGTGGTCGGCGGCCTCGACCCGCGGCGGGTGCTGCCGATCCTGAACGTCGCCATCGCCCGCTTCGAGCAGTTCCAGGCGTTGCAGCGCGAGCTGGACGACGCGCGCACGGCGCTGGCCGAGCGTAAATGCATCGAGCGCGCCAAGGGCATCCTCATGAAGCAGCGGCGGATGGATGAGGAGGCCGCCTACGCCGCCATGCGCAAGATGGCCATGGATCGCAACCTCAAGCTGGTGGACCTGGCCCGCAGCCTGATCGCGGCGGCGGATCTGCTGGTATGAAAGGACCACGGGCATGAGCGGCGGATCCGCCGGCAATGCGCCGCCGCGGCCGCGGGCGACGGTGACGCCGCTGCGGCCGAGATTGCGGACGGCCCTGCGCGTCGGCGGCTCGGATGCGCCCGAACGGCGCGAGGTGACCGTCGGTTTCATCCCACTCACGGATTGCGCGCCCATCGCCGTGGCCTCGGCGCTGGGATTCGACCGCAAGCACGGAATTGTCATCCGGCCGCGGCGGGAAGGCTCGTGGGCCGCGGTGCGCGACAAGCTGGTGAACGGCGCCATCGACGTCGCCCACAGTCTCTACGGCCTTATTTACGGCATACAGCTCGGCATCGGCGGAACGCGCCATGACATGGCGGTGCTGATGACGTTGAACCAAAACGGCCAGGCGATCACGCTCGGCAATCACCTGCGCGACGCCGGCGTCACCGATGCCGTCGCGCTGGCGCGGCACATCGCCGGCCGGCGCGGCGAACTGGTGTTCGCCCACACCTTTCCCACCGGCACGCACGCCATGTGGCTGTATTACTGGCTGGCGGCGCACGGCATCGATCCGCTCGCGGACGTGCAGACGCTCACCGTCCCGCCGCCGCAGATGGTCACCCAGCTCCGCTTGTCGGACATCGACGGCTACAGCGCCGGCGAGCCGTGGAACGCGCACGCGGTGCAGGAGGGCGTGGGATTCACCGTCGCCACCTCGCAGCAGGTGTGGCCGGATCACCCGGAGAAGGTGCTGGCCGCCACCGCCGACTTCGCGCGCCAGAACCCGAACACCGCGCGGGCGCTGGTGATGGCCCTGCTGGAGGCGGCGCGTTACATCGACAATCCCGCGCACCATGAGATGGTGGCGCACGTGCTGGCCGCGCGCGGCTGCATCAACACCGACACCGGCCTGCTGCTGCCGCGACTGCGGGGTGACTACAAGGACGGCCTCGGCCGCCGCTGGCACGACGGGCGGGCGGTGCGGTTCCACGGCGACGGCAGCGTCAACTATCCGTATCTGTCGGACGGCATGTGGTTCATCACCCAGCACCGGCGCTGGGGACTGCTGCGGCAGGATCCGGACTATCTGGCGATCGCGCAACAGGTGAACCGCATCGATCTGTACGCGCAGGCGGCCGCGGCCGTCGGCGTGCCGCTGCCGTCGTCACCGTTGCGCAGTTCGACGCTGATCGACGGGCGGTTCTGGAACGGCGGTGACCCGGCGGCTTACGCCCGCGGCTTTCCCATCATGGCGGCGGTGCGGGTCGGACAAGTCTCATCCAAAAGCGCCCATGACTGATCATTGCGGTGCTGCAGTGCACTGAATCGGTGCACCAAGCCACGTGGTGGAAGAGTGCGGAGTAAATAAGGCCTTGTATTTCTGCATGTTGTAATGATGGCAAGGGGTTTGCAAAGGCGGTAACTCGGAACCGGCAGTGTGTGCACACCGCTGCCGGCACATAGGCTCATCACCCAACGGCGGGTTGTGCGGCTGAAGCGAACGGCGGGGAAATCCCCGCGGTGTCGCTAGCGGACAAAGGCGTCCGGCAGGTGGCGGAAGGTTCGCCCCCGCCGACGCCTTTTTCATTTGTGACTGAAACCATGAACCGTAGGAGGATGTGATGAACAAATTGTTTTCAATCGTACCTGGCGCGACCCGCCGTCGCCTCGGGAGACTTTCGTATTTATTGCCGGCCGCGCTGGCCCTGCTGCTGGGCGCCATGAGCAGCGGCGCGCCGGCGGCGGAAAATGTGGAGAAGGCCGAACTCAAGTTCGGTTTCATCAAGCTGACCGACATGGCGCCGCTCGCCATCGCCTATGAAAAGGGCTTCTTCGAGGACGAGGGCCTGTACGTGACCCTGGAGGCGCAGGCCAACTGGAAGGTGCTGATTGACCGGGTGATCGACGGCTCGCTCGACGGCGCCCACATGCTCGCCGGCCAGCCCATCGGCGCGACCATCGGCATCGGCACCCAGGCCGATGTCATTACTCCGTTCAGCATGGACCTGAACGGCAACGCCATCACGGTATCGAACGAAATCTGGAATGCGATGAAGGCCAACATCAAGATGGGCGCCGACGGCAAGCCCGAACATCCCATCTCGGCGGCGGCGCTGAAGCCCGTCGTCGACAAGTACAAGGCCGAGGGCAGGAAGTTCAACATGGGCATGGTGTTCCCGGTGTCCACGCACAATTACGAACTGCGCTATTGGCTGGCAGCCGGCGGCATCAATCCGGGCGCCTACTCGCCGACCGACATTTCAGGCCAGATCAACGCCGACGTGTTGTTGTCGGTGACGCCGCCGCCACAGATGCCGGCCACGCTGGAGGCGGGCACTATCCTGGGCTATTGCGTGGGCGAACCGTGGAACCAGCAGGCCGTCTTCAAGGGCATCGGCGTGCCCGTCATCACCGACTACGAGATCTGGAAGAACAATCCGGAAAAGGTGTTCGGCATGACCCGGGCCTTCGCGGAAAAGTATCCCCGCACCACGATCGCCATCACCAAGGCGCTGATCCGGGCCGGCATGTGGCTGGATGCCGACAACGGGAAAAACCGCGCCGAGGCGGTGAAGATCCTGTCGCGCCCGGAATACGTCGGCGCCGACGCCGACGTCATTGCCAACAGCATGACCGGCACCTTCGAGTATGAAAAGGGCGACAAGCGCTCGTTGCCCGACTTCAATGTATTTTTCCGCTACAACGCAACCTATCCGTACTACTCCGACGCGGTGTGGTACCTGACCCAGATGCGCCGCTGGGGCCAGATCAGCGAGGCCAAGCCGGATTCCTGGTATGACGAAGTGGCGAAGAAAGTCTACCGTCCCGACATCTACAAAGCCGCCGCCGAGGCGCTCATCAAGGAGGGCAGGATGAAGGCCGGGGATCTGCCGCAGACCGACGGCTACAAGCCGCCGACCAGCGCTTTCATCGACGGCATCGAGTACGACGGCAGGAAACCCAACGATTATCTGGCGAAGTTCGCCATCGGCAACAAGAAATAACCGGACGCGCCGCAGAGGAAGATACTCGCGGCCCGGATTGATGCAGTGAGGAGATCGATGAAATGAAGATGAACCTGACACGGCTGGCCCATTTTCTTGACCAGGCCGGCCTGACCTGGTTCGCGCCGGTCATCCGGTTGTGCGCCGGCGAGGATCCAGGCGCGCAGTTGAAAAGCCTGTGGATGCTGATCGGCGTGCCGCTCGTGGCGCTGGTGATGTTCCTGGGCTTGTGGAACGCCACCGCCGCCGGCGTGCAGACCAGTCTCGGCGCCATCCCGGGTCCGGCGCAGGTGTGGCGGGAGTTCCGCAACCTGGTGGAAAGCCATCACGAGGAGCGGGCCAAGGCGCAGGCCTTCTACGACCGGCAGCGGGCGCGCAACGCGGAGCTGCTGGCCCAGGACCCCGGCGCCAGGGTCGAGATCCGGCCATGGACCGGCAAGCCGACGTTCTTCGATCAGATCCTGACCAGTCTCAAGACGGTGTTCACCGGCTTCCTGCTGGCCTCGCTGGTGGCGGTGCCGCTCGGCATCCTCTGCGGCACCAGTCGCGTCGTCATGGCGGCGCTGAATCCGCTCATCCAGATATTCAAGCCGGTGTCGCCACTCGCCTGGCTGCCGATCGTGACCCTGATTGTCAGCGCGGCGTACGCGAGCAACGACGGCTGGGTGCCCAAGTCGTTCATCGTTTCGGCGATCACGGTGACGCTCTGCTCGCTGTGGCCGACGGTGATCAACACCGCCGTCGGCGTCGCCTCGGTGGACAGGGACCTCATCAACGTCGCGCGCGTGCTGCAACTGTCGTGGACCACGCGCATCGTCAGGATCGTCATTCCCTCGGCCCTGCCGCTCATCTTCACCGGCCTGCGCCTGTCGCTGGGCGTGGGCTGGATGGTGCTGATCGCCGCCGAGATGCTGGCGCAGAATCCGGGCTTGGGCAAGTTCGTGTGGGATGAGTTCCAGAACGGCAGCTCGCAGTCGCTGGGCCGCATCATGGTGGCGGTGCTGACCATCGGCCTCATCGGCTTTCTGCTCGACCGCCTCATGCTGACGCTGCAGCAATTGTTCAGCCACGGTGAGCAGCGCTCGTGAGCGGCCGTCCGGGATGAGGATGACCATGATGCTGTCACCGTTGAAAAGAAGGGAAATCGCGGCGCCGGAGACGACACCGGCGACTGCGCAATTATCCGCGCCAGCGCTGCTGGAACTGAAGGGCGTCGGCAAGTCCTACGGGCGCGGCGCGCAGGCCACCCCCGTGCTCAAGGACATCAATCTTGCCATCCGCGAGGGGGAGTTCATCGCCATCGTCGGATTCTCCGGCAGCGGCAAGACCACGCTCATCTCGCTCGTCGCCGGCCTGATCCGGCCGGATGCGGGGGCGGTGCTGAAGAACGGCCGTCCCGTCACGGGGCCGGGACCGGATCGCGGCGTGGTGTTCCAGAATTATTCGCTGATGCCGTGGATGACGGTGTACCAGAACGTGGCCCTGGCGGTGAACCAGGTCCACCGGCATCTGCCGCCGGCGGAACGCCGGGCGCGCATCGAAAAGTACATTGGCATGGTGAACCTGACGCCGGCGATGGAGAAAAGGCCGGCGGAGCTGTCCGGCGGCATGCGCCAGCGCGTGGCGGTGGCCCGCGCCCTTGCCATGAGCCCGGACATCCTGCTGCTTGACGAGCCGCTGTCGGCGCTCGACGCGCTGACGCGCGCGAAATTGCAGGATGAAATCATCCGCATCTGGGAGCAGGAAAAAAAGACGGTGATCCTCATCACCAACGACGTCGACGAGGGGCTCATGCTCGCCGACCGCATCATTCCGCTTCAGCCCGGCCCCGGCGCAACGCTGGGACCCGCGTTTCCGGTCGATCTGCCGCGGCCGCGCGATCGCAGGGCGATGAACCATGATCCGGCCTTCAAGCGCCTGCGCCGCGAAGTGACCCAGTACCTGATGGACGCGGGCATGGCGCGTCAGCAGGCCGCGGATCAGGAGGTCAGGCTGCCCGACGTGCTGCCCGTCACCGCGCGGGAGCTGCAGCCGATCGGCACCGTCCATCATGACGCGCTGTCGGAGTTGGAGCTTGAACGCTATGTCGATTTCGCCGGGGTGTCGAAGATTTATCCCACGCGCAAGGGGCCGGTGAAGGTGGTGAAGGATTTCAATCTGCACGTCCGCAAGGGCGAGTTCATCTCCATCATCGGCCGCTCCGGCTGCGGCAAGTCCACGGTGCTGTCGATGGTCGCCGGCCTGAACGACATCAGCGCGGGCGGCATCACCCTCAATTACCGCGAAATCGACGCCGCCGGGCCGGACCGTGGCATCGTCTTCCAGTCGCCGAGCCTGGTGCCGTGGCTGTCGGCCTACGACAACGTCCGCCTCGGCGTCGATCGCGTCTATCCGCACGTCTCCGCGCGGGAGCGCCGCGACATCATCACCTATTACCTGACCCGCGTCGGCCTGGCGAATGCCATGGACAGGAAGGCGGCGGAACTTTCCAACGGCATGAAGCAGCGCGTCGGCATCGCCCGCGCCTTCGCCCTGTCGCCCAAGCTGCTGCTGCTGGACGAGCCCTTCGGCATGCTGGATTCGCTGACGCGCTGGGAGTTGCAGGAGGTGTTGATGGAGGTGTGGACGCGCAGCCGGCTCACCGCCATCATCGTCACGCACGACGTCGACGAGGCCATCCTGCTCGCCGATCGCGTGGTGATGATGACCAACGGTCCGAACGCACGCGTCGGCAGGATCATGAACGTGGACCTGCCGCGCCCGCGCACCCGCAGGCAACTGCTCGATCACCCGGATTACTACCGCCTGCGCGAGGGTCTCATCGACTTCCTCGCCGCATGCGATCACCCCTGAACAAAGGAGGCGCCATGAACAGGGAAAAGCTCGTGTTGGTCGGCAACGGCATGGCCGGCGTGCGCACGCTGGAGGAGCTGCTGAAGCTCGCGCCAGACAAGTACGACGTCACCGTCTTCGGCGCCGAGCCGCACCCGAACTACAACCGCATCCTGCTGTCGCCGGTGCTGGCCGGCGAGAAGACCGTGGATCAGATCATCCTCAATGACGAGGCATGGTACGACGGGCACGGGATCACCCTGCACAAAGGCAGAATGGTCACGCGCATCGACCGCAGGCAGCGGCGCGTGCGCACGGCGGACGGACTGGAGGCCGCCTATGACCGGCTTATTCTGGCGACCGGCTCGCATCCCTTCATGCTGCCCGTCCCGGGGCGCGACCTGCCGGGCGTGGTGACCTTCCGCGACATCCACGACGTCGATCGCATGCTGGCGGCGGCGGCGCGGGGCGGCAGGGCGGTGGTCATCGGCGGGGGGCTGCTGGGCCTCGAAGCGGCGAGCGGCCTTTCCAAACGCGGCATGGACGTGACCGTGGTGCATCTGCTGGAGACGCTCATGGAGCGGCAACTCGATGCCGCCGCCGCGGCGCTGCTCAAACAATCGCTGGAAGCGCGCGGGATCAAGTTCCTCACCGGCCGCGAGACCCAGGCCATACTCGGCGATGATCATGTGCGCGGCGTGCGTTTCAAGCCTGCCCTGAGCAAAGTCGAAGGGGACGGCGGGGAGGTTGCCGCCGATCTGGTGGTGATGGCCGTCGGCATCAAGCCGAACATTGATCTGGCGAAGTCCGCGGGCCTGTACTGCGAGCGCGGCGTCATCGTCAACGACACCATGCAAACCTACGACCCCCGCATCTACGCGGTCGGCGAATGCGTGCAGCACCGCGGCCGGAGCTACGGGCTGGTGGCGCCGCTCTTCGAGCAGGCCAGGGTCTGCGCCAATCATCTGGCCGAGCTCGGCTTCGCGCGCTACGGCGGCTCCGTCACCTCCACCAAGCTCAAGGTCACCGGCATCGATCTGTTTTCCGCCGGCGATTTTCAGGGCGGCGCCGGCACCGAGGAGATCGTGCTCAAGGACGCCACCCGCGGCGTCTACAAGAAACTGGTGCTGAAGGACAACCGCATCGTCGGCGGCGTGCTGTACGGCGACACCGTCGACGGCTCGTGGTACTTCCAGTTGATGAAGGACGGCACCGACGTCGCGCACCTGCGCGATCATCTGCTGTTCGGCCAGGCGCATCTTGGCGATTCGGGCCACGGCGAGAAGGTGAGCCAGGTGGCGGCGATGCCGGACCACGCCGAGATCTGCGGCTGCAACGGCGTCTGCAAGGGCGCAATCGTCCGCGCCATCATCGATAGGAAGCTGTTCACGCTGGACGAAGTGCGCGCCCACACCAAGGCCTCGAGCTCCTGCGGCTCCTGCACCGGCCTGGTCGAGGAACTGCTGGCCTCGACCGTCGGCGCCGATTACACGCAGACGCCCAAGACCCGGCCGCTGTGCCCCTGCACCCATTACACGCACGAGGAGGTGCGTCGCGCTATCCTCGACAACGAACTCAAAACCATTCCCGCCGTGCGCGCGTTTATGGAATGGAAGACGCCGGACGGCTGCCACATCTGCCGGCCCGCGCTCAACTATTACCTGATTTGCGCCTGGCCGGGCGAATATGCGGACGACGCCCAGTCGCGCTTCATCAACGAGCGCGCCCACGCCAACATCCAGAAGGACGGCACCTACTCGGTGGTGCCGCGCATCTGGGGCGGCATCACCAGCCCGCAGCAGTTGCGCGCCATCGCCGACGTCGCCGAGAAATACCGGGTGCCGACGGTGAAGATCACCGGCGGCCAGCGCATCGATCTCCTGGGCGTGAAGAAGGAGGACCTGCCGAAGGTGTGGGGCGATCTCGCTGAAGCGGGCTTCGTCTCCGGCCATGCCTACGGCAAGGCGCTGCGCACGGTCAAGACCTGCGTCGGCTCCGAGTGGTGCCGCTTCGGCACGCAGGACTCGACCACCATGGGCATCCGGCTGGAGAAAATGACCTGGGGCGCGTGGACGCCGCACAAGGTCAAAATGGCGGTGTCCGGCTGCCCGCGCAACTGCGCCGAGGCCACCATCAAGGACTTCGGCGTGGTCGCCGTGGATTCCGGCTGGGAACTGCACGTCGGCGGCAACGGCGGCGTCAAGGTGCGCGCCACCGATCTGTTGTGCAAGGTGGAAACCATGGAGGAGGTGGAGGAATACTGCGCCGCCTTTCTGCAGCTCTACCGCGAGGACGCGCGCTATCTCGAGCGCACCGCGCCCTGGATCGAGCGCGTGGGGCTTGAATTCGTCAGGAAATCCATCGTTGACGATGAGGAAAACCGCCGGCGCCTGGCGGCGCGGTTCCGCGATTCGCAGCAGCACGCGCAAAAGGATCCCTGGGCCGAGCGCGCCGCCGGCGTGCAGCGCCAGGAATTTGCGCCGCTCAAGACCGTTCCGGCAGTCCGCGCGGTCGCGTAATTGCGCGTGGAGTCGAAACAACCCCTCTCCCCGGGACCTGCCTTGGGCGGCGTCGAAGGGGGAGGGGAAGGGTGGGGGGGTGACGGTGAAAGAAAACTGGATCGAAATCGGGCCATTGCAGGATATCCCGCGGCTGGGCGCGCGGGTGGTGCGCACGCCGCAAGGCGACATCGCCGTGTTCCGCGCCGCCGATGACGCCGTGTTCGCGCTCGACGATCGCTGCCCGCACAAGGGCGGGCCGCTGTCGCAGGGCATCGTCTACGACCGCCGCGTGGCCTGCCCCCTGCACAACTGGGTGATTTCGCTGGAAAGCGGCGAGGCCACCGGCGCCGACAGGGGCTGCACCCGCCGTCACGAGGTCAAAATCGAGAACGGCCGCATCCTGTTGCGGCTGGCCGCGGCGCACGGCGCCGGACCGGCGGCGGAGCCACGTTGCGCCTCCGCGCGGTAGCTTGAAATGAGTGCCACAGCCGTCGCCACCACGTGCCCTTACTGCGGGGTGGGCTGCGGCGTTCTGGCCGAGCGCCGGCCGGACGGCGGCTGGCGGGTGCGCGGCGATCCGGACCATCCCGCCAATGCCGGCCGGCTGTGCTCCAAGGGCGCGGCGCTGGCGGAAACCCTGGACCTCGAGGACCGGCTGCTGCATCCCGAGCTGCGCGGGCGGCGCGTGTCATGGAATGTCGCGCTCGATCACGTCGCCGCGGAGTTCAAGCGCATCATCCAGGCGCACGGCCCGCAGGCCGTGGCCTTCTATGTCTCCGGCCAGCTATTGACCGAGGATTATTACGTCGCCAACAAGCTGATGAAAGGCTACCTCGGCGCCGCCAACATCGACACCAACTCGCGGCTGTGCATGTCCTCCAGCGTGGCCGGCCACCAGCGCGCCTTCGGCGCCGACGCGGTGCCGTGCAGCTACGCCGATCTGGAACTGGCCGATCTGCTGGTGCTGGTCGGCTCCAACGCCGCCTGGTGCCATCCGGTGCTGTGGCAGCGCATGTTGGAGTCACGCCGCGCCCGGCCGGAGGTGAAGATTGTCGTCATCGATCCACGCCGCACCGCCACCGCCGCCGAGGCGGATTTGTTTCTGCCCCTCCGCTCCGGCACGGACACGATGCTGTTCAATGGCCTGCTGCACCACTTGAACCGGGAGTCGGCGCTCAACTGGAGTTTTCTCGAGCATCGCACCGAGGGCTACGCGGCGGCTTTCGCCGCCGCCCGCGACAGCGCGCCGTCGATCCCGGCGGTGGCCGCGGCCTGCGGACTGGACGCGGAGGACGTGGCACGGTTCTACCGCATGTTCACGCGCACCGAACGGGTGGTCACCTGCTATTCCCAGGGCGTCAACCAGTCCTCCAGCGGCACCGACAAGGTCAACAGCATCATCAACTGCCATCTTGCCACCGGTCGCATCGGCAGGCCGGGCATGGGGCCGTTCTCGCTCACCGGCCAGCCCAACGCCATGGGCGGGCGCGAGGTCGGCGGTCTCGCCAATCAGCTGGCCGCGCACATGCACCTCGACAATCCCGATCACCGCGACTGCGTGCAGCGTTTCTGGAAATCGCCGGTGATCGCGCAAACGGCGGGATTGAAGGCCGTCGACATGTTCCGGGCCGTCGGCCGCGGCGAGATCAAGGCGGTGTGGATCATGGCCACCAACCCGGTGGTGAGCCTGCCCGACGCCGACGCCGTGCGCGCGGCGCTCGCCGGCTGCGAACTGGTGGTGGTTTCCGATTGCGTGCGCCACACCGACACCACCGCGCTCGCGCACGTGCTGCTGCCGGCCCAGGCCTGGGGCGAGAAGGAGGGCACGGTGACCAACTCCGAGCGCCGCATCTCGCGCCAGCGCGCCTTCCTGGCGCCGCCGGGCGAGACCCGGCCGGACTGGTGGATCGTGAGTGAGGTGGCGCGCCGCATGGGCTTCGGCGACGCCTTCCGCTATCAAAGCGCCGCCGACATCTTCCGCGAGCATGCCGCGCTCAGCGCCTACGAGAATCACAATCGCCGCGATTTCGATCTGGGCGGGCTCGCCGGCATCGATGACGACAGCTACGACGCGCTGCGCCCGGTGCAGTGGCCTCTGCCTGCAGCCATGCGCGAGAGACTCCCTCTCCCCTTGCGGGAGAGGGCGGGGGGGAGGGGGAAACCATCCCCGGCTGACTCTCCACCCTCTCCCCGCAAGGGGGTGGGGGTCGAAAGCCGGGGCACCGCAAGGATGTTTGCGGACGGTCGCTTTTTCCATCCGGGCGGCCGGGCGCGCCTGGTGCCGATCCAGCCGCGGCCGCCCGCTTGCGCGCCTGATGAGGAATATCCATTGGCGCTCAACACCGGCCGCGTGCGCGACCACTGGCACACCATGACGCGCACCGGCAAATCGGCGCGGCTGTCGGCACATGCGCCGGAGCCCTGCATCGACATCCATCCCGCCGATGCGGAGCGGTCAGGCCTGGTCAGAGATCAACTCGCCTGCATCGAAAGCCGCTGGGGCAGCGCCGTCGGACGGGTCCGCATCAGCGACGCGCAGCGGCCGGGCGAAGTGTTCATGCCCATGCACTGGAATGATCAGTACGCAGCCAGGGCGCGCGTCGACGCCGTGGTGAATCCCGCCGTCGATCCGCATTCCGGCCAGCCGGAATTGAAGCATACGCCGGTGCGCATCGCGCCGCTCAGGCCGGCGTGGGAGGCGGTGCTGTTCGGGGTCGCCGACCCGCCCGCGGAAAGCGCGCACTGGGTGCGGGTGCGCGGCAACGGCGGCGGGCGCGTGCACGCCGCCGGCCTCCAATGGCCGCGGGCGGGGCCGCCGGTCGCGGCGGGCTGGCTGCCGCCGCCGGCCCCCGGCGAGGAGCTGATCGAATACGCGGACGTGGCCGCCGGCCGCTACCGCGCCGCGCTGCTGCGCGGCGGCCGGCTGCGCGCCTGCGTCTTTGCCATGCGCGGCGGCGATCTCCGTCCGCACATCGAATGGCTGGACGGATTGATGGGACACCAGCAGCCGTTGAGCGTCGCTGATCGAATGGCGCTGCTGTCGGGCCAGCCCCCGCGCAACGGCGTCGACGCGGGCCCGCTGGTATGCGCATGTTTTGGCGTCGGTCGCAACACCATTCTCAAGGCGGCCAGGGACGGCTGCCGTTCGGTGGACGACATCGGTCGCGCGCTCAACGCCGGCAGCAACTGCGGCTCCTGCCGTGCCGAAATCCGCGAACTCCTCAATGCCGCATCGTGAATTCCATGCGGATGGAAGCTCGGTGTTCACTGACGGGCCGGCAACTTTCAGGAGAATCTGATGCAGCGCAAACGAAGTGTTTCATCGCCTGCCAATTGACTTGAGCAGGCAGTTCCATAAGAATTGCCCGTCAGGGTGAGTCAGACGCGGCCGGGCATTGGCTTGCGTCGCCATAATCAACCAAAATCGAGCGGATAGGGGAGTGTTTCGGCTGTTTCTGACCGAAACAAGCAAACCACATGATGAGTCGCGGCTCCCGTTCAACAACCTTGACCTCCTTACGCCGCACCGTACTCGCCGCCTTCTGCATATCAAGTCTCGCCGTGTCCGCCGGCGGCGAACCCAATATCGTCGAGCCCAAGTACCCCGCGCCCGCCGAGCCCCCCGTGCTGCCGCCTCCCACCCCGGAACCGGCGTCCCAAGGGGTGCTTCCACCCCCGGCCGCCGAAACGCCTCCGTCCGCGCCCGGCGCCCCACCGGCCCAGTCCGAGGCAGCGGCTCCCGCCGCGCCGGCCGGCAATGGGCCGCAGCCCACGGCCGCCACCGAGGGCGCCGCCGGCGCGGCAGTCGCGCCCGCCGAGCCGGAATCTGACGAGCCACCGCCCACGGCCAAGCCCGGCGAGTGTTATGCCCGCGTCAACATACCGCCCGAGGTGGTGACCGTGCAGGAACAGGTGCTCAAGCACGAGGCCTATCAGAAAGTCGAGGTCGTTCCGCCCGTTTTCCAGACCACGGAGGAGACCGTGCTGGTGAAGGATGCCTCCAAGCGCATCGAGGTCGTCCCGGCGGAATACGAAACCAAGACCGAGCAGGTGCTGGTGCGCCCCGCCACGACCCGCCTGGAAATCGTTCCGGCGGAGTATGAGGAAGTGAAGGAGCAGGTCCTGGTGCGCGCCGGCTACAACAAGTGGGAGAAATGCCCGCCGACGGGCGGCAAGAGCAGGAAAACCAGGGGAGAGAACGATGACACGGAAGTGCTCTGCCTGGTGGAAGTACCCCCCGAGTATCAGACCGTGACCAAACAGGTGGTGAAAAAACCGGAGACGACGCGCCAGGTGACGGTGCCCGCCGAATACACCACCGTGACCAGGAGCGTGCTGAAAACCCCGGCGACGACGCGCGAGGTGGATGTGCCGGCGGAATACAAGAAAGTGCTCGTCACCAAGGAGGTGAGTCCGGCGCGGGAAGTGAAAGTGGACGTGCCGGCGGAATACGAGACGGTGACGCGCTTGAAGCGCATCAACAACGGGCGCATCGAGTGGCGTTCAATCCTCTGCCGCGCCGACGCCACGCCGGCGAAGATCATGGAGATCCAGAAGGCGCTGAAAGAGGCCGGCTACGATCCCGGCAAGATTGACGGCGTGCTCAGCACCAGGACGTTCGCGGCGATCTACGCCTATCAAAAAGCCAAGAATCTGCCGCAAGACTACGGCAATTATCTCAACATCGACACCGTCAACGCGCTCGGCATCCAGCCGCATTAAGCAGTCCCCGCGCGATACCCGCGGCCCCCGGTTTCCGGCCGCTGAAATCCGCGGACTCCACAACTCCCTTTCCTCACACCGTCAGAACAGCGTCACCACAACCGAGGCGCCGACGCACAGAACGACCACGGCGATGGGCGGCACGCGCCACCGCTCGAGCAGCAGCAGACCCGCCGCGGCGATGATCACGTCCCGGTAATCGCGCACGGAGGTCGTCCACACGGGGTTGTACAGCGCCGCGCCCAGCACGCCCACCACGGCGGCGTTGACGCCGGCCAGCGCCCCTTTCGCCGGCGGGGCGGCGTTGATGAGCGCCCACAGGCGCAGGCCGGCGACGGCGATCAAAAGACCCGGCAGGAACATGAAACCGAGCGCAACGGCCGCGCCGGGCAGCATGCTTCCGTGGGGCGCGGTCACGGCGCCGAGGTAGGCGGCGACCGCGAACAACGGTCCCGGCATCGCCTGGGCGAAGCCGTAGCCGGCGAGGAAGGCGTCGTCCGTCATCCAGCCGCCCGGCACCAGCGCGTCACGCAGCAACGGCAGCACCACGTGCCCGCCGCCGAACACCAGCGCCCCGGCGCGGTAAAAAATATCCGCCAGCGCCGTCATCCCGCCGGGCGTCGACGCCGCCGCCAGCGGCAGGCCCGCCAGCAGGATGAGAAACAGCGCCAGCGCCGCTCCGGCGGCGCGATTGCCGATGGAACCGTGCAGGCGCACGGCCGGCCCGCGCACGTTCCGGCACCAGATCAGGCCGCCGACAGCGCCCAGAACAAGGACCCCCATCTGCATCAAGGTCCCGCCGTTGAACAATAATATGGCCATCGCCGTGACGGCGATGAGCGCGCGGGCGGGATCGGGGCAGAGTCGCCGCGCCATGCTCAAGACCGCCTGCGCCACGACCGCGACCGCCACCAGCTTGAGGCCGTGCAGCACGCCGCCCATCATCGAGTCCTGCACCCTGGGCGCGTACACCGCGAAAAGATACATCAGCAGCGCGGACGGCAGCGTGAAACCCAGAAAGGCCGCGATCGCGCCGGGCCATCCCGCGCGGCGGAGTCCGATTAGAAAGCCGACCTGGCTGCTGGCGGGGCCGGGCAGCAACTGGCAGAGCGCCACCAGCCCCGCGTATTCCTCCGCGCTAAGCCAGCGCCGCCGTTGGACGTAAGTGCGCTCGTAGTAGCCCAGATGCGCGATCGGCCCGCCGAACGAGGTCAGACCGAGCTTGAGCGCCTCGATCAGGACCTCCGCGGCACAGCCTTTCCCGGCGGTAATGCTCCGCGTGTCGCTTGCTTGGCGCGCGTCATCATTCACGGAGTCATCTTAGAACAAATGGAGGTACGCCCCCAATGTGTACCGGCTGTTCGTGAAAATTTTCTACTCGGTTTTGGGATCGGGAATGCGGGTGAAGGCGATGCGCAACGGCGCCTCGCGCAGGGCGCGGTGGGCGCCGCCGAAGTAAACCGCGTTCTTGCCATGGCGCAGATTGAGTTTGTCGAGGCTCGCGGTGAGCGCGGCGCGCCTCGGCTCCTCGTCAAATAATCCAGGCGTGTGATGGGCCGCGTCCACCAGATTGAGCATGGTTACGCCCACGCGCATGAGTTTCGTGCGCAGCCGCGGACGCTGCTCCCACAGCGCGTTCAGGGCATGAATTAATTCCAGCGTGTCCTGCGTCTCGCCGATGCGCATTTCCGTGTGCCAGCGCCGGCCTTCTGCGTAACTCAAGCCCAACGCCATGCCGGCGGCGTAGTAGCCCTGTTTGCGCAGCCGCATCGCCGCCTTTTGCGTCAGCCGGTGCAACACGGCGAAGGCGTCCTTGTCATTGCGCAAATCCGGCGGCAGGACATGCGAATGGCCGAGCGTCACCTGCCCGGCGTGGGCCCGGCGCTCGACGCGTTCGCCGCGCAACTGCCGCCAGAATCGCTCGCCCTCGACGCCGCCCCAGACGTTGCGAAGTTTTTCCTTGCTCGCGTTGCATAACTTCTCGACGCTGGTGATACCGTGTTTGCGCAGCCGCGCCTCCATGCGCGGGCCGATGCCGTAGAGATCGCGCAGTTCGAGGCCGTACAGCGCCTGGGGGAGGGCATCGGGTTCGATGACCGTCAAGCCATCAGGTTTTTGCATGTCGCTCGCGGTCTTGGCGATGAAGACATTGGGGCCGATGCCGATGGAGCACTTGAGGTACGGACTCACCTCTTTGGCGATGCTTTGCTTGACGCGCTTGGCCAGCGCCTCGGCGGTCGCGCGCTCGCGCCAACTGCCGGTGAGCTCGCACCACATCTCGTCGATGGACATCACCTCGGCGACCGGCGCGCAGCGCTCGACCGCGTCGATCAGTTTGTAGTGATACTCCACATAGGTTTCATGCCGGGCCGGTACTATTTGCAGATCAGGGCACAGGCGCCTGGCGTCGCTGACGCGCGTGCCGGTCTTGACGCCATAGGCCCTGGCCTCGTAGCTCGCGGCGATTCAGCAGGTGGTGTCGGCCATCACCGGCACGACGGCCACGGGGCGGCCGCGCAGCTCTTCCTTTTCCGCCTGCTCCACGGAGGCGAAGTAGGAATTGAAATCCAGGAACAGCACGTTCATGCAATCAAGGTAGCACAACAGATATGTATCGAAGTAACAGGTTGATTCAAAACGTCACGAGACAGCCAGGTGACAGTGGAAAATGGGAAATCCCTCACCCGCTCACGCCGCCCTCTCCCGCAGCAGAGGAATCACTCGCGGGGGGCGATGAAAAGGCCGAAGGCCCGGCTGCCGTTTCCCGTTTTTATGCTTTGCGTGATTTCGAGGGTTTCGGTGTCGATCATATCCAGTTGATCGCCGAACCAGTTGGCGACGGCGACGCGCCGGCCGCCCGGCTCCAGCATGATGCCTTCCGGATAGCCGCTGACGTCGAGGGTCTTGATGACGGTGTTGGTCCTGAGATCGATCACCGACACGGTGTCGTCGTGCTGGTTGGTGACGAACAAATGTTGATGCACTGGATCGACGGCACTGGCGTAGGGGAACTCCTGCACGCCGACGGTAGCAGTGACTTTCAAGGTCGTAGCGTCGATGATGCTGATGCTGTTGTTCTGCACGTTTGCGGCGTAGAGCGTTTTGTCATCCGGTGACACAGTCACACCGAACGGCGCCTTGCCGGTCTGTATCAGCGCTAGTTGTTTGTAGCTCCTCGTGTCGAACACGGCAAGATTGTTGTCATCGCGGTTGGTGACATACACGCGCGTGCCCTTGCTGTTGTAGGCGATGCCGGAGGGCGACCTGCCGGTCGGGAAGGTCCTGGTAACGGCGAGTTTCCGGGTGTCAATGACGAATATCCTGTCGTCATACCAATCGGCCACCAACAGTGGATTGCCGCTGGGATGCAGGGCGATGCCGAGCGGCCCGCTGCCCGCGGGAATCGTCGCGATGACTTTTTGCGCGGCGGGGTCGATGACGGAAACAGTTTTGCCGACGGGGTTGGTGACATAAACACGGCTGTTGTCCGCCGCCGCCGCGACACCGGCCGGTTTCTCGCCGACCTTGATGGTGGCGATGGATTTGTTTTGCGCCAGATCAACGACCGAAATGGTGTTATCACCTTGATTGGTGACGTAGGCGAACGGCGCAGCCGGACTCGATTGCATCAGCAAAGACGCAGCGAGCGCTACCATTGGCATCGATCGGTGTGGCGTCATAAATTAGGAAAATTACAGCAAATCATTCAAGCCCGCCCACCCTGGCCCTCTCCCGCGAGGGGAGAGGGTGCAATAAAAAACCCGCTCCACCTTGCGATAGAGCGGGTTTGTTCTGACAACAATCCAAAATTACTTCCCGCCGGCAAACAGGGCCTTGATCTTGCCGAGTCCGGCGTCGTAGATGCCGTTGATGGCGCTGGTCGCGGCCTCGTCGTCCTGGCCCTTCTTGGGATTGTTGGTGGGATCGACGCGATAAAAGCCGCCTTTCCACGTGACCCTGGAGCCGCCCTTGCCGTCATCCTCGACCTGGATCTGCGAGGCGTAGTTGGCGACCGGCACCACGGCGGGGTCAACCTTGGTGATCTTGTACTTGTAGAACATCTTGGCGTCATCGTACTTCAGCAATTCCTCGTCGATGGTTGGCCCCGTGTTGGGATCGTTCAGGCGCAGTTCGCGGGTGGCGCCGACGGCATTGCCGCCGCTGCCGGTGCACTTGGCGACCGCGGGATGCCATTTTTCGATGGCGCAGAAATCCTTGAGCAGTCCCCAGACCTTGGCCGGCGGGGCGTTGACGTCGACTTCCTTCTCCACCTTGAGGCGCGAGGGGCCGTGGGCCAGCGCCAGGGCGGGGGTGAGCAGCAGGGTGACAGCGAGGGACTTCAAAATCTTGGACATGACTCTCTCCATTCGGTGATGATTCAAGTTGTCTGGCGGCTGATGGGTCGCCGTGGGCGCATCATTGTACTGAAAATCAACCACCGTGGGTTGGAGTCGGCTTTGTTCATGGGGTTCCGTGGATTTTTGATTGCCGCGCTGTTCGCTTCCGCGGCCTGGGCGCAGCCGCCGGAGCAGGCCATGCTGGCGGTTCAAACCGCTGCCGGCGGGCGCGTCGAATTTCAGGTCGAAATCGCCGACACGCCGGGCAGGCGCCAGCAGGGACTGATGTCCCGCCGCGCGCTGGCCGGAAATGCCGGCATGCTGTTCATATTCGGGGAGGTCGGGCCGGTGTCGATGTGGATGAAGGGCACGTTGTTGTCGCTGGACGTGCTGTTTATCGACGATGACGGGCGCATCGTCCGCATTGCGCCCGAGACCTCGCCGGAATCGACGGCCTTGATTCCATCGGGCAAGCCGGTGCGGGCGGTGCTGGAGATCAACGCCGGCGTTTGCCGCCGGCTCGGCATCCGCGTAGGCGATCAGATCGACAGGGGCGCGCTCAGGGCCTGGTGGCCGGCGCCGTCAGCGCCGCAAACGCGGTACCGAAGCCCTTCAGCGATAGCGGCACCTTGACCTCCCGGCGGCCGGCGCCGTGAAATGCAACCTCCGCCTTGGCGCCCTTTTTGAGTTTGTCAAGGGTGGCGTCGTCCAGTCTGAGCACCGCCTTGCAACCATCGGGCTGGCAGATTTCATAGGGGAACGGCAGCAGCTCGCCCTCGTCGATTTTGAGCGACACGCCGGGCGGCAGCAGGACCCCCAGCGGCAGGGTGAAGAGCGCAAAGGGCTGGTTCTGCTCCGGCGCCAATGCAATGATCACGCGCATAATAATTTGTCCGCCCTGCTTCAACGCCAAATTTTGCTCGATGGCGCATTGCTTTTTGTTGTCCGCCTTGTCGCTGTTCTGATCCTTGTTTCCCGAGAGGAATTTGCACCGGTAAGTCCAGTTCTCGTAGGTCTTGGTTTCTACATTGGGCCTGTCGGCGGCGGTCTTGTCCTCTGATTTGGTCGTCTTGGATTCAGCGAGGATCTCCACCGGTGCGCAGATCAGACACAGGGTGAGCGCCAGTTTGAAAACCCGTTTGCAGCCTTCCTGCTCGGGCATGGAAGGATTCATGTCGATCCCTGTGATGTGGAGTGGGCGGCAGCCTAGCAGCAAGACCGTTTCGCGGCAACCCGTCGCGCCCCTCAACCCTTTCCGCCGCCGCCCGCGTTTATAGGGGGACACTCACCTTGTATTGAAAGGAGTTTGTCATGAACTTGAAAGCAGTGGCTTTGGCGGTATTGATGGCGACTCTGGCGCAGCAGGCCCAGGCGATCGGCTCGCTCACTGACATCAGCATATATGATCGACGGGAGCACCGGACGCTGCCGGTCTATGAGCACGACGGCCGCTATTACGTCGCGGGCCGGCCGGGCAATGAATACCAGATCAATCTCCGCAACCAGAGCGGTGGCGACGTGCTGACGGTCATCTCGGTCGACGGCGTCAACGCCGTCACCGGCGAGACCGCCGGCTGGGGCCAGACCGGCTACGTGCTGGGCGCGGGCGCGTCGGCGGAGATCGCCGGCTGGCGCAAGAGCCAGGATCGGATCGCCGCGTTCTACTTCACGCGCCTGCCGGATTCCTACGCGGCCCGCACCGACCGGCCGGACAATGCCGGCGTCATCGGCGTGGCGGTGTTCCGCCGCAAGATCGAACCGCCGCCCGTGCCGTATCCGGCATTCGGCCGCGAGGACGGGCGCGGCTACTACGACGGCGGGGCCGCCGCCGGCGAGGCCGCCGCTTCCAGCGCGCTGGCGAATCAGGCGCCGGCCGCGCCGCGCTCCGACGCCCCCGAACGCAAGGCCATGCGCGACGGAAGCCGGCTTGGCACCGGTCACGGCCGCGGCGAGTATTCCCATGTCACCTACACGGACTTCGAACGCGCCACCGAAGCGCCCGCCGAGATCATCTCCATCTATTACGACAGCTACAGCAACCTGGTGGCGCAGGGCGTGATCCCGTCCCGGCCGCCGGCGATCCGCCCCTTTCCCGGCAATTTCGTCCCGGATCCGTGAGGGGCGGCGCGGAGGGTGGATTTTGCCCACGGATACCGCGCCTCCGCTACACTGATGTATGTGGATGCCGGGGCCGCCAGTGACGAGGACTTGATGCTGCGCTACGCCGCGGGTCAGGCGGTGGCCTTCGACGCGCTGTACCGGCGCCACAAGGGCGGCATATATCGCTACTTCCTCCGCCAGCTCCGGGATCGGTCGCTGGCGGAGGAATTGTTCCAGGACGTGTGGCTGAACCTGATCAACGCGCGCGGCCGCTACCGCGTACAGGCGAAGTTCACGACCTGGCTGTACGCGCTGGCGCACAACCGCCTCATGGATCATTATCGCCGCCGGCGGGGCGTGGTGGCGATCAGTTTCGCCGCGCCCGAGGATGAGGAGAGGAGTGACACGCCGGAACCCGCGGCGGCGGAGTCGGAGCAGCCGGAGCGTCGGCTGGAGGCGCAGCGGCAACTGGCGCGGTTGATCGCATTGGTCGAAAATCTGCCAATGGCGCAGCGCGAGGCGTTTTTGTTGCATGAAGAAGGCGGCCTCGGGATCGACGAGATCGCCGAGGCCACCGGCGTCAACCGCGAGACCGCCAAGAGCCGCCTGCGTTACGCCGTCGCCAAACTGAAGGCGGGGATGGGGGATTGCCTATGACCGACGCCAGGGACAAAGACGGGGAATTGGACAATCATCTGCGCGGCGGATCGGCGCTGTCGCGGCAATACGGCGCAGCCTCGACCGAGACGCCGCCCGCCGGGATCGACGCGCGCATACTCGCCGCCGCCCGGCAGGCGCTGCAGGCCGGCCCGTCGCCGCGGCCGGTGAGGAAAAGATCATGGCGATGGCGGGTCCCCGTGGCGGCCGTCGCCGCGATCGTTTTGAGCGTCACGCTCACCCTGCGTCTTGAGGAACAGAAGACGCACGAGCAATCCGTGCTGCAGGAAGCCGCCGCTCCCGCGGCTGTTGAAGCCAAACGCGCCGCGGAATCCGCGGCGCGTGTCGTCGGGACGGATGAGCGGAAGGATCGTCTGAACGCGGGAGCCCCGCCGTTGCCGCGGGAGAAGACGGCGACACCGGCTGAATCCGCCGCTGTTCCGGCGGCGCCCGTGGAAAGCGCGGCCGGTTCACTGGCGCGACCCCTGCGCGATGAGTCGCTGTCAAGGGGAGCGGAAGGAGCACGCAAACCAAAACAGGAATTGTTTCAGGAATTCAACGCGCCGGTGATGAAACCGCCGGCCTCGCCGGTGGTTCAACCGCCGGAGTTCAGGACGCCGGAAGCCTGGCTCGATCACATCCGCGAATTGCGCAAGGCGGGCAGGCTCGCGGAGGCGGCCGCCGTCCTCGATCAGTTCAAGAAGGCCCATCCAGACTACGCGCTGCCCGCCGATTTGCGCTGAAAAATCATCGCTGCTTCAATTGCGTCCACCAGTCCGGCAGGCGCAGATCGGTGAACACGTCGTCGCTATCGTAGGGTTTGATGTCGAGCACCGGCGTGCCGTCATACGCGTCCAGCCGCCGCACCCTGAGCCTGGTGCCCTCGCGTCCCAGCAGCTCCACGACCGCGAGACCGATGGGATTGGGCCGGTCGCGGCCGCGGGCGGCGAACACGCCCTGCAAGGGGATGTCTTCGCGCCCGCGCGGATGCGTTTGCAGCTTCATCCGCGCGCGGTCGTCGACCTTGTGCATGTAAAACAGGACGAACAGGTGCGACCAGTGTTCGATGCCCTCCAGCGCCGGCGCGCAGGCCTCGTCGATGATGATCTCCGACTCCAGCGTGCGGCGCAGGCGCGGAATGTCGGCGTCGGCCGCCGCCGTGCGCACGTGGCCGATGGGCCGCAGGGTGATTGAGGACGGCGTGGATTTATGTCGGGACATCGCCGGTCAATATTCTGTGCACGTCGTGGGTCATGATCGCGAGATACGCGGTGAGTCCGAGATACCAGAGGCCGTAATGGATGCGCGTCCGCATCGGCACATCGTAGTAGCGCGCCGGCATGGCGCCCTCGCCGCGCAGCGTGGCGAGCAGATGCGGCAGGGCCAGGATGGCGATCAGGATCAGCATGGGGCTGGGATTCAGCAAAAACAGGCCGAGCAGCGCCGGCGCGCCCAGCCACCAGATTTTGGGCGACAGGATGGCGGTGATGCGGCCGCCGTCCAGCGGCGACAGCGGGATGAGATTGAACAGGTTGATCATGAAGCCGGCGTAGGCCAGCGCCATCAGCAGGCCGCTTTGCTGCTCGCGCGCCAGCGCGTAGCACAACACCGAGGCGATGGTGCCGGCGACCGGCCCGGCGATGCCGACGTAGGCCTCGGTCTCCACGTCATGCGGGATCTCCTTCATCTGGATCCAGGCGCCGACGAAGGGGATGAAGGTCGGCGCGCCGACCTTGAGACCGCGTTGCCGCGCGGCGAGGAAGTGCCCCATCTCGTGGAAGAAGATGAGCAGCACGAAACCGACCGAATAGCGCCAGCCGAAGAGAAGGGAATAGGTCAGCATCGACAGCAGCATGGTGCCGCTGGTGGTCAGCACCGGGCCGAGCTTGAGCGCCTTCAGCAGCAGGAACAGGACCTTCACGTCGGTTTCTTCTTCCCGGTCAGGGTGCGGTAGAGGGCGATGACCGCGGCGAGGATCACCACGCCCAGCTTCTTGAGCAGGATCAGCAGCGGCCCCAGCAGGCCGGCCAGCTTGCCGAGCAGGCCGGTCTTGGCGGCGGCACCGGCCACCAGCGCCGCCAGGCCCACGGCGGCGACCTTGTCGGTGGCGCTGTTGAAGTCGGCGTAGCGCCTGCCCTCGACGAAACGCAGCCGCTTGAGCAGGATTTCGACGTGGGGTTTGCGCTGCGCCAGTGCCTCGAGCCCGGTGACCAGGTTCATGCTGATGTAGCCGTGCCGGCCCAGGGAGAGCGTGTTGAAGTTGACGAACTCGTGATCCGCGCTTTTGCCGGCGACGGCCCACAGCACCTTGTTCGTGGCGGCGTCGTAATGCGGCTTCTCCGCCCACCCCGTGACCACGAGCGGCGGCAGGTTTTTCTCCCTGCGCCGTTCGTTGACCACCTCCGTGCCGTCCTGCATGACCTTGAGCATGGCGTCGGCGTCCCAGCTGCGGGCGTCGTCGTCCTTGACGTGGCCGCTGTCGTTGTATTCCAGAAACACGCTCCAGTCGGCGTCGGGGTTTTCGGAGACGAGTCCCAGCACGCCGCCGACCTCGGAATGCCCGGCGCCGCGCAGCACCTGGCGGGTCTGGTCGGCGTCGAGAAACACGTAGCCCGCCGGCAGCTCCAGCACCGCCTGGTCGGCGAGCGGGATCGACAGCGGGCCGGACTGCCAGCGCAGCTCGGCGCCGGTTCGAGAGGGCGCCGATTCCGCGGCGCCGGGCGACGGCCACAGGCCCGCGCACACGAGCAATGCGATGCAGCGGTAATCACGCATCAAGCGGTTTCAGTGTTTGCCGAGATTTTTTTCAAGGGCCTCGCAGAGGGTGCGGAGCACCATTACACGGCCGTAACGTTTGTCATTGGCGGCGACCAGCGTCCATGGCGCGTGGGCGGTGCTGGTGCGCGCCACCATTTCGTCCACCGCCTCCTCGTAGGCGCCCCATTTGTTGCGATTGCGCCAGTCCTCCTCGGTGATCTTGTGGCGCTTGTAGGCCAGCCGCTGGCGCTCCTCGAACCGTTTCAATTGCTCGTCCGGGGAGATGTGCAGCCAGAATTTCGCGAGACAAATGCCGTGGTCGCTGAGCTGCTCCTCGAAGGCGTTGATCTCGCCATAGGCGCGCCCCCATTCCTCGGGGGTGGCGAAGCCCTCGACGCGCTCGACCATGACCCGGCCGTACCAGGAGCGATCATAAATGGTCATGTAGCCGGCGCGGGGCAGATGCCGCCAGAAGCGCCAGAGATAATGCTGCGCCCGCTCCTCGTCGGTGGGCGCCGCCACCGGGATCACTTGGATCAAGCGCGCGTCCGTGGCGGCGGCGACGCGGCGGATGGCGCCGCCCTTGCCGGCGGCGTCCCAGCCCTCGAAGATCGCCACGCTGGAGCGCTTCATTTCCCACGCCTTCCAGGTGAGTTTGTTCAGCCGGCTCTGCAACTCGGCCAGCTCGCGGTCATATTGATCGGGGGTGAGTCTGGCCGTGACGTCCACCGTGTCCAGGATAGTGCGGCGCTTAGTGGCGCTGCGTCCGGTCTTCTCCGGCTGGGGTGGGTCTGCCGGCTTGGCGGCCGGGGCTTTCGCCGCCAGTTTCCGCTCCAGCAACTTCAACAGCAGCCGGCCGGTGGTCAGGTCGCGGTGGCGCGTGTACTTGGCGTCGATGATGTGCCACGGCGCGTTGCCGGTGTCCGTCGCCCGTATGGCCTCTTCGGAGATCTTGGCGAACCGATCGTACATTTTATTGAAGCGTTTCTCCCATGGCGTCAGTTTCCGTTTTTGCTTGCGGAGGCTCTGCTTCAGCCTTCTCGCCTGCTCCTTCTTTGAAATGTGAAACCAGAGCTTGACGATGAGGGCGCCGCCGTCGGTGAGGGTGCGTTCCAGCGCGGCGATGTGCGCCAGATCGTCGTGGTAGTCCGTGCGGCGGGTTTCGCGGAACGCGCGCCGGACGATGGGGGCGGTGTACCAGCTGCCGAACAGGATGCCGATGGTGCCCGCCGGCGGCAATTTCCGCCAGAACCGCCAGTGCCGCGGCCGCTCGCGCTCCTCGTCGCTCTCGTCCCAGAACGCCACCGAGCGGATGCCGCGGGCGTCCAGCCATTCGCACAACCGGTTGACCACCTCGCTCTTGCCCGCCGCCTCCACGCCGGACACGATGACGATGACCGGGAATCCGGCCTCGCGCAATCGCCGCTGCGCCTCCAGCAGCCGCGCCCGCAGTTCAGGCTCGGCCCTGGCGAATTCCGCCTTGCTGACCTTTTGTCCAATTTCCGCCGTCTCAAACATTTGCGCATCCTCCGCATCGTCCCCCGGGATGGACGGAAATGCGCACTAGTTGCGCACGAAGCCGCGGCATTGTCAACGCAGGCGCTTGATCCATATCAACCGGCGCAGCGGTACAATGCATTTCCGTCCCCATTCTGCCAGACCATGCCGTTGACTCCCTTTCATCCCGCCGTCGCCGGCTGGTTCGAGCGGACCTTCGGCGCCGCCACCGACTGCCAGCGGCGGGCCTGGCCGGCGATCCGCGAGCGGCGCCACGCCCTCGTCGCGGCGCCGACCGGCTCGGGCAAGACGCTGGCGGCGTTCCTGTGCGCCATCGATGATCTGGTGCGCCGGGGGCTGGACGGCGGACTCGATGACCTGCCGCAGGTGGTGTACGTCTCGCCGCTGCGGGCGCTCGGCAACGACGTGCAGCGCAATCTCATGGCGCCGCTCGCCGGCATCCGCGATGAATTGCTGCACAGGGGGCTGCCGGACGTCGACATCCGCACCTTCGTGCGCACCGGCGACACGCCGCCCGCCGGCCGCGCGCTGATGAAGCGCCACCCGCCGCACATCATCGTCACCACGCCCGAATCGCTGTATCTGCTGCTGACCAGCGACGGCGGCAGCGCGCTGCTGAAGAGCGTCAGAACGGTCATCGTCGATGAGATCCACGCCATCATCGGCACCAAACGCGGCGCGCACTTGAGCTTGAGCCTGGAGCGGCTGGCGGCATTGACCGGCGCGCCGCCGGTGCGCATCGGCCTGTCCGCGACCCAGCGACCCATCGAGCAGGCGGCGGCATTCCTGACCGGCGCCGACGGGCAGGGCGCGCCGCTGCCGTGCACGGTGATCGACCTCGGCCACCACCGGCGGCGCGATCTCGCCATCGAAATGCCGCGCTCGCCGCTGGAGGAGGTGATGTCCGGCGAGGTGTGGAATGAAACCTACGATCGCCTGGCGGAGCTGATCCGCGGGCATAAAAGCACGCTGGTGTTCGTCAACACCCGGCGGCTGGCCGAGCGGCTGGCGCGCCATCTGAGCGAGCGGCTGGGCGGGGACGTGGTGGCCGCGCATCACGGCTCGCTGTCGCGCGAGCAGCGCCTCGGCGCCGAGCAGCGGCTGAAGGAGGGCGGATTGCGCGTGCTGGTGGCGACTTCCTCGCTCGAGCTCGGCATCGACATCGGCCAGGTGGATCTGGTCTGCCAGATCGGCGCGACGCGATCCATCGGCGCCTTTCTCCAGCGCGCCGGCCGCGCCGGCCACGCCGTGCACGGCACGCCCAAGGCGCGGCTGTTCCCGTTGAGCCGCGATGAGCTGGTGGAGGGCATCGCGCTGCTCGACGCGGTGCGGCGGGAGGAACTCGACGCGCTGCGGCTGCTGGAGGCGCCGCTCGACGTGCTGGCGCAGCAGATCGTCGCCGCTGTGGCGATGCGTGAGTGGGACGAGCAGGCGTTGTACATGCTCGTGCGCCGGGCCTGGCCGTATCGTGATCTGGCCCGCGACGATTTCGACGCGGTGGTGCACATGCTGGCGGAGGGGTTCAGCGCCCGGCGCGGCCGCATGGCGGCGCATCTGCACCGTGACGCCGTCCACAGTGTGCTTCGTGCCCGCCGCGGCGCGAAACTCACGGCGGTGACCTGCGGCGGTGCCATCCCCGACAACGCCGACTACGAGGTGCGCGAGCAGCCGCAGGACGTTTTCGTCGGCACCGTCAATGAGGATTTCGCCGTTGAAAGCATGGCGGGCGACATCTTCCAGCTCGGCAACACCTCCTGGCGCATCCAGCGCATCGAACCCGGCGTGGTGCGCGTGGAAAACGCCCGCGGCCAGCCGCCGACGATCCCGTTCTGGTTCGGCGAGGCGCCGGCGCGCACCGAGGAACTGTCGCGCGCGGTTTCGCGTTTGCGCGCCGGGCTGGCGCGCCGGTTCGCCGCGGCGGACGGTGGCGACGCCGCGCGCATTTGCGACGAGGCGGCGGCATGGCTGATGGCGCAGACCGGCGTCAGCGAGCCGGCGGCGCGGCAGGCGGTCGAGTATTCATGGTGCGCGTGGCGCACGCTGGGCGCGCTGCCCACGCGCGAGCAGCCCGTCCTGGAACGGTTTTTCGACGAGTCCGGCGGCATGCAGCTGGTGCTGCCCGCGCCTTATGGTGGACGCCTCAACCGCGCCTGGGGCCTGAGCCTGCGCAAGTGCTTCTGCCGCCGGTTCAACTTCGAGTTGCAGGCGGCGGCGACCGAGGACGCCATCGTGTTGTCGCTCGGCGAGACGCACAGCTTTCCGCTGGAGGAGGTCTGGCGTTATCTGCATTCCGCCTCGGTGCGCGACGTCCTGACGCAGGCGGTGCTGGACGCGCCGCTGTTCAACGCGCGCTGGCGGTGGGTGGCGGCCGTCGCGCTGGCGATCCCGCGCTTTCGCGGCGGCAAAAAAGTGCCGCCGCGTTTGCAGCGCATGCTGGCGGAGGACCTGTCTGCCGTCGTGTTCCCGGACCAGCTGGCCTGCCTCGAGAACGTCGCCGGCCGCCGCGAGATTCCCGATCATCCCTTGGTCAAACAAACGCTGCGTGATTGCCTGACCGAGGCGATGGACATCGACGCGCTGGAACGGCTGTTGAAGGACATGGAACGGGGCGCGGTTCGTGGACTGGCGCGCGATCTCGCCGCGCCGTCGCCGCTGGCGGCGGAGATCCTGAACGCGCGCCCCCACGCCTTCCTCGACGACGCGCCGCTGGAGGAACGCCGCACGCAGGCGGTCATCAGCCGGCGCTGGTTCGACCCGCAGTCGGCCTCGGATTTGTCGCAACTCGATCCGCAGGCCATCGCCCGCGTCCGCGCCGAGAGCCAGCCGGAGTTTTCCAACGCCGATGAATTGCACGACGCCTTGCTGAGTTACGGCTTCCTGTCCGAGGCCGAGTTGCAAGGCGCGCAGGCCTGGTTGCGGGATTTGCACGCGGCACGGCGCGCCTGGCGGATGGAGGGCCACGGCGGCGCGCCACTGTGGCTGGCGGTGGAGCGCCTGCCACGGTTTGCCGCCCTGTTCCCGTCGCTGCGGCACGACCTCGCGGTGCCCGCGGAATACGCGCGCGAATCGTGGACGGGGGATACGGCGCTCACGGCCGTATTGCGCGATCGATTGCAGGCGCTGGGGCCGGTGACCGCGGCGCAGCTCGCCGCCCCCCTCGGCCTGCCGGCCACGGCCATCACCGCGGCGCTTCTGCAACTGGAGGCGGAAGGGGTGATCCTGCGCGGCCGCTTCACGCCCGGCACGGACGGGGAGGAATGGTGCGAGCGGCGGCTGCTGGCGCGCATTCATCGTTACACCGTCGAGCAATTGCGCGCGCAAATCGCGCCGGTGAGTGCATCCGTCTATCTGCGGTTTCTGTTCCGCTGGCAGCATGTGGCGCCGGAAGGCAGGCTGGAAGGCGCGCGGGCGCTGGCCGCGGTGCTGGGGCAACTGGAGGGATTCATCGCGCCGGCGGCGGCATGGGAGCAGGCCATCCTGCCGGTGCGGGTGCGTGATTACCATGCGGGCATGGTGGATGAACTGGGCCTGTCCGGACGCTATGGCTGGGCGCGGCCGGTGCAGGCGACGCCCGCCGCCACGGCGGTGCAGGTGATCCCGGTGGCGTTCTTCAGCCGCCGCCTGATGTCCCAGTGGCGCAACGTATATGCACGTGCGCTGCCCGCCGGCGCCGGTGCGCCGTCGGCCGCCGCGGCGCGGGTGTTGGACGCCCTGCGCCGGCAGGGCGCCGCATTCACCGACGATCTGATCGACGCCTCGGGCCTCCTTGCCGCACAGGTCGAGGAGGCGCTGGTGGAGTTGATCGCCCGGGGGCTCGTGACGGCCGACAGTTTCGGTTCGTTGCGAACGCTCGCGCGCCGCGGTGAGCGCCGCCGCCGGCCGGGCGGCCTGATGTCGAGCGGACGCTGGGTGGCCCTGCCGCCGGTGGCCGCCGGTCCGCTCACGCCGGATATCCTCGAAATGGTCGCCCGCACTCTTCTGGGGCGCTATGGCGTCGTATTTCGCAGGCTTTGTGAACGCGAGCCGGAATTGCCGCCCTGGCGGCTGCTGCTGGACTGCTTAAGGCGGCTGGAGGCGCGTGGCGAAATCCGCGGCGGGCAGTTTGTCGCCGGTTTTGCCGGCGAACAGTTCGCCCTGAACGAGGCGGTGGCCGAATTGCGCCGTCCGCAGGCGCCCGCGGCGGGCGCGGGGCGGTGGGTGGTGCTGTCCGCCGCCGATCCGCTGAACCTGATCGGCCTGCTCACGCCGGGCCCGCGCGTGCCGGCGGTGACGGCGCATCGCGTGCTGTATGAGGACGGTACGCCGATCGCCGGCCTCAAGGGCGGCGAGGTTCACCATTTTGCCGACGTTGACCCGCGGCAGGCGTGGCGCATCCGCGATCGGCTGGCCGGGCCGCTGGCGCCGGCCCCGGAACGCGCCCGCACGCGGCACCCACGCCCGCGCATCTACTGACGCTCCCGCCCGCCGGCTTTTGTTGGTGGCCGCGGTGAAAGGGTATCATACACAGCTTATGGCTGCGGCACCCACACAAAAAACAACGGCGGGCGGTGGCGTCGAGCATCGCGCCCATCCACGCTACGCGGTCAACATCAACGCCCTGCTGACCGGCCGCGGTTTTGAATCGCGGGTCTGCACCATCCGCGATTTCTGCGCGGTCGGCATGTTCATCTCCTTCGAGTCCAGCGGCGGAAACGTGGCGTTCTCGTCGCAGCAGCCGATCGAGAAAGGCGACATGGTGCAGGTGCATTTTTTCCTCAAGGTGGGGACGCGCGACATGACCTTCGATCTGCAGGCACGGGTGGAGCGGGTGTTGCCCACGGGCATTGGTGTCGCGCTGATCGATCCTCATCCCGATTCCGTCGACGCCCTGATGCACGCGGCGCGCATGGCGCAGCCGGCGGCGCAGGCCGCTGAGCACGCGGAGCCACCCGCCGCCGCGGCGGCGGGATTCGATCGCGCGCGGCTGAGGAAACAGGTGCTGGAGACCCTGAACCGCGAATGCGGGCACTGGTTCACGAATTTCTTCAAAAAGGCGGAGGAGACGCTGTTCATCGCCTCCCGCGAGTCCACCTCCGCCGCCGAGCAGCGGCTGTACTGGGACACCGGCGGCCTGCTCAAATCGAAACGGCCGGCGATTGAGGAGGAGGTGCGCAAGACGCTCAATGAACAACTGAACAGCTTCGGCACCGGCCAGGCCGGGACGGCGGACAGCGATCGGAAAAAGGAGCCGGCTTACGGCGGCGGCGAACTTTCCCTCGTCGAGTCACGCGAATTCGAGGAATTCCTGACCGTGAACGAGGCCATCGACAAGGCCGAGACCCTCTACAAGGCCAGGCTCAACGAACTGGAACAGCGGCTGACGCGGGTCTACGGCCAGAACGTCGACATGATTAACAATCCCATCGGCCCCCGGGCGGTGACCCGCGCCTTCAGCGACGCCATCGTCATGGCGGGCATCGAGGGAAGCCCCATGCGTTTCGTCCTGCAGGCCCTGCAGGAGACGGTGATCACGGAGCTCAGCACGTTTTATGAATCGATCAACGCCGAGCTGAAGCGCCAGGGCGTCGGCCTGCTGGAACCCGCCAAGACCAAACCCAAAATCGTGCAGGCCCGTACGCGGCCGGGAACGCCGGCCCCCGCCACGGCGCCAGCTCCGGAACAAAAGGGGGTGGCGGCGGCCGGAGCGGCCGCGGCGCCCGGCGGCCAGTGGTCTGGAGCAGCGGCGCATCCGCCCGCGGGCCAGTGGGCCGGAGGCGCCGCCGTCCCGCCAGCCGGCGGGCCCTGGCCGGCCGGGCCGGTGCCGGGCCCCTGGGCAGGTGCGGCCGCGCCCCCGGCCGCCCCCGCGGCTCCCTGGGGAGGCGTCGCCACGCCTCCGCCCGGCATGGTTCCGGCGGGCTACCTGCCGCCGACGCCGGGCAGTTTCCGCGTGGCGCAGAACCTCTTGGAACTGCAACGACAATTCCAGGCGCCGTCGATGCCGCCTTCAGGCGGATCAGCCGCCGAGCTGGCGTCAACGGCGCCGCTGCCGGGCGCGCCGTCCCCGCCACTCACGGCGACGGTGCAGGAATTGCAAAACGCCATGGAGGCGGTCAATCCGGGAAGCCTCGAGCGATCCGACGGCCTGCTGCCGGCGGATTACCGCCAGTTGCTGAGCGCCGCAGTGGCCTCGCAATCGCCGGGCAGGACGCCGAAGCAGATGAGCGATCACGACTGGGACACGCTGCAACTGGTGGTGGAAATCTTCAACGCCATGATCAACGACCCGCGCGTCAACGACGACGTCAAGCCGCTGATTCGCCGCCTGCGCACGCCGGTGAACCAGATTGCGCTTTCCGATCCCACCTTCTTTGAAAACCCGGCACATCCCGTCCGCCAGGTGTTGAACAAAATCACGGCGGTGCCCGGCGTCAGCAAGGACCCCGGCGATCCGGTGCGCCAGCGCCTTGACGACGTCGTCAAGCTGCTTTGCCGCACCGGCCGCCAGCATCCGGCCGCCTTCGCCGAGGTGGCCTCCGAACTCGACGCCATCATCGCGGAGCAGACGCACAGGTACGAGGCCAACATCGCGGAGCTGGTCAAGGTCAGCGAGGAGCAGCAGCGGGTGATCAAGGAGCGCCGCAAGGCGGCGGGCGAGCCCGCGAAGCCCCACGTCAGCCTGAGCGGCGAATGGCTGGAGTGGATCAATCGGGCCAAGCGGCTCAAGGTCGGCGACCGGCTGGAATTGATCAGCGGATCGCAGAAACAGCGGGTGGGCGTGGCCTGGATCGGCGAGGACCAGGGCAGCTTCGTGCTGTCCGACACGCTGGGGAGAAGGGTCGCGAACCTGGGCATCCAGGAGCTGGCCATGCAGTTGCGGCGCGGTTCCGCCCGGGTGCTGCAGCAGGACGCCCTGCCCGCCGTCGAGCGCGGCATGTACGCCTCCATGCAGAAGCTGCACGAGCAGCTGGGCCAGCGTGTCAGCTCGGACCCGCGGACGCAACTGCTGAATGAAAAGAGCCTCCGTCATGAGATCGAAAAGGCCATGCAGGCCGCGCAGCAGGACAACATCAGCCACGCACTGGCGGTCCTCGCCGCGTCGCCGCCCCGCGGCGCCGCGGCCGCGGACAGGGCCGAATTGATCGCGGAACTGGCGGCGCGCCTGCGGACGCAGGCCGCCGCCGCCGAGGCACGTCTCGGGCGCCTGGGCGAGGATCGGCTCGCCGTGCTGCTGACGGACGTCTCCCAGGGGCAGGGCTATGAGATGGTCGAGCGGTTGCGCGCGGCCCTCGCCGAAAAGCCGTGGAAGGAGGGCAAACTCACCCTCAGCGCCGGCATGGCCCTGTTCGGCGCCGATGTCCACACCGTGGATTGCATCCTGCAGGCCGCCGACAAGGCGCTGGAATTCGCGCTGCAGGCCGGCGCCGTGACCCGCATCGTGCACGCCGAGGACACCGATCAGGCCGCGGCCCGATCGCGCGAATTGCTGGCCGAGCAACTCACCCGCGCGCTGGCGGATGACCGGCTGCAGCTGGCGGCGGTGAGGGTGGTGCCGCAGCGCCCGGACCCCCGTCTGCCCGAACACATTGAACTGGTCGCCACGCTGGAATTGGACGCCGGCATCCAGGTGGAACCGGCGGCATTGCGGTGCGCGGCCGAACAGACCAAATCCGACCGCGAACTGGATCGCTGGCTGATCCGCGCCGGCCTGCGCTGGGCCGCGGGCAACATCGAGACCATGCCGGGCCAGGGCTGGATCATCCTGCGATTGTCGCCCGCCTCGCTGCATGATCCCGAGGCGGCGGCGCACATCACCAGCATCCTGATGGAAAGCGCCGTGCCGCCGGGACGGCTGTGCTTTGAACTGTCCCGCACCACGGAACTGGGCCAGCGCTCGGAGGCCGATGAACTGGTGCGGTCATTGCGTGAATTCGGCTGTCATTTCATCTTCGGCGACTTCGGCAGCGGCCGATCCTCCTTCGCCAACGCCAAGGATTTGCAGATCGAATTGATCAAGATCGGCGATCTGGCCAGCCGCGACATCGTCAACGATCGCGCCGACGCCGCGCTGGTGCGCTCCACGGTGGAGATGGCCCATTTTGTCGGCATTCCCGTGATCGCCGATCCCGTGGACAAGCCCGCCGCGCTCACCCTCCTGCGCGAATTGGGCGTGGAATACGCGCAGGGCGCGGCGGTGGCGGCGCTGTTGCCGCTGTCATCGTAGGGAAGACGCCGTGGACGATCAAACGCCGGAATACATCGGCAAGTACAGGATCGTCGGCATCGCCGGCCGCGGCGCCATGGGCGTGGTCTACATCGGCCACGATCCACTGCTGGACCGCAAGGTGGCCATCAAGGTGGCGTCCAAGGCCGACATGGGCGACGAGCACGCCGCCCGGCAGGCGTTCAAGATGTTTTTGAACGAGGCGCAGACGGCCGGCGCGCTCGATCACACCCACATCCTCAAGGTCTTTGATGCCGGCGAAGTGGACAACAGCATGTACATGGTGATGGAGTACGTCGACGGCGCCGACACGCTCAAGTCGTTCATCGAGCCCGGCAAGCTCCTGCCCGTCGACGTGCTGGCGGGCTATTTCCGCCAGTGCGCGGACGCGCTCGACTACGCCCACGGCCACGGCGTGGTGCATCGGGACATCAAGCCCGCCAACCTCATGCTGACGCGGGACGGCAAGGTCAAGATCGGCGACTTCGGCATCGCCAGGCGCGTGGCGGCCGATCAGACCCAGGTGATGGGCTGGTTCGGCTCGCCCATGTACATGTCGCCGGAACAGGCCCGCGACGAGGAAATCACGGGGCAGTCCGACCTGTTTTCACTGGGCGCGGTGATGTACGAGCTGTTGAGCGGTTCGCCGCCGTTCGTGGCGCGCGGCATCTCTGGACTCATCCACAAGGTGCTGCACGAGGAGCCCAAGCCGCTGCGCGATCGACGGCCGGAGGTGCCGGAGAGGCTCGCCGCCATCGTCCACCGCTGCCTGCAGAAAGACAGGGGCAGGCGTTACCAGACCGGCGCCGAGATCGTCCGCGATCTGGACGCATTTCTCGCCAGCGGCGAGACCGAGCCCGAACCGCCGGCGGAGGAGAAACTCGAGCTGCTGAAGGCGCTGGCCTTCTTCGAGGGTTATTCCCCGGCGATGATCAAGGAGGTGTTGAAGGTGGCCCAATGGCGGGTCTTCGCCCCCGAGTCGGTGTTGATCCGGGAGGGCTATCAGGAGGCGGGCTTTTTCATCGTCATCGACGGGCAATTGAGCATGCTGCGCGATGACCGGCCGATCGGCACGGTGGAGGGCGGCGAGTGCGCGGGCGAGATCGGATATCTGACGGGCGGCAAGCGGGCGGTCACCGTCAAGGCCCTGACCAAGGTCAGGGCGTTTTTCATCGAGGCCAAACTGACGGAATGGGCCTCGCTGCCGCTGCAGATGCGTCTCCAGCGCTCCTTTCAGTCGGTGCTCATCAATCGCCTCGTGCGGGCCTATGAGCGGCTGGCGCGCCACCGGGCGTGAAGGAATATTTCGAGAATCCATGGGAAGAAGCGTTCATGAAAATCATACTTGCGCCGGATTCATTCAAGGAGAATCTCACCTCACTGGAGGTGGCCGGTGAAATCGAAAAGGGCATCCGCCGGGTGCTCCCCGGGGCCCGTTGCATCAAGGTGCCGATGGCCGACGGCGGCGAGGGGACCGTGCAGTCGATGGTGGACGCCACCGGCGGCCGGGTGGTGCGCTGCCGCGTCAAGGCACCGCTCGGCAACGTCGTGACCGCGCGCTACGGTCTGCTGGGCGGCGGCCGCACCGCGGTCATCGAAATGGCCGAGGCCTCCGGGCTGCACCTGGTGCCGCCCCGCCGGCGCAATCCACTGCTGACCAGCACCTTCGGCACGGGCCAGTTGCTGCTGGACGCGCTCAATCGAGGCGTGCGCACCATCATCATCGGCATCGGCGGTTCGGCGACCAACGACGGCGGGGCCGGCATGGCCCAGGCGCTGGGCGCACGTTTTCTCGACGCCGCGGGCCGGCCGCTGCGAGGCCCCGCCTGCGGCGGCATGCTCGACAGGATCCGGGCGCTGGATGTGAGCGGCATGGACCCGCGCCTACGCCGCGTGAAGATTCTGGTCGCCTGCGACGTGACCAACCCCTTGTACGGCCCGCGGGGCGCCTCGCATGTGTACGGCCGGCAGAAGGGGGCGACGCCGGCGATGGCGGCGAAGCTGGATCGCAATCTCCGGCATTTCGCGCGGATCATCAAGCGCGATCTCGGCGTGGACGTGGCCCGGCGGCCCGGCGCGGGCGCCGCCGGCGGGCTGGGCGCGGGGCTCATGGCCTTCACGCGCGCGCAACTCAAACGCGGCGTGGAACTGGTGGTCAAGGCCACCCGGCTCGAGTCGCGCATGAGGGGCGCGGATCTCGCCATCACCGGCGAGGGGCGCGTGGATTTCCAGACCGCCTTCGGCAAGACACCCGCCGGCGTGGCCGCCGCGGCGCGCCGCCACGGCGTGCCGGTCGTCGCCATCGGCGGGGGGCTTGCGGACGACGCCCGCGGCGTGTTCGCGCACGGCATCGACGGCCTGGAGTCCGCCACGCCCGACGCCATGCCGCTCCCGGTGGCCATCCGCAAATCGCGGCAATACCTTCAAGACGCCGGCGAGCGCGTGGCGCGGCTCATTCTCATCGGTCGCAACATGCGGCGCCGGCGTGGACGGTGATCCCATGAACAACCGCGATCAACTCATCGATCTCATGATCACGCACAAGCTGGAGCGTCGCGACGTGGCGCAACTGGTGCATGTTCCCATCGACACCGTGCATCACTGGCTGCTGCCGATGGAAGCGCATGGCCGGGTGGAGATCCCGGACATGGCCATCGAACTGCTGAACCTCAAACTCGAACGGCGTAGCCAGCTGCCATTAACTTAAGGGAACCCGGCATAAGCTGAGTTTCCTGCGGCACATGGAAGTGCCGCCGCGAGCGATGGCGCATGCCATCGCTCGCGAAGGTGCGCAAAAACCACGCTTTTTGCGCGCCGTGCGCTGAGAAGTCCAGGATGGACTTATTCAGAGCTTCCCTAATGGATGGTGAGGAACTGCGGCGGCAGAAAGGTGCCGTGCGCGGATAGATCGGTCAGGCGCGCGACGTTGTCGCTGATGGGCTCGATGATGACGTGACGCCGGGAGATGGAGCGGAAGTCGTTGCTCAGGGTCACGTCGCTGCCGTGCTCGCGGCCCAGCACGTTCTTGCCGGGGTGCAGCAGATAGAGGTTGCCCTGCTCATCGACCAGCCGGTAGGTCTTGCCGGCAAACAGTTTGAAGTGATGGCGGGCCAGCAGCAGGTCGACCGGCTTGCCGGCATCGAGTCGTAACAATACCGCCTGTCCGTGCGGCAGCCGCTCGAAGGGATTGTACAGTCGCGCCGGCTCCGGCGCCGGCGGCGCTTCGTAAACGGCCGTTGCCCCGGCATCGATGTCCGCCCGCCCCGCCGCGCGCGATTTCCGGCTTTCCTCCTCGACGGGCAGGTTGGTCTTGAATTCGAAGAGGTCCTGCATCAGCTCATGCCGCGCGCTCAGGTACTGCAAATACTTGGCCAGCGCGATGCGGCGGTAGGCGTCGCGCTCGGGGCCGCCTTCCCTGAGCGTGGTGATGATTTCGCGCCAGTGGTAGTCCGTGGAGAATTGCTCGGGCTCGAGCTCCCTGAGCAGCGTGCCGGCGGCGGCCGGGTGGGCCAGGCAGGCCTTCACGACCTCGAGAAAGCGCCCCTCGACGCTTTTCAGATTGATGACCTCCTTGTACAGCATCGCCGGCGGCTGCCGCATCCATTCCAGCAACTTGTTCACCGGCAGGTATTTGCGTCCGGCCAGCGCGAATTCGAAATCGAGCGGGCTGTGAAAACAGTAATCACGCCCCTCGAGGGTCAGGCGCAGGCTCGCCGCCGGCCGGACCAGCCGCCACAACGTGCGTACCGCTTGACGCAGCGATTGGAACATGCGAGCGCGCCGCTTACTGTGCCATTCCTTTCAGGGAAAATGTAATCAATTCATGCACCCGCGTCAACTTGCTGAGAAGCCGTCCAGGTTCAGGATTGGGAACCCTTGATCTCAAAAAAGCGCTTGCCGACGGCGAAGGCATCCGGCTCGAGGATGGCCTCCGATCCCGCCGGCTCCGCCGCCGCGACCGGCGCGTGATTCTTGCCCAGGTTGCGCACCAGCAGCCGCCGGCGCTCCGGCGCCAGCAATATTTGATCATAGGCGGCCAGCAGGTCCTCCTTGCTCATGCGCAACACCGCCTGGACGATCCGCTCGCGGGTGTCGAAATGATATTGCTTCAGATCGAGCTCCTTCCAGTAACGATCGGTGCGCGTCGTCAGGCTGTCGTCCTGTGTCAGGATGCGCGTGATGACGCCCTGCTTCTGGCGCCGGAAGTCGGCGTCGCTCATGGCGGCCAGACGCGGGCGGTAGCCGCGCAGGAAGGCCTCTATGCGCTGTTCCAGCGCGCCGGCCGAGGCGTGCGGAGACTGCACGAGGAAGACCATGCCCGGCACGTCGAGGAGTGGCAGCGCGTTCGCCGACACGACGTAACCCAGTTGCTGCTCCGTGCGCAGATCGCTGTAGAAAGGCGCGCTGACCACCTGCACCAGCAGCTCCACGCGGGCGTGGCTGCCGGCGGTTTGATCGTCGCCCTGAAAATAAGCGGCCAGCGAGGAATCGGAGTGATCGATGGCCAGGTCGCGGACGTAGCGCACGCCGTCCTCCAGGCGCACGACCCGCGCGCCGGCCACCGCCACCGGCCGCGCCGGTTGCACCAGCTCCTTTTTCAAGACCGCAGCCAGCGCCCCGGCGCCGGCGCGATCCAGGTTGCCATGGGCCATGGCGATGACATAAATCCTGCCCATGAGCTCGGGAATGAAGGTGCGCAGATCGGCGGCGGTGAGCGGCTCGGCGGCCCGCATCCGCTCCTCCTCGCTCCAGGACGGGCGCACCAGCAGCTTGGAAATCTCCGCCGTGGTCTGCTCGTAGGGATCCTCGTGGCGCACGTTGGCCAGCTCGCGCAAATAGACGTCCTTGATCTCGGCAAAGCGCTCGTCGACAATCCTGGGCTCGCGCAGGGTGCGGGCAATCTGCTCAAGCAGCAGCGACTGCTTGTCGTTGTAGCCGGAGATGCGCACCGTGAAACCGCGGACATGCGGATAGATTTTGTACGACAACCCCGCCAGCTGCGCCGGGTAGGCATATTCGTTCAATTGATCGCTGATGAGGCGCGTGTAGAGCGCGGTGAGCGCCGAGTGCGCGGCGCTGTCGTTGGCCACCGGCGAACGGACGGAAAAATAAAAATCGGCAATCGGCAGGCGGAAGGTGTCATCCTGCTTGAACCACAATTCGAATCCCGGCTGCTCGTCGATGCGCACGGGCACCGGCGTGGCATCCGCCGCTAGCGGCAGCACGGCGGTGTTCTCGGGGATGAACGGGTTTTTCTCCGGCAGGACCAGCGCCGCGTCCACGGAGGAGGGGCTGCGCCACGCCGACAGCTCCCGCGGCGAAAGGTGCTGCACCTGGTAGGCGGCGTGGTACCACGGATCCTCCCTGTCCGTCTTCACGCCGTGCGCCAGCACCGCGATGATGACGTTTTCCGGCGTCAGCTTGTCCAGATAGGCGCGGATCAGGGGTTCATCATAGTTCTCCATCAGATAATCCGCCCGCAGCACGTCCCGGACGGCCACCCGCTGCAGCTCCGCGGCGAGTTCAATCACCGTTTCCAGCGGCGGCGGGTTCTGTCTGAATTCAAAGCTGATATCGGCCAGCCGGGCCTGCTCCCGGTAGCGCCAGGCCTCCACGCCGTGCGCGCGCAGGAGGGCGATGTCCTGGAAGACCAGCCCCACCACGTCGTCAACGTGCTGCAAACCCGTCTCGGTCAGTTTGATCGAGATGGCGAACGCCGATTCGGTGGTGTCGTCCACCACGGTGCCGGCGGACAATTGCTCGCCCCAGCCGCGCTTCTTGAGCAGCGACAGCAGGCTGCCCGTGCCTTCGTGGCCCAGCAGGTTGCCGATGTAGTGCAGCGGCTTCTCGCGGTAATGGCTGCGCACCGGCGGCAGGGGAAAGATCAATTGCAGCTCGCGTTCGTCCTTGACGGGCTCGATGTTGACGCGCACGGGCAGCCGCCCCGCGAGCACGGGCGGCACGTTCACCTGCCGGGGTTTGGCGTCGGTGTTGCGGACCGCGCCGAATTTTTCCGTCACCCAGCGCCTGAGCACGGGCAGCGGCTCGACGCCGAGCACCGTCAGGGTCATCAGGTTGGCGGAATAATGCTCCTGGTAGAAGCGCAGCAGTTCGTCGCGCACCGGCCGGCCGTCGCGGTCGGCCAGCGTGGCCAGGCTGCCGACCGTGAAGCGCGACATCGGATGCGCGGGGTTGAGCAGCTGCTGGAGGACGGAGTAGCTGCGCCGCTCGTCCTCCGTGATGCGCGCCTGGTATTCGGAATCCACGGCGTTTTTTTCGCGCGCGACGTATTCGGCGGTGAACAGCGGCGCGATAAAGAACTGGCTGAAGCGGTCCAGCGCCGGTTCGAGAAAGCGCTTGTCGATGTCGAAATGAAAGTTGGTCTCCTCGTAACCCGTGAAGGCGTTGTGGTTGCCGCCGTGCGCGGTGATGAAGTCCTGGTATTCGCCCGGCTGCGGATATTTTTGGGTGCCCAGAAACAGCATGTGTTCCAGGAAATGCGCCAGCCCCAGGCGATCCGCGGGATCACTGCTGCTGCCGATGCCCACCTCCAGCGCCGCCGCCGCGTGATCCGCGCCGGCATCCGAGATGAGCAGCACCCGCATCTTGTTGGGGAGCACGAGATACTCGTATTGACGCTGGTCGTGCGGGCTCTGGACAATCGCCCCGGCCGGCGGCGCAAGGGCCCGGGCCGCGCCGCAATAATAAAGACCCACCGCCGCCGCGGCCAGGATGAGCAAACGGCGGGCAGTCATGGAGAAATCGCGCATGGAGGAGTTTCTGGGACGGGTTCTGGGGTTGGACAGTCTCGCCTCACCGTGGTTCGCCCGTGATCCGGGGTTTCGCGAAGGCGGCTATCCGCGTCGCGTGATGGCAAGCATGTACGGCGTCCAGGCCAGCAGCATGAGCATCCACAGCACGATCTCGATGCGGATGATGCGACGGTAACGGGCGCGGACGGCGCCCGCCGCATCCGCCATGAACACGCGGGCCATGGTGATGTCGAGCGGCAGGCTGAAGGCGAGCATGGCCATGAAGGTGGGGGCGATGACCGAGGGCCACAGATGCCATCCATGTTGCAGCCTCATGTCCGCCAGCGGCGCGCAGGCGATGACCAGCAGCGTCACGCACACCAGCAGAAATCGCAGCCAGCCGAGATCGGCGATCAGGCGTTTCAACATGATTTGACTTGGCGCTCGGAATTTCCGTCCCGCGGGAGCGACGGCACAATCACGGTTTGTGTCAGGCGTGTAGCATAGCATTGTGCGAGAGTGGATGGTAAAGGATGAGACCGTTATGCTGTCGGTGGCGATGTCCATATCAGGAGCGTTGCGGTTGAAATTCTCCCTGTTTGGAGAGCGGCTCGGCGGCCGATCCGCCATCCGCGAATTGATGGAGGACCTGGGCGCGGCGCTGGCGGGCGGCCGCGAGGTGTGCATGCTGGGCGGCGGCAATCCCGCCCACATCCCGGCGGTGGAGGAGCGGCTGCGCCGGCGCTGGCGGGAGGTGGCGGAGGACCCCGTTGCCTTTGCCCGCATGATCGGCGACTACGATGAGCCCCAGGGCGAACGCGGATTCATCGGGGCGCTGGCCGATCTGCTCCGTCGCACGCAGGGATGGCGGCTCGGCCCGCGCAACATCCTGCTGACGCACGGCAGCCAGTCGGCGTTTTTCATGCTCTTCAACCTGTTCGCCGGATCTCGGGCCGACGGCGGGCGGCGCCGTGTCTTTCTGCCGCTGACGCCGGAATATGTCGGTTACGGCGATGTCGGGGTGGAGGAGGACTTTTTGATCGCCCGGCGGCCGCAGGTGACCCTGTTGAACGAACCTTACTTCAAATACCACCTCGATCTGCACGACCTGCCGGCGGCGGAGGAGGTCGGCGCCATCTGCCTGTCGCGCCCCTCCAATCCCACCGGCAACGTGGTGACGGACGCCGAACTCGCGCAACTGCACGCGCTGGCGCGGCGCTGGGACGTGCCGTTGATTGTCGACGGCGCCTATGGCCCGCCGTTCCCGGACATCGTCTTCACCGACGCCGAGCCGCACTGGGACGAACGGATGATTCTCTGCCTGAGCCTCTCGAAACTGGGGCTGCCCGCGGCGCGCACCGGCATCATCATCGCCGCCGAGCCGATCATCGACATGCTGACCGGCATGAACGCGGTGCTGCATCTGGCCACCGGCAGCGTGGGCGCGGCGCTGGCCCGCGACTGGGTGAGAAGCGGCGAGATTCTCACCCTGTCGCGCGAACACATACAGCCCTACTATCGCCGGCGCCTCGATCACGCCCTGCGGACGATGCAACGGGCGCTGCGGGGGTGTGCCTACCGCGTGCACCAGCCGGAGGGCGCGATTTTTCTCTGGCTGTGGTTTCCCAACCTCCCCATCACGAGCGATGAACTGTACCGGCGGTTGAAGGCGCGCGGCGTGCTGGTATTGCCGGGACACTATTTTTTCCCCGGCCTGCCGGAGGATCCGGGCGATCCCTGGCCCCACCGCCATGAATGCATCCGGCTGACCTACGCGCAGGATGAGGCCGTGGTGGAGCGCGGAATCACCATACTGGCGGAGGAAATCAAACGTGCTTGCTCGTCGGCCTGACGGGGGGAATCCATGAAACGCGTCATCAGTGGAATGAATTTGAGCGTTTACGCCATCGGCCTCGGCGCCATGCCGCTGTCACTGGAACGCCGGCCCGACGAAGCGCGGGCCCTGGAGGTGTTCCGCGCCTTCATCGACGGCGGCGGGGATTTCATCGACACCGCCAACGTCTATTGCCTCGACAACGACGACATCGGCCACAACGAGCGGCTGGTTGCACGGGCGCTCACGACGCTTGGCTGCCGCGACCGGATCACGGTGGCGACCAAGGGCGGCGTCACGCGCCCGCGCGGCGCGTGGGAGACCGACGGCCGCCCCGCCTTCATCCGCGCCTCCTGCGAGCGCAGCCTGCGCGACCTCGGCACCGACTGCATCGCGCTCTATCAATTGCACGCCGTCGACCCCAGGGTGCCGCTGGAGGACACCGTGGGCGAACTCGCGCGCCTGCAGGCGGAGGGCAAGATCCGGCACATCGGGCTCTCCAACGTGCGCGCGGCGCAACTGGAGGCGGCGCTGCGCGTGGCGCGCATCGTGTCGGTGCAGAACCGCTGCAACGTGCTGGAGCAGAGGGATTTCCGCAATGGCCTGGTGGATGTGTGCGGCCGCCTCGGCGTGACCTACATCCCGCACAGCCCGGTCGGCGGCTACTTCGGCCACCGGCAACTGGGCTCACATCCGTTGTTGCGGAAACTGGCGCAGGCGCATGATTGTTCGCCGCAGGCCGTCGCGCTGGCCTGGCTGCTCGCCCGGGGGGACCACCTCCTGCCGATCCCGGGCGCCAGCCGCCCGGAGAGCATCCGCGACAGCCTGACCGCCGTGTCCGTGGCGTTGACCGCGGAGGACATGCGCGCCCTCGACGCGCTGGGTTGAGTGAGTTGTAACGTGAAAAACGTAACGAGCGAAGGCAGAACGAGGCGCGAGTGTCCGAAAAACCGGAGTATACAAGTCAGTAAATGAGGATTTTGAGGACACGAGCAACACTGTTATGCCGAGCGCAGTAGTTTTTCAGGCGACGCGGTTGCGGCCGGCACCCTTGGCGTTGTAGAGCGCCGTGTCCGCCAGCTTCACCAGTTGCGCGGCCAGCACGCCGGTGGACTGGTCCGTCGGAAAACTGTTCAAAGTGCCGACGCCGAGGGACGCGGTCAGGGACAGGGTGGCCTGGTCCAGCAGGTTGACGGGCGCGCCGGCGATGCGCTGCCGTATGCGTTCGGCCACCTCGCGCGCGAGCTTCTCCGGCGTGCCGGACAGCAGCACGGTGAATTCCTCGCCGCCGTAGCGCGCCACGAAATCGATGCTGCGCAGCTGCTCGCGGATGCGCAGCGCCACGGTGCGCAGGACCTCGTCGCCCACCAGATGGCCGTGCTGATCGTTGATGCGCTTGAAGTGATCGATGTCGATGAACAGGCAGGAGAGCGGCTGGCGCGCGCGGCGGGCCCGCGCGATCTCCTCCGGCAGGCGCTGGTCGAAGTAACGGCGGTTGTTGATGCCGGTGAGCGGATCGATGAGGCCGAGGTGCTTGAGCTGTTCACGGTTGCAGGCGTTTTCCAGCGACAGGGCGATGACGGCGGCGATGTGTTGCAGGAAATCCGTGGCGCTGCCGGCCTCGAAGCGGTCCGCCTGCCGGCTGCCGAGATTCAGGCTGCCGAGGTATTCCTGGCCGCGCATCAGCGGCAGCAGCGCCACGCTGGCGGGCGCCGGCACGCCGGTGGTGCGGAAACAATCGGCGTGCCGCCTGGGATCATAAGGACCGAGCACGGGGATGGTCAGTCCCTCGTAGAGGGAAAGAAAATGCTGCTGGTTGTCGTGGTAGATGATCTCCAGCACCTGGCTTTCCAGCGTCCGGCTGATTTCAATCAACACGCGCTGGATCTCGAATTGCGGATCGAAAATTTCCAGGGAAACCACGTCGCAGTCGAAGCGCTCGGGGGCGTTGCGCAGCAGGCGTTCGAGCAGCGTGGGCAGATCCGCGCTGCCCATCAATTCCAGCTCCAGCGTCTGGAATTTTTTCAGCGTGATTTCATTCTCCCGCGCCGCGGTCAGCAGCGCGTCCAGCCGCTGTTTCAGGACGGCCTCGCCGGCGGTTTCCGTGGCGGGGAGCATCGGGGGGGCGGTCACGTCTGAAAAAGGGGCCGCGGGGAAAAGCGGCGTCAATCGGCGTGCGTGGCCAAGCCGTTCCGCGGCACGCCGGAGCCCGCCTGCTGGGGTGTCGGGACGATCAAATCGCTCAGCACGTGCGCGGCCTCGTTCAGGACGATGTCCACCGGCTTGGCCGCGTCCTTGCGCGGCGGATTGTCCGCGCCGTCGTCATCGGTCTTGTCCTCGTCGGGGGGCGGCGGGGGCTGGCCGGTGGCCGCGCGGAACGCCGCCTCGCGCTGCTTGAGCTCCTGCTGCGTTCGTTCCTGCTCCTGCCGGCGCACGGATTCCACCAGCGAGAGGCGCGTCCTGGCGCGCGCCTCGCGCACGGCCTTGTCCTGCTCGAGCAGCAGCTGGAAGGCGCGATCCTCCTGCAGGCGCTGTTCGTGCCTGCTGCGCTCGGAGGCATAGGCGCCGACCGGCGCCTGGGCGGCGACGAAATTGGCCGGATCGATGTGCGCCCACGGCAGCGCGTTGGGCAGCGAACGTTCGCCATCCTCCACGGTTTCCAGCTCGGGGGGGAAGGGCACGTCCGGCAGTACGCCGCGGTGCTGGGTGCTGTCGCCGTTGATGCGGAAGAACTGCGCGATGGTGGCCTTGAGCTGGCCGAGGTGGCCCGCGTTCTTGCGATCATACTGGTCCAGATCGACGAGGTTCTGCACGGTGCCCTTGCCGAAGGTGGGCTCGCCGATGATGACGCCGCGGCGGTAGTCCTGGATGGCGGCGGCGAAGATTTCCGAGGCCGAGGCGCTGTTGCCGTCGACCAGCACCGCCAGCGGACCGCCGTAGGCGATGCCCGGGTCGTCGGCGCGCTCCACGTGCAGCGAGCCGTCGGCGCTCTTCACCTGCACCACCGGGCCGCTGCCGATGAACAGGCCCGTCAGTTCGGTGGCCTCCGACAGCGAGCCGCCGCCGTTGCCGCGCAGGTCGATGAGCAGGCCGTCGATGCCTGCCGCGGTCAGTTCGTTGATGAGCTTGCGCACGTCGCGCGTGGTGCTGCGGTAATTCTTGTCGCCGCGCGCCCGCGCCTCGAAATCCTGGTAGAAAGTCGGCAGGTTGATGACGCCGATTTTGATCTTTCTGCCGCCGTCCGCCACCTCGATGACGGATTTCTTGGCGGCCTCGTCCTCCAGCTCGATCTTGTTGCGGACCAGGGTGATGGTGCGCGTGGGGCCGCCGGGACCGGCGCCCTTGGGCAGGACCTGCAGGCGCACGGTGGAGCCCTTCTTGCCGCGGATGAGATCGACCACGTCATCGAGCCGCCAGCCGACGACGTCCACGATCGGCTCGGTGGCGCCCTGGCCCACGCCGGTGATGCGATCATCCTCGTGCAGCAGGCCGCTCTTGTCCGCGGGACCGCCCTTCAGGATCTGCCGCACCTGGGTGTACTCGTTGTCGGATTGCAGCACCGCCCCGATGCCCTCCAGCGACAGGCTCATGCGGATGCGGAAATTCTCCGACGTGCGCGGCGAGAAATACGCCGTGTGCGGCTCGATGGCGGTGAGATAGGCGTTGATGAACAGCTCGAACACGTCCTCCGAGTTCAATTGATCCATGCGCCGCTGCATGTCCTCGTACCGGCGCGTGAGGATTTTCTTGATGTCGTCCATGGACGTCTTTCCGGACAGGCGCAGGCTCAGGACGTCGTTCTTCACCCGCTTGCGCCAGTACTCGTCCAGTTCGGCGCGCCCGGCCCAGGGCGATTTGCTGCGGTCGAAGACGTAGTCCTCGTTGACGGTGAAATCCATGGGCCGGTTCAGCAATTCCAGTTCGGCGCGGGTGCGCTCGTCGAGGCGGTCACGAAAGCGGATGAAGATGGCAAAGGCGGTGTCCAGCCTGGCCTCGCGCAACTGGTCATCCAGCTGATCGCGGGCCGGGGAAAACTCCTTGATGTCACTGTCGAGAAAATAGCTGTGGTTGGGATCGAGGCTGTCCAGGTAGCGGTCGAATATCTGCCGCGACAGCGCGTCGTCCAGCGGCACCTTCTTGTAATGATAGTTGGCGATGAAATCGGTGATGAGCTCGGTGGCCCGGGTCTGGCTCTCGGTCGGCACGAGGTCGGCCTTGTTGACCACGGGCACAAGGGCGCACACGCCCGCCGCCGCGGCGAGCAGCAATCCCAGGAGCGGCAGACGCAAATGGCGTGCGGAGAACGACATGGCGGCGTTTATTGAATCATCCTCGAAGGGGCAATTTTAACCGAAAACATGAGCGGCTGCTGCATTTGATCCGGGTGCCCGCCGCCGCGGAGTGATACACTTTCACGCATGTCATCTCTCCACGTTGACCGGCGCGCCCGCCACAGGTTCCTGGCGGCGGCCATCGCCGCCGCCGTGGCGCTGCTGCCGGCGGCTTGCGGCCGCAAGCAGGTTCCGGCGCCCGCGGTTCCGGCGGCCCGGACAGCCCCGGCCTGCGATCCGGACAACGGCGGATTGAAACTCCCGCCGGGTTTTTGCGCCCTCATCGTCGCCGATCATTTCGCCAATCTTCACGACATCGTGGTGACGGCGCGGGGGGATATTTACGGTTCCATGCTCAACCGGCGGCTGGGCTTCGGACGTCTGGTGGCCTTGCGGGACAGCGACGGCGACGGACGCGCCGATCAGATCCAGGAATTCGGCGATCGCGGCGGCGTGGGCCTGGCGCTTTGGAACAATCATCTGTATCTCGGCGCCGACGACGCCGTGTGGCGTTATCCATTGCAGGAATGGCTACCGTCGGCGCCGGCGGAACTCGTGGTGGGCGATCTGCCGGCCAGTGACGTGCTGGCCTCCAAGACGCTGGCCTTCGACGACGACGGTGGCTTGTACGTCAGCGTCGGCGCGCCGTCGAACGCCTGCCAGCAGGTCGATCGCGGCCCCGGTTCGCCGGGACTGGATCCCTGCCCGCAACTCGATCGGCACGCCGGCATCTGGCGTTTCACCGCCGATCGGCCCGGCCAGACATTCGACGCGGATGGGAGCAAGTACGCCGGCGGCATACGCCATGCGCTGGCCATGGCCTGGCACCGGCAGACGCGGGCGCTGTACGTGGTCCAGCATGGCCGCGATGAGCTCAGCGAATTGTGGCCGGATCGCTTCACCTCGGAACAGGGCGAGCTGCTGCCGGCCGAGGAAATGTTGAAGATCACGCCGGGCGCGCAGTTCAGCTGGCCGTATTGTTACTATGACGGCTTCCAGCGGCGCCGGGTGCTGGCGCCGGAATACGGCGGCGACGGGCTGCGCACCGATCGCTGCACGGACTATCCGGCGCCGGTGGTGGCCTTTCCGGCGCATTACGGCCCCAACGGCATGCTGTTTTATCAGGGCGGACAGTTCCCCGCGCGCTATCGCGGCGGCGCCTTCATCGCCTTCCACGGCGCCTACAAGCAGATGAATTCGGCGCCGGCGGGCTACCAGGTGGTCTTCGTGCCCTTCGAGCAGGGGGCGTTCTCGGAACGGTGGGAGGTGTTCGCCGACGGTTTCGCCGGCCAGCCGCCGGCGGATCAGGGCGCCGGCAATTTCGCCCCGGAACACCGCCCGACCAGCGTCGCGGAGGGGCCCGACGGATCGCTGTACATCGCCGACTCGGAGACGGGAAGGATCTGGCGTGTCCTGTACCGCCCGCCGGCGGGCGCGCCGGCGGCGACGATGCCCCACAAGAATTAAACGCGGCGTCTTGCCGGCGTGCCGCAAAAAATCCCGCCGGATCGGTTGCTTTCTACTTTGCCGCCGGTTTGGCCACTGAATCCGGTTTCGGGGCCGCCGCCACTTCGGAAGGTTCGACCGCCAGGAGTTCGATCTCGAATAGCAGGGTTTCGTTGGGGCCGATGCCGCCTTGCGGCGCGCCTTGCGTGCCGTAAGCAAGCTGCGGCGGCACCACCACCTCCCATTTGGCGCCCGGCTTCATGAGCAGTAATGCCTGCTGCCAGCCCTTGACGATGTTGGCCAGCGGGAATTTCACCGCGCCGCCGTGCTTGTCGGAGGCGTCAAATACGCTGCCGTCGATGTGTTTGCCGACGTAGTTGACCGTGACCTGGTCCTGGAGCGTGGGAGCGGCGCCGGCGCCGTCCTTGATGACGCGGTATTGTAGGCCGCTCTCCAGCTCCTTCACCCCTTGTTTTTTCTTGTAGGCGGCGCGGAAATCGTCGCCCGCCTTCTGGTTCGCCTCCCGGCGCTCCTTGACCATCTTCTCCTGTTGCGCGGCGACCGCGCGGCTGATTTCCTCCTCCGGCAGGCGCAGTGACTTGCCATTGACGGCGTCGCTGACGCCTTGGAAGAAGGCATCGGTGTCGATCTTCACGCCCTGCTGGCGCATGCTTTTCCCGATCTGGACGCCGACACCGTAACTGAATTTCTGCTCGTCAGTGGTGAGCTCGCCCTTGCCGCTCTCGGCATGGACCGGTGTGATGAGCACGCACATGAGGAAGGCGCCTGCAATTGATTTCATGATGATATCCCTGGGTTGAGTATGGGGTTTCGGACGGTGTGGTCGCGGCGGTTTTGCGCCGGCGGGGCAGACCCGGGCGCGGATCATCCCATATTTGAAACATATCTCAAAATGCCGGTCCCGCCGCCAGGTGCATTTTGAAAACCGGCTCGCTATGATTCTCCCGGGTGTCACGGGATCGGCCGGATGCGCGATGAGTGCGGATCGTCACAAGTTTCCTTCCCCCGCTGATCTGGAGGTCGTGGCCGGCAACGGCCTGCTGCATCGCCGCGTGTTCCTGAAGACCGGCGCCTGGCTCGCGGCGGGCCTGACCAGCGCCGCCACGGCCGAGACCCTGACCACGCCGCCGTGGATGCGCGTGCCCGGCAAGCCGTTCTCCAACTACGGCCGGCCGTCGCCGCATGAACAGGTGATCCGCTGGATTTCCGCCAACTCGGCGGTGCCCGGCAACGGCGTGTCGTGGACGCCGTTGCAGGACCTCGAAGGCATGATCACCCCGACCGGCCTGCACTTCGAACGCCACCACAACGGCGTGCCGCAGATCGACCCCGCCCGGCATCGTCTGTTGATCCACGGTCTGGTGAAGCGGCCGCTGATCTTCACGATGGATGACCTGGCGCGCTATCCCATGCGCTCGCACCTGATCTTCCTGGAATGCGGCGGCAACAGCAACGCCGGCTGGCGGGAGGAGCCGGTGCAGAACACCGTCGGCGGCTTCAACGGCCTGGTGTCGTGCAACGAATGGACGGGCGTGCCGCTGTCGATCCTGCTCGACGAGGCCGGCATCGATCCCGGCGCCACCTGGCTCGTGGCCGAGGCGGCCGACGCCATCGCCATGAACGTGAGCCTCCCGGTCGCCAAGGCGATGGACGATTGCATCCTCGCCATCTACCAGAACGGCGAGAAGGTGCGCCCCGAGAACGGCTATCCGCTGCGGCTGATCGCGCCCGGCTGGGAGGGCGTGCTGAACGTGAAATGGCTGCGGCGGCTGGAGGTGACGACGCGGCCGGTGATGGCGCGCAACGAGACGGCCAAGTACACCGAGCTGCTGCCGTCCGGCAAGGCGCGGCAGTTCACCTTCTACATGGACGCCAAGTCGGTGATCACCGCGCCGTCGCCGGGAAGGAACCTGGAGGGCCCGGGATTCTACGAGATCAGCGGTCTGGCGTGGTCGGGCCGGGGGCGGATCCAAAAGGTTGAAGTGTCCGCTGACGGCGGCGGGACCTGGGGCGAGGCGGCCTTGCAGGAGCCCGTGTTAGCGTGCTGCTTCACCCGCTTCCGCATGGGCTGGCATTGGAACGGCGGGTCCGCGATCCTGAAGAGCCGCGCCACCGACGACACCGGCTACGTGCAGCCGGAGCGCGCGGCGCTGGTCGCCGAGCGCGGCCGCAACGGCTATTTCCACTACAACGCCATCATCGCCTGGCAGGTTGGCGAGGACGGCAGGCTCCATCATGTCTATGCGTGACGGATCACGCGCGTTGGAACGATGCGCCGCGCTTGCGGCCGCCGTGACCCTGAGCGTGGCCGGCGGGGCGGCGTGGACGGGGGAAAAAGACGGCCCGCATCTGGGCAGGCCGGCCACCGCGGCGGACATCGCCGCCTGGCAGTTGAATGTTTTTCCGGACGGCACCGGCCTGCCGCCGGGCCGCGGCACGGCGGCGCAGGGCGCGCCGCTGTTCGCCAAAAGATGCGCCAGCTGCCACGGCGAGGAGGGCATCGGCGGCACGGCGGAGGAGCTGGCCGGCGGGCATGAGCCGCTCACCAGCGCGGTGCCGGACAAGAACATCGGCACCTACTGGCCCTATGCCACGACGCTGTTCGATTTCACCCGCCGCAGCATGCCCATGGACGCGCCCGGCTCGCTCACCGCCGACGAGATTTACGCCCTCACCGCCTATCTGCTGTTTCGCAACGGCATCATCAAGGCCGGCGAGGAAATGAACGCGCGCACCCTGCCGAAGGTGAAAATGCCGAATCGCAACGGCTTTTTATGGATCGACGCCGGGGGGCAGCCCCCGCCGTCGCCGTGACCCGGCGCCGTGCCCTCAGGCGCCGGCCGCCTGCGTCGCGCCGCGACTCCAGTAACCGCGCGCCTGCATCCAGTCGAGCAGTTTTTCCGGCCGCATCGGCTCGGCGATGAAATAGCCCTGGGCCTGGACGCAGCCCACGTTCATCAGAAACTCCTGTTGCGAGGCGGTCTCCACGCCCTCCGCCACGGTGGCCAGCCCGAGGTTGTTTCCCAGGTGCACGATGGCGTTGACGATGCCCCGATCGTTGGAATCCGTGGTCAGGTCCTTGATGAAGGAGCGATCGATCTTGAGCTTGTGGAGGGGAAACTGTTTCAGATAGCTCAGGCTGGAATAACCGGTGCCGAAATCGTCCACCGATATGCGGATGCCGAGCTTCGTCAGTTCGCGCAGGGTGCGGATGGAGGTCTCGACGTCGGCCATCAGCACGGTCTCCGTGATCTCGAGTTCGAGGCAGTCGGCGGACGACAGCCGGGTCCCCTCCAGTATGCCGACGATGAACGACAGCAGGTTGTTGCGGCGGAAATCATGGGCCGAGAGATTCACCGCCACCGACGGGATGGGCACGCCCGCCTGCCGCCAGTGTTTGATCTGCTCGCAGGCATGCTGCAGCACCCACTCGCTGATGCGCTGGATGAGCATGCGATCCTCGGCCACGGGGATGAACGATGACGGCGAAATGTCGCTGAACTCCGGATTCTCCCATCGTAACAGCGCCTCCATGCTCGACAATCTGCCGGTCCGCAATTCGACGATGGGCTGGTAATGAAGCGTGAACTCGTTGCCCAGCAGGGCGCGGCGCATCTGGTTTTCCATGTGCATTTTGCGCGTGGCGGCCACGTTCATGGCGCCGGTGAAGAAATGATAGGTGTTGCGGCCGTTGTTCTTGGCGTAATACATGGCCGTGTCGGCGTTCTTGAGCAGGGTGATGTAATCCCGCCCGTCGTCGGGATAGAGGCTGATGCCGATGCTGCACGAGGTGGTGAGATGGTGGCCGTCGATTTCATACGACTGGCACAGTCCTTCCTGCAGTTTGCCGGCCACGTACACGGCCGTGTTGCCATCCGTGATTTCCGGCAGCAGGATCAGGAATTCATCGCCCCCCAGCCGGCAGACGGTGTCGCTCTGGCGCAGGCATGACTTGAGCGTGTCGGCGACTTTTTGCAGCAGCTTGTCGCCCACCGTGTGCCCTAGCGAATCGTTGATGTTCTTGAAGTAGTCGAGATCCAGAAACATCAGCGCCACCCGATTGCGGTTGCGATCCGCCTGGGCCTGGGCCTGTTCGAAACGGGCTTGCAGCAGCGTGCGGTTGGGCAGGCCGGTCAGGGCGTCATGATGGGCGAGGAATTCGATGCGGGATTCGCTGGCCTTGAGCGTGCTGATGTCGGCAAGCACGGCGATGTAGTGCGACACGCCGCCGGCTTCGTCGCCGGCGGCGCTGATGTTGAGCCAGGTGGGAAACACGCCCCCGCCCTTGCGCTTGCACCACAGTTCGCCGTGCCAGCGGCCGTTCTCGGCCAGCGCGGCCTGCAGGGTCTTCAGTATCTCGGGATTCCGCCGCTCCGAAACGATGATGGCCAGCGGCCGGCCCAGGATGTCCTCGACGGCAAAACCGGTGATCTCGGTGAACATGCGGTTGGCGCGCAGGATGCGCTGTTCCATGTCCATGATCAGGATCATCTCGCCGCTCTCGGCGAACACCTTGGCGGCCAGCCGCACGTCGGCTTCCCGCTCCACACGCGTGGTGATGTCCTCGGTGACCGCCACCAGGTGATCGATGCCGCCGTCCGGCTTGCGCACGCAGCGCAGGGCCATGCCGACGTGGATGGTCTTTCCATCCTTGCGCAGGTAGCGCTTCTCGCAGGTGAACTCCTCCCGTTCGCCGCGCAACAGCTGCTGCAGCAGGGCCAGATACGCCGGCAGATCGTCCGGATGCGTGCGCTCGAAACAAATCTTCCTGCCCACGATTTCCTCGCGGGATTCCCCCAGGATGGCGCACAGTTTGTCGTTGACTTCAAGCCAGGTGCCGTCGGCCGCGATGACGGAGATGCCGATCAGTTGTATGTCGAAGTAGCCGCGCAAGCGGCGCTCGCTCTGTGTCAGGGCGTGATTGCGCTGCTCGGCCTCGATGGCGAGACTGGCGAGGTGCGCATACGATCTCACCTGGTCGATCTCGAAGGCGCCCGGCGCGCCGGTGACGCGCCGGTAAACGGCGAAGGTGCCGATGATCTCGTTTGTGGAGGAGAGGATCGGCTCCGACCAACAGGCCCGCAGGCCGGATGGCCGCATAAGCTCGCGGGCGGTGACCCAGTTGGGATGAGTGAACAGATTCTCTGTAATCACGCGTTTCCCCAAATAGGCGGCCGCGCCGCAACAACCGACTTGCGGTCCGATGGGCAATCCGTCGGTCGCGCGGACGAGATAGTCCGGCAGGCTGGGTGCGGCGCCGTGTCTGAGCACCGTGCCGTTCACCAGCAGGATGGAACAAATCGTTCCGGGCAACTCCTGCTCAATGGCCAGCACGATGCGCGTGAGTGCCGCCTGCAGCGGCGGACCGCCCGCCAGGTATTCCAGCAACGTGCGGTGACGCTGCTGCCAGGCCTCCACCTGCCTGCGCTGGCGGAGCGCGGAGGCGAGATGCGACGTCAGCTGCCGGTTCTCGTACAGGCTGTAGGACTGCCGCACGATCACCAGGAGAACGATGAGACCGACGGACAGGAGCAACGGCACGCCGAGAAAGGTGTCGCCGGTTTGATAATGCAGGGTGGCGACGATGAGGCCGAGGCTCAGCAGCAGATACGGCGCATTGTCCGCCCACCGGGGCAGCGGCACCTGCGGACGTTTCTGCAGCAGGGCGATGGCCTCGCCGTTCGAGACCCCGCCGAGCGCCTGCAATTGCGCGCAGCCCGCCAGCATCATGGAGAGAAGCGACGCGCTCCAGCCGAGGTCGATAAAGGTGCCGGCCCGGTGGGCGCCGGCGGCGTTCTGGATGCCGTAGATGATGTCCGACGACACCATCATCGCCATGCTGAACATCAGCAATGAGAGGGGCTGGCGGATGAAGTACGGATTGCGGCGCACCAGCAGCAGAAACAGGGCGCTCGCCAGCAGCACGTCGAAAATCACGTAGCTGATGGCGACGGCCCTGCCGGCGGGCGTGAAGGCGCTGCTTTGCAGCGCCGGCAGAAACAGCAGTTCCCACCACACCAGGCAGAACGCCAGCGTCATGCTGCTCAGGTCGAGCACGTAGGTGAGCAGCTCCGCACGGCTGAAGCGGGGCTTGGGCAGCAGCAGCACGCCCAATCCGTAAAAAAGATACATGCCGAGATAGAAATAATCGTTGATGGAGGGGAACGGCACTTCCAGCGATCGCAATTGCTGGCTGGTCCACAGCACGTCGGCCGTGGTATAGCTCATGGCCGACAGGCCGAGGCATGTCCATGCCCCTACAAAACCGGGGTGGGTCCTGCGCAAACGGGTGACGACCCACAACAACACGCCGCTTGCCGCGAAGCTGCACGCAGCCCAGGAGAAGCTGGAATAAAGTCCCCGGAACCGCTCGTCCGCGCTCAACGCGATGCCGCTGCCGTGGGCCAGCCACAGCACCACGGCGATGAAAATGGCGAGACGGAAATTCATTTCGATGCGCATCGTGATGCGACCCCGGGGTCAAGTGGGGTTTATTATTCTTATGTACGGATGTATGTATAGACTCTATGGCGGCTGATTTCCAGTATTTCCGCATCCTTGCAGGCGAAAATGCCGCTGCGCATCATTTTTTGCCGGCGCGGCATCGCGTCCGATTTTGAAATGAGGATGACGGAGGGGATGAAACCGGGCGGGTGGAAATGGGGGATGAATGAGATGAGCGTGTCACCGGCGGAGTGGCGGCGATTCCAGGAATGGGATCGCCGCGTGGTGGAGGCCGGTCAGACCATCAAGGTGCTGACGACGCTGGCGTGGCCGGAGTCCGTCTACGAGGAGTTCAGACGGCACTGGCAGCGCGGGCAGCCGCGCCTGCCCGCCGTCGAGCCGGCGCCGCAGGACTACTCCGGGCAGGAGCGGGTTCTCGAAACCGTTCTGCGCGAGTGCGATCGCGCTCACCCCATCGGCGAATATCTGTACCTGACCGCGAACAGCTATCTCCTCGCGGCGGAAATGCTGGCCGCGGCCGGCACGCCGCGTTTCACCGAGCTTTCGATCGCGCTCTACGGCAAGCCCGACGACAGCATCGCCAGCGGCGCCCTGACGCATCTCGATGCCGCCACCTACTTCATCGACGCCACGCGCGAATTCATGGACGCCGCCACCGTCGCGCCGCCCCGGGAGGACTTGAGCGCGGAAACCGTGCAGGCGCGTTTGCAGGACACGCTGGCCGCTTTTTTCAGCGACGACGTCATCCGCGTCGTGCTGGACCCGGCGATGGCCTCGAAGGCGGCCGCCGGCGCCCAGCGCATCCGCATCCGCGGCGCGACGTTTTTCAGCGCCCTCGATGTTGCGCAACTGCTCTGGCACGAGGGCTACGTTCACATGTTGACGGCGCTCAACGGCCGCAAGCAGCCGCGGCTGGCGAGCATGAGCCTGGGCGCGCCGCGCACCACCTGGACCCAGGAGGGGCTGGCGACCTTCTCCGAACTGGTGAGCGGCTCGATCGATCTGAACCGCATGCGGCGGCTGGCCCTGCGCACGCGCGCGGTGCAGATGGGGCTCGAGGGCGCGGACTTTCTCGACATCTATCGTTTCTTTCTCGAGCAGGGCCAGGATGAGCACGAGAGCTTCCAGTCCACGGCGCGCATTTTCCGCGGCGGCGATCCTCGCGGCGGCGGCATCATTTTCACCAAGGACGTGGTGTATCTGCAGGGACTGATCCGCACGCACACCTTCCTGCGCAAGGCGGTGCAGTCGAACAAATTCCAGTACGCGGAGCACCTGTTCGCCGGCCGCCTGACACTGGGCGACGTGGTGGCGCTGGAGCCGTTCTTCGAAAACGGCGACATTGCGCCGCCGCACTATGAACCGCCGTGGCTGCAAAGCCGCAGCACGCTGGCGGCGTACTTGAGTTATTCCGTGTTCGCCAACCGCATCAACCTGGGCGCGGTCAGCCTGGATGATTTTCTGTCGATGGAAAACCGCGCCCTGCGTTGAATGGCCGGTGATCAGGATCGCGTACGGACGGCATCCATGCTGAGCACCGGCTCCATGCCCACGACCTCGGCGAAATGTGTCAGGCCGGCGGGGATTTGAACGTAGTCGCCGGGTTCGAGAATCACGCTTTGCCCGCCGCTGCCGATGCGGAAGCGGCCGCTTAACACCGCGTCGATCTTGTCCACGGCGTGCGTGTGATCGTCGAAGAACGTGCCGGGGTCGTAACGGTACACGCTGCAGGAATAGCCCAGCGCCTCCAGCTTGCGGCGCAGGGCGGTTTCGCTGAACTCGCCGTCGCGCGCCGGATCCCAGTGACGCACCTGCAGCCCGATCATCGCCTCGGGTGACTGCCGGTCAGGCGGCGGCGCGATGATCGGATGGAAGCCGCGGCGGAGACGCCTGGAGCGTCATTCGATCCCTGAGCCACGCGAACAGCAGATAAATTCCCGGCACGAACGCCAGACTGTATGACAGCCACTCGCCATATCGCCCTTCGGGGCCGTACGGCTCTGAAAGGTTGTGCCAGTATTGATTGTCAAGGAAAGGCAGGGCCTGCGCTTCACTGAATTCATGGAAGGCGTAGATGGTCAGTTGCACGGAGAACAGCACCATGAAGATCGCCGTCACCCTGAAAAAACGCGACAGGTTGACGCGATGACCATAACGCGACCAGGCCCAGGCCATCGTCGCCGCAGCCAGGACACCCAGCATGCCGCCGGCCACCATGTGCGCGGTGTCGCCCTCGGCGATCAACGCCGCCAGCATGGTGGCGGTCTCGACGCCCTCGCGCCCGACCATGAGCAGGACGAAGGCGTAGATCGCCACCGCCGCGGCGAGCGTGGTGTCTTCGGCCACGCTTTGCAGGTGATTCGTGATTTCCTTCTTCATGCGGCGGCCGTGACGCAGCATGTGGACGGTGCAGGAGATGACCAATGCCGCCGCCAGCAACGCCAGCACCCCTTCCCACCTGGGTGTCATGCCGCCAACACGGGCCAGAACGATTCCCAACGCCACGCTCAACAGCACGGCCGTGATCACCGCCCACCGCACGGCCCTCAGCAACGGCCGGCGGCCGGTCTGAATAAGATAGGTCGCGCTGATGGCGACGATCAGAAAGGCCTCCAAGCCTTCGCGAAAGGTGATCATGAATGTTGGAAACATGCGGTGCGATTCCGAATTGGAGACGTTGCCTGATCTTAAATGAGAATTATTACTAATTGCAACTGCAAAATATCGGCAATCGATCGCGGTTCGGATGAATTATTAATGAATGATGGTGGAGCTGGGGGGGATCGAACCCCCGACCTTCGCATTGCGAACGCGACGCTCTCCCAGCTGAGCTACAGCCCCACGTGAAGGGCGCATAGTGTAGCGGCTTGACCCCGCCAGTGCCACCCCATCCCGCGCGCACCATGGCTGCGTTCATGGCGGGGGGATGCCGGCTTGCGGTCACCGTCACCGACGATCGTGTACAATCGCGCCCCTGATCCGCACGGCTGGCCCGCTGGATCGTCAGCCTCGGTGAAATCGGAGAGGTGGCCGAGTGGTCGAAGGCGCACGACTGGAAATCGTGTATACGCTCAAAAGGTGTATCGAGGGTTCGAATCCCTCCCTCTCCGCCAATTCATGAAAATTCGCACGCCATGCGAATTTTCATGAATCGGAAGGAGGGAGATTTGGATTTGAACCCCGGGTTCGACCGATTCGCCGGGAGCGAATCGGAACGCCGCACAGCGGCGGCCCGAAGGGCGCAGGGCAGGGACAGCCCGGCGTAATCCCTCCCTCTCCGCCAGAATCATGGTGGCCGCGCCGGTCCCCCCGCGACGCTACGTTGTGAACCCCGTCAGGCCCGGAAGGGAGCAGCGGTAGCAGCCGATGCGGGTGCCGGGGTGTGGCTGGCGCCGGCCGCCTCCTCATGCGATAGTTCGCGTAACGATGACAGGGCATATTCCGGATACCGTGACGACGCGTTTACAGGCGATAATCCCGCGATGAGCTATCAGGTCCTGGCCAGGAAATGGCGGCCGCGCCGCTTCGAGGAGATGGTCGGCCAGCAGCACGTGTTGCAGGCGCTCGTCAACGCCCTCGATCAGAACCGCCTGCATCACGCCTATCTGTTCACCGGCACGCGCGGCGTGGGCAAGACCACGCTGGCCCGCATCCTCGCCAAGTCGCTCAACTGCGAGCAGGGCGTGAGCGCGCGGCCCTGCGGGGAGTGCTCCGCCTGCCGCGAGATCGACGAGGGCCGCTTCGTGGATTTGTTGGAGATTGATGCGGCAAGCAACACGGGTGTCGACAATATCCGCGATCTGATTGACAACGCGCAATATTCGCCAACGCGCGGCCGCTACAAGGTTTATCTGATTGACGAAGTGCACATGCTGTCAAAGCCCGCCTTCAACGCGCTGCTGAAGACGCTGGAGGAGCCGCCGCCGCACATCAAGTTCCTGCTGGCGACCACCACCCCCAAAATGGTGCCGATAACGGTGCTGTCACGTTGCCTGCAATTCAATTTGAAGCGCCTCACCGTGACGCAGATCGAGGCCCAGTTGGAGAAAATACTGACGCAGGAGAATATCGCCAGCGACAAGGCGGCACGCCACCTGATCGCGGAGGCGGCGGACGGCAGCCTGCGCGACGCCCTGAGCCTGCTGGACCAGGCCATCTCCTACGGCGGCGGCGCGTTGCGCGAGGCGGAGGTCGCCACCATGCTGGGCGCCATCGACCGCCGGCAGGTCCACGAATTGCTGCGCCTGCTCGCCGATCGCGACGCCGCCGGCGCCCTGGCCCTGTCCGCGCGCATGGCGGAGACCAGCGTCGATTTCCAGGGCGTGCTGGCGGAGATGCTGGCCTTGTTGCAGCGGCTGGCGGTGGTGCAATTGCTGGGCGCGAAGGCAGCCGGCGTCGAGGAAGATCCGCAGATACTGGAGCTGGCTCGGAAATTGACGCCCGAGGATGCGCAGCTTTATTACCAGATCGCGCTCACGGGCCGGCGCGATCTGCCGCTTGCGCCCGATCCGCACGGCGGTTTTGACATGCTGCTGCTGCGCATGCTGGCCTTCGAGTCGCAGTCCGGCGCCCGCGCCGCCGCGCCTGCGACGCGCCCAACACCCGCGGTCGCGGCAGAGGCGGCGGCGGTTTCCACCGAGACCACCACGGAGCCGACCGGGGAATGGCAGCGGATGATCACTGAGATGGGACTGGGCGGTCTGGTGAAGGAGCTGGCGGCGCACTGCGTGTTTCTGGGGATCGAGGGCGGCCAGTTCCGCCTCGCCCTGCTGCCCTCACAGGCGCATCAGCGCAACCCGCGCATCGAGTCGCGGCTGGAACAGGCCATCCAGGATCGCTATGGGAAGCATCTGAGGCTGGCGATGTCGGTGCAGAGCATGGAGACGGTGGAAACGCCGGCGCAGCAGCGTGATCGCCGCGCGCAGGAGGCGCAGGCCGCCGCCGTCGCCGCCATCGAAAGCGACCCCACCGTCAAGGCGCTGCGGGAGAAGTTCGGCGCGGTGGTGGAAAGCGCCACGCCGCAGGGTTCCGGGGCCTGATTGATGACAAACATTACTTTTTCCGGGTTACAGCCATGACGATGAAAGGTGCCTTGGGCAATTTGATGAAGCAGGCGCAGCAGATGCAGGAGAATCTGCAAAAGGCGCAGGAGGAAATCGCGCGCATGGAGGTGATGGGCGAATCCGGCGCCGGCATGGTCAAGGTCACGATGACCGGCCGGCACGACGTGCGCCGCGTGGAGATCGATCCCACCCTGCTCAGGGAGGACAAGGGCATGATCGAGGATTTGCTGGCCGCCGCCGTCAACGACGCCGTGCGGCGCGTGGAACAGGCGAGCCAGCAGCGGCTGGCCGGGCTTGCGGCGGGATTGAATCTTCCGCCGGGCATGAAGCTCCCTCTCTGAACCCGTGGTTGTGGCGTGACGGACGTTCCACTTCTGGAGCAGTTGATTGCGGCGCTGCGCTGCCTGCCCGGCGTCGGGCGGAAGACGGCGCAGCGCATGGCCTTTCACCTGCTGGAGCGCGATCGAACCGGCGGCCGCGCGCTGGCGGAAACGCTGGCCGCGGCGATGGAAAAAATCGGCAATTGCAGCCGCTGCCGCAACTTCAGCGAAACGCCGCTCTGCCGCCTGTGCGCCGGAGACAGGCGCGACGCCTCGCTTCTGTGCGTGGTCGAAAGCCCGGCGGACGTGGCCAGCATCGAGCAGGCGGCGGATTACCGCGGCTTGTATTTCGTGCTGATGGGGAAACTTTCGCCGCTCGACGGCGTGCGGCCGGAGGATTTGGGCATGGAGCAGCTCAACGAGCGGCTGGCCGGGGGCACCGTCACCGAAGTCATCCTCGCCACCAGCGCGACCATGGAGGGCGAGGCCACCGCGCATTACATCAGCCAGATGGCGCACGGCCACGGCGTCCGCGCCACCCGCATCGCGCACGGCATCCCGATCGGCGGCGAACTCGGCTACATCGACGGCGGCACGCTGTCGCACGCCATTTCCAGCCGTAGAGATATCTAATGCTCCGGCCATGTTGGCCGCGTTAATTTTCCAGAACCCGTTTCAAAATATTTGGGGGTATGAGAACCGTTCGTGCTGGGGTATCGAAGCACAAACTCAATCATCCTGCATGAGGCTTGCCCTTCGATGCCTCAGGGCGAGCGGTATTTTTGAAAACGAGTTCTAGGCGGCTGCCGCGCCCAGCCGGCGTTGCAGATAGGCGATGCGCAGCGGCGCCGGCGGATGCGAGTCGTGGTAGGCGGAGTAGAGTGGATCCGGCGTCAGCGTGTTGGCGTTCTCGCGGTACAGCTTCACCAGCGCCTGCACCAGCGCGCGGCCGTCGCTCTGCTCCAGCGCGTAATCGTCGGCCTCGAACTCGTGCCGGCGCGACATCCAGGCGCCGAGCGGCTGCAATAAAAACGTGAAGTGCGGGGAGAGCAGCAGGAAGATCATCAGCGCCGCGTGCGTCGACGGTTGCGACATCCCCACGCCGGCGTAAAACCACGGCGCTTGAATCAGCCAGTCCAGGATCGCCAGCCCCGCCAGGCTCAAGCCCGCCAGCAGCCACAGGCGCTTGATCACGTGGCGGTGGCGGAAATGCCCCAGCTCGTGCGCCAGCACCGCCTCGATTTCCTCAGGCAGAAGTTCCTTGAGCAGCGTGTCGAAGAACACGATGCGCTTGTGCCGCCCGAAGCCGGTGAAATAGGCGTTGCCGTGGCTGGAACGCCTGGAGCCGTCCATCACGAACACGCCTCTAGAGGTGAAGCCGGTGCGGCGCAGCAGCGCCTCGATGCGCCGCATGAGCGCCGCGTCGGCGAGCGGGCTGAAACGGTTGAACAGCGGCGCAATCAGCGTGGGGTACGCCCATTGCATGACGAGGCTGAACCCGATCCACAAGGCCCACACCTTGAGCCACCACCAGCGGCCTTCCTGCTGCATGAGCCAGAGCACGGCGGCGGCGAGCGGGCCGCCCAGCATCGAAAACAGCAGCGCGCTTTTGAGCATGTCACCGACGAAGGTGGCGGGCGTGGTGCGATTGAAACCGAAGCGCTGTTCGATTACAAAGGTGCGGTAGATCGTCGCCGGCAGATCGAGCAAGGCCATGAGCAGGAAGGCCGAGAGCAGAAAGGCGACGCCGTGCGCCAGCGGCTGTTCGAGCCGCGGGCGCCAGAATTGATCGAGCAGGTTGAGCCCGCCGCCTAGCGTCCAGGCCAGCAGCAGCAGGACGCCGATGGTGGACTCGATCATCCCGAAGCGGATGCGGGCGACGTTATAATCGGCCGCCTTCTGATGGCCGGCCAGCGGGATGAAGGCCGCGAAGACGGCCGGCACACGGTCGCGGTGGGCGCGGATGCGCCGGATCTGGCGGCGATCCAGCCACAACTGCACCCCCCAGTGCAGGCTGAGCGCGCTGATGAAAACGTATGAAAAGGCGTTCATGATGGACGCCGAGAAGGCGCAGGCGGATGGAGGGCAGGGCACATGACGGCGTCGGCTGACAATTTAATCTGGATTGACCTGGAGATGACCGGTCTTAATCCGGACACGGATTATATCATCGAGATCGCCACGCTGGTGACCGATGCGCAGCTGAACGTCATCGCCGAGGGGCCGGTGATCGCCGTTCATCAGGACGACGCCGTGCTGAATGCCATGGACGCCTGGAACACGGCGCAACACAACAAGTCCGGGCTGGTCAGGCGCGTGCGCGAGAGCACGATGCGCGAGGCCGACGCCGAGCGGGAGACGCTGGCTTTCTTAAGCCAGCACGTCCCGCCCAACACCTCGCCCATGTGCGGGAACAGCATCTGCCAGGATCGCCGTTTCCTGCATCGCCACATGCCGGCGCTGGAGAAATTCTTCCATTACCGCAATCTGGACGTCAGCACCATCAAGATACTGGCCAGACATTGGGCGCCGAACCTGCCGGTCTTCGAGAAGGCATCGGCCCATCTGGCGCTGGACGACATCCGCGATTCGGTGGCCGAGCTCAGGCACTACCGCGCGCATTTCTTCAAGTGTTGAAATCATGACCGCCAACGATCCGGTGTTGCCACGCGCGCTGTACCGCGCGACGCAGGTGCGCGAGCTGGATCGCATCGCCATTCAAAAGCACGGCATCCCGTCCGCCACGCTGATGGAGCGCGCCGGCGAGTCGGCGTTTGCAATCCTGCGGAGGTTATGGCCGGAGGCGAAACGGGCGCTGGTGTGCAGCGGCACCGGTCAGAACGGCGGCGATGGCTTCGTGGTGGCGCGCCTGGCGCAGGCCGCGGGCTTGAGGGCGACGGTGACGGTGATCGGCAACATAAAAAACATCCATGGCGATGCGCTGGCCAATTACGAACGCCTGCGCAAGACGGCTGCAACCGTGGTGGAGTGGAAACCGGCGCTGCTGAATGACGCCGACGTGATCGTCGATGCCTTGCTCGGCACGGGACTGGATCGGCCCGTGACCGGCGGCATGGCGGAGGTGATCACCGCGATCAACCGGGGCGGCAGGCCCGTGCTGGCGGTCGACGTGCCGTCCGGCTTGAACGCCGACACCGGCCAGCCGCTCGGCACGGCGGTGAAGGCGCAGGCCACGGTGACTTTTGTCGGCATGAAGGCGGGCTTTCTGACCGGCAGCGGCCCGGATTATTGCGGACATGTTTATTTCGCCGATCTCGGCATCCCCGCAGCGGTGCGGGAAGCCGTGCCGCCGGCGGTTGAGCGGATCAGCCGCGCCGACGGCGTGCACCTGCTGCCGCGCCGCGCCCGCGGGAGCCACAAGGGCCATTTCGGCCACGTGCTGGTGATCGGCGGCGATCATGGCTACGCCGGCGCCGCGCGCATGGCGGCGGAGGCGGCGGGCCGCGTCGGCAGCGGACTGGTGAGCATCGCCACCAGGCCCGAGCATGCCGCCATGCTGAGCGCGGCGCGGCCGGAAATCATGGCGCACAATGCCTCGGATCGGCGTGCGCTCACGCCGCTGTTCAGGAACGCCACGGTGGCCGCCATCGGTCCCGGCCTGGGGCAGTCGGACTGGGCGCAGGATTTGCTGGGCGCGACGCTGGAGCAGAAGCTGCCGCTGGTCGTGGACGCCGATGCGCTCAATCTGATCGCGCTCGATCCCGTGACGCGCACCGACTGGATATTGACGCCGCACCCCGGCGAGGCGGCGCGACTGCTCAAGAGCGACACGACGGTGGTGCAGGCCGATCGCTACGCCGCCGCACGGGCGGTGCGCGAACGCTACGGGGGGGTCTGCGTGCTCAAGGGCTGCGGCACGGTGATCGCGACACCGGACGGCGTGTATGTTTGCGATGCCGGCAATCCGGGCATGGCCAGCGGCGGCATGGGCGACATCCTGACCGGCGTGATCGCGGGGCTCCTGGCGCAGGGGCTGTCATTGAGCGACGCCGCGCGGCACGGCGTGTGCGTGCACGCCGAGGCCGCGGATCAGGCGGCGGCGCAGGGCGGTGAACGCGGCATGCTGGCCACCGATCTGATGCACTGGCTGCGCAAGCTGGTTAATTAACAGCGATGTTGATCCGCTCGGCGCGGGCGATGGAGTCCCTCGGCCGCCGTGTGGCGGCGATGACCGCTCCCGGCGCCGTCGTCTTCCTGCAAGGCGAACTCGGTGCCGGCAAGACCACACTGGTGCGCGGCTTCCTGCGGGCCTGCGGCGTGACTTCGGCGGTAAAGAGCCCCACCTACACGCTGGTCGAACCTTATGCGACCGCCATCGGTCCGGTGGCGCATATCGATCTCTACCGCCTCAAGGACCCGCAGGAAGTCGAGTTCGCCGGCCTGCGCGATTACTTCAACGGCGCGACGATTTGTCTCATCGAATGGCCGGAGCGGTCGCCTGCCGGGCTTCCCACTCCAGACCTGCGCATCAAGATCGAAAAACAAAAGGACAATCGCCGCTTACTCGTGATTACCGCGGAAACTACTTCCGGAGCAAAGAGTTATCAAGAAATCACTACGGAATGAAAAATAAAATTAATATATTATTCAATTAGTTATTTAAAAATTCTTCATATCCACTTGAAAAAAACAGCGCATGAGATAAAAATTCATATGGAGATCAATGAGAAATATAAAAAGCCTCATGCGCTTTCTGGCACTGGTTTTGGCGCTAATCCCCGCGCTGGCCGCAGCAGGTGGCGTGGATGTTGAGCGCATGCGCGTGTGGCCCGCGCCGGACAACACCCGCGTCGTCTTCGACATGAGCGGCCCGGTCAAATACCAGATCTTCACTATCCCCAACCCGGATCGCGTGGTCATCGACGTCGACCAGGCGCAGGTCATCGCGCCGCTCAACAAGCCTGACGGTGATTTGCGGCTGCTGAAGGGCGTGCGCTGGGGCGAGCGCGCGGGCGGCGGGCTGCGCATGGTGCTGGACGTCGCCCATTCCGTGCAGGTGCGCACCGCCATGCTGGGCCCCAACCGGCAATATGGCCATCGCCTGCTCGTGGACCTCGTGGATCAGGCGCCGGCCGACGCCGCGCCACTGGCGGGAACGCCGCTGAAGGCGGAGCCGCCGACACTCGCCTCAAACGCGCCGTCGTTGTCGCCGTCCTCCCCCGCGCCAGCGGCCTTCAGGGCCGATGACGGCTCGCGTGACGTCGTGGTGGCCGTCGATGCCGGCCACGGCGGCGATGATCCCGGCGCCACCGGCGGCAACGGCACCCAGGAGAAGGACATCACGCTCAGCATCGCCCGCCGCCTCGCGGCGGTGATCAATCAGCAGAAGGGCATGCGCGCCGTCCTGATCCGCAAGGGTGACTATTTCATCCCGCTGCGCGAGCGCATGGAGAAGGCGCGCGAGCAGAAGGCCGACTTGTTCGTGTCCATCCACGCCGATTCCTATCGCGACCCGCGCATTCGCGGCTCGTCGGTGTACGTGCTGTCGCAGCGCGGCGCCAGCAGCGAGGCGGCGCGCTGGCTGGCGGATCAGGAAAACGCCTCCGACCTGGTCGGCGGCGTGACGCTGGACGACAAGGACGCGCAGCTCAAGTCCGTGCTGCTGGATTTGTCGCAGACCGCCGCCATCGAGGCCAGCGTCAACGTCGCCGGCAAGGTGCTGACCGAGCTGGACGACGTCGGCAACGTGCATCACCGCGAGGTGCAGCGCGCCGGCTTCGTCGTGCTGAAGTCCCCCGACATTCCCTCCATACTGGTCGAGACCGCCTACATCACCAATCCGCAGGAAGAGAAGAAACTCCGCAACCCCGCGCACCAGCAGGCGCTGGCGCAGGCCATCGCCCAGGGTGTGCATGATTATTTCGAGGACAACCCGCCGCCCGGCACGCTCATGGCGCAGCTGCGCCAGAGCCGCATGACCGCCGCCCGCTGAGGTATTTTTGTTCACCCGCGGACTGTTCGTTGACAGGCGGGTGATGTTCATTCATGAGTTCGACCATCTTCAGGCATGGTCCTTTGTTGTCGTTAACAAGGAAACACACGAGGTGATCCAGATCGATTCCGCCTCCGCCCGCGCGCTTGATGCCTGCCGCGAAGATCCCGCGCTGAAAGAGCCGAAGCAACGCTTTTCTCGTCGAATCCATTATCGTATTCAAGTCAAGCTGTGCAAGACGGACGTTGAAGCGGTAGCATGGTTTCATGTTGAAGGAACGCCCGCGCATCCGCCTGTTGCCGGAGGCGCTCATCAATCAGATCGCCGCCGGCGAGGTCATCGAGCGGCCCGCCTCGGTCGTCAAGGAACTCATCGAGAACAGCCTGGACGCCGGCGGCACGCAGATCGAAATCGACTGCGAGCAGGCGGGTCTGCGGCTCATCCGGGTGAGGGACAACGGCTGCGGCATCGAGCCGGAAGACCTGCCATTGGCGCTCTGCCGCCACGCCACCAGCAAGCTGCAATCCTTCGCCGATTTGAGTCATCTGAACACGCTGGGCTTTCGCGGCGAGGCGCTGCCGAGCATCGGTTCGGTGGCCAAGCTGACCGTCACTTCCCGCAGTCAGGATCAGGGGAACGCCTGGCAGGTGCGCGTGGCGGGCAGCGCCGCGGTGGAAGGGCCGGAGCCCACGGCGCACAATCCGGGCACCACGGTCGAGGCGCGTGAGCTTTTTTTCAACGCCCCGGCGCGGCGCCGTTTCGTGCGCAGCGAACGCACGGAATTCCTGCACATCGAGGATCGCGTGCGCTCGGCGGCGCTCGGCGCCTTTCACGCCGGATTCCGCCTGACGCACAACCGCCAGACGATCCTGAAGCTGCGCGCGGCGGACACCGAGGCCTCGCGGCGCGAGCGCCTGGTCAAACTCTGCGGCGCGGGATTCATGGTGACCGCGCGCCCCGTCGAGGCGCGGGTGGACGATCTGTGCTTGTCGGGCTGGATCGCTCCCGCGGAGGCGGCCCGCAACCAGAGCGACGTGCAGCATCTGTTCATCAATCACCGTCCGGTGCGCGACCCCAAGCTGCAACATGCCATCCGGCTGGCCTACCAGGATCGCCTCGCGCCGGGCCGCCATCCGGCGTACGTGCTGTATCTGTCGATGAACCCGGCCGATCTCGACGTGAACGTGCACCCGGCCAAGACCGAGGTGCGCTTCCATGACGTGCGCCGGGCACATGATTTCGTGTTGAGCGCCTTGCGCGGGACACTGGAGCAGGGCGGCGGGGCGCGGCGGGTCTTCCTGCCGCCGTTGCCGGTGCGCACGACGCCGCCCGCGCCGCAGGTGGCCGAATCACGGGCTGAGTATGAAACGGCGGAGACAAGGCCCGAACGCGAGCGGATGCGCGATCTGGAGGTGGTGGGCGGCCGTTACCTGCTGTCCCTGAGTGATGATGCCCTCGTCATCAGCGACCTGCGGCGCGCCTTTGCGGGATTGAAGCGCCTGCGTCTTCAGCGGGCGGCCGCGGCGGGCGATGTCGCCGCGCAACCGCTGTTGTTCCCCGCCAATGTCGCCGTGGAAGGACGGGATATGCAGTGGCTCGATCGTCACGGCCTGCAACTGCGCCGGCTCGGATTTGACCTGGAGCCCGCCGGGCCCGGCGCTTTGCTCGTGCGTGGATTGCCGGCGGCGCTGCGTGACGTGGATGCGGCTCTGCTGACAAGGCGGCTGATGGAAGTCAGCGCGGATGATGTGCAGACCGTTGAGGCGTGGATTAAGGCCATCGCGGATGCCGCTGCGCTGGCTGCGCCCGTCAGAAGCGTGGAACGGGCGCGTGCCCTGCTGCGCGATTTGGAGGGCGAGGCGCGCGTCGAGCTGGAGCGCTGCCAGCACCGGGCGACGATCGAGGAATTACTGTTGTTGCTCAAAGTCGTGGATTGAACGTCTGCATGGCGCGCAACAAGCAGCCGCCGGCGGTATTTTTGATGGGCCCGACCGGCGTGGGCAAGACCGCGCTGGCGGTGGAACTGGTCGCGCAACTGCCGTTTGAAATCATCAGTGTCGACTCGGCGATGATTTACCGCGGCATGGACATCGGCACCGCCAAGCCCGGCGCGGATGTTCTCCGCCGCGCACCGCACCGGCTGATCGACATCCGTGATCCCGCCGAGTCGTATTCCGCCGCGGAATTTCGCCGCGATGCGCTCGCGGCCATGGGCGAGATCACCGCCAAGGGCCGCATCCCGCTGCTGGTGGGCGGCACGGGGCTTTATTTCCGCGCGCTGGAACAGGGGCTGTCGCAACTGCCGCGGGCGGACGCGGCGGTGCGCGAGCGCCTGCGGGCCGAGCAGGAACGCCTCGGGCTCGCGGCATTGCACCGCCGGCTGGCGGCGGTCGATCCCGAATCCGCCCGCCGCATCCATGCCAACGACAGCCAGCGCATCCAGCGGGCGCTCGAGGTTTATGAGCTGACCGGGCAGCCGTTGTCCAAGAGTTTCCAGGGCCGGCGCGGGCGGGCGTGTCCCTACCGGCTGATCAAATTGATACTGGCACCCGCCGAACGCGGCTGGTTGCACGCGCGCGCAGCGCAGCGGTTTCACGACATGCTCAAGGCCGGGTTCATCGACGAGGTGAGGCGCTTGCACGCCCGCGGCGATTTGTCCCCCGACCTGCCGGCCATGCGGGTGGTGGGTTACCGGCAGGCTTGGCGCTATTGCGCGGGGGGGGATGACCTTGCCGCCATGACCGAGAAGGCCATCGCCGCCACCCGGCAACTGGCCAAGCGGCAGCTCACCTGGCTGCGTGACGAGGCCGGTGCGCACCGGCTGGCAGCCGACCAGGATGGGGCCTCGCTGGCGGCTTTGTCCGTGAAAATACTGCGGCAGGAACTGGCAGCGGCTCCATAAGATCTAATGAAGATCAATGCCATGCCAGAGTTGGCCAAAGTTCGGCGGAATTGTTCTATATCATTCAAAATAAAGTGTATAATTAATAAGATATAAAACAGGCATTGAAAACAGGTCCTTGGCTGCGGAGAAAAATAGTCCCGGCGCGCGGTAAAATCATGGAAGATGTTGCAGCGCCGAAATAAGAAAAAGGAGAAAAACCCCATGAGTAAAGGACAATCCTTGCAGGAACCTTTTTTAAACGCGCTGCGCAAAGAGCATGTGCCGGTATCGATTTATCTCGTCAATGGCATCAAATTGCAGGGCCAGATCGAGTCCTTCGACCAGTTTGTCATACTACTGAAGAACACGGTCAGCCAGATGGTCTACAAGCACGCGGTCTCCACCGTCGTGCCGGCCCGCAATGTCAAGCTGCCGCGCGCCGATGAAGAACAGCCCCCGGCGCCAATGTGAGTCTATGACTGTGGTGGCGCTCTCATTGATGTGATCCGGCGATCACTTCCCGGCAGCGGCGGTCACCATCCTTCCGGCGGGCGCGGATCCCCCCCGCGCGGGAGTCGTCTCCTCCTTGTTTGAACGTCCCCGCAGCGGCGAGCGCGCGGTCCTCATCGGTCTGCGTCTGCGCGGTCGCGCCGACGCAGACTCGTTCCCGGAATTCCGCGAACTGGCCCGCTCGGCCGGCGTCGAAACGGTGGCCGAACTCGGCGGCTCGCGGCCCAGCCCCGACCCGGCGTACTTCATCGGCCGCGGCAAGGTCGAGGAATTGCGCGGCCTGATCCAGGCGCATGGGGCGGAGGTGGCGTTGTTCAACCATCCGCTGTCACCGGCGCAGGAGCGCAATCTGGAAAAGGCCCTGCAATGCCGCGTCGTCGATCGCACCGGCGTCATCCTCGACATCTTCGCGCAGCGCGCCCGCACCTTCGAGGGCAAACTGCAGGTGGAGCTGGCCCAGCTGGAACATCTCTCCACCCGGCTGGTGCGCGGCTGGACGCACCTGGAACGGCAGCGGGGCGGCAGCATCGGCTTGCGCGGGCCCGGCGAGACGCAACTCGAAATCGACCGGCGCCTGATTGGCCGTCGCATCCGCCAGATCAACGCGCGCCTGCAGCGCGTGCGCTCACAGCGCCGCGTGCGCCGCCGGACGCGCCGCCGCGCGGAAATTCCGGCCATATCGCTCGTGGGTTACACCAACGCCGGCAAGTCCACCCTGTTCAACCGGCTCACTGGAGCCGATGCCTATGTCGCCAATCAACTGTTCGCCACGCTCGACCCGACCCTGCGGCGCCTCGAACTGCCCGGCGCGGGAGGCGCGGTACTGAGCGACACCGTCGGCTTCCTGCGCGAACTGCCGCATGAACTGGTGGCGGCGTTCCGTGCCACGCTGGAGGAGGTGCTGGAGGCGGATCTGCTGCTCAAGGTGGTGGACGCCGCCGACGAGGAGCGCGACGCGCGCAATGCCGATGTCGGGCGGGTGCTGGAGGAAATTCACGCCGGCAATGTGCCCTGCCTCGAGGTTTACAATCAGATCGATCGTCTGCCGGGGGTCGTCCCGCGCGTGGATCGCGACACGACGGGGGTGCCGCGGCGCGTGTGGCTGTCGGCGAAGACCGGGGCGGGGACTGATCTCCTGATCGCGGCGATCACGGAGCGTCTGAGTCTCCACCCCTCCTGCCGGATTTCGCTGCCGCCGGAGGCCGGCCGGCTGCGGGCGCGATTGCACGAAGAGGGATTCGTCCTTGCCGAGGGCCGCGATGCGGCGGGCGGCTGGTGGCTGACGGTTGCCATCGACGCCCCGAATCTGCGGAGGCTGTGCCTGCGCTGCGACTTCGATCCGGATCGGCTGGTTCCGCCCGCGGTCAACGCGGCGGCGTGATCTTTCAAGAGCAGAGCCGGCTTTGCGGGCCTCAGGCGAAGTTGCAGCCAGCGCG
>JAJPIJ010000024.1 GCA_021324815.1 Gammaproteobacteria bacterium
CCCCTTCCCCCTCTCCCGCGAGGGGAGAGGGGAATGGATTGCCGAAATTCCCCCCTTGAGCGGGGAGAGGGGGATACATCGTCGAACTTCCCTCCCCCTTGAGGGGGAGGCCGGGGAGAGGGTGACAACAATACGCCCTTAAGAACTTTTCAATTTCAGCAAACCCTGAGGTTGGCGTAGGCGGCCATCAGCCACTTGGTCCCCGCGCGATCGAAATTGACCTGCACGCGCGCGTGCGCGCCCTGCCCCTCGAAGTTCAGGATCACGCCCTCGCCGAAGGTCGCGTGCGCCACCCGCCCGCCGAGGCGCAACACGCCGCTGCCCTCGTCGCGCAACGACGGGCTGCGCGGCGTGTGGAGCTGGCCGCTCATCCGCACCTCCTGCAACAATTCCGCCGGCAACTCGTTCAAAAAGCGCGACGGGCGCGGGTAGTAATCCGATCCATGCAGCCGCCGGCTCTCGGCGCAGGTCAAAATCACGCGCTCGCGGGCGCGGGTGATGCCGACGTAGCACAACCGCCGCTCCTCCTCGATTTGATTGGGGTCCTCGCTCGAGCGCTGGTGCGGGAACAGGCCCTCCTCCATGCCGGCCATGAACACCAGCGGGAACTCCAGCCCCTTGGCCGAGTGCAGCGTCATCAATTGCACGCAATCCTCGTACTCGCCGGCCTGGCCCTCGCCGGCCTCGAGCGCCGCATGGGCGAGGAACGCGGCCAGCGGCGTCATGCCTTCCTCGATCTCGCCGCCCTCGAATTCGCGCGCCGCGGTGACCAGTTCATCGAGGTTCTCCACCCGCTCCTCGCCGCGGCCATCGCGGTCCTTGCGATAGTGCTCCGGCAGGCGGCTCAAGCGGATGACGGCGTCCATCATCTCGCCCAGCGGCAGTTCCAGCGTCTGCTGCCGCATCGTGAGTATGAGATCGACGAAACCACCGAGCGCGCTCAGCGCGCGACCGGCGAGATCGCGCTGCGCCAGCACGCGCTGCGCCGCCTTCCACAGCGAGCCGTTCTCCTCGCGCGCGATCTGCCGCAGCGCCTCGAGGCTGCGCTCGCCGATGCCGCGCGGCGGCAGGTTGACGACGCGCTCGAAGGCGGCGTCATCGTCGGGCGAAAACACCAGCCTCAAGTAAGCCAGCGCGTCCTTGACCTCGGCGCGCTCGTAGAAGCGGAAGCCGCCGTAAACACGGTACGGCAGCCCGGCCTCGCGCAGCGCGTCCTCGAACAAGCGCGACTGCGCGCTGGTGCGGTAGAGGATCGCGCATTCGGCGAGCCTTCGGCCCTTGTCCTGCCATTGCTCGATCTGCTCGATGCAGAAGCGCGCCTCCTCGCGATCGTTGAAGGCGCTGTAGAGCAGCAGCGGCTCGCCCCCGCCGCGCTCGGTCCACAGCTCCTTGCCCAGCCGCGCATTGTTGTGGCGGATGAGGGCGTTGGCCGCCGCCAGGATCGTTCCGGTGGAGCGGTAATTCTGCTCCAGCCGGATCAGGCGGGTGTTCGGATAATCCTTGCTCAGGCGCTGCATGTTCTCAGCGCGCGCGCCGCGCCAGCTATAAATGGACTGGTCGTCGTCCCCGACGGCGAAGATGCTGCCGTGTTCGCCGACCACGTGTTGCAGCCAGGCGTACTGGATGGCGTTGGTGTCATGGAATTCATCGACCAGCACGTGGCGGAAGCGCTGCCGGTAGTGATGCAGCAGCCCGGCGTTCTGCTGCCACAGTTCCAGCGAGCGCAGCAGCAGCTCGGCAAAGTCCACCACGCCGGCGCGCTGGCAGAATTCCTCGTACGCCTGGTAGATGCGCAGCATCTGCCGCAACGTCGTGTCGCCCTCGTCGCTCAGGTGGCGCGGGCGCAGACCCTCGTCCTTGCGCGCGTTGATGAACCACTGCGCCTCCTTCGCCGGCCAGCGCGACTCGTCCAGCTCCAGCGATCGAATCACGCGGCGCACCGTGCGTAGCTGATCGTCGCTGTCGAGGATCTGGAAATTCTCCGGCAGATTCGCCTCGCGCGCGTGGGCGCGCAGCAGGCGGTGGGCGATGCCGTGGAAGGTGCCGACCCACATGCCGGTGGCGGGCCGGCCGATGAGCTGCTCGATGCGCCCGCGCATCTCGGCGGCGGCCTTGTTGGTGAAGGTGACGGCAAGGATGCCCTGCGGGCTGGCCTCGCCGGTCAGGATGTGCCAGGCGACGCGGTGCGTCAGCACGCGGGTCTTGCCGCTGCCGGCGCCGGCCAGCACGAGGATGTTGCCGGTCTCGGCGGTGACGGCCTCGCGCTGCGCCGCGTTCAGCGGCTCAAGGATCGGCGTTACGTCCATGCGCGCACCCCGCTACAGTTTTTACTCAAACGCATGCTCCGGCCGGACATCGATCCTACTTACCGCGCCTTGGAAATCCCCCCTCGCCCCCCTTTGGAAAAGGGGGGATGGAGGAGGGACCCAGCCCACCCTCCGCGCGTCCGCCCCCTCGCCCCCCTTTGGAAAAGGGGGGATACGGGGGATTTATCACTGCTGAGTACCGTGATGGCTGTTGATTGCTCATCAGGATTGCCTTACCAGGGCAGGCCCAGCGGATTCAGGGGATCGATGCCTTCCATGAAGGGCTGGCGGCGGTCCTGGCTGGTGATCTGGTAGACCTTGCCCACCCAGTTGTTGATCACCGCCTCGGCGGTGTCGTGCCAGGTGTTGTCCAGATGCGGCACGATCAATTCCTCCGGCATCTCCGGGATCGCGGCGCGCGCCCGGCGCGCCTGCCGCACCCGCCCGGCGTATTCGCCGAGGATGGCTTGTACCTGCGGCGTGAAATAATTTTCGGGGTAGGGCGGATAGTCGTCGATCTCGCCGTTGGCATAGCGCAGCACCTCGCGTTTGTATTCCTTGAGCAGGCTGATGGTGTCGTACTCCGGGTGGCCCTGGAAGAACACGATGCGGAAGCCGTCCTTGCTCACCGCCAGGTGCACGCCGGCCAGCTCGCTCTCCACCAGCACGCGCAGGCCGGCGGCGGCGAACTGCGCGGCGTCGATCTGGTTGAAGCGCGAGTGCACCACGTCGAAGCGCGTGTTGACGTCCATCACCAGCGGGTGGCGGCGATCGACGACGCGGTGCGGGTACACCCCCCAGCGCTTGAAGCCGAGCGGCCGGCGCCTCTGGCCGTAGCGGAATTGCAGCACGGCGTGGGTGGCGAGGCAGGAGCACAACGTCGAGGTCACGTTGTCGTAGGCCCAGTTGATGACCTCGATGAGCGGCTTCCAGAACGGCTCCAGCGACAGGTCCGGCTGCGTGACGTTGGCGCCGGTGATGATGAGCGCGTCCAGCCCCTCCCTCTTGATCTGCTCGAAGCTCCGGTAAAAACGGCGGATGTGCTCCTTCGCCTCCGGGCCGCGCTCGAGGCCCTCGAGCGTGAACGGGTGCATGTAGAACTGCGCGATCTGGTTGCTCTCGCCCACCAGCCGGAAGAACTGCCGCTCGGTGGCGGTGAGCGCCTTGTCCGGCATCATGTTGAGGAGCCCAATGTGCAGCTCGCGGATGTCCTGCTGCAGGGCCGTCGCGCGCGGCAGCACCGTGCCGCCCTCCTGGCGGAGGTCGTCAAAGGCGGGCAAATCGGAATTGGCCACCAGCGGCATGGGTCTTCCCCGTCAGGCGTCTTACCGGGTGCGGCGGATGACTTGTTCCAGCAGCGCCAGGAAATCGGCCTCGCACTGCACCTGCCAGAGCTCCTGCGTGCTGACGATATAGCCGTGCTGCCTGGCGATGGCCTCGTAGCGCGGCAGGCGCGAGTAAAACAGGCGCGGGAACACCCAGCGCACGAAATCGTCGGGGTCGATCATCGCCACGTACGGCAGCGATCTGGCCTTCAAGTAGGCCGCCAGCTCCTGGTCCAGAAAACTTTCGCGGTAGTAGAGCGGCTTGGGATCCTTCTCCGCGCGTTCGATCAGCTCCTTTTCATCCTCCGCCGTGGCCTTGATGTAGAGGATCAGCGTGTGCGCGGCCAGCACCTCGATGACCTCCGGGTCGTCGAGCTCGCAGAGGCTGCCGCCGGCGTCGTTGACGAAATGCCGGTAGCCGTAGATCTCCTGCGCCTTGCGGATGAACTCCGGCACGTCCTTCATGGCCGCGATCTCGGCGCCGCGGTGCAGGGCCTGCCGCCGCTTGAATTCATCGAGGGCGAGGCCGCCGCGCTCCGGGTTGCCCAGCTTGCCGAGGAAGGTGGACACCGGCTTTAAGTTGTCCACGGTGATGTTGTTGCGGATGTAGATGGAATCCGTGCGCAACAGCTCCCGCATCAGCGGGATGGCCATCACCTGCTGCTTGATGTTGTCCAGGATCGGCTCGTCGAGATAGCGCGTGCCGATGCGGTAGTCGCCAATAATGAAACCAGTTCGCGCGGCGGAGCAGGTTGGCGATGCGGGTCTTGCCCACCCCGGACATACCGAGCAGCGAAACGCGCTTGTTGTCCCAGGCGCGGAATTGTTCAACCGTGAATTTCACAACCGCACTCCATTCCGGTTCGTTATGTAGGGGCGCTATGGTAGCCGGAACCCCTCCCTTGCGCACGCGTTTACGAAAAAATAATGGACTAATTTCATCAATATGTTATACTTAATATATTATTGTGGTATCAATTAGTTAGGCCATTAACTTAAAAATGTTCACAAGTCGAACCACGATACCAGATTCGTTGGTTGAAGCAGTATCGACTCGTGAGAGAGTAAAGGGCGTCCCTCACGATTTTTATCGGTATCCCGCTCGTTTCCCTCCAGCCTTTGCCCGAGAAGTTATTCAAGCATTTACTAGCCCTGGCGATTTAGTTTTTGATCCCTTTTGCGGAGGGGGAACGACACTTGTTGAAGCAATATCTCTAGGCCGTCGCGCAGCTGGCATGGATATAAGTTCCTTAGCGACATTTTTAGCTCGAGCCAAAACAACTCCAATATCAGTTCACGATAAACGCGCAATTGGCACATGGCTTGATGATCTCGAGACGACAGAACTGCAACGATCATTTAATTCACACGAGATCGTTGATGCCGAAACGCAATATTATCTTCGAAATCTGCCAGATGAAGCACGCACATTCTTCTTTTGGGTGTTGGAACATCTTTCGCTTTTGCCAAAGTTGCGACAGCAACGTTTCGTTCGTCTAATTCTTCTGGGTGTCGGTCAGTGGGGGCTCGATTGCAAGACCAGGGTCCCAACGGCCAGTGAATTTAAGACGGAGTTCTGTAGGCGACTCCGTGAAGCAGTTTCGGAATTTTTTAGCTTCATCTCGGATGTAGCCACAACAAATGACTTACCGCGTCATCGACTTTCATCACTTCGCCGCATTATCAATCGTTCCTCGGAACAATGTAATGACGACGGTCGAATTCCAGAATCGTGGCTTCCAATAAAACTTGTGTTAACTTCACCGCCATATCCCGGTGTTCATGTTGTTTATCATCGCTGGCAAATCATGGGGCGCAAAGAAACGCCCGTACCATTCTGGTTGGCGAATCAGCTCGATGGTGCTGGTGAATCTCATTACTTGCTCGGCCCTCGAGACGAGGATGAACTCACCACCTACTATTCACGGCTACTATCAGTTTTTTCTTCGATTAAGTCATTGCTCGATAAGGACTCGCTTGTGGTTCAGCTCGTGGCGTTCTCTGATCCAGAATGGCAATTACCCGCTTATCTGGAAACAATGAAAAAGGCTGGTTTCGCTGAGGTTAAGGCGGACTGCAGGACAAAGAATAAAATCGAAGGGCGAATATGGCGAGAAGTTCCAGGAAGGAAGTGGTATGCGAACAAGCAAGGCGATATTTCACCCAGTAAGGAAGTAATGTTGCTCCATAAGCTCGCAGAGTAGCCAAACTATGTTGCTTCACCTGAAGCGTCAGCCACATGCGCATCTTCAGAATCAAGTGCGCCGAGTGCATCTATCATCGGGAGAAGGAAGGGAGCTACTGCCATCGTAAAATACTCCACTTGTTTCTCGATGTTAATTTCAGCATCGTCAGTTTCGATTTCCTCATTTTGCTTTCGCTGGGCTGCACGATGAATGACTGCGAGTCCAGTGAGCATCAATCCAAGTTCAAAACGCGTCCGTGCTAATACATCAGACCGCTCAGTCTTTAGCTCGTATTTTAGATAGCGTTTCAGATGAATATTGTCCTCGTTTATAAAAAAGTCGTAGATGTCCACTCCATTTTCTGGAGTCTCTTCAGCGGTGCCAGCATGTCTAATTCTCAAGGCGGTAAATTGATCGAATGGCGGATTGTGTTTGTTCCAATCAGATTCACTTACACGCACCCAATTTGGTAACTGAATTCCAGTTGGAATTTCTCGATCCGGTCCTTCAATTTCTGAAGGTGGCTTATGTCGTTGCCCCTTGCCACCATCTGTTTCAGATGCTGGCTTAATACGAATTTGGAAGTAGTTCTGAAAAGGCTCAACTTGGCTTGAGTCTGACACTGATGCAACAAAATGAAGTAACCCGCCGACAACGCAAACGTCAGGTAATTTGAGATTGAGAGTAGCAATTCCATTCTGAAGATTTAGACTGTAATCCTTAACCATAATTAACTGCGAATCGTCACCCTGCAAATTCAACGAAAAGGTGCCGGGATCAACTTGGCGACTGAAATAATCATTTGTCGCGTCTGTTTCGAAGGAGATGCGAGCACGCATGTTGATGTGGCACTCCCGCTCCAGCTTCTCGCCGTATTTCTTTCCTTTGAACCTAAAATAAGCCGGATAGTGCTTTCCTTCGAAAAGTTTTTCTTCGCTTTGAACAGTTTTGGGCTTGAATGGATTCGCCGCGCGATCTCCGAGCAAAAAAAGTTGCGACAGAGTTGGTGAATGTCGTATCAATGTCTCCAACACTTCTTCTAGGGGTTTAGAATCTTTGAGGCTTGCTTCGAGTTCCTCCCTTCGTCGACGTTCTTTCAGCTCTCGCAAGCCTTCGTGATTTTTAAGTAGAACTTCGAGTTCATCTTCGATCGCATGACGTAGTGGAGCAGCACTCAGCCGATCTCGGCTGTTCATAAAGAGATCCTCACGTGCACGGCCGGAAAGCCTTGTGCAATCCACCATAACAAGGATGGAATCTGCAAGGTAGCTAAGTCCTACCGCCTTTCGACGAAAGAAATCGAGAGTGAGATGTGCATGAGTCTGGCCATTGATAATGAAAATGATGCCTTCATTCTTCCGGTAAGTATCTGCACGACCTTTCTTAAACGCATAGATAGTGGCAGTCATATGCTCACCAGCCACGCTTATCGGGCAAGAATTTGAGAATTCGAGATTTTCACCTTTGTCATCGTCAAGACGGACGCTTAAACCAGTAAGCGTAGTTTCGAAACTTCCAGCATGGCCGCGGTATCCCTGCCTACATTCGTAAAAACGTATTGGTAAAGCAACGTCAGGAAGCAAAATATCCATCCGACTTAACATTCCATCTTTGCGTAAAATATGTCCTTTCAATCCCGTAGCGGCGTATTCATAAAGCTTGATAAGTGAGCCCCACTCTGATGTCCTGGCATACGCGTTGCGCCCTTCTGGGAATATCGGCATGTCATGCGCTGTGAATCGCAATACCGAACCATGACCTGGGTTTTTTTCACAATTTACAGGGGCGAGATAGGTGTAAACCGAACTGCGACGATTTCCTGATGGGTCTTCTCGTCGCACAACTGTAAAGCTCCATTGATTGTCGGATTTATGTTTGAGATTATTTCGCAAAATAGCAGGATTGCGACGACTTACGATTAGTTGCAAATTATAATGACCACAAAACTTCAGAACCCCTGTGCCTCCCATGTTAAATTTTCCCTGCACGAATGGAATGCGTAGCTTGTTGGATTTCGTGAGGGAAAGAAATGTCTCTGGCATGTTCTCGGGAGGCTGGCCCTCGCCAGAATCCGCAATCGTAAAGGAAGGATAGCCTTCTTGCGGTGATGCTCCAGTTGCGGCAAATGTTATTCCACGTGCAATGTCGATACGTTTCGCATCAGACCAATTTTTGATTCTACCCGCGACCATGCTTTTTGGATTGCTTCCTGGCTCAAAGAACGTAGCAACTGCCTCAACAATTGATTGAGGAGCAGACGCGTCTTCAGGATTAATTCCGCGCGCTAGACATTCATTCATTAGCCGTGCATCGACAGAATTGACAAGTTTTTCGACGAGAGCCGCATCAGGTCGACTCTGTTGGTTGCCAATGGTGTTATAGTTATTTTCGTAATCGCCGTAGTATCGCCATGCTGCTGTGTTCTCCCAATAACCCGTATCTGTAAGCAGCTTAATTACCTCTTGTTCTGAATCTGATTTCATCAGATTGAGACAGAGTTGCCTGATATAATCGTTGTTCATAACTCGCCTATTACTTTAGCCAGTGGATTTTGATTTCCTTTTCTAGTGGTTTGAATTCTTGATCTCCTGTGACAAGTTCGGCTTTTTTTTCCTTGGTTAATGCAGCGGCGAAGGCATCAGCCAAGCTAAATGAAACGCGGGACTTGAAGTTAGCCGCTGTATCCGCCAACGAACGTGTGACAGGATGAAATTCAATCGGTAGCGTTTCCAATGTCCTCGCCGCGCAGTCCCAAGCGTCAGCGCCGTCTTTACGGAGGATGATGTATTTGACTTCGGCGTAGTTCACTTCGGTCATATGGAGGGATTTATCAGCCGACGCCGCCTTATGAAGCAGCTCCTTGACTGGCGCACCTATTGGTTCACCACGGAAAAAGGCGAGTAGCGCGAAGCTATCAAGAACCCTGATGGCCATGGCGCTCTTCCAATTCCTTCTCCCGTCGTTTGTGCTCCTCCCATTCCTCGGAGAATGGTTTGTCGCCTGGCTTGCGTTTGAGCAAGCCGAAGCCTCGTTCGATGGCGTGGCGGGTTACGGGTTTGAGAAGAATTCCTTCTGGCGTGGCCTGGACAACGGCTTTGGTGCCTTCCTCAATATGAAATTCGCGCCGCAGCCATGCGGGGATAACCACCTGTCCCTTGGTGGTAAACCAGACGGAATCCACTTTTTTAGTCGAACTCATGTATATTATTCTTACATTTCATAAAATGTAAGTCAACTATAAAAAAGTCAGATTTCAGAGGGCGTTAGCAATGTCGGTCCTTTTTTGATTTTGCCAAAGATCGCGGCCCTTCATGGGGGATTGTCACTCTAGACCAGACAAATATGCGCCCTCACCCGGCGCCAGGCGCCACCCTCTCCCGGTGGGAGAGGGGAATGCTGGTTCAGGCGCCGCCGACGCGCCGGCGCAGGTGCTCGGCCAGCCGCCGCATCGCCGGCGAGGCGTCCTCGGGGGCGAGCAGCACGTTGATGACGCTGGGGCAACTGCGCTCGGCGATGGCGGCCGTGAGCGCCTGCTCGAAGGCCTCCTCGGTGGCGGCCTCAAACCCGCGCAGCGGTCCGAACAGCTCCCCCAGCCGCTCAAAGCGCCAGTCGGCGATGTCGTTGAACGGGCCGTCGAGGATGTAACGCTCGGTGCTGTAGCCGCGGTTGTTGAAGACGATGACGATGGGGGCGAGCTTCAAGCGCGCGTGGGTGGACAATTCCGTGCCGGTCATCTGGAAGGCGCCGTCGCCGACCAGGATGAGCGCGCGCCGGTCGGGCCGCGCCACCTGCGCGCCGAGCGCCGCCGGCACGGCGAAGCCCATGGTGGTGTAGAAGGCCGAGGCGAGGAACTCGGTGCGCTCGTGCACCTTGAGTTCGATGGCGGCGAACAGGCAGTCGCCCGTGTCGCAGACCACGATCATCTCCGGCGTCAGCGCGGCATTCAGGCGCGCGATGAGCCGCGCCGTGGTCATGGGCCGGCCCCTGGCCGGAAAGTCCGCAAGCGTTTCGGCGGCCGATGTTTGCAGCACCTGGCCGGCGCGCGGGCGGGTGATTCCGCCCGTGAGCGCGCGGATGAAGTCGCCGAGCTGCACGCGCGGATAGCGGTGATGGCGGATGTTGATCTCGCCCTGCGCGGCGCGCACCATCCGCTGCGGGTCGATGCGCGCCGTGTACACGCCGGTGTCGACGTCGTTCAGCGTGACGCCCAGCATGAGCAGCAGGTCCGACTGCTCGACCATGTAGCGCGCCTGCTCCGAGCTCATCGCGCCCTCGTAAACGCCGATGTAATACGGGTGGCGCTCGCCGATCACCGATTTGCCGGTGAGCGTGGCGGCAATCGGCAGGCGGCCGCGCTCGATGAGATCGACGAGCGCGTCCTGTAAGCCGCGCCGGTGCACCTCGACGCCGGCGATCACCACCGGCGAGGCGGCGGCATCGAGCAATTCAACCGCCTCGGCGACGGCCTCGGTGAGCGCCGCCTCGTCGCTCGCCGGCTCCGCCCCGGATTCGATCGCGGCGGGCAGCGCGAACCCCTCGGCGGTCACCATGTCGCGGGGGATCTCGATGTACACCGGCCGGCGGTCGCGGCGGGCGGCGGCGAGCGTGCGGTCGATCTGCCGGAAGGCGGTCACCGGATCGTCGAGCACCGTGCTGGCGCAGGTGATGCGGTCGAAAATCTCGCGCTGGAACGTGAACGGCCCGAAGCGATGATGCAGCAGCGGATCTTCGCGCTGCTCGCGCACGCCGGGCGCGCCGCTGATGACCACCACCGGCGAGGATTCCGCGTGCGCCCCGGCCACCGCATTGACGACGTTGAGCGCGCCGACGCCGTAGGTGATGGCGAGCGCGCCGATGCCCTGGCAGCGGGCGTAGCCGTCGGCGGCGAAGGCGGCGGTGTCCTCGCGCGTGGTGCCGACGTGCCTGATCGGGCTTTTGCTCATCTCCTCGTAGAACCGGAGGATGTAGTCGCCGGGCACGCCGAAGACGTGATGAGCGCCCGCCGCCTTCAGGCTGCGCAGCAGGTAGCCGGCAATGGTCGTGGAATCCGTGCCGGACATGCGTATTTCTCCTTGAAGCAATGACTTGCGGCGCCGCTCCTGCATGCATTTCGAAAGCGGAATGCCGCCGGCAGTCTATACTTTAGATGACGGCCCCGGAAGGATATTCGTTGTCATCGCGGTGTCGACGGGGCAGGGGTGGGGCTGGCCGCCTCTCCGGCCGCCCCGGTGCTGCCGCTTGCCGGCGGCATTTCCGCCCGTGGAGCGCGCAATTTATGCACTGCCGCTGCACGGCGCCCTCAGGGACGGGACGCATGGGATATCGGGCGATTCTGCGCCTGATTCCCCAAGCGGATCGCGGGCATTCCGCGGCTTGAACGCGATGTGGAGGCCCATGGCGGGGCTTCCGCGTCCGGAAAGTCAGCGGAGGTGCGTATGCACAACCGTCTCTATTTCGTGCTTCCCGATGTCAAGTCGGCGCGGCAGGTGGAGGATGACCTGCTGCTTGCCAGGATAGAAGATCGCCGCATGCACTTTCTGGCCAAGCGCGGCACCGATTTGAGGGGCCTGCCGGAGGCCGGCCTGGCCCAGAAGACCGACTTGATGCACGGCATGGGCATCGGGCTGGTGGTGGGCGCCGCCGCGGGGGCGGTCTTCGGCCTGTATCTGTTTTTTTATCCCCTGGTCAATGACGCGCTGGGCCTGGCCAAGATCCTGTTCGGCGCGCTGGGCGGCGCGCTGTTCGGCATCTGGGTGGCGGGCTTGATTGGCGTCAGCACGCCGAACAAGGTGCTCAGGGAATTCGAGCGCACCATGGCCGAGGGGCATGTGCTGTTCATGGTGGATGTGCCGCACGAGAAGGCCGAGGAAGTCAGGAAACTGGTGTTGGCGAGGCACCCGGAGGCCGAGGATCACGGCATCGAGCCGACCGTGCCGGTGTTTCCGTAACCTGGCGCGGAAGGGAACGGCGGGCGCGGGAGGCTAGCCGCGCCGGCCGCGGCCGGTGGGACTGCCGGGGTGGAGCGTCGCGGACGGGCGGCGGGAGAGCGCGGCGCTGTGCCGTTTGCCGGGCAGCGGTGGCGTGTGCGGCAGTCCGGTGTGCTGGGTGCGGAACGGCGTGTGTTTGCGACGCGCGCCTTCCGGCGTCTTGCCGGTGCCGGCCGGCTGGTAGGCGGGAATGAGTTGATGTTTGCCGTTGCCGATGAGATCGGCGCGGCCCATGCGCTTGAGCGCCGCGCGCAGCATGGGCCAGTTGTCGGGGTCGTGCCAGCGCAGGAAGGCCTTGTGCAACCGGCGCACCTAGAGCCCCTGGGGGATGATCACTTCCTCGCTTTGGCGCGTGACCTTGTGCAGTGGATTTTTGCCGGAGTGGTACATCGCGGTCGCCATCGCCATCGGTGAGGGCAGGAACGCCTGCACCTGGTCGGCGCGGTAGCCGTTTTTCTTCAGCCACAGCGCCAGCTCCAGCATGTCCTCATCCGTGGTGCCGGGGTGGGCGGCGATGAAGTAGGGAATGAGGTACTGCTCCCTGCCGGCCTGTTTCGAATACATGTCGAACAGTTGCTTGAAACGGTAGTAGCTGCCTACGCCCGGCTTCATCATCTTGGAGAGCGGGCCTTCGCCGATCGCCTCCGGCGCGATCTTCAAATAACCGCCGACGTGGTGCTGGGCCAATTCCTTCACGTATTCCGGCGACTCGATGGCGAGGTCGTAGCGCACGCCGGAGCCGATCAGCACCTTCTTGACGCCCGGCACCTCGCGGGCGCGGCGGTAGAGCCTGACGAGCGGCGCGTGATCAGTGTTGAGGTTCTTGCAGATCGTGGGGTACACGCACGACAGCCGCCGGCAGGAGGATTCGATCTCCCTGCTCTTGCAGGCCAGCCGGTACATGTTCGCCGTCGGGCCGCCGAGATCGGAGATGACGCCGGTGAAGCCGGGCACGGTGTCGCGGATGGTCTCGATTTCGCGGATGACGGAGTCCTCGGAGCGGCTCTGGATGATGCGGCCCTCGTGCTCGGTGATCGAGCAGAAGGTGCAGCCGCCGAAGCAGCCGCGCTGGATGGCGATCGAGAAGCGGATCATTTCGTAGGCCGGGATCTTCGCCCTGCCATAGGACGGGTGCGGCAGGCGCCGGTAGGGCAGTTCGTAGATCGCGTCCATCTCCTTCGTGGTCAGCGGGATGGGCGGCGGGTTGAGCCAGACATCGCGATTGCCGTGGCGTTGCACGAGGGCACGCGCGTTGCCGGGGTTGGACTCCAGATGCAGGATGCGCGAGGCGTGCGCGTAGAGCACCGGATCGGCGGCGACCTCTTCATACGCCGGCATGCGGACCACGCTGCGCTCGCGATCGGCGTTCGGCACGCGCTTCAGGAAGCGGATGATTTTCGCCTCCTCTCCCGCCTTCGGCGCCCTCTCCCCCGGGGATGGGGGAGAGGGCTTGAATGAGGGAGATTCCATCGCATACGGATCGACGGGCGGGTTGAGCGGCCCCGGCGTGTCGATGTGCGTGGAGTCGATTTCGATCCAGCCTTCGGGAATGTGGTCGCGCGCAAAGGCCGTCCCGCGCACATCGGTGATGTCCGTGATCGATTCCTTCGCGGCGAGCCGGTGCGCGATATCAACAATGGCGCGCTCGGCGTTGCCGTACACCAGCAGGTCCGCCCTGGCGTCGAGCAGGATCGAGCGGCGCACCTTCTCCGACAAGTAATCGAAATGGGCGATGCGGCGCAGGCTGGCTTCGATGCCGCCGATGATGATCGGCACGTCGCCGTAGGCCTCGCGCGCCCGCTGCGCGTAGACGATGACGGATCGATCCGGGCGCCTGCCGCCGACGTCGCCGGGCGTATAGGCGTCATCCGAGCGGATGCGGCGATCGGCGGTGTAGCGGTTGACCATCGAGTCCATGTTGCCGGCGGTGATGCCGAAGAACAGATTGGGACGGCCGAGCGCCCTGAACGGCCCGGCGGAATGCCAGTCCGGCTGGGCGATGATGCCGACGCGGAAGCCCTGCGCCTCCAGCACGCGGCCGATGATGGCCATGCCGAAGCTTGGGTGATCGACGTAGGCGTCGCCGGTGACGATGATGACATCGCAGGAATCCCAGCCGAGCGCCTCCATCTCCGCGCGCGACATGGGCAGGAACGGCGCGGGCGTGAGCCTTGCCGCCCAGAACTTGCGGTGGCTGAAGATGTCCCTGGGCTGTTGGGGGGCTGCTTGCATGGGGGGCCTGTTTTGGCGCGGAGGCATCATCGTGTGCGCCGGACGGAAACTCCTACTATTATATTGGAACCCCTCTCAAAAATACCCCGAGGCAAAAGAGACGTTCGTGCCGAGGTATCGAGGCACAACCAAACTCACCTGGTGCGCATTATCCGCCCTTCGATACCTCAGGGCGAACGGTATTTTAAGATGGGCAGTGGCTGTCATCGGCGCGCGGTTTGCGCCCTCATTCCCCAAGCAGGAGGCAATATGAGCGTGGGCACGATGGTTTTCTGGGTCGTCGTTGTCGGCCTCGTTCTTTACGTCATCTCCATTTACAACGGGCTGGTGTCGGCGCGCAATCAATTCAAAAACGCCTTCTCGCAGATCGACGTGCAGCTCCAGCGCCGCTACGATCTCATCCCCAACCTGGTCGAGTCGACGAAGGCCTACCTCAAGCACGAGCGCGAGACGCTGGAGGCGGTCACCGCCGCCCGCAACCAGGCGCAGGCGGCGGCAAAGGCGGCGGCGGCGCGGCCGGACAACGTCGCGGCGGTCACGGCGCTGGGCGCGGCGGAGGGCGCGCTGGGCGCGGCCATGGGCCGGTTCATGGCGGTGATGGAGGCCTATCCCGATCTCAAGGCCAACCAGACCATCCAGCAGCTCATGGAGGAGCTGTCCTCCACCGAAAACAAGATCGCCTTCGCACGGCAGTTCTTCAACGACGCGGTCATGAGCTACAACACGATGCGCGAGCAGTTCCCCAACACGCTCATCGCCGGGCCCTTCAACTTCGGCGAGGCGAAGCTTTTGGAGGTGGTAAGCCCCGAGATCCGCAAGGCGGTGAAGGTGTCATTGTCTTAAGGCCGGGTCAGTCCTTCCTGGACTGCCCGGCGTACGAAAAGTGAAAAGTATGATTTTCGCTTTTCTTCGTTTTCAGAGGCGATATGCCTCTGAAAACGGCGGCACCTCCCTGTGCCGCAACAGCTTTTGCCATGAGACAGGTTCCAGCCAGCCGCCTTGGAAATTTATCAATGAACTTTTTTGAGCAGCAGCACCGGGCGCGGCGCCGGACCTGGCTTTTGGTGCTGTATTTCCTGATTGCGGTGGCGCTCATCATCGCCGCCGTCGAATTGGGCGTGTACTACGCCCTCCTGTTCGGCGGCGTCTATCACCACGATCTGCACGCCTGGCTGCTGGAGCCCGCGTTCCTGTGGATCCTGGCCGGCACGGTGCTGGTGATCTTCTCCGGCACGGCCTACACCGCCGCGCAGCTTTCCGGCGGCGGGCGGGCGCTGGCGGAGATGGTCGGCGCCACCCGCATTCATCCCTCGACGCAGCAGGCCGGCGAGCGCAGGTTGATGAACGTGGTCGAGGAGATGTCGATCGCCTCCGGCACGCCGGTGCCGGCGGTGTACGTCATGGAGGATGAATCCGCCATCAACGCCTTTGTCGCCGGCACGCGGCCGGCGGAGACCGTGCTGGTGGTGACGCGCGGCGCGCTGGAGCAGCTCAGTCGCGACGAGCTGCAGGGCGTGATCGGCCACGAGTACAGCCACATCCTCAACGGCGACATGCGGCTCAACATCCGCCTGATGAGCGTGCTGGCCGGCATCCTGCTCATCGGCAAGCTGGGCGGCTTCCTGCTGCGATCGCTGCGGGGGTCGGGCGGCCGCGGCGGCCGCGGGCGGGACGGTGGCAACGCCGCGCTTGTCATTCTTGCGCTGGGACTGATATTGCTCGTCATCGGCTGCATCGGGGTGTTTTTCGGCCGCCTGATCAAGGCGGCGGTGTCGCGCAGCCGCGAGTTCCTGGCCGACGCCTCCTCGGTGCAGTTCACGCGCAATCCCGACGGCATCGCCGGCGCCTTGTGGAAGATCAAGCAGGGCGTGGAGGGTTCGCTGCTGGGCAATGTCCACGCCGAGGACCTGAGCCACTTCTGTTTCGCCAAACCGCTCAACGTGAGCTTTTCCTCGCTGCTCGCCACGCATCCGCCGATCGAGGATCGCATCAACGCGGTCAACCCGCGGTTCATGACGATGGCCAGGGCGCGACAACTCACCGAGCGTGCGCGGCAGCGGATCGGGGAGGACAAGGCCGGTGCCGCTCCCGCCGGAACGGGCGGCCGCGAATTGCCGCCGATCCCTTTCGTGTCGTCCTTCGCCTCGGCGCAGGCGGTCGCGGCCACGATTGGCAATCCTGCGGCCCATCACGTCGATCACGCCGTGCAGTTGCGCGCTTCGCTGCCGGAGGAATTGTTGCGCGCCGTGCATGAAGTCGGCGGCGCGCGCCAGGTGATCTATGCGCTGCTGCTTGCCGGCACGGACCCGAAGCAACAGCCGGCGGCGCGGGCCCTTTTGGCGAAGCAAGAGGGGGAGGAATTCGCCGCGGCGGCGGACGGCCTCGTGCAGACGGTGGTGCGGGCGGGGGCCGCCGCGCGGCTGCCGCTCATCAATCTCGCGCTGCCGGTTCTGAAACTGATGCCGTTGGAGCAGCGGCACGCGTTTCTGAACACGGCCGAGGCCATCATCGCGGTTGATGCACGCCGCACGGTCTCCGAATTCGTGCTGGCGACGCTGCTGCGCGAACATCTGATCGTGGACGGGGGCATGGTGGACGTCGTCAAATACAACAGTTTTGATCCGGTGACGGCGGATCTGCGCCTGCTCATCACCGTGCTGGCGCGGGCCGGCACGCCCAGGCCGGATGAGGCGGCGGACACCTACCGGCGGGTGATGGCCGCATTCGTGCCCAAGCCGCCGGATCCAGCCGCTCCCGCCGAATGCACGGTGCCGGCGCTCAACCGGGCGCTGCATAATCTGTCGATGCTCGCGCCGCTGCTCAAGCATTCCGTGATCACCGCCGGCGCGGATTGCGTACTGCGCGACGGCCGGGTGGCGCCGGCGGAGGCGGAGTTGCTGCAAGTCACGGCCGAGGTGCTGGACTGCCCGATGCCGCCGTTGCTGGCCGGTTCATCCAGCCAGTGATAATTCATTGATATTCAGCCAGTTGGTTTATACTGGCTGGGATAATCTCTCGTTTGTGCCGTGCGCGGAACCAGCCGTCATTAATTGTTGACTAATCTAGTCAGATATGGGATTCTGCCCGCCCTTTTTGAAGAGGACTGCAAACCGACCATGCGACTGACCACCCGCGGACGTTACGCCGTCACGGCCATGCTGGATCTGGCCCTGCATCGCGATCAGGGGCCGATCACGCTGGCCGATGTCGCCGCGCGGCAGGGCATTTCGCTGCCCTACCTGGAGCAGTTGTTCACCCGCCTGCGGCGGCGGGGCCTGGTGCGGAGCGCGCGCGGGCCGCGCGGCGGCTATCGTCTGGGCCGCGCCGCCGCCGAGGTCTCGGTGGCGGATGTCATCGCCGCGGTGGATGAATCGGTGGACGCCACCCGCTGCGGCGGCCGGGAAAACTGCCATGACTCGCACCGCTGCCTGACCCACGATCTGTGGGAGGGCTTGAGCCGCGAGATTCATTCCTTCCTGAGCCGCATCAGCCTGGCCGAGCTGGTGGCCGGGCGCGACGCGCGCCAGCAAATGGCGATGGAGGCGCAGTCCGTGTCCATTCCGGTGTGGAAGCTGAAACGCAGAGGAGCACATAAAGATGGCCGTCACCCTGACTGAGCGCGCCGCGGCGCACGTGCGCAATTTCCTGGCCGGACAACGCCAGGCCGCCGGCCTGCGCATCGGTGTCAGGAAGACCGGCTGCTCCGGCCACGCCTACGTGGTCGAGGTCGCCGAAAGCGTGGGCGCGCAGGATCAAGTTTTCGAGTCGCAGGGCGTGAAACTGGTGGTCGATCGGGAGGTCCTGGGTTTTCTCGACGGCACGGAACTCGATTACGTGCGCGAAGGCCTGAATGCAAGCTTCCGGTTCAACAATCCCAACGTGAAGGCGACCTGCGGCTGCGGCGAAAGCTTCACCGTATAAAAATCATGTCCACGGGCACGAAACAGGTCGAGGCGCTGCTCAAGAAGGGCTACGAGGCCGGCTTCTACACGGAGGTCGAATCCGACACCGCGCCGCCCGGCCTGAACGAGGACATCATCCGGCTCATCTCGCGCAAGAAGAACGAGCCGGAATGGATGCTGGAATGGCGGCTGCAGTCGTTCCGGCACTGGTCGACGATGACGGAACCCCGATGGGCGAGCGTGCATCATCCGCCCATCGACTATCAGGCCATCTCCTATTATTCGGCGCCCAGGACCCGCAAGGACGGCCCCAAGAGCCTGGACGAGGTCGATCCGAAGCTGCTGGAGACTTACGAGAAACTGGGCATCCCGCTGCGCGAGCGCGAGATCCTGGCCGGCGTGGCGGTCGACGCGGTGTTCGACAGCGTGTCGGTGGCCACCACATTCAAGGACAAGCTGGCCGAGGCCGGCGTGATTTTCTGCTCCTTTTCCGAGGCCGTGGAAAAACATCCCGGGCTGGTGCGCCAATACCTCGGCAGCGTCGTGCCGCAGGGCGACAACTTTTACGCCGCGCTCAATTCCGCCGTGTTCACGGACGGCTCGTTCTGCTACGTGCCGAAGGGCGTGCGCTGCCCCATGGAGCTGTCCACCTATTTCCGCATCAACGCCGCCAAGACCGGGCAGTTCGAGCGCACGTTGATCATCGCCGACGAGGGTAGCAGCGTGAGCTACCTTGAAGGCTGCACGGCGCCGATGCGCGATGAGAACCAGCTGCACGCGGCGGTGGTGGAGTTGATCGCGCTCAAGGACGCGCACATCAAGTACTCGACGGTGCAGAACTGGTATCCGGGCGACGCCGAGGGCCGCGGCGGCATCTACAACTTCGTCACCAAGCGCGGCGAGTGCCGCGGCGCGAATGCGCACATCTCCTGGACGCAGGTCGAGACCGGCTCGGCGATCACCTGGAAATACCCGAGCTGCGTGCTGACCGGCGACAACTCGGTCGGCGAGTTCTACTCGGTGGCGCTGACCAACAACCGCCAGCAGGCCGACACCGGCACCAAGATGATCCACATCGGCAGGAACACGCGCAGCACGATCATCTCCAAGGGCATAGCCGCCGGCCGCGGCCAGAACGCCTACCGCGGGCTGGTCAAGGTCGCGAAGAGCGCGGAGAACGCGCGCAACTACACGCAGTGCGACTCGCTGCTCATCGGCGATCGCTGCGGTGCCCACACCTTCCCGTACATCGAGGTGAAGAACCCGACCGCGAGCGTCGAGCACGAGGCCACCACCTCGAAGATCAGCGACGATCAGCTGTTCTACTGCCGCAGCCGCGGCATCGGCGAGGAGGACGCGGTCAACATGATCGTCAACGGCTTCTGCCGGGCGGTGTTCAAGGAGCTGCCGATGGAATTCGCCGTGGAGGCGCAGAAACTGCTCGGCGTCAGCCTCGAGGGCGCGATTGGTTGATGGTTATTTTCCGTCCCCGGCGCTGGGTCCCGACCAATCCCTGGCCGGGATGACGATCCGGGGGATGGTGGTGAGAGTGACATGAGCGGAGACGAAAAAGCGCTGTTGAAGATCGACAACCTGCACGTGAGCGTGGAGGGCAAGGCCATCCTGCGCGGCCTTTCCCTCGCGGTGCAGGCCGGCGAGGTGCACGCCATCATGGGGCCGAACGGCTCCGGCAAGAGCACGCTGGCGCACGTGCTGGCCGGCCGCGAGGGCTAAGAGGTCACCGCCGGCAGCGTGGCTTATTGCGGCAGGGACCTGCTGGCCCTCCCGCCGGAGGCGCGCGCGCGGGAGGGCGTGTTTCTGGCCTTCCAGTACCCGGTCGAAATCCCCGGCGTCAACAACGTTTACCTGATGAAGGCCTCGCTCAACGCCATCCGCAAGCACCGCGGCGAGCCGGAGCTCGACGCCGTCGAGTTTTTGAAGCTGGTCAAGGAGCGGGTCAGGCTGGTGCAGATGGATGATAGTTTCCTCGGTCGCGCCGTCAACGAAGGGTTCTCCGGCGGCGAGAAGAAGCGCAACGAGATCTTCCAGATGGCGGTGCTGGAGCCGAGGCTCGCCATCCTCGATGAAACCGACTCCGGCCTCGACATCGACGCGCTCAAGATCGTCGCCAGCGGCGTCAACCACCTGCGCGGTCCGGATCGCGCCATCGTCTTGATCACGCATTACCAGCGCCTGCTGGACTACATCGTGCCCGATGTCGTGCACGTGCTTTCCGGCGGCCGCATCGTCCGATCCGGCGACCGCGAGCTGGCCAGGACCCTTGAGCAGCGCGGCTATGACTGGTTGAAGGAGGTCGCCGCCGCATGAACCAGCCCGCGGTCCTGACCGGTAATTTCGTCGATGAGTTCGAGCGGGTTGCGAAGAACCTGCCCGGCGGCGGTGAGTTCGCGGGCCGGCGCGCGGCCATAGAACGATTCCGTGCGCTGGGTTTGCCGACCCTGCGACAGGAGGCGTGGAAATACACCAACGTGACGCCGCTGGCGCGCCGCGCCTTTCGCGCTGCGACGCGCGAAGACGCCGCCACTGCCGCCGCCACACTCGCGGCAAGGTTGCCGGAGTACGCCCAAGGGATCCGGCTGGTGTTCGAGAACGGCCAGTGGCGCGAAGATTTGAGCCACAGGGGGGATTTGCCGGCGGGAGTTTCGCTGCGCGTTCTTTTCGATGTGTTGCGCGATGCGCCGTCGGAGGCGGCGCGCATGGCCGCCGGGGAGGCAAATCCATTTCAGGCGCTCAACGACGCCTTTTACACGGACGGCGTGCTGGTGACGCTCGCGCCGGGCGCGCAAGTCGAACCGCCCATTCATCTTGTCTTTCTCGCCAGCGGCGGGACCGAGGCGCTGGCGATCCATCCGCGCGTGCTGATCCGCGCCGGCAGTGGCGCCAGGGCGCGCATCGTCGAGACCTATCACGGCACAAATGAAACGGCGACGTTGACCAACGCGGTCACCGAAATCAGCGCCGGCGAGGGCGCGCACATCGAACATTATCTGGTCCAGGATGAATCCGCCGGCGCCTTTCACGTCGGCCATCTTTATATCGAGCAGGCGCGGGCGAGCTCGGTGACTTCGCATGCCATCGCGCTGGGCGGGCTGCTCGCCCGCCGTGACATCGAGGTGCGGCTCGCCGCGGAACAGGCGGGTGTGATTCTGAACGGCCTTTATCTCACGGCCGGCCGGCAACACGTCGATCATCACACCCGCATCGATCACCTCGCGCCGCGCACCGCGAGCGACGAGTTCTACCGCGGCGTGCTCAACGGCAGCAGCCGCGCCGTGTTCAACGGTCGCGTGCTCGTCCACCCCAAGGCGTTCAAGACCGACGCCAGACAATCCAATCACAACCTGCTGCTGTCGGGGGACGCCGAGGTCGACACCAAGCCGGAACTGGAGATCTACGCCGACGACGTCAAGTGCAGCCACGGCGCCACCGTCGGCCAGCTCGACGCCGACGCCCTGTTTTACCTGCGTTCGCGCGGCCTGGACGAGACCGCGGCGCGGGGACTGCTGACCTATGCCTTCGCCGCCGACGTCATCGGCCGCATCGGCATCGAGTCGCTGCGCCGGGAACTCATCCGCCGCGTCGTGGGCCGGCTGCCGGGCGGCGAACTGGTGAGGGGCATGCTGTGACCCGCGCCGTCTCCATTGACGTTACACGGCCTGCTGCGCCGGCATTGCCGGTGGAGAAGCTCCGCGCCGACTTTCCGATCCTGGACGCGCGCGTGCACGGCCGGCCGCTGGTCTATCTCGACAACGCCGCGACCACGCAGAAACCGCGCATCGTCATCGACACCGTGCGGCGCTACTACGAGGAGATCAACGCCAACATCCATCGCGGCATCCATGCCCTGAGCGAACTGGCGACGCAGGAGTACGAGCAGGCGCGCGAGAAGGTGCGCCGTTTTCTCAACGCCCGCTCCACGCGCGAGATAATTTTCACCCGTGGCACGACCGAATCCATCAACCTGGTGGCCTCGAGTTTCGGCGGAAGCCGGTTGAAGCACGGCGATGAGATCCTGATCTCCGGCATGGAGCACCACTCCAACATCGTGCCGTGGCAGCTCATCGCCGAGCAGACCGGCGCGGTGCTCAAGGTGGTCCCGATCGACGACCGGGGCGAGTTGATCATGGAGGAATTCCACCGGCTGCTTTCATCGCGCACGACGATCGTCGCCGTGGCGCACGTCTCCAATGCGCTGGGCACCGTGAACCCGGTGGAGGAGATCATCCGTGCCGCGCACGCCGCGGGCGCGGTGGTGCTGCTCGACGGCGCCCAGGCGGCGGCGCACATGCCGGTCGACGTGCAGGCGCTCAATTGCGATTTCTACGCCTTCTCCGGCCACAAGCTGTACGCACCCACCGGCATCGGCGTGCTCTACGGCCGCGAGGCGCTGCTGGAGGCGATGCCGCCGTACCAGGGCGGCGGCGACATGATCAAGGCGGTCAGCTTCGAGAAGACGATCTACAACGACCTGCCCTACAAGTTCGAGGCCGGCACGCCCAACATCGCCGGCACCATCGGGCTGGGCGCGGCCATCGACTACGTGCAGGCCGTGGGCCTCCCGGCGATGGGCGCGCACGAGCTGGAATTGCTCGCCCACGCGACGGCACGGGCGCTCGCGGTGCCGGGGCTGCGGATCATCGGCACGGCGCGGAACAAGGCGTCGGTGCTGTCATTCGTGCTCGACGGCATCCATCCGCATGACATCGGCACCATCCTCGATCATGAGGGCGTGGCCATCCGCACCGGCCATCATTGCGCCATGCCGGTCATGACCCGCTACGGCCTGCCGGCCACGGCGCGCGCCTCCTTTGCCTTCTACAACACCAGGGCCGAGGTCGACGCCCTGATCGCGGCCATCGAAACCGTGCGCGAGGTGTTCCGGCAATGATGGACTTGAACGATCTTTACCGCGAGGTCATCGTCGACCACAACCGCAGCCCGCGGAACTTCCGCAGGATCGACGGCGCCACCCACACCGCGGACGGCTACAACCCGCTGTGCGGCGACAGGCTGACGTTGTCCATGAAACTCGAGGACGGCGTCATCCGCGACGTTGCCTTTGAGGGCAGCGGCTGCGCCATCTCCACCGCCTCGGCCTCGCTCATGACCGAGAGCCTGAAGGGCAGGACCGTCGCCGAGGCCGAGACGCTGTTCGACAAATTCCACAGGCTGCTCACCGCCGGCGGCGACGAAAACGATCCGGCGCTGGGCAAACTCGCGGTGCTGGCCGGCGTGCGCCAGTATCCGGCGCGCATCAAGTGCGCGATCCTGTGCTGGCACGCCGCGCGCGCCGCCCTGCATGGCGACAAGAGCGCCACCACGGAATAAGCCATGAACGCGCCCGAACTGCACCAGGCCACCGCGCTCAAGCGGGATTGCGACGCCGTCCTGATTCCGCACGGCACGCCGATCCTGATTGCCGCGGGAACGGAGGTGGTGGTGACCCAGGCGCTGGGCGGCAGCGTCACCGTGAATGTCCACGGCAATCTCGCCCGCATCGCGGGCAGGGATCTGGACGCGCTCGGCATGGAGCCGCAGGCCGCCGCGCCGCAGGCGCGGGATCAGGCGCGGCAGGGCGGCGGCGTGAACGAAGGGCTGTTATGGGAGCAGTTGCGCACCTGCTATGACCCCGAGATTCCCATCAACATCGTCGATCTGGGGCTGGTCTACAAATGCGAAGTGACGCCGCTGCCCGGCGGCGGCAACCGGGTCGACGTGCGGATGACGCTGACGGCGCCGGGCTGCGGCATGGGGCAGTTCCTGGTCGAGGACGTGCGCGCCAAGCTGGCGCAGGTGCCGAACGTCACCGAGGTCAACGTCGAGCTGGTCTTCGATCCGCCCTGGCATCAGGGCATGATGTCCGAGGCGGCGCGCCTGCAAACCGGAATGTATTGATGGCGACTTGGTTTGACATCGCGGCGGCGGCGGATCTGCCGCCGGGGCGGCGCGTGCAGAGGGACGTTGCGGGAGTCGCCATCATCGCCGTCAATCTCGACGGCGAGTTGCTGGCGGTGGAGGACGTCTGCACGCATGACGGCGCGCCGCTCGATGAAGGCGAAATCGTGGGCGGGGAGATCATCTGCCCGCGGCACGGCGCCCGCTTTTGCCTGCGCACGGGCCAGGCCATGTGCCCGCCCGCCTACGAACCCATCGCCACCTTCCCGGTGCGCGTCGAGGCAGGACGGGTGCAGGTGCTGGTCTGAAGAAAAACCTCCGGCCGTTGTCGCGGTGCAATCTCGGTCCGCCCGTGGTCCCGGTTTTATCCGGCGGGGGGAATCCCTATAATGACGCCATTTTTCCGGCAGGTGCTGGAAATTCAAAGGAAAACGGCAGGATGGCTATTGAACGGACTGTTTCCATCATCAAACCGGATGCGGTGGCCAAAAACAAGATAGGGGAAATTCTGGCGCGTTATGAAAAAAGCGGCTTGCGCATCGTGGCCACCAAGATGCTGCGTTTGAGCTGGGAGCAGGCCGAGGCCATCTATGGGGTTCATCGCGGCAAATCGTTTTACAATGATTTGATTGCATTCATGACCTCCGGGCCGGTGGTGGTGTCGGTGCTGGAGGGGGAAGGCGCGGTGATGAAACAACGCGATGTCATGGGCATGACGGATCCCAGACTGGCGGAGCCGGGCACCGTGCGCGCCGATTTCGCCGACAGCGTCAACCGCAACGCCGCGCACGGCTCGGATTCCATCGACAACGCGAAGTATGAAATCAACTGCCTGTTCGCGCCCGGGGAGATTTGCGGGAGATGGTCATGACCGGCACTGCCGGCAGGCGCGTCAACCTGCTGGATTTCGATCGGCCGGGCCTGGAGGCCTGGTTCGCCGCCCTGGGCGAGAAGCCGTTCCGCGCGGTGCAGGTGATGAAGTGGATCCATCAGCAGGGCGTGACTGATTTTGGCGCCATGTCGAATTTGAGCAAGGCGCTGCGCCAGCGCCTGCCGGAGGTGGCGGAGCTGCGGCTCCCGGAAGTCATCTCGGAGCAGATCTCCGACGACGGCACGCGCAAATGGATGCTGCGCCTGCCGGATGGCGGCGCCGTCGAGACCGTGTTCATTCCCGAGGCCGGCCGCGGCACGCTGTGCGTCTCCTCGCAGGTCGGCTGTCCGCTGGAGTGCAGTTTCTGCGCCACCGGCAGGCAGGGCTTCAACCGCAACCTCGGCACCGGCGAGATTCTCGGCCAGATCTTCCTCGCCGCCCGCCTGCTCGGCCAGTTTCCCTGCACGCCTGCGCGGCGGCGGATCACCAATGTCGTATTCATGGGCATGGGCGAGCCGCTGCTCAACTTCGACAATGTCGTGCGCGCCATCAATGTGATGCTCGACGAGAACGCCTACGGCCTGTCGCGCCGCCGCGTCACCGTCAGCACCGCCGGCGTGGTCCCGGCCATGGATCGCCTGAAGGAGGCGAGTCCCGTGAGCCTGGCCGTTTCCCTGCACGCGCCGGACGATCGGCTGCGCGATCAGCTGGTGCCGCTCAATCGCACCTATCCGCTGAAGGAACTGCTGGCGGCCTGCAAGCGCTTCGCCGGGGAGGAGAGCGGCAGCCATGAGCAGATTACCTTCGAGTACGTCATGCTCGACGGCGTCAACGACAGCTCCGCGCAGGCCCACGCGCTGGTGCGCCTGCTGGCCGGGATTCCGGCCAAGGTGAATCTGATTCCCTGGAATCCCGTGGCCGGCGTGGACTACCGGCGCGCGAAGCCTCAGGCCGTCGAGCGTTTCCGCGCTATACTGCAGCGGGCGGGTCTCATCACCATCACCCGCAAGACGCGTGGTGACGACATCGACGCCGCCTGCGGCCAGCTGGTGGGGCGCGTGGCGGCGCGCGCCGCGCGGCACCGGCGTGAACGCGCGACCGGCTGAAAACGGGAGACTTGAGGAATGAACAATCCCTGCGTCAGAAACCTCCGCTGCTGGATGTTGATCGCGGCCCTGATTCCGGCCGGCTGCGAGTTCAATCCGGCCAAGTCCGACGCGCCCGCGGCGACCGCCAGGCCCGCCGGCGGTCACCTCGCCGAGATCTACACCCAGCTCGGCGTCGCGTACATGAACGACGGCCAGAACGAAGTCGCCATGAAAAAACTGGAGCGGGCGCTGGAAATCGATTCGAATTACGCCCTGGCCCACAATGCGATGGGCCTGCTGTACACCCGGCTCGGCGAGAATGGCAAGGCGGAGGCCAGCTTCAAACGCGCACTCGACCTGAGCCCGAACGATCCGAACATCCTCAACAATTACGGATTGTTCCTGTGCCGCACCGGCAGGGCCGCCGAGGGCCAGAAGCAGTTCGCCCTGGCGCTCAAGGATCCGCTGTACCAGAACCCGGAGGTGGCGTACACCAACGCCGGCATCTGCGCCGAGCAGCAGAAGGATCCCGCCGGCGCGGAAGTCTTCCTGCGGCAGGCGTTGGAACATGACCCCAAGCTGGCCGTGGCGCTCCTGGAAATGGCCAAGGTCAGCGTGGCGCAGGAGAAATACCTGCCGGCGCGCGCCTATCTCGAGCGCTACAGCGAGGTCGCGCCGCACACCGCCCAGAGCCTGTGGCTGGGGGTGCAGATAGAGCGCAAGCTGGGGAACAAGGACGCCGCCGGCAGCTATGCCGTGACCTTGAGGGGTAAATATCCCGATTCGGTCGAGGCGCGGCAATTGGAAGAATCCGGAGAATAGCCCGTGCGCCGCCTGCGCCCCACGGAGGATCCGGACATCGGGCCGGGGGGCGAACCGCAGACGCTGGGGGAAACGCTGCGCAAGGCGCGCGAGGCGCGCAACATGACCGCCCAGGACGTGGCGGCAAAGCTGCGACTGAACACCGGCATCGTCAATGCGCTGGAGGAGGGGGCGGGCGAACGGTTGCCGGCCCCGACCTACGTGCGCGGCTACATTCGCGCCTATGCCCGGCTGGTGGGCCTGGACCCCGTCTCGTTGATCCTGGAGTACGACCGCACGGCCGCGGCGCCGCCGGAAATCGAACCCCAGCGTGACATGCCGGAGCCGCAGGCGAGCGCCGGCGACCTGCCGGTCAAGGCCATGACCTATGTCATCATCGCCGTGCTGCTGGCGCTCACGGTGATGGGATTGTTGCAGACCTACCAGCAGTCGTTGCTGTCTTCACTTAGCCTGCCGAAGTGGGCCGGCGAGGGCGCGACGGTCGCAACAACGCCGGCCGCCACTGCGCCGCCCGCCGCCGAGCGCAAAAAAGCGGCGGCGGTGCCGTTGCCTCCCGCCGAGCCGGAACGGCCGGCGCTGTCCTACACCTACCCGGTGCTGACCGACGCGGGACTCACGCCGGCGGAGGTGGAATCCCTGGCCGTTCCGGGAGCGGGGACGGCCGCGACGGCCGGCGGCGCCGCCCCCGCCGCGGCGGGGGCGGACGTTCTGGACATGGTGGTGACCGCGGATTCGTGGATTGACGTCTTCGACAACACCGGCGCGAGGCTTTATTACAACATGGCGCACAACGGCGATCACATCACCGCGCAGGGCGTGCTGCCCTACCGGGTGCGCATCGGCCGCGTCTCGGGCGTGCATCTGAGCTTCCGCGGCGCGCCGCTCGACGTTTCGGGCTACACGCACGACGGCGTGGCGCGCTTCAACCTCACTGATCAGGGCGCGACGGCGCCTTGAATAATGCTCCCCGCAACATGATCGGATAACCCGGGGAATCACCGTGGCGACGACGCTGCAATCCATCCGCGGCATGAATGACCTGTTGCCGTCCGAAACGCCGTTGTGGCAGGCGCTGGAGGCGGAGGCGCGCGCCCTGCTCGCCGCCTACGGCTACGAGGAAATCCGCCTCCCGCTGGTGGAGCAGACGGCGGTGTTCGCGCGCTCCATCGGCGAGCACACCGACATCGTTGAAAAGGAGATGTACACCTTCACCGATCGCAACGGCGACTCGCTCAGTCTGCGTCCCGAGGGCACCGCCGGCTGCGTGCGCGCGATCCTGGAACACGGGCTGTTGCGCGGCCAGACGCAGCGGCTGGGGTACCTGGGGCCCATGTTCCGCCACGAGCGGCCGCAGAAGGGCCGCTACCGGCAATTCCACCAGCTCGGCGTCGAGGTGTTCGGCATGCCCGGCCCGGACATCGACGCCGAATTGATTCTGATGACCGCGAGGCTGTGGCGGCGGCTGGGCCTGGACGGCCTCACCCTGCAAATCAATTCGCTCGGCGGCAATGCCGCGCGGGCCAAATACCGCGCCGAACTGGTGCGCCATTTCTCCGCGCACGAGCAGGCGCTGGACGCCGACAGCCGCCGCCGGCTGACGGCCAATCCGCTGCGCATACTGGACAGCAAGAATCCGGCGATGGCCGATCTCATCGCCGCCGCCCCGGCGTTCGCGGATTTTCTGGACGCGGACTCCGCCGCGCACTTCGAGATGTTGCAATCCCTGCTCAAGGACGCCGGGGTTCCTTACGAGGTGAACCCGCGGCTGGTGCGGGGCCTCGATTACTACGGCCGCACCGTGTTTGAATGGGTGAGCCGCGATTTGGGGGCGCAGAGCGCGGTATGCGCGGGCGGGCGTTATGACGGTCTGGTCGAGCAATTCGGCGGCCCGCCGACGCCGGCGACGGGCTTTGCGCTGGGGCTGGAGCGGCTGATCGCCCTGTGGCGGGCGCAGGGGCGGGCGGCGGCGGCCTCCGCGCCGGAGGTTTACCTGATGCCGGTGGAGCCGGAATGCGTGGGCGCGGTGCTGCGGCTGGCGGAACAACTGCGCGACGCCCTTCCCGGCCTGTCGATCGTGTCCCACTGCGGCGGCGGCAGCCTGAAGTCGCAGTTCAAGCGCGCCGATCGCGTGGGCGCCAGGCTGGCGGTGATGGTGGGCGGCGAGGAATTGCGATCCGGCAAGGTGACGGTGAAGGATCTGCGCGGCGGGGGCGGGCAGCAGACCCTCACGCCCGCGGCGCTGATCGATCTGCTGAAACAATCCGGGAGACCTTGATCGATGCGCCGTATCCAATCCCGGGCACGACCTTTATAATGCGCCGCTTTCACAATCCCTGAGCAATCGCGGGAGCAATCATGGTGGATGAAATTTACGCCTCCGAGCAGGAACAGGTGGAGGCCATCAAGAAATGGCTGAGGGAGAACGGCATCGCCATCGTCACCGGCGTTCTGCTGGGCCTGGGCGCGGTCGGCGGCTGGCGGTGGTGGCAGGCGCACATTCGCGCCGAGGCGGAGGCCGCCTCCGCGCTGTTCGAGCAGGCGCTGGGCGCCTCCTTGAACGGCAAGATTGATGAAGCGGAAAAGATCGCCAGGAGCGTGATCGAGGCGCGCCCCTGCGCCTTTTACCATCCCTGCACGACCTATGCCGCCTTTTCCGCCCTGCTGCTTGCCAGGCTGGCGGTGGAGAAACATGACCTCGCCGCGGCGAGGACGCAACTGGAATGGGTGCTGGCGAACTCCTCCGAGGAAGGCGTGCGCACCACGGCGCGGATCCGGCTGGCGCGCGTGCTGCTGGCCGAGGGCAAACCGGACGAGGCCTGGAAGCAGGTGGAAAAGATCGATCCCGCTGACGGCGGCGCCGGTCTGCTGGCGGTTAAGGGCGACATCCTCGCGGCGCAGGGCAAGACGGCCGAGGCGCGCCGGCAATATCTGGATTTGCAGGCGCGCGCCGGCGCCGCCGCCGACGCGGAGAGCGATCCCTGGGCGCTCAAGCTCGAAAACCTGAACGCGCCGCCCGCAAAAAATTCCCCGTGATGAAATATCCGCTTCGCGCCGGCCTCGCCGCGGGGCTCGCCGTGGGCCTCGCCGGCTGCGGCCTGAGCAATTACATCTCCAACTACATGGCCGGCGAGAGCAACGCCACGCCGCCCGCGCCGCTCGTGGAATTCACGCCGCTGGTCAACGTCAGGCAGGGCTGGTCGGAGCGCTTCGGGAAGGGCGCGGACGAGCAGTTTCTGAAGCTGGAGCCGGTGGTGATCAACGACCGGGTTTACGTGGCGGAGCGCCGCGGCAAGGTGGCCGCCTTCAGCGTCGCCGAAGGCAAACGCCTGTGGGAAACGGACACCGGGGCCGCCATCGCCGGCGGCCCCGGCGTGGGCGACGGCATGGTGCTGGTCGGCACCAGCGGCGGCGAGGTGCTGGCGCTGTCGGAGGCGGACGGCAGGCAGTTGTGGCGCGCGCGCGCGCCGAGCGAGGTGCTGGCGGCTCCGCAGGCGGCGCAGGGGGTGGTGGGGGTGCACAGCGGCGACGGCAACCTGATTGCGCTCAACGCCGCCGACGGCAAAAAATTGTGGAGCTACGACCGCGGCGCGCCGGTTTTGAGCCTGCGCGGCACGAGTCCCCCGCTCATGATCAAGGACCGCGTGATCGTGGGTTTCGACAACGGCGTGCTGGCCGCCCTCGATCTCAAGACCGGGCAGGTGGAATGGGAGACCACCATCGCCGTGGCCCGCGGCCGCAACGACCTGGAACGCATCGTGGACATCGACACCCAGCCGGTGTTGCGCGACGGCACGCTGTACGTCGCGAGTTTCCAGGGCCGGGTGGCGGCGGTGGACCTCGACAACGGCCAGATACTCTGGAACCGCGATCTGTCCTCGTATGCCGGCGTCGGCGTGGACGACAAAAACGTCTACGTCACCGCCGCCGACGGCACGATGTGGGCGCTGGATCGCGAGACCGGCGCCTCGGTGTGGAAGCAGGAGAAGCTGAAGGCGCGCACTTCCACGGCGCCCGCCGCCATGGGCAGCTATGTGGTGGTCGGCGATGTCGAGGGCTATCTGCACTGGCTGCGCCGCGAGGATGGCCAGTTCGCCGCGCGCGTGCAGGTGGACAAGAGCCGTCTCATCGCGCCGCCGATCGTGATCGGCGGCCAGTTGCTGGTCTACAGCAGCGGCGGCACGCTGGCCACATACCTGCTACAGTAGTTTGACGCGTGTTGTAACATCCTCGCTCGACCGATAAGCGCAGCAGCTTATTGATTATGAAACCCATGGTTGCAATCCTGGGCCGCCCCAACGTCGGCAAGTCCACGCTCTTCAACCGCCTCACCCGCACGCGTGAGGCGCTGGTCGCGGACCAGCCGGGGGTCACGCGCGATTATCGCGTCGGCGAGGGCCGCATCGGCGATCGTCCCCATCTCGTCATCGACACCGGCGGCGTGACTGAAAGCCGCGACCCGCTGGCCAGCACCGTGAGCGACCTGGCGCTGAAAATGGCGCAGGAGGCCGATGCGATCCTGTGGCTGGTCGACGGCCGCGAGGGGCGCACGACGGAGGATGATCGCATCGCCGAATGGCTGCGCCGCGCCGGCAAACCCGTTGTCATCGCCGTGAACAAGACCGAGGCGCTGGAGCCCGCATCGGCCTGCGCCGAGTTTCATGGCTACGGCATGGGCGAGCCGCTGGCGATCAGCAGCGCGCACGGCGGGGGCGTGGAGGAGCTCATGGCGCGCGTGTGCGCCGCGCTGCCGCGCGCGGATGAAACGGAAGCAGAAGCGATGCCGAAGGGCGTGCGCGTGGCGGTGCTGGGCCGGCCCAATGTCGGCAAGTCCACGCTGGTCAACCGCATGCTGGGCGAGGAGCGCATGCTGACCTATGACCAGCCCGGCACCACGCGCGACGCCATCGCCGTGCCGTTCGCGCGCGACGGCAGGGACTACGTGCTCATCGACACCGCCGGCGTGCGGCGCCGCGCGCGCATGGTCGAGGACATCGAGAAATTCAGCGTCATCAAGGCGCTGCAGGCCATCGACGCCGCCAACGTGGTGATCCTGGTCATCGACGCGCAGGAAGGCGTGACCGAGCAGGACGCGAGCCTGCTGGGACAAATTCTGGACAGCGGCCGGGCGCTCGTCATCGCCGTCAACAAGTGGGACGGCCTGAGCGAGGATCAGAAAACCCGGACACGCAATTCCATCGATCGGCGGCTGGACTTCGCCAGCTTCGCCCGCGTGCACTACATCTCGGCGCTGCACGGCAGCGGCGTCGGCAATTTGTTCGAGTCCATCGATCGCGCCTATGCCTCCGCATTCAAGGAGGCCTCCGCCGGCGAACTCACCGACATGCTGAATTATCTGCTGGAGGCGCACCAGCCACCGCTGGTGCGCGGGCGGCGGATCAAGCTGCGTTATGCGCATCTGGGCGGCCACAACCCGCCGCGCATCGTGATCCACGGCAACCAGACCGAAGCCGTGCCCGGCGCCTACAAGCGCTACCTGGAGAACGAATTCCGGAGACTGCTCAAGATCGAAGGCACGCCGCTGAAGCTCGAATTCCGCACCGGCGAGAACCCCTACAAGCACAAGAAGAACATCCTGACGCCGCGCCAGGTCGCCAAGCGCAAGCGCCTCAAAAAATACATCCGCAAACAGCGCTGATTCCTGGGATGTTGCCAGGTCAAGCCGCGATATTTACGTAATCTACTTTGCTTGTTGCGGGAGGGATGGGCAGACCATCTTCACGCAGACCCTCAAGGTGAAATTTAATGGCCTTGCGGATATTTTCCTCAGCCTCTTCAGGAGTGGCTCCCGTGGCGACGCAGCCCGGCAGATCGGGAACATAAGCTGAATAGTTTCCCTCTGCTTTCTCAATGACGACGGCGTATCGCATAAGCCCTCATTTTTTAAGCCCAGCCTGTTTCAAGATACTATTGAGTGTGCCCGGCGCCAAATCATCACTGGGTTTTCCAGCCACGGTAACCCGTCCTGGCCTGTTCGGATGCTTGTACTGTCGGTGACTGCCACGAGTGGCCACCAGAAACCACCCGTCGTCCTGCAACATTCGCAGCACTTCCTTGACTTTCACCAGCCTAGCATATCAAGGACTTCGCCGCCGCGCATCGTGATCTATTGCAACCAGGCCAGCGGTGAGAATCCCTACGAAAAAGAGAAATGTATTGACTCCGCGCCAAACCGCCAAACGCAAACGCCTCAAAAAATACATCCGCAAGCACCGCTAGACGGCGCGCATTCTCTTTGCGCGCGTCAACCTTGGGCGTGTGGCTGGACCGCGCTTTTTAACCAGACGAAACTGAATCTTGTATCCGAGCGCCGACGCGTACCGTTGCAGGGTGGCAAGCGATGGTGAATGACCGCCGCCCGCGGATTCGAGGCGGGCCACCGCGGATTGGGTGGTGCCAATCCGGGTCGCCACTTCCGCCTGGCTGAGGCCGGCCTCGGCGCGGGCCTTCAGAATCTCATCGAGAAACGCGAATTCATCGGCCAGCCGATCATATTCGCGGCGAACCCCGGGATGTGCCAGCCCCGGCTCTTGAATGCCTTAAGACTTTTTCGCATCTTTCACCTCCTTCATCCGTTCGCGCGCGATATCCAATTCCTTCCGGGGCGTTTTCTCCGATTAATCGAGCTTCAGCCAAGTAGCGACGACAAATCCTTCTCGATGCTTTCAGGGGCATCGCCCGGTGCGTAGCGTTTTACTACTGAGCCGTTCTTGTTTATCAGAAATTTGGTGAAGTTCCACTTGATGGACTCGGTGCCGAGCAGGCCCTTCTTCTCGGATTTGAGGTATTTGTACAGCGGATGCGTGTGGCCGCCGTTGACTTCGATCTTGGTGAACATTGGGAAAGTCACGTTGTAGTTTTGCGCGCAGAAGTTTTTGATCTCCGTCTCGTTGCCCGGCTCCTGCTGGCCGAATTGGTTGCAGGGGAAACCCAGCACGGCAAAGCCCTTGTCCTTGTACTTGCGGTGGAGTGCTTCGAGGCCGGCGTATTGGGGCGTGTAGCCGCACTTGCTGGCGACGTTGACGATCAACAACACGCGGCCGCGGTAGGCATCCAGCTTCTGTGGCTGGCCGTCGATGGTTTTGACTTCGAAGTCATAGATGCTCATAGCGGTTACTTTTTCGTCATACCGGAAACGCGCTTCTTCAGTTAGCGCGTTGTCCGGTATCCAGTCCAAAAATTATTTTTGCATCCCCGAGCATTTTACTTCCCTGTAACCTGGATTCCGGCAATCCCTGCCGCAACGACAGTATGATGTCCCCCATCCTACCTTCCCCCTTGGAGGGGGAAGGGGATACCGGCATACGCCGGTTTGTTCGCATAGTCGCGTCCCGCCCCCCGACAATCTTCGCGTACCTTGCCCTCTTTTTCATGATTTTCACTCTTGGAATCCTCCATCAAATAAGAACGGGCGTCTATTTTCGTGTAGGCCGGACGCGATGAGTGGCTTCCGCGGTGTGGGGATCGTCGGGCCAGTAATGCCTGGGATAGCGGCCTTTCAGTTCTTTCCTGACCTCAGGATAGCCATTCTTCCAGAAGCTTGCCAAATCCTGCGTTGTTTGCACAGGCCTTCGGGCGGGCGACAGCAAGGTCATGACCACGGGCACGCGGCCACCGGCGACGCGCGGTGTTTCATGGAGGCCAAAGATTTCCTGTAGTTTGACGGCCAGCACCGGCCGCTCGTCGTTGCAATAATCGAGCGCGATGCGCGAGCCGCTGGGGACGGCAATATGCGTCGGCGCCAGTGCATCCAGTTGCTTCTGCTGTTGCCAGGTGAGCTGGCTGGCGAGCGCCTTGGCGAGATCGAGCCTGCCCAGTTGTTCGCGGCGGGTGATGCCGGGGAGAAAAGGCGCCAGCCATTCTTCCAGGCGAGCCAGCAGCGCCGCGTCGGACACATCCGGCCAATCGCGAGTCTCCGGCAGCTCCAGCCGCCGCAACAATTGAACGCGCGCCCGCCAGTTGCGGGTGACGCGATCCCACGGCAGGCAGTCAAGGCCCAGCGCGCGGATGCCTTCGATCATGCCGGTGCTCGCCGCCTCGGGCGGGACGGGGATTGTCTTTTCCTCCAGCACGAGTTCAAACAACTTTTTGCGGCGGCGGGCGAGCACGGCATGCGCGCGGTCATCCCAGTGCACCTCGTCAGCGCTGCGCAAATCCGCGGCAAACTCCTGCTCGAGTTGCCGCAATGTGATCGGCGCCGCCAGATGAATGCGCGCCTCCTGATCACCGGCGTCGAGTTCAGCGGCGACGAGGAATTCTGCTTTGCGCAACTCATCGTCCGCGGGCAGCACGGCGCCGCGGCCGTTGCTGAGCACGTATGCGCCGCCTTGCGGCGCGCGGCGGCGGGCGATGCGGTCGGGATAGGCGTGCGCCAGCAGCACGCCGGCCATGTCCGTTTGTTCTGGATCGAAGCGCGAGTCTTCGCGCTTGTCCGGCAGGCCAAGCTCCCGCCGCCAGCGGGCCACCAGTTGCTCGACCCGCTCGCAGGCGCCGCGATCCAGCACGTAATCCGCGGGCAGCGGCGGGCGTTTCGCCGCTAGCGCCTCCAGCCGCAGATGAATGTCCGCGGATCGGCGGGTGCTGATAGGTTTGAGGACATCGCGTTCGCTCAACAGCGCCGCCAGTTGCAGCGCCAATGGTTGCCGTTTGAGGGTTTTGGCCCGTTCCAGCATGTGCGCCAGCCGCGGATGCAGGCCCAGCCGGCTCATCCCGCGGCCATGCCGGGTGATGCGGCCGGCCTCGTCGATCGCGCCGAGCCGGCGCAGCAAGTCACGGGCCTGCGCGTAAGATGCCTCCGGCGGCGGCGTGATCCAGTTGAGGGATGCGGGATCGGTGGTTCCCCAGTTCGCCAGTTCCAGCGCCAGGGGGCACAAGTCCGCCTCCAGAATCTCCGGGGGCGTGTGGGCCGCAAAATTCTGCTCGGCGTGTTCCGTCCACAAGCGGTAACAAACGCCGGGCCCCAGGCGGCCGGCGCGGCCGCGGCGCTGATCGGCCGCCGCCCGCGAGACGCGTGTGGTGACAAGCCGGCTCATGCCGGTGTTGGGGTCGAATTGCGCGCGCCGCATGAGGCCGGCGTCGATGACCACGCGCACGCCCTCGATGGTGAGGCTGGTCTCGGCGATGCTGGTCGAGAGCACCACCTTGCGCCGGCCCGCCATCGCTGGCGTCAGCGCGCGGTCCTGCTCCGCCTGCGTCAGATCGCCGTAGAGCGGCAGCACGTCGATGTTGCCGGCCAGATCCGTGAGTCGTTGCCGTACGCGGCGGATTTCGGGCGCGCCCGGCAGAAACACCAGCAGATCGCCCGTGTCATCTCGCAATGCCCGCCGCACGGCGGCGGCAACATCGTCCTCGACATTTTTGCCCGGCGCGCGCGGGAGGTATCGCGTCTCCACCGGATGAACCGCGCCTTCGATCGCGACGATCGGCGCCTCGGGCAGCGCGCGCGTGAGGCCGTCGATGTCCGGCGTGGCGGACATGATCAGCACGCGCAAGTCATCGCGCAGCGCGCGCCGCGCGTCGTCGCACAGCGCGAAGCCGAGATCGGCATGCAGGCTGCGCTCGTGGAATTCGTCGAACAGCACGCCGGCCGCGCCTTCCAGCGCCGGGTCGGATTGCAGCATCCGCGTGAGTATCCCCTCGGTGATGACCTCAATGCGCGTATCGGGGCCGACGCGCTGCTCAAGGCGGGTGCGGTAACCGATGGTCCCGCCGGCGTGCTCGCCGAGATTGGCGGCCATGCGCTGCGCCACGGCGCGCGCCGCCAGCCGGCGCGGTTCCAGCATCAGAAGTTTTTTGTCCTTGCGCCATTCCGCCTGCAACAAAGCCGGCGGCAGAACGGTGCTTTTTCCGGCGCCGGGCGGCGCCTGCACGATGACCACGGGATGCGTCGCAAGCGCCCGCAGAATCCCCGGCAGCGCCGGCGTGATCGGCAGATTGGACCCTACAGAATTTCGCGCCAAGGAAACCCTTTTTGTTGGTCGGCAATGCCTATCCATTCCCGTTTGCAATTGCACGCCGCCGCCGCGGCGGTGCATGCCCAGATCGGCGTGTTGTTCTGCTGGCTCAGGTGCATCGCGATCAGGTGCTGCAGGCGGCTGATGTTGATCGCCGTGAGCAGTCCGGCGGCCTGGGTGTTGCTTAAATGACCCAGGTCGCTGGCGATGCGCTGCTTGAGCGGTTCCGGGTAGGGACCGGCCATCAACGCGTTTTCATCATGATTGAATTCGAGCAGCAGCGCATCCAGACCGTCAAAGAACTGTTTGATGTGCGGCGTGATGCTGCCGGTGTCGGTCAGCAGGCCCAGCCGGTGCCTGCCGTCGCTGAAAATGAACTGCGCCGGTTCGCGGGCGTCGTGCGGGACCACCACGGGCGTCACCCGCACATCGCCGATGTCGAAGGATTCGTGATGGTGGAAGACGTGCACCGCCCGCACGCCGTCGAGCATCTCCGCGGCGGCGTGGAGGGTGCCCGCGGTCAGCCAGACGGGCAGGGAGTATTTGCGCGCCAGCGCGCCGACGCCGTCGATGTGGTCATTGTGTTCGTGGGTGACGACGATGGCGGTCAGATCCTCGGGCGCGAGTCCCATGGCGCCGAGGCGCGCCGTCGTTTCCCTGACGGAAAAACCGCAATCGATCAGGAGCCGCGTGCCGTTGACCTGTACTATCGTACCATTGCCCTTGCTGCCGCTGCCGATGCTTGCAAAGCGCACGCTGAGTTGTCAGGGCCGGAGGGGTTACGTGGACTTGTTGAGTTCGTCTTGCAGCAGGTTCAAGATTTTATTCGCGCCGTCGCTGGTGTCCCATTTGCCGGTGGCATCCAGCACGACGATCTCCGTCTTCTTGCCGACACCGGTCAGGCTGATCTGGAATTGCTGTTCCTTCGGACCCTTGTCCCAGAACTTGAGCTTGGACAGCATGCCTTTTTTCTCGGGAGGCTCGGGCATGGCATAGCGGACATGATAAATGCCGCGCGGCTTGTCCATATCATCGACAGTCACACCGGCCCGGGACAGGGCATTGCCGGTGCTGTTCCAGGCATCGGCGAATTCCTCCTGCAAGGCCAGCAACATGCGCCCTCCGCCGCTGTCGACGATGGCGGCGCGCGGGTTCATGGCCGAGATGACGCCGGGTTTGACCTCGGAGGCAGGCGCGGCGGCGGGCTGGTCCCCGGCCACGGGCGCGGCGGCCGCCTCGCGGACGGGTTCCGTCGATGCGTCGGGGTTATGCCATTGTTTTCCTCCGGCGGATGCCGTGGAAGCCGCTGCGGCCTCAGGCGCCGCCGGCGCCGGCGCCGCGGCGGCGCCGGCGGCCATTTCGGCGGCCTCGGCGCCGAGGGCCTTTTTGATATCCGCGACCATGCGGCCTTCCAGCGCCTCATCCCGCTCGCGGGGCTGCCAGGTCAGCTTTTCGCCGTCGGGTTTCTGCTCCTCGCCCTCATGGGAGACATAGAGCGTGGTGGTGCCCGCCTTCTCGCCGGCCTCGGCGAAGACCTTGAAACGATCGCGCGTCAGACTGGACTTGTCCTCACGCCACTCGGTCTCCTGCACGCCGTATTCCTGATCGTCGAGATCGAGGGCGTAGCCCTGCGCCTTCCAGAAGGCGTGCAACTTCTCCCACACAGCGGGCACATCACCCTCGACGATGACCACCTTCTCGCCGCTCAAGGCGGTGACGGCGTTCTGCACGCCGCCCGCCGCCTCACGCTGCTTCTTGCGGGCGGCAATCCGCTCCTGGTATGACGAGAACGTGGCGCTGCCCTCGTCGGGCACCGCCATCTTGTCGTGGATGGCCTCGGTGGAGAGATCAGGAGGAACTTCCATGTCCGGCAGCGTCGTGCTCTTTTTGTACTCCGAACGTTTGTCAGGGAGCACCTGATCGAGTTTGGGGACGTATTTGCATCCGGCGACGCCCAGCGCCACGACAATCAACAACAGATGACGGAACATGCGATACATCACCCCGCGATGGAAAGGCAGATTGGCCCCCATGAACAAATCCTGAATACACCACCCGCGCGAATATGGCAACCGGCGGTATTTTAGCATCAGACCCGGCCCACGCCCGCCTGTTCCAGGGCCCGGCGCACGCGCTCGTGGCAGGCGGCGGACAGCCAGGTGAGCGGCAGGCGTATGCCGGCCTCGATCAATCCCATCTGCGACAGCGCCCACTTGGCCGGGATGGGATTGGACTCGCAGAACAATTCCTTGTGCAGGCCGGCAAGCCGCGCGTCGGTGCGCGAGGCCTGCCCGCGATCCCCGCGGCGGGCCTGCGCGCAAAGCTCGTGCATGGCCTTGGGCGCCACGTTGGCGGTGACCGAGATGACGCCGTGGCCGCCGCGCAGCATGAATTCCATCGCCGTGGCGTCGTCGCCGCTGAACAGCAGGAACTTGTCGCCGCACAGCGCGCGGATTTTGTCGACGCGGGCCAGGTCACCGGTGGCCTCCTTGATGCCGATGATGTTCGGCACCTGCGCCAGCCGCGCCACGGTCTCCGGCTGCATGTCGCAGGCGGTGCGGCCCGGGACGTTGTAAAGAATCTGGGGAATATTCACGCGCTCGGCGATGAGCTTGTGATGTTGGTACAGCCCCTCCTGCGTCGGCTTGTTGTAATACGGCGTGACCAGCAGGCAGGCGTCCGCCCCGGCCTCCTTCGCCGCCTGGGTGAGTTCGATGGCCTCGGTGGTCGAGTTGGCGCCGGTGCCGGCGATGACGGGGATGCGGCCGCGGACGTGCTTGATGACCTGGCGGATGACCTCGACGTGCTCCTCCATGCCGAGCGTGGCGGATTCGCCGGTGGTGCCGACGGCGACGATGGCGTCGGTGCCCTCGGCGATGTGCCAGTCGAGCAGGCGCCGCAGGGCGTCAGGGTCAAGCGGCGTCTCCGGAGCCACCCCCGCGCGCATCGGCGTCACGATGGCCACCATGCTGCCTTGGAACATTTTCAAGCGCCCTCGACCTCGAATTTGGCGGGGTATGGTACTGACCCGACTGTCCGAACACAACCTCGCTCCGGGCCGCCGGGCGAGGCTTGCCGCCGGAGGCCGAAAACATGCAGAATAGCGAAGTTGAACAATAACATGACTTCCCACACGCCCACCGCCTCAGTGCCGGTGCAAAACTTCCTCGTGCTGGCGGCCATCGGCCCCAACCGGCCTGGCCTGCTGGACGCCATTTCCAAGGTGGTGCGCGATTGCGGCGGCAACATCGCCGATAGCCGCATGACGGTGCTGGGCAGCGAGTTTTCGCTCATCATGCTGCTGTCCGGCACGTGGGACGTGATCGCAAAGATCGAAAATGCACTGCCGCGGCTGCGCGACAACCTCGGGCTGACGCTGTCGCTGAAGCGCACCGAGGCGCGCAGGAGCGTCGCCAACATGATCCCCTACGCCGTCGAGGTGGTGTCCTACGATCACCCCGGCATCGTCTTCGAGATCGCCAGTTTCTTCTCCACGCGCAACATCAACATCGAGGACATGTACACCAGCGGCTACGCCGCCGCGCACACCGGCGCGCCCATGTTTTCGCTGCACATGACCATCAGCATGCCGTCCAACACCTCGATCGCGGCGCTGCGCGGCGAATTCATGGAGTTCTGCGACCGCCTCAACCTGGATTCCATCCTGGAGCCGGTGAAATAGCATGGCGGGGAAAACACCCCCAATCGCCATCGGCAAGCCCGTCCCCGATTTCGAGGCGGCGGCCACCGGCGGCAAGCCCGTCAGGCTCTCCGCCCTCAGGGGCAAAAACGTCGTGCTGTATTTTTATCCCAAGGATGACACCCCGGGCTGCACGCTCGAGGGCCGCGATTTCCGCGATCATCACGATCAATTCAGGAAGCTGAAGACCGTCATCCTCGGCGTGTCGCGCGACGATCTCGGGTCGCACGACAAATTCAAGGGCGGGCAATGCTTCCCGTTCGAGCTGCTTTCCGATCCGGACGAAAAAATCTGCAGGCTCTTCGACGTCATCAAGGAAAAGAACATGTATGGCAAAAAGGTGATGGGCGTCGAGCGCAGCACCTTTCTCATCGACGACGAAGGCAGATTGCGGCGCGAATGGCGCAAGGTCAGGGTCGCCGGACATGTCGCCGAGGTGCTGGCGGCGGTCAAGGCGCTGCAGGATTAAGTGATCCCACAGGATTCCCCGCGGCTGTTCGTGCTTGACACCAACGTGCTGGTGCACGATCCGGCGTCGCTGTTCCGCTTCCAGGAGCACGACGTCTACGTGCCGATGGCCGTGCTGGAGGAGCTGGATCACGCCAAGAAGGGCAGTTCCGAGGTGGCGCGCAACGCCCGCCAGGTCAGCCGCTTTCTCGATGATCTGATCGGCACCGCCGACAAGGCGGCCATCGAACGCGGCCTGCCGTTGCCCAGCCCGCGCAACGGCTTTCATGGCAAACTGCCCTCCGGCCGCCTGTTCCTGCAGACGCATTCCCTGCCCGAGGACCTGCCCGTGCCGCTGCCGGGCAGCCGCCCCGACAACACCATCCTCGGCACGGTCATCGCGCTGCAGAACATCCACAAGGACAAGCACGTCTGCCTCGTCTCCAAGGACATCAACCTGCGCATCAAGGCGCGGG
>JAJPIJ010000044.1 GCA_021324815.1 Gammaproteobacteria bacterium
ATTTGGTTCTCCCGCAAGCGGCGGGGTGAATCAGTGGTGGTTTGCACGAGAGGTGAGGGGAAAACTGCTCCCTTCTCCTCGACGGGGGGGGATGAGGATTTTACTCATCAACCCCCTCTCCCTCACCCTCTCCCGCCAGGGGAGAGGGGATGCAGGCAACGAGCGGTGAACCAGAACACCCGCCATTGGTTCTTCTCCCTCTGCCCGCCAGGGGAGAGGGAAATAAAGCTGGCGCGTAACGTTCTGGCCCCCTCCCCCTTGAGGGGGGAGGGGTTGGGGAGAGGGTGAAGATGTTTTTTCGCTCCCCTCACCCGGCCCCCTCCCTCAAGGTGAGAGGGAATTTGATTGGGGCCCTCCAGCGAGGGGGAGAGGCGGTTTTATTGTGGCTTTCTCGCGGGCGATGTGATTACCAAATTATCACGCGCGCTGTTTTTCGCGGATTTCGTCGAGCGTCTTGCAGTCCACGCACAGGGTGGCCGTGGGCCGGGCCTCCAGCCGCTCGACGCCGATCTCGATGCCGCATTCCTCGCAGTAGCCGTAAACGCCGGCGTCCAGCGCGGCGAGCGAATCGTTGATTTTCTTGATGAGCTTGCGCTCGCGGTCGCGGGTGCGCAGTTCCAGCGCGAATTCCTCCTCCTGGGTGGCGCGGTCGTTCGGATCGGGGAAGTTGGCGGCGTCGTCCTGCATGTGCGCCACGGTGCGGTCCACTTCCTCCATCAGTTCGCGCCGCCAGTTGAGCAGGATCTGGCGGAAGTGCTCGACCTGCTTGGGATTCATGTAGTCCTCGCCCGCCGAGCGGCGGTACGGCGTGACGGGGGTCTTGGGGCCCTTGATCGTGTCCGGCGGCTTGATGGGGGCCAGCGGGCGGGTCGGGAACACCCTGGGCGCCGGCGCGGCGGCCTTGACCGCGGTCCTGGGCGGCGCGCTTGAGATCACCACCTTGAGTTCCGGTTTGACGGCTTTTTTGGGCGGCGCGGCGGCGGCTTTCGCCCTGGCCTTGTTTGGCGCCGGCTTCTTCTCCGCCCTGACGGTCTTTTTGGGCGCGGCGCGCTTCGCCGCCTTTTTTTTCATGGGCTTGGCCTTCCTGGCGAGGGGTCTCTTTTTCGCTTTGGACTTCCTTTTTGCGGCCATACATTTTCTCCTGCCTCGCAAAACAGGCGGCGATATTACCCGCATTAAGTGACGGGGCGCAATAAAGGTCAAGAAGGCCGTTTGGTCAAGGCGGAACCTGAACGATCGAGGTACATCGCCGTGGCGCCGGCCACCGCCGCCGGCATGGCGATGAAGTTGACGAGCGGCAGCAGGCTCAAGAGCAGCGCGCCCGCGCCGAAGCCGAGGCACAGCCAGCGGTTCTCCCTGAGCCAGCGGCGCTGCGTCGCAAAATCGAGTCCGTGCAGGCTCATGGGATAGTCGAGGTAATTGTAGGCGAGCAGCCAGGCGGTGAAGAAAAACCACAGCACTGCGCCGGCGACGGGCACCAACAGCAGCAGCAGGAAGGGGATGGACAGGAGCAGGATGTAGCCGAGCTTGCGCAGTTCGGTGAGAAAACCCCTCAGTATTTCAGCCGGCAGATGGCGCCAGCCCGTCGCCGCGGCCGGCCCGCGGCCGAGGTGGCGCGCCACCGCCTCCGCGAGCCAGCCGTTGAACGGCGCGCCGATGAGGTTGGCGGCCAGGCTGAAGCCGAAGTACAGGATGATGAGCGCGGCCAGCGCCGCGATGGGCCAGACGAGGTATTGCAACCAGCTCAGCCACGCCGGCAGCAGCATGTGCATCAGGTGGCTCAGCCAGTCCCAGAGCCACCACAGGCCGCCGGTGAACAGCAGCGCGCTGATGCACAGCGGGATCAGCACGTGGGCCCGCACGCCGGGACGGCCCAGCAGCCGCGCGCCGGTGTGTACATAGTGTGCGCCCTCCAGGAATGCGCCGAGCATTGGTGGGGTTCAGGGCAGGGCGACGGGCTCGGGCGGCTGCCAGCCGGGCTTGCGGTATTCGGCGACGATGGTGGGATAGGTGCCGCCGCGCACGTTGAAGGCCGCGGTCAGGCGGGCGTAGCGCGGCGCGCAGGCACGCACAATGTCGTCGAGGATGCGGTTGGTGACGGCCTCGTGGTAGGCGCCTTCGTCGCGGAACGACCAGATGTAGAGCTTGAGCGATTTCAGCTCCACGCACAGCCGGTCGGGCACGTAGTGCAGGTCCATGACGGCGAAATCCGGCTGGCCGGTCCTCGGGCACAGGCAGGTGAATTCCGGCATGCGGATGTGGATGGTGTAATCGCGCGCCGGCGCCGGATTGGCGAAGGCTTCCAGATCGCGGCCGGGTTTGCTGGGCATGCTCGGTACTCGAAATTTCCCGGCGGTTAAGATAACACAGCGCCGGATTTTTATGGCGGCGGGCGATTTCCGACAACCGGAAAATAATCAGCCGGTTGCATGGCGGGTGCTGCGTTTCCGCGCGCTTGTCGGCGGCGCGCGGAATTGTGTATTCTCGCGTCATGCGCATCAGCAAGATCAAGCTCTCAGGCTTCAAGTCGTTTGTCGATCCCACCGTCATCGAACTTCCCGGCAATCTGACCGGCATCGTCGGCCCCAACGGCTGCGGCAAATCGAACATCGTCGACGCGCTGCAATGGGTGCTGGGCGAGATGTCGGCCAAGCATCTGCGCGGCGATTCGATGGCCGACATCATCTTCAACGGCGCCACCACGCGCCAGCCGGTCGGGCAGGCCTCGGTCGAGGTGGTGTTCGACAACAGCGACGGCAAGCTCGGCGGCCAGTACGCGAGCTACAACGAGATCTCCATCAAGCGCCAGGTCGGGCGCGACGGCATCTCCTCCTATTTCCTGAACGGCGCATCCTGCCGCCGCCGCGACATCATTCATCTGTTCCTCGGCACCGGCATCGGCCATCGCACCTACTCGGTCATCGAGCAGGGCATGATCACGCGCGTCATCGAGGCCAGGCCGGACGAGCTGCGCATGTTCCTCGAGGAGGCGGCCGGCATCTCCAAGTACAAGGAGCGCCGCCGCGAGACCGAGAACCGCATGCACGCCGCCGGCGAAAACCTCGCCCGCGTCAACGACATCCGCACCGAGCTCGAAACGCAGTTGCAGCACCTGACCCGGCAGGCCAAATCCGCGGAGAAATACCAGCAGTTGAAGCAGGAGGAGCGGCAGACGCAGATGCAACTGCACGCGCTGCGCTGGCGGGCGCTCAAGGCCGCGGCCGACGCCCGGCGTGCGCAGAGCGAAGCCGCCGCCAACGCCGTCGAGGCGACGCTGGCCGCGCTGCGTTCGACCGAGGCCGAAATCGCGCGCCAGCACGAGGCCCAGGCGGCGGCGACCGACGAGTTCAACGCGTTGCAGAGCGATTATTATCAGATCAGCGGCAATCTGGCGCGCACCGAGCAGAACATTCAGCACACGGCGGAGCGGCGCCAGGGCATGGAGCAGGAGCTGGCGCAGACGCGCGCCGGCATCGCGGAGGCGGAACGTCAAATCTCCGGCGATCGGGAGCGGCTGGCCGCGCTCACCGCCGAGCGCCAGCAACGCGAGCCCGAGCAGAAGAAGCGGGAACAGCAGGAGCAGGCCGCCGCGGCGAAGGTGCAGGCCGCCGAGCAGGCCATGCACGAATGGCAGGCGGCATGGGACTCCCTCAACGATCGCTACGCGGAGGCGTCCCGCACCGAGCAACTGGAACAGGCCCGGCTGGAGCATTTGCAGGAGGACATCGCCGGAGGCCGGCGGCGGGTGGACGCGCTGAAGGAGGAGCTCTCACGGCTCAAGCCCGCGGGCCTTGCCGGTGAAATAAAAACCCTGAGGACGCGGTTTGCCTCCGCGGAATCGGAACATCAGGACATGGCGCGGCGGCATCACGAACTGCAATCGGCCGTTCGGGAGTTGCGCGCGAGGATGCGGGGCCTCGCCGACGGGCTCGATCAATTGCGGCAGGAACGGCAGATGTTGCGCGGCCGGCTGGCCTCCGCCGAGGCGCTGCAACAGGCCGCGCTGGGGCTGGATCGGCCCGGCATGCGCGAATGGCTGGAGAAGCACGGCTGGCAGAAGAGTCCGCGGCTGACCGGCGCGGTCGAGGTGGAATCCGGGTGGGCGCGGGCGCTGGAGGCCGCCTGCCCGCTGCCGCTGTCGACGCTGTGCCTGCCGGACCTGGACAAGGCCATGCCGGCGATGGCCGCGTTGAGCGAGGGCCGCGTCACGGCGCTTGCCACCCGGCGCGCCACAGCCGCCGGCGTGCAATCCCCCTCGGTGCCGTTGTCGACGTTGGCGTCCAAGGTGAAGGCGCCGTGGCCGCTCGACGATTTGCTGAATGGGATTTACGTCGCCGAGGACGTCGCCGCGGCCAAGCCGCACGTGAAGGCGCTGCGCGCCGGCGAATGCATCGTAACGCGCGACGGCACGCGGCTCGGTCCCGGCTGGATCGACGTGCATCACGACCCGGCGCAGGGCGGCCTGGTGGCGCGGGCGCGGGAGCTTCAGGAATTGCAGCAGCGGCTCGCCGCGTTGGAGGATCGCATCGGAAAATTATCCGCCGAATCCGGGGCCGCGCAGAAAAAGCTTGCGGATCTGGAAACGCAGGAAAACGACCTGCGTTCGGCCATGGAACAGTCGCACGGCGGCATGGCGGCCTTGCAATCGGAACTCGCCGCGCACGGCGCGCGGTTGGAGGAGATGGAGGCGCGGGGGCGTCGCGTGGAGGAGGAGATCGCCGGAATCAACGATCAAATCGCGCTCGACGAGGAGGCGATGGCGCGCGCGCGCGAGACGATGCACGAGGCGCATCGTGAGGCGGCGCGGCTGGAAAAGGAGCGGGCCGGCCAGCAAAGGGCGCGCGAGCATCTGCAGCAAACCTTGCAGGAGGCGCGCGAGCACTGGAAGCAGGCGCACGAGCAACTGCGCCAGTCGGCGCTGCGCTGGGGCGGCGTGGTCTCGGAGTGCGCCGCCGTCGAGGAGGCGGTGGCGCGCAACCAGACGCTGCTGCGGCGGCTGCAGGAGCGGCAGCGGGAACTGGAAACGGCGCTGAAGGAATCGGTGGCCCCGATGCGGGTGCTGGAGGGCGAGCGGGAGGCGCTGTTGAAGCTGCGGGTGGAGGCCGAGGGCACGCTCAAGCAGGCCCGCGAGAAGGTGCAGGAGCTGGATCGCCAGCTGCGGGATTCCGAGCAGCGGCGATTGACGGTGGAACGTGAATTGTCGGAACGCCGCGACGAACTGGAGCGGGTGCGGGTGGAGACGGGCGCCGTCGAAGTGCGCATGCAGGCCGTGCAGGAGCAGGTGGAGGCGGCCGCGGGCAGGCTCGAGGAGGTGATCGCGCAATTACCGGCGGAGGCCGAGGTGCCGGCATGGGAGGAGAAACTGGGCGAGCTCAACCGCAAGATTCAGCGCCTCGGCCCCATCAACCTGGCGGCCATCGACGAGTGCGCCACGCTGTCCGAGCGGAAGGAGTATCTGGATCGGCAGCACGCCGATCTGACCGAGGCGCTGGCCACGCTGCAGGAGGCGATCCGCAAGATCGACCGCGAGACCCGCACGCGCTTCAAGGAGACCTTCGACCGGGTCAATTCCGGCTTCCAGACGCTGTTCCCGCTCCTGTTCGGCGGCGGCCACGCCTACCTGGAGATGGTGGGCGAGGATCTGCTGGAGACCGGCGTCACCGTCATGGCGCGGCCGCCGGGCAAGCGCAACAGCACCATCCATCTGCTGTCCGGCGGCGAGAAGGCGCTGACCGCCGTGGCGCTGGTGTTCGCCATCTTCGAGCTCAACCCGGCGCCGTTCTGCCTGCTGGACGAGGTGGATGCGCCGCTCGACGACGCCAACGTGGTGCGGCTGTGCGAGATGCTGAAGCAGAAGGCGCGCGACATCCAGTTCCTGTTCATCACCCACAACAAGATCACCATGGAGATCGCCGGGCAGTTGATCGGCGTCACCATGCAGGAGCCGGGTGTGTCGCGGCTGGTGGCGGTGAACATGGAGGAGGCCGTGCGCATGGCCGCCACCGCTTGAGCGGATTGCTGCAAAGCCACCGCGCAGCCCGGCCACTTTGCCGCGCGCGCTCACCGCTCGCCGGTCCATCAAGAATTGCCCGAGTACCGCCTGTGAAATCCCCCCGGCCCCCCTTTGTAAAGGGGAGAGGGGGGTGCAGACCTCCGGCTTCGAGCCGACCAACCTCCGGCCCCCCTTTGTAAAGGGGGGTGAGGGGGGATTTGCATTGCGTGATTTGTCGCGCCATAGGACGGTCGGTTTTCCACGCAAATCACGGCCCGGAGCGCTAGCAGGCACGGCGCAAGTTATAATTTCAAGCCGCTGACCTTGATTGGGGAAGGTTTCTCCCGCGCGCCATGATGACGCTGGCAATCGGAATCGCCGCCGGACTGATCCTGCTCGTGGCTGCGGTGTTGTGGCGCCGTCATGCGGCGCGTCGACGGGCACAGCGCGCGCGATCCTCCGCCAGCCTTCAGCCGGGATTGGAATCCTTTTCCGCCCGTCGCGAGGAGGAGGGGGTGGATTACGCCGGCGCGCTGGCCGAGCTGAGCGGCTGGGTGCGTGAGGCCCGGCGCGATCCGCTGACGCCGGCGGCGGCCGCCAAATCGAAACGCCCGGCGCGCGGCGCGCCGCCGCCCGCCCAGATGCCGCTCACGTTCGACGACGAGGCCGCCTCCTGGCGCGACGTTGAGCGCGTGGTCACCCTGTACGTGGCGGCGCCGGCGCAGCGCGAGTTCAAGGGGGGCGATCTGCTCGATGCCCTGGCCGCCGTCGACATGCGTTTCGGCGAGCTGTCCATCTTCCATCACTACGGTGCTGGCCAGCTGCACGGTCCCCAGCCGCTGTTCAGCGCCGCCAACATGCTGGAGCCCGGCAGTTTCGATCTTTCGGCCATGGAGCGCTTCACCACACCCGGCATTGCGCTGTTCCTGTGCCTGCCGTGCCGGCTCGATCCCGGGATGGTGTTCGAGCTGATGCTGAACACCGCCCAGCGGCTGGCCGAGCGGCTGCAGGGCCGGGTGCTGGATGACGTGCGCGAGCCGCTGAGCGCCGCCGGCATCGAGCACATGCGTCGAACGGTGCGGCAGCCATGAGCGGCAAAAAGGAGGCCGCGGCCCAAATCGAGTCGCTGCGGGAGCAAATCCGCAGGCACGACTACGCCTACTACGTGCTGGACCAGCCCACCATCCCCGACGCCGAGTACGACCGCCTGTTCGCGCGCCTTCAGCAGTTGGAATCAGAACATCCGGATCTGGTCACGCCCGATTCGCCCACGCAGCGCGTCGGCGGCCGGCCGCTGGCGGAGTTCAAGCCGGTCCGCCATGCCGTGCCCATGCTGTCGATCCGCACCGAGACCGACACGGAGCCCAGCGGCGCCGTGAGCTTCGACGCCCGCATCCGGCGCGAGTTGAAGCTGAAGGACGATGATCCGCCGGTGGAATACACCGCCGAGCCGAAATTCGACGGCTTGGCGATCAACCTGCGCTATGAGCACGGCGGGCTCGCGCTCGCCGCCACGCGCGGCGACGGCGAGACCGGCGAGGACGTGACGCAGAACATCCGCACCATCCGCTCCATTCCGCTGCGCCTGCACGACGCGCATCCGCCGGCGGTGCTGGAGGTGCGCGGCGAGGTGTATCTGCGCCGCGATGACTTCGCGCGATTGAACGCGCAGCAGAGCGCGCGCGGGCAGAAGATCTTCGTCAACCCGCGCAACGCCGCCGCCGGCAGCGTGCGCCAGCTCGATCCGGCCGTCACCGCGCAGCGGCCGCTGTCGTTTTTCGCCTACGGGCTTGGCGAGGTGAAGGGTGGCAGGCTGCCGGCCACGCACAGCGGCGTGCTCGACTGGTTCATCAAGCTCGGCCTGCCGGTGTGCGAGTACCGCGCGGTGGCGAGGGGGGCGCAGGGATTGATCAAGTTTCATCGCGAGATGGGCGAGAAGCGCGATCACCTGCCGTTCGACATCGACGGCGTGGTGTACAAGGTCAACCGGCTGGACTTGCAGGAGCGGCTGGGCTTCGTCACCCGCGAGCCGCGCTGGGCGGTGGCGCACAAGTACCCGTCGCAGGAGCAGCTCACCCGGGTGCTGGACATCGTGGTGCAGGTGGGACGCACCGGCAAGGTGACGCCGCTCGCGAAGCTCAAGCCTGTGTTCGTCGGCGGGGTCACGGTCAGCAACGCCACGCTGCACAACGAGGATTTCGTCCGTGCGCTGGACCTGCACATCGGCGACACGGTCATCGTGCGCCGCGCCGGCGATGTCATCCCGGAGGTGGTGAGCGTGCTCACGGAGCGCCGGCCGGCGGGCGCGCGCGCGTTCAAGATGCCCACGGAATGCCCGGTCTGCGGCTCGCCGGTGGTGCGCGAGGAGGGCGAGGCGGCGCATTACTGCACGGGCGGGGCGCAATGCCCGGCGCAGCGCGTGCAGGCGCTGCTGCATTTCTCCACGCGCCGCGCCATGGACATCGAGGGCCTGGGCGAGAAGCTCGCCGAGCAACTGGTGGAGACCGGCATGGTCAAGACGCCCGCCGATCTCTACCGCCTGACTGACGGGCAACTGCTGTCGCTCCCGCGCATGGGCGAGAAGTCGGCCGCCAACCTGCGCGAGGCGCTGGAGAAAAGCAAGCGCACGACGCTCTCCCGCTTCATCTACGCGCTCGGCATCCGCGATGTCGGCGAGGCGACGGCGGAGACGCTGGCGCGGCACTTCGGCAGTCTGGAAAAATTGATGCACGCGACGGAGGAGGAGTTGCAGGCGGTGGAGGACATCGGCCCGGTGGTCTCCACCAACATCGCCGCCTGGTTCCATCGCGCCGAGAACAAGGACTATGTCCGCCGTCTGCGTCAGGCCGGCATCCATTGGGAGGATCTGCCGCCGCGCCCGCGACAGCAACCGCTGTCGGGGAAAACGTTCGTGCTCACCGGCACGCTCAATTCACTGACCCGCGACGAAGCGACGGATAAATTAAAGGCGCTCGGCGCCAGGGTCTCCGGCAGCGTCTCCAAAAAGACGGACTACGTGGTCATGGGCGCCGATCCCGGCAGCAAGGCCGACAAGGCCCGCGAACTCGGCGTTGAAATCCTCGACGAGGACGCCTTGCTGGCCCTGCTCAAGACTCCCTCCTAGAACTCATCTCAAGGAAAGAAACAAAAGCAGAATGGCGCTAATTACTTGATAATGCATGTAAAAATGTTGCTGTCGAGCGTGGGTAGGCGGGGAAGACCCCCACATTTTTAGCGCCTATCGTTATACGTAGCACTACACGCGTTACATGCTCTGGCCAGTAATAATCCTCGCTATCGCGTCTTTCGTATCCGTCGTGCTGAACCTTCTTGCCTATACTTGAAGAAATAACACAAATAGCTTAGCGTGCTCTCGCGTTACTGTCGCCCTCTTACTACGTATTCTAGGGGGTGTCCGCTCGCTGCACTCGCGGCCCGCTACTTAGCACTGGTGTTCGACCGAAATATAAAAAAGGGAAATGGCGATGGATAACCAATCATTACCAAAGCCAGAGGCATCACAAGTCAGAACGTTACAGACCCTCGCCTTTATATCGCTCACCGAATTGGACCGAGATGTATTTCGTGGTGGCGTCCTTGTGACAGATTTCCAAGGCAAGCCGATCGAGTTCCGTTGTACGTCTGCAATACAACCCAGCGCTGTCCAGAAGATACTGTACGGTAGTACGCTGAAGGCTCACATGGCTGTCGAACTAACTGCGCGGCCTCTGCTCAAGGCAGTGAAAGAGAAATATGACGCGGTGTTTGTCACACAGGAGGAGTTTATCGAGTTGCGGAAAAACATCCAGAAGCCGCTGTTTCTCGTGGCGAAGCAAGGATCCACACTCGCGACGCAGCAAGACCCCGATACCCCAGCGAAAAGTGAACTGCTGTCAAGTCCATCAGGTAAATTCAATCCTATCGTGCTGACCTGTCACTGGCAGCACGCAGACGACATCAGTGCGACCCTACCAGACCTTACCAGTGTCTTCGCACGCTTCGACCTAATCGAGCCATTCTCGCGAATCGAGAAGGCGCTCAAGCTGTTGCACGAAAAAGGTGTAGTGCCAAATAAGTAGAGGTTCGCTTGGTTGCGTTTTCTCAGCGCTTCCGATACCGACTGGGCAAGAAGCTATCCCAGCTAGCCGAACCGTCCGTCGAACCGATTTCTCTCTCATTTTCGATCTCACTCCTTACGACGAACCCTATCGAGTATCTTTTCCCAGAGATGGGGGGCTTCTCACAGTCAGTCCTCGTCGAGGAGCGCACTTTTCACCTCAAGACTTCTGATGTACTCCTCATTCCTGACACACAGCACGCCCTCGCGCGATTACTCGAACCAGGTGAGGTAGTAGAGGCAACCTCGATCTTTGAGGTCTTGCCAGTCATTTCAGAGAATCTCTTTAATCCACTTGGAAAATATGCCACTGATGGAAAACACTTCAAGAAGGACTCACCCAGTGGACAGCAGCCACTATTCTCCGACTTCGGCCTTGAAACCAAAAAGACAGAAAGGGTCAACGGCTATCGAAAGAGTTTTACAGAGAGTAAGGTTGACCGAAATCACACATGGCGCGAAGGTGCAGATATCTGGGACTTGCTTCTGCCCCTTCTGCAGCCTCCGATTGATCATAACTTCATTGATGTCCTGGACCTGCCACCGCGATACGCGCCTTATCCGTACCAATGGGAGGGAATCAAGTTTCTCGTAGAGCGAGAGTCCGCTTTACTCGGCGATGACATGGGCACAGGGAAGACTGTCCAGAGTGCACTTGCGGCTAGGCTCTTGTTCCAACGAGGAGATATCCGCAAAATGCTGATAGTCACCCCTCTCAGTGTTCTGCCCCAATGGGACCGCGAGCTAGAGAAATGGGCGCCCTCTCTCAAAACAACGGTCGTTCGCGGAACAGCAGAGCACAGGAAGGTTTGTTGGACGATGCCAGCTCATATCTGGATAACAACATACGACACACTTAGACAGGACATTGATCAACTTGTTACTGCCAACAACCACGCGTTTGATCTCGTAATTATTGACGAAGCTCAGCGCATCAAGAATCGCTCAGCTGGAATTTCCCAGGCAGTTCGCCAGCTTTGCTGCCGCTACAAATGGGCTTTGACAGGCACACCGATCGAAAACAGGATTTCAGAACTAGCGTCCATCTTTGCTTTCCTGAAACCAGGCCTTTTTCCCAACCACGACGTTTCGTCAGACTACGCTCGAAAATTGATCACGCCATACTTCTTGCGCCGGCGCAAAGAGGATGTCTTGAAGGATCTGCCAATGAAAGAGGAGTTCCAGATCTGGCTGCGGCTCGGCGATGAACAACAACGCACCTACAATCGTATGGAAAAGGAGCATGTTGTAGCCCTGCAAAGCCAGCAAAGAGAAATAACCGCACACAGCATCGTTACGCTGATCGGGGAGTTGAAGAAAATATGTAATCGCGATCCTGAAACCGGTGCAAGTGCTAAGTTCGACTGGCTGCTAGAGAACCTCGCTGACATTTGCGATGCTGGCAACAAGGTTCTTATATTCACACAGTACCGACAAGACCAATTCGGAGGAACTGACTGGCTTGCGAAGGAACTAGGTGCATTTGGGACCCTCAACTATTCCGAAGCAGATTCAGATCGCAAGAAGCAGGCTCTGCTTGCTACTTTCGAGTGCGATCCCAACAAGCGGATCTTTCTCGGCCATCCTCGCACCGCGGGTCTCGGATTGAACCAGCTAGTTGCGGCGAACTATGTCGTTCACTTTGACCACTGGTGGAATCCAGCCGTAACGAATCAGGCGACTGCACGTGCGCATCGGCCTAACCAGACCAAGAAGGTCTTCGTATACCATCTGTGGGTTGAGGATACTATCGAAGAATTGGTGCTTCAGAAGACCATCGCTAAGCAGCGCCTCTACGACGACGTCATTGACAGCCTTTCTGTAGAGATAAGCGAGGACGTTCTGTTTGACATTTACGATGAACTTTTGACCAAGCACGGATTCAAGCCATTGCAGAGGTACAAGCGTGACCAGCTCGCGAATAATCCACTACAGCCGATAGACCCAAGAGGCTTTGAGCAACTTATTGGTCGTCTGTTCTCCGTCATGGGGTTTACAACTCGTGTTACGCAGTTTTCACGGGACGGCGGGGTTGACGTAGTAGCAACTCGTGAGACAGGCACATCAATTCAGAAGCTTGCCGTTCAATGCAAGTACCAGTCTGACCCAGTTGGGAGACCTGTTCTGCAACAACTCCTCGGCGTCCTTTCGGCAGACCCCAGTTACTCCCAAGGCATTGTCGTGACAAACGCCGATGCCAGTCGCGACGCCCTCGAAATGGTACGACAGAACGGTCGCCTGCGCATAATCACTGGCCCCGAGTTGCAAGGGTTGCTTTCGAAGTACCAGGTCAAATGAGTTGAACAATCGGCGGCACACGCGAGCCCCGCAACCGGCCTCACGCTAGTGTGCCATGGCGTTAGACGACATGGACGGCAACGCAGCGGATTGAAGCCCGTCCTCCTGGGTGCTACCATGGTGTTACCCAGGAGGCGTTGTGGCCACGACATCGCTCAAATTACCCAAGGACGTAAAGCGGCTGGCGGTCACTGCGGCAAAGCATCGCGGCGTGACGCCCCATGCCTTCATGGTGGATGCAATCCGGCAGGTCGCGACTGCCGCTGAAAGGCGCGCCCGGCTCCTCTCGGAAGCGGAACGGTCCAGAGAAGAAACGATCCGCTCGGGCCGGGGCTACGCTGCTGGCGAGGTCCATTTGTACCTGCGTGCTCGCGCGCAGGGAAAGGCGGCCTCGAAGCCAAGGGCAAGGACTTGGCGCGGTTAATCTATTCGCGGCAGGCTTTTACTGATCTTGAGCGCCTCACGGACTTCCTGCTGGAGTCCGATCCCGTAGCTGCCCCGGCCATGGTGGACCTCATTGCGGAAGCCGTGCATATCCTTGCCAATCATCCCTTCATCGGCCGGCCCGCGGAGAATGGCCTGAGAGAGCTTGTGATTTCCCGCGGTCGGTCCGGGTATGTGGCCCTGTACAGCTACGAGGAACCGGACGACACGGTGCTTGTTCTCGCGATTCGTCATCAACGCGAGGCCGGCTATGAGCTGGAGTGAGTAGCACCAGGGGACGCACGACGGGTACACGCCTCGGGATTTACCGGGACTTTTTCTTTCCAAGGAGGAACCAGGCGTAGAGGATGGCGAGCAGCAGCACGTTGGGGACGAAAATGATCGGGTGCGACCACGGCACGCCGTTGAAATGCGTCTCCCACAGCGGCCAGAGGAAGGGCGTCGGAAAGAACGCGGTGCTGTGCGTGAAGATGTCCATGACGATGTGCAGCGCCCACGCGCCCATCTCGAGGAGCGGCTTCTTTCTAACCAGCCACACCACCGCGAACGCGAAGGTGAACACCACGAGGCTGTGCGTCACGTTGTAGACGCTGTGCACGTAGGCGGGGATGGACGCCGGATCCGGCCGCCTGCCGAGGTGATTCATAAAATCGAGACCATGGATCAATATGCGATTGGCGAACAGCGGCCCGAACGCGAACAGATCGGGCATCACGCCGAAGGCGAACGCCATCCAAAAGCTGCGCCTGCCTTTGCGGCCGACCGTGATGCCGCCCCAGAGGCCGTGGGAGAGGATGTCCATTCTTGATTATTGGCGGCTGACGGCGGCGAGGGTGTCGGCGCTCAAGACGGTGTCGCGCTGCCAGACCCGATCGTCGCGATTGGGATAGTCCAGCGTGTAGTGCAGGCCGCGGCTCTCGCGGCGCAGGAGCGCGGAGTGGATGATCAATTCCGCCACCAGCGCCAGATTGCGCAGCTCGATCAAGTCGTTGGTGACGCGGAAGTTGCCGTAGTAGTCGGCGATCTCGGAATGCAGCAGTTGCACGCGGTGCAGCGCGCGTTGCAGGCGCTTGGTGGTGCGCACGATGCCGACGTAGTCCCACATGAAGCGCCGCACCTCCTCCCAGTTGTGCGACACCACGACCTCCTCGTCGGAGTCGGTGACCTGGCTTTCGTCCCAGTACGGCAGCGCCGCCGGCGGCGGAACGGCGTCGAGATTCGCGAGGATGTCGGTGGCCGCGGCCTGGGCGAACACGCAGCACTCCAGCAGCGAGTTGCTGGCCATGCGGTTGGCGCCGTGCAGGCCGGTGCAGGCGGACTCGCCGATGACGTAGAGGCCCGGCAGATCGGCGCGGCCCTTGAGATCGGTCACGACGCCGCCGCAGAGGTAATGCGCCGCCGGCACCACCGGGATGGGCTCGCGCGTCATGTCGATGCCGAATTCAAGGCAATGGGCGTGGATGGTGGGGAAGTGCTCGCGGATGAACTCCGCCGGCCGGTGGCTGATGTCGAGATAAACGCAATCCGCGCCGAGGCGCTTCATCTCGTGATCGATGGCGCGGGCCACGATGTCGCGCGGCGCGAGTTCCGCGCGCGGGTCGAATTTGTGCATGAAGGCGCTGCCGTCCGGCAGCAGCAGCCGCCCGCCCTCGCCGCGGATGGCCTCGGTGATCAGGAATGACTTCGCCCGGGGATGATACAGGCAGGTGGGGTGGAACTGGATGAACTCCATGTTGGCCACCCGGCAGCCGGCCCGCCAGGCCATGGCGATGCCGTCGCCGGTGGCGACGTCGGGGTTGCTGGTGTAGAGGTACACCTTGCCGGCGCCGCCGGTGGCCAGCACCACGAAACGGGCGCGGAAGGTGACAACGCGCTGCCGTCCGCGGTCGTAGACATAGGCGCCCAGGCAACGGTTTTCGGGGAGCGCAAGCTTAGCGCCGTAGATCAAGTCGATGGCCAGATGATTCTCGAAGATGGCAATCCGTGGATGGCCGCGGACGCGGGCCTCCAGCGTCTCCTCCACGGCCCGGCCGGTGGCGTCGGCGGCGTGCACCACCCGGCGGTGGCTGTGGCCGCCCTCGCGGGTCAGGTGCAGTTCGGTGTGGCCGTCGGCGCCGGTGACGGTGGTGAAGGGCACGCCTAGGCTCCCCAGCCAGCGGATGCACTCCTGGCCCCGCTCGACCACGTATTCCACCACCTCGCGGCGGCACAAGCCGGCCCCGGCCTCCATGGTGTCGGTCACGTGGGAGGCGATGGAGTCCCTGGCGTCCACCACCGCCGAGACCCCGCCCTGGGCGTAGAGGGTGTTGCTTTCCGACAGCCGGCTCTTGGATACCACGGCCACGCGGATGCCGCCGGCGGCTTGTTCGGCCAAATGCAGGGCCAGGCTCAGGCCCGCGGCGCCGCTGCCGATCACGAGTACATCGCAGTCCTGCTGTTGCTGGCTCATTCGGTAATCGCCGATAATCCGCCAAAATCAAGGCGTCATCTTATACGATGATGCCGCTGTTGCGTTGAAACTATCCAGGCGTCCCGGGGTCTATGCCTTCAGACTCGGGCGCTGTGAGTTGACACTTAAGGAGCGGGCCCGGTGGCCGAAGACAGCGCAGATGTGGCCTTGGTGGAGAGGGTGCAGCATGGCGACAAAAAGGCATACGACCTGCTGGTTCTCAAGTACCAAAGCAAGATTATCAAGCTGGTGTCGAGATTCGTACGTGATCCCGGCGACGCATTGGACGTGGCTCAGGAGGCCTTCCTCAAGGCCTACCGCGCGTTGCCGAACTTTCGCGGTGACAGCGCCTTTTACACCTGGCTGTACCGCATCGCCATCAACACCGCCAAGAATTACCTTGCCACCCTGTCCCGGCGTCCGCCGGAGGCGATGACGGGCGGCGACGAGGACGGCGAGCAGGAAATCGAGGACTGGCAAAGCGATTGGGAAACACCCGAGAATCTGCTGTTGACTGAGGAGATACAACAGACGATCGCCAAGGCCATCGCCGGTCTACCCGAGGATTTGCGCATGGCGATCACCCTGCGCGAGCTGGAAGGGATGAGTTATGAGGAGATTGCGACCGTGATGGCCTGTCCCATCGGCACGGTGCGATCGAGAATTTTCAGGGCGCGGGAGGCCATCGATGGCAAGCTGCGCCCGCTTTTGGAGTGATTTTTATGGCACATCATGAAGCAGACAAGGAACGATTGTCGTCCTTCAAGGACGGCATTCTGACGCCGCCGGAGGCGGCACGAATGGCCGGCGTGATTGCCGGGAACGATGAATTGCGGCGCACGTGGATGCGATATCACCTCATCGGCGAAGTCATCCGCGCCCCCGGCCGAGTCGCCTGGCCGGGCGACCTGGCGCAGAGGGTCAGGAACGCCATGGCGAAGGAGCCCGCGTTGCTGGCGCCGCGTCGACGACGTGCCGTTGCGCCGCAGCAATGGTTCAGACCCCTTGCAGGACTGGCCGTCGCCGCCTCCGTGGCCGCAGCGGCGGTGATGCTTCTGCCGCGCATGACGGGCATATATCCGGCGGCCGTGAATTCGACAACTTCCCTGGCGTCGGCGCCGGCAGAGGGGACCAGGACGGGCACCACCGTCGTATTTGGTCCGCCATCGGCAAGCTGGCCCGCTGATGAGGCAGCGGCGCAACCTGTCACCGTGGTCAAGCCCATTCCGCGCTCCCGGTTGAACAGCTATCTGGTCAACTACAGCGAGCAACGCGCGCTCATCGGCAGCCCCGGCATGCCCTACGTGCGGGTGGTCGGTTACGAACCCGAGCAACCCTGATCTCATGTCCCTGACACGCGGCACGCTCAAGCGGCCGGCGGCATGGTTGCTCATGCTGGCGCTGGCCGTCCCGCTGACGGCGGTCGCCGCCGAGGTGGTCTTGTCGGCGCAGGAGCTTTTCAACCGCATGAAGGATGCGGTCCGGGAGCAGAACTATGACGGCATTCTGGTCTACCAGCGCGGCCAGGCCGTCGACAGCATGCGCATCGTCCATCGCAACCGCGACGGCGTGGAGGAGGAACGCCTGGTGTCGCTGTCGGGCCCGCCGCACGAAGTCGTCCGCAACAACGGCACCGTCAGCTGTTACTTCCCCGAATCGCACTCGGTCATCGTGCAGAAGAACCAGCCGCCGTCGCTGTTTCCGGGATGGATACACAATGCCGATGAAACCTCGCGTCTCTATCGCTTTGTGACGCTGGGAAGGGATCGGCTGGCCAATCGCAACGCCACCGTCATCGGCATACAGCCGCGCCACGCGTTTCGTTACGGCTATCGTCTCTGGATCGATGACGCCACGTATTTATTGCTGAAGTCGGACGTGGTCAACAGCCGGGGTTCCGCGCTGGAGCAGATACTCTTCACGCAACTCAACGCGCCGGCGGACATTTCCGACGGCGACCTGGCGCCGTCCGCGCAGAGCCGGGACTATCAGCCTGTCGGGATCGCTGACGCCGCCGCCGAGGCGGCCGCCCAATCGCAAGCGGGGGCGGAGAAGACCCACTGGCAGGCGCACTGGCTCCCGGAGGGCTTCACGCTCCGGGAACATGAGGTCAAAATCATCCCCGCGCACCAGCTGCCGGTGGAAAACCTGACCTATTCCGACGGCATCGCCGTGATATCCGTGTTTGTCGAAAAGGCCGATCAGTCGCAGGAGCCGTTGCAGGGTTTCTCCATGGTGGGCGCCGTCAGCACCTACAGCATGCTGGTCGGCGATCATCAGATCACCGCGGTGGGCGAAGTGCCGCCGCTGACCGTGCGGCAGATCGCCTCGTCTATGGCGCCCGAGCCTTGAGACTCTTATAAAATTAATCCGACCAATCTATCGGGGTTTGCGCATGCTTCAAATTCGTGCTTTGCCGCTGCTGGCGGTGGGATTGTGCTGGCTGGCGTCGTCCGTCCCGGCTCAGGCGCGCTCGCTGCCTGAATTCACCAGGCTGGTCGAGGACAACGGACCGGCGGTGGTGAACATCGCCACCACCTCCAAGGTCGACCGCGGCAGACACGGCCTGCCGCGCGAGTTCCAGATTCCCGACTTGCCCGAGGACAGCCCGCTCAATGATTTTCTTAACAAGTTCTTCGGACCCGACGGCATTCCCGGCGAGGCGGTGCCCAGCCAGTCGCTCGGATCCGGCTTCATCATCTCCAAGGACGGCTACATCATCACCAACTATCACGTGGTGAAGGACGCCGACGAGATTGTGGTGCGGCTGAGCGACAGGCGCGAACTCAAGGCCAAACTCATCGGCCAGGACGAGCGCAGCGACATCGCCGTGCTCAAGATCGACGCCACCGATCTGCCCACGGTCAAGCCGGGCAGTTCGACGGATCTCAAGGTCGGCGAGTGGGTGCTGGCCATCGGCTCGCCCTTCGGGTTCGATCATTCGGCCACCGCCGGCATCGTCAGCGCCAAGGGCCGCACGCTTCCCAATGAAAATTACACGCCGTTCATACAGACCGACGTGGCCATCAATCCAGGCAACTCCGGCGGCCCGCTGTTCAACCTGGACGGCGAAGTGGTGGGCGTGAACTCGCAAATCTTCAGCCGCACCGGTGGATCGGTCGGCATCTCGTTCGCCATACCGATCGAGGTGGTGATGAACGTCTATCAGCAACTGCGCGACAAGGGCACCGTCAGCCGCGGCTGGCTGGGGGTGCTCATCCAGGACGTCACCCAGGATCTGGCGGAGTCCTTCGGCATGAAAAAGCCGCACGGCGCGCTGGTGTCGAAGGTGGTGCCCGACGGTCCCGCCGCCAGGGCCGGCGTGCAGCCGGGCGACGTGGTGGTGGCGTACAACGGCAAGGACATCGACAGTTCCGCCGATCTGCCCCCCCTGGTGGGCAACTCCCACGTCGGCGATCGCCTGCCGCTGACCGTATTGCGCGACGGGCAGGAGAAAAGGCTGCAAGTCGAGGTGGGGGAACTGCCCAAGGAGGAGCCCCAGATGCTGGCGACCGATGAAGGCGCCGCGCCCTCCGGCACCCGCAGCGAGCAGTTGAAGATCACGGTCAAGGATCTCAGCAACAGCCAGCGGGAGAAACTGGATCTCACGGATCAGGGCGTGCTGGTCGACAAGGTGGACCAGGGCCCCGCCTTCAGGGCCGGCATCCGGGAAGGCGACGTCATTTTGATGGTCGACAACGAGAAAATTCAAAGCGCGAAACAGTTCAAGGAGGTCGTGGGCCGGCTGGCGTCCGGGAAATCCGTGCCGGTGCTGGTGCAGCGGCGGGGCAATCCGCTGTTTCTGGCCATGAAGATGCCGCCCAAGAGCGGCTGAGTTCAAGGACTCAAGCGGACTCCGCCGGCCACGGCCGTCGCCGGCGCGCCGCGATCTTCGTGAAGCGATTTCCGTTTTTTGGAAAGACGGACGGATGACAACCCACAGCCGGATATTTGAGCTGCCGGCGATCTCGGCTAGAATCGCGACCCTGATTACAGGCTGTGTCCGCAATCAGACGCGCGGGCTGCCCACTGACACCCAACCACCGGAACCCCGCCGCCTGCGATGGAGCACATCCGCAACTTTTCCATCATTGCCCACATCGACCACGGCAAATCCACCCTGGCCGACAGGCTCATCGAGGCCTGCGGAGGCTTGAGCGCGCGCGAGATGGAGGATCAGGTGCTGGACTCCATGGATCTGGAGCGTGAGCGCGGCATCACCATCAAGGCCCAGTGCGTGACGCTGGATTTCAAGGCGGATGACGGCAGGACGTACTGCCTCAATCTGATCGACACCCCCGGCCACGTGGATTTCGCCTACGAGGTGTCCCGCTCGCTCGCGGCCTGCGAAGGGGCGCTGCTGGGGGTGGACGCGGCCCAGGGCGTGGAGGCGCAGTCCGTGGCCAACTGCCATACGGCGGTGGACCAGGGGCTGACCGTCCTGCCGGTGCTGAACAAGATCGATCTGCCGGCGGCGGAACCGGAACGCGTGCGCCGCGAAATCGAGGAGATCATCGGCATCGACGCCAGGGACGCGGTGGCGGTCAGCGCCAAGCTGGGGACGGGCATTCCGGAACTGCTGCACATGCTGGTGCGGCGCATCCCGCCGCCCAAGGGCGACCCGATGGCGCCGCTCAAGGCGCTCATCATCGATTCCTGGTTCGACAACTACCTGGGCGTGGTGTCGCTCGTGCGCGTGGTCGACGGCAGCCTGCGCGTGGGCGGGAAAATGCGGGTCATGTCCACCGGCCGCGATTTTGAAGTCAACCGCGTGGGCGTGTCGACGCCGAAGAAGATCGATCGCAAGGAATTGCGCGCCGGCGAGGTGGGCTGGGTCATCGCCGGCGTCAAGGACGTAGACGGCGCGCCGGTGGGCGACACCCTGACCGACAGCGCACGGCCGGCGGCCACGCCGCTCCCGGGCTTCAAAAAGATCAAGCCGAACGTGTTCGCCGGCTTGTATCCCACCGATCCGGCCGACTATGAATCGCTGCGCGAGGCGCTGGCCAGGCTGCGGCTCAACGATTCCGCCCTGCATTACGAGCCGGAGAATTCGCAATCGCTGGGGTTCGGGTTCCGCTGCGGTTTTCTGGGCAAACTGCACATGGAAATCGTGCAGGAGCGTCTGGAGCGGGAATACAACCTGCAATTGATCACGACGGCGCCGACCGTGGTGTACGAGGTGCTGACCACGAAGGGAGAGGTGATGTATGTGGACAATCCCGCCCGGCTGCCGCCGCAGGGCGGCATCGCCGAGATCCGCGAGCCCATCATCCGCGCCGACATCCTGGTGCCGCAGCAATACCTGGGGCAGGTCATCACCCTGTGCATCGAGCGTCGCGGCGTGCAGAAAAAACTGCTGTACCTGGGCGGACAGGTGGCGGTGAGTTACGAGCTGCCGCTCTCCGAAATGGTGCTGGATTTCTTCGACCGCCTGAAATCGGTGAGCCGCGGCTATGCCTCGCTGGATTACAGTTTCGTCGGCTACCGGCACGCGCGGCTGGTCAAGCTGGACATCCTGATCAACGGCGACCGCGTGGATGCGCTGTCCACCATCGTGCACCAGGAGCAGGCGGCGCGCCGCGGGCGCGAGGTGGCGGGAAAAATGAAGACGCTCATACCCCGCCAGATGTTCGAGATCGCCATCCAGGCCGCCATCGGGTCGCAGATCGTGGCGCGCGAAACCGTCAAGGCATTGCGAAAAAACGTGCTGGCGAAATGCTACGGCGGTGACGTCACCCGCAAGCGCAAGCTGCTGGAGAAGCAGAAGGAGGGCAAGCGCCGCATGAAGCAGTTCGGTACGGTGGAAATTCCGCAGGAGGCCTTCCTGGCCGTGTTGGATATTGGAAAGGACGGATGACAATGCACTCAAGCATGGATTTTGGACTGGTGCTGACGGTATTGACCCTGGTCAGCGGCGGCCTGTGGGCGGTGGATGCGTGGGTGTTCGCCCCCCGTCGCGGCAGGCTGCGCCGGCCGGATGGCGCGACGCCCGCGCGACCGTGGTGGGCGGACTACGCGCAATCCTTCTTCCCCGTGTTTCTGGTGGTGTTGCTGCTGCGGTCGTTCCTGGTGGAACCCTTCCGCATCCCCTCCGGCTCGATGATGCCCACGCTGCTGGACGGCGATTTCATCCTGGTGAATAAATATGTCTACGGCCTGCGCCTGCCGGTCGTGAACTGGAAGGTGCTCGATTTGGGCAGGCCGCATCGCGGCGACGTGATTGTGTTCAGGTATCCCGTGGACGGCAAAACACCCTTCATCAAGCGGGTCATCGGCCTGCCCGGTGATCACGTGGTCTACCAGGACAGGACGCTGTATATCAACAATGAAAAAATCGCGGTCGAGGAAACCGGAATATACGAAGGCAGGGGGCGCTATGTCAGCCACACCGGCGCCTCGGTATGTCTTGAGCACTTGGACGGCGTCGATCACAGCATTCTGCTGTTCCCCGAGCGGCCGCCGCGGAACGCGGATATAATCGTTCCGCCGGACAGTTACTTCGTCATGGGCGACAATCGCGACAACAGCATGGACAGCCGTTTTTGGGGCGAGGTTCCCGACGCCAACATTGTCGGCAAGGCCATCCTGATCTGGATGAACCTGGACTGGGAATGGAGCCGCCTTGGCAGTCGCATCAAGTAAAACCACGACCGGACTCAGAGGAGGGTTTATGTCAGCACATCGTCATCAGCAAGGTTTCACCTTCATCGGCTTCCTCATGGTGGCAATCCTGGTTGCCTTTTTCGCCTTTGTGGCGCTGCGGCTTTTCCCCATTTACTCGGAAAAATTCGCGGTGATACAGTCCATGAAGTCCGTGGCCAACATGCCCAACATCGGCGCGGCCTCGCCTTCGGAAATCCAGAAGGACCTGATGAATAATTTTGTCATCCAGGGCATCGATGAAAAATTCATCAAGACCCTCAAGGATGAACTGACCATAGACAAGGACGAGGACGGCAATCGCACCATGACGCTGGAATACGAGATACGAAACAACTTCTACGGCGATTTGGATCTGGCGCTGAATTTCAGCTACACCGTCATCCTGCCGGTGAAGGATCAATAACCGCCCTTGATGCTGACGGATCCGCAACGACTGCAGCAGTGCGCCGACAGAATCGGCCATCGATTTGGAAATGTCGAATTGCTGCGCTCGGCGCTGACTCACCGCAGCGCCGGCGCCGGCCACAATGAACGCCTGGAATTCCTGGGTGACGCCGTTTTGAATCTTTTCATCACCCAGGAGCTTTACGATCGCTTCCCGGACCGACGAGGGCCGTCTGACCCGCCGCCGGGCCGCGCTGGTGAGGCGCGAAACCCTGGCGCAGATCGCCCGGCGACTCGACCTGGGTGAATTCCTCAGGCTGGGCGGGGGTGAGCTGAAGAGCGGCGGCGGCCGTCGCGCATCCATTCTCGCCGATGCGCTGGAGGCCGTCATCGGCGCCGTTTATCTCGACGCCGGTTTTGATTCCTGCGCCCGGACCCTGCGGCGGCTGTATGGCGCCATGATCGCCGACGCGACCCTCGAGGCCGCCGCCAAGGATCCCAAGACCCGGCTGCAGGAATACCTGCAGGCCAGACGTCTGCCGCTGCCCGTGTATCATCTGAAGGCCACGGAGGGCGGGGCGCACCAGCAGTGGTTCATTGTGGAATGCGAAACCTCGGCGCTCCCGGGGACGTGGCAGGGTCGCGGCGGCAGCCGTCGCGCGGCGGAGCAGGCGGCGGCGGAACTGGTGTTGACGCGGCTTGGAGCCTGAGCGGACGTTGGCGGCTTCCCCCCGGGAGGACGCGGCGGCGGCGCAGCGCTGCGGCTACGTCGTCATCGTCGGGCGTCCGAACGTCGGCAAATCCACCCTGTTGAACAGACTCGTCGGGCACAAGCTCAGCATCACCTCGCGCAAGCCGCAGACCACCCGCCACGCCCTGCTCGGGATCAAGACCCGCGCGGAAAACCAGATTCTCTACGTGGATACGCCGGGACTGCATCGCGGTCCCGAAAGGCAGCTGGGCCACTGCCTCAACCGCGAAGCCCTGCGGGTGCTGCGCGATGTCGACGTGGTCCTGTTTCTCATCGAGGCGGCGGGCTGGCACAAGGGGGATGACCATGTGCAGGAGCAACTGCGGGACGTTCATGCGCCGGTGCTGCTGTTGCCGAACAAGGTGGATAAACTGAAGCGGAAGGGCGAGTTGCTGCCGCTGCTGAAGCAGGTGGAGACGCGCGGCGCGTGGGCGGAAATCATCCCCGTCTCCGCCCGCCGGGGGGACAATCTGGATCGCCTGGAGGAGGCGATCTGCCGCCACCTGCCGCGGCAGACATGGCTGTATCCCCCGGATCAGCTCAGCGATCGTCCGGAGCGGTTTTTCGCCGCGGAAATCGTCCGCGAGAAGCTGGTGCGCAACCTGGAGCAGGAACTGCCATACCACACCGCCGTCGTCGTGGACAAATACGAGGAGTCCGCCCGCGGCGTGCGCGTGGACGCCACCATCTGGGTGGAGCGGCCGGGGCAGAAGGCGATCGTGATCGGCAGGCGGGGCGCCATGCTCAAGCTCATCGGCGAGCGCGCCCGGCGCGACATTGAAGCCCTGGTCGGCAGGCGCGTTCACCTCAAGACGTGGGTCAAGGTGCGCAGCGGCTGGACCGATGACGCCCGCAGGCTGCGCGAACTTGGATTGTCCCGATGAAGCGCCGGCCATGAGGGGTGTCTCATAATGCGGACAGACTGGCATCCGGCCTTCCTGCTGCACCGGCGGAACTACCAGGAAAGCAGCTATATCGTGGAGATGCTGTCCTCCAGGCATGGACGCGTGGCGCTGATCGCCAAGGGAGCGGCCCGTCCGCCGACCAAGGGGGGCGGAGGCAGGGCTGCCGCCCTGCAACCTTTTCAAATGCTCAACGTGGCCTGGGCTGGCAGGGGCGAACTGCCGGTGCTGACGGGGGTGGAGTCCGTGGGGCCCGTGCATCTGGGCGCGTCCAGACTGCTGAACGGGTTTTACATGAATGAACTGCTGCTGCGGCTGCTGCATCGTTCCGATCCGCAGCCGGAGTTGTTCGAGATCTACCACCAGGCGCTGCGCGAACTCGGCGTCGAGGAGCGGCCGGAATGGCCGCTGCGGCGGTTTGAAGTCCGGCTGCTGCGCGCCATCGGCTATGCGCCGATCCTGGATCGCGACGCGGTGACGGGTCTCCCCGTGCAAAACGACAGGCGTTACGGTTACCGCGTAAGCCAGGGGCCGAGCACCGCGTGGGAGCATGACGACGATGCCATTGCCGTCAGCGGTGCGGGCTTGCGGGCCCTGGCGGGCGGCGAGCCGCCGGCGCGCGAGCTGTGGCCCGAACTCAAGCGGCTTTTGCGCGGCCTGCTCGCCGTGCATCTGGGTGACAGGCCGCTGACCACCCGCGCCTGGGTGCGCTGACCACCGGCTGGCAAGCTGTTGCGAAAGCCGCCCGTGTCGTTGCTGTTCACGTGTAAAGACTCACTGTAGAATGCACGCCTTTTTGAACCAACCCCAATTCAATACGCATGCCCTCAACGGCGCCATTGCTGGGTGTAAACATTGATCACGTCGCCACGCTGCGGCAGGCGCGGCGCACGTCCTATCCCTCGCCGCTGGACGCCGCGTTGCTGGCCGAGGAGGCCGGCGCGGATCTCATCACGGTGCATTTGCGCGAGGATCGACGCCACATTCAGGAGGATGACGTGCATCGATTGATGGCGGCGCTGAGGATTCGATTGAACCTGGAAATGGCGATGACCGAGGACATGATCGTATTCGTCACGCGGCTGAAGCCCGCGGATTGCTGCCTGGTGCCGGAGCGCCGCGAGGAGCTGACCACCGAGGGCGGCCTGGACGTGGCCGGCCGGGTCGATCAAGTGCGGCCGGCCTGTGATCGGATCACCGCGGCCGGCGTGCGGCTGTCGCTGTTCATCGATCCCGATCCAGCGCAGGTGGAGGCGGCCCGCGAGACCGGCGCGCCGGTGGTCGAGCTGCACACCGGACATTATGCCAATGCCGCCACGCCGGGGGAGCGGGAGCGGGAATTGAATCGCATTCGTGAGGCCGCGCGCCGGGCGCGGGCCATCGGCCTGCAGGTCAATGCCGGCCACGGCCTGCATTATGAAAACGTCTCGCCCATCGCCGCCCTGCCGGAGATCCGCGAATTGAACATCGGCCACTCGATCATTTCCCGCGCCGTGATGAGCGGGCTGCCCGCGGCGGTGCGCGAGATGAAACTGTGCTTGCGGCGGGCGCGCGCATGATCTTCGGCGTCGGCGTGGATATGGTGGAGGTGGCGCGCATCGAGTCGGCGCGGAGGCGCTTTGGACGGCGCCTGGCGCGGCGCCTGCTCGCGCCCGAGGAAATGCGTGAATACATGCGTTCCAACCGGCCATCGCGGTTTCTCGCCAAGCGGTTTGCCGCCAAGGAGGCGCTGGTCAAGGCGCTGGGCAGCGGCATCGGACGCGTGCTTTCCTGGCGGTCCATCCGCATCGCGCACGACCGGCGGGGACGGCCGTATTTCGACCCCGGCGCCCATTTGGGCCGCGTGCTGGATCGTCATCGGATCGCGGCGAGCCATTTGAGCATTGCCGACGAGCGCGGCTACGCGCTGGCCTTCGTCATTCTGGAGCGCGCCTAGTTGAGCATCCGCGCATCCCCCATCCGCCGGCCCGCGCCGGCGACGCCGGCGGAGGCCATCCGCGCCGAGATCAGCCGGCGGCGCACGTTCGCCATCATCTCGCATCCGGACGCCGGCAAGACCACGCTGACGGAGAAGCTGCTGCTGCTCGGCGGCGCCATCCAGATCGCCGGCACCGTCAAGGGCCGCAAGAGCTCGCGCCACGCCACCTCGGACTGGATGGAGATCGAAAAACAACGCGGCATCTCCGTGACTTCCTCGGTGATGCAGTTCCACTATCGCGATTGCGTCATCAATCTGCTGGACACGCCGGGCCACGGGGATTTTTCCGAGGACACCTATCGCACGCTGACGGCGGTGGACTCGGCGCTGATGGTCATCGACGCCGCCAAGGGCGTGGAGGAGCGGACCATCAAGCTGCTGGAGGTGTGCCGGCTGCGCGACACCCCCATCATCACCTTCATCAACAAGCTGGATCGCGAGAGCCGCGACCCGCTGGAATTGCTGGACGAGATCGAACGTATTCTGCGCATCCAGTGCGCGCCGGTGACCTGGCCGCTGGGCTCGGGCAGGGACTTCCGCGGCGTCGTTCATCTCCAGGATCATCGCGTGCGGCTCATCCGCTCGCGCGGGGGCGGCGAGGCGGGCGAGGGCTGTCTGGTGGACGGCCTGGAGCATCCCGAAGTACAGGCCGCCCTCGCCTGGCAGGGTGACGGCGTGAAGGAGGCGCTGGAACTGGCCCGCGCGGCCGCCACCGCGCCGGACGAGGCCGCCTTCCTCGCCGGCAAACAGACGCCGGTGCTGTTCGGCTCGGCCCTGAACAGCTTCGGCGTGCGGGAGTTGCTGGATTATTTCGTGGCCCACGCGCCGCCGCCGCGCCACCGCGGCACCCTGACTCGCGTCGTGGATCCCATGGAGGAGAAATTCAGCGGCTTCGTGTTCAAAATCCAGGCCAACATGGATCCGGCGCACCACGATCGCATCGCCTTCGTTCGCATCTGCTCCGGCCGCTATCACGACGGGATGCGCGTGCGTCAGGTGCGCACCGGCAGGGACATGGCGTTGCAGGGGGCGCTGCGCTTCATGGCCCGGGATCGCGACGCGACGGAGACCGCCTGGGCCGGCGACATCATCGGCCTGCACAATCACGGCACGATTCAGATCGGCGACACCTTCACCCAGGGCGAAAATCTGAAATTCACCGGCATTCCCCATTTTGCGCCGGAATTGTTCCGACGCGTCGTGCTGCGGGACCCCCTGCGCATGAAGGCGCTGCAAAAAGGCCTCACGCAGCTGAGCGAGGAGGGCACCACCCAGATGTTCCGCCCGCTGGCGGGCAACGAGTTGATTCTAGGCGCGGTGGGGATGTTGCAATTTGAAGTCGTCGCCTGGCGGTTGCAACATGAATACGGCGTGCAGTGCGGCTTCGAGCAGGTCCCCATCGCCGCGGCACGATGGGTGGGATGCGTCGACAGCGGCCGCTTGAAACAGTTTGAGGAAAAACTGTACGCGCATCTGGCGCGAGACGCCACCGGCAGTCTGGCCTATCTCGCGCCCAGCCGCGTGCATCTGGAATTGACCCTGGAACGCTGGCCGGAGGTACGGTTCCACACCTCCCGCGAACACTGAAGCCGGCGCGCTACGCCCCCGCGGAGGGATCCCGGGGGCGGTTGGGATTGATTTCCGTGATTTCCTCCTCCGGACCGCGATCATCGGCGGGCACGGAGCGCTCCTGGTAGGAATCATCCGCAAGGGATGGGGATTCGTCTTCCCGCGCGGCCTGAGGTTCCGCCGACTCCGTCCGGAAACGCGGATGCACCTCCGTGATCGCCTCGGCGTCATGTTCCGCATCCATTCCGGCTTGAGCCGGTCCTTCGCCGGCTGTGGCGGATTCTGATTCATGCAGGGGGATGGCGCGATCCCCGCCCTGACGTTCCGTGTGCATCTGCGGCCCCCGGTCCGCCTCGCGACGGCGCCGACGCCCCCCGCGGCCGCCACGCCGGCGGCGGCCGCCGCGTCGATGTTCCGAAACCTCCTCTTCTTCCGCCGCCCGTTCCGCCCGGACCTCGGAAGAGGGGGCGGGTGCGGCGGCTTGTTCCGCCGCCTTGGCGGTTTCGGGGCGGTGGCCTCCGCCACGATGCCTGCCGTCGCGGCCCGCCTTCGACGCGGCCGCGCGAGGCGGCCGGGAGGGGCGGGGGCGGCCCTCGGCCGGTGCAGTCTCGTGGTAACCCGCGTCATTGGCGGGCGCCAGGCCGAACAGCCGCGAGAAGAAGCGCTTGGTCGTTCCCCAGAGCCCTGCATCGACGGCGGCCGTCGGCAGGGTTCGCGGCGGCAGCCGTTTGTGCACATCCTTGACCGCCGGCTCCTCGTGGAGCGGCTTCAAGGGTTGCGGCAACTCCGGCTGCTCAAGCGCGGGCGCGGCCACCAGCTTGTAGCTGCTTTCGCTGTGCGCCGAATGGCCGGTATCCTGTTCCCGCAGGCGTTCCAGCTTGAAGTGCGGCGTCTCCAGGTTGATGTTGGGCACCAGCACCACGCCAATCTTGTGCCGCTCCTCGATGCGGTGGATCTCGCGGCGCTTTTCGTTGAGCAGAAACGTGGCGGCGTCCACCGGCACCTGCGCCACCACCTTGACAGTGGACTCCTTCATGGCCTCCTCCTCGATGAGGCGGAGGATGGACAGCGACAGGGATTCCACGCTGCGGATGGCGCCGTTGCCGCTGCAGCGTGGGCAGACGATGTGGCTGAATTCCGCGAGCGAGGGACGCAGCCGCTGTCGCGACATCTCGAGCAGGCCAAAGCGCGAAATCTTGCCGATCTGCACCCGCGCCCGATCGACCTTCAGGCATTCGCGCAGCCGGTTTTCCACGTTGCGCTGGTTGCGCGGGTTCATCATGTCGATGAAATCGATCACGATCAGCCCGCCGAGGTCGCGCAGGCGCAACTGCAGGGCAATCTCCTCGGCGGCCTCGAGATTGGTGTTGGTGGCGGTCTCCTCGATGTCGCCGCCGCGGGTGGCGCGCGCCGAATTGATGTCGATGGTGATCAGCGCCTCGGTCGGCTCGATGACGATGGAGCCGCCGGAGGGCAGGGTGACCTCGCGGTCAAACGCCGATTCGATCTGGCTTTCGATCTGATAGCGCGTGAACAGCGGAACACTGTCGCTGTAGAGCTTGAGCTTTTTCAGGTTGTGCGGCATGACGTGCTGCATGAAGTCCGCCGCCTTCTCATACAGCGACTGGTCGTCGATGAGGATCTCGCCGATGTCGCTGCGCAGGTAATCCCGGATGGCGCGGATGATGACGTCGCGATCCTGGTAGATCAGGAACGGGGCGGGACGCTCGCGCGCCGCCTCCTCGATGGCCTGCCACAGCTTGAGCAGGTAATCGAAGTCCCACTGCAAATCCTCCGGCCCCTTGCCGACGCCGGCCGTGCGCAGGATGAGACTCATGCCCTCGGGGACGTTGAGGGCATTCAGGCTGTCGCGCGCCTCGTCGCGATCAGCGCCCTCGATCTGGCGGGAGACGCCGCCGCCGCGGGGGTTGTTGGGCATCAGCACCAGGTATCGCCCCGGCAGGCTGATGAAGGTGGTGAGCGCGGCGCCCTTGCTGCCGCGTTCGTCCTTTTCGACCTGGACGATCAGCTCCTGGCCTTCGCGCAGCAGATCGCGGATGTTCTGGCGGCCGCCGGCGGACTCGGAGAAATAGGCGCGGGAAACCTCCTTGAGCGGCAGAAAGCCGTGACGTTCGGCGCCATAATCGACGAACGCGGCCTCAAGGCTGGGCTCGATGTGGACAATGCGGCCTTTATAGACATTGGACTTTCTCTGCTCCCGGCCGGTCGATTCGATATCCAGGTCGTAGAGCTTCTGTCCGTCCACCAATGCCACCCGCAACTCTTCCCGTTGAGTCGCGTTAATCAACATTCTTTTCATTATCGCAATCCTGTCGCGTCTGCGTCCGGCATCCGGCGGGCGTCACTCTGGACTGCCGCGCATTGGAATTCGGATGGCCGCCGCCGTCGCCGCTGTGCGACAGCGCCGCGGCCATCGCGCACGCTCATCAAATCCCACCACCCCGGGGGTGTGGAGTAAAGTAGTTTAAGAGCGGTATCCGGTGCCCTGCGTCCATGGTGCAGGCGCCCGTGGCCCACTATCATGTGAGTGGTGTCCACCGCTCAAACGGCCGCCGGCGGGTGCCAGGCCCCAGGCCCGCACACGCGAGAATGTTTTTAAAATCTGCAACTTAGCGCAAAAATCCCGCTAACCGGCGGTCGTCTAATATATCAGCGATGAATAATTACGGCAATAAAAAGGGATCCGGGAGCGGAAGACCGGCTTTGGAACCAGGTTTGCCGGCGGTCCGGCATGTCCGCGTGGACGACGAACAAGCCGGAAGGCGCGTGGATAATTTCCTTTTCGGCCTGCTCAAAGATGTGCCCAAAAGCCGCGTATACCGCATGCTGCGGACCGGCGAGGTGCGAATCAATGGACGGCGGGCCAGGCCGGAGACGCGCCTGGCGGCGGCTGACCTGGTACGCATTCCGCCCGTTCACGTGGCAGGCAGGGCGGCTCAGTCCCCCGACGGGGCCTCGATGCCGGTTGCCGTGCTGCATGAGGATGAGGGGCTGCTGGTGATCGACAAACCCGGCGGCATGGCGGTGCATGGCGGCTCCGGCATCCGGCTGGGCGTCATCGAGTTGCTGCGGCGCCAGCGCCCGGAGTGTGTGTATCTTGAACTCGTGCACCGGCTGGATCGCGATACCTCGGGGTGTTTGATGATCGCCAAGAAGCCGTCAATCCTGCGGCGATTGCATCAACAATTGCGCACCGGGCAGATCAAAAAACGCTATGTGGCGCTGGTGCGCGGCGCCTGGCGCGGCGGCGCGCGGACCGTGCGTGCGCCGCTGCTCAAGAATATCCTCGCCGGCGGCGAGCGGCGCGTGAGCGTCAGCCGTTCCGGCAAGGAATCGGTATCGCATTTCGCGCCGCTGGAGGTCTATCCGCAGGCCAGCCTGATGGAGGTGTGGCTGGAGACGGGACGCACCCACCAAATTCGCGTCCATGCCGCGCATGTCGGCCATCCCATCGCGGGCGATGAGAAGTACGGCGATGCCGGATTCAATCGCGCCATGAAAAAACATGGCTTGCGGCGCCTGTTCCTGCACGCCGAGCAGTTGCATCTGCCGTCACCGGAGCCGGAAGCAGCGCCATGGGTGTTTCAAGCCCCGTTGCCGGCGGCATTGAACTCCGTGCTCGATGAACTTAAAACCGGGGTACAATTCTAATATCCGGGCACTCGCCCGCCACGCGAAGGAAGCCATGCATGTCTGAATCCGTTCCACCACCCCCCGCAGGCGGCAATGACTGGCAACGCCGCCTGATTGATCGCTTCGCCTTCGAGGTGCTGGCCGAGCAACGGCGCAGCCGGCGTTGGGGGATTTTTTTCAAACTGCTCGGGTTCGTCTATCTATTCCTGCTGCTGGCGGCCTACAGCGGTTCCAGTTGGAGGACCGGTGTCATCACCGCCGGGCGCCACACTTCGCTCATCAACATTCAAGGCATCATCAGCGATGACGCCGACGCCAGCGCGGACAACATCATCGGCAGCCTGCGCGAAGCCTTTGAAGACAAAAACACGGCCGCCGTCATTCTGCGCATCAACAGCCCCGGCGGCAGCCCGGTGCAGGCGGGCTACATCAATGATGAAATCTACCGCCTGCGCCAGAAACATCCGGACATCAAGGTCTATGCGGTGATCACCGACATCTGCGCCTCGGGCGGCTATTACATCGCCTCGGCGGCGGATGAAATTTACGCCGACAAGGCCAGCATCGTGGGCTCCATAGGCGTGCTCATGGACGGCTTCGGCTTTGTCGGCACGCTGCAAAAGCTGGGCATCGAGCGGCGCCTGCTGACCGCCGGGGAGCACAAGGGATTTCTCGATCCCTTCTCGCCGGAGAAGCCCGACGAAGTGGCGCACATTCAGAAGCTGCTCAACGAAATCCACGAACAATTCATCAACACCGTCAAGAAAGGCCGCCGCGACAGGCTCAAGCTTGACGACCCGCAGTTGTTTTCCGGGCTGGTGTGGACCGGCGTGGAGGCTTTGGAGCTGGGTCTCGTGGACGGGCTGGGCAGCAGCAGCTACGTCGCCCGCGAGGTGATCAAGGAGGAGAAAATCGTCGATTACACCCACAAACAGGATTATTTCGAACGCTTCACCAACCGCATGGGTGCGACACTGCTAAACGCCTTCAACCGCCTCGGGGAGTCCACTTTACTGCGCTGAGGAATGGGAGACGGGGGCAAAAACGTTGATCCCCGCGCGGGCCAGCATGCGTGTCACGGCAATGAGCGGCAGCCCGATGAGCGCCGTGGGATCATCCCCCGACATCTTCTCAATCAACGCGATGCCGAGTCCTTCGGATTTGAAACTGCCGGCGCAGTCGTAAGGCTGCTCGCGCAGCAAATAGGATTGCAGTTCCTCGTCCGTGTAATTACGCATATGCACGGTATAGGGCACGCACTCCGTCTGCTCGCCGCCTTGCGTCGCATCCAGCACGCAGATCCCGGTGAGAAACGTCACCGGCCGGCCCCGCATCAATGTCAGTTGCTCCGCCGCGCGCAGGAAATCGCCCGGCTTGCCGAGTGTCTGCGATCCCAGCGTGGCCGCTTGATCCGACCCGATGATCACGGCCGCCGGGAAGCGCGCCGCCACGGCCCGCGCCTTCTCCCGTGCCAGGCGCATGACCATGTCGGCCGCCGCCTCCCCGGCGCGTCGCGATTCGTCCACCACCGGCGCGAACGTGGTGAACGGCAACCCCAGGCGCTGCAAAAGTGCCTTGCGATAGGGGGAGGAGGAGGCCAGCACCAGCCGAGGCGGTGGTAAGGACATGTGCCCGATTAGATTAGCTTTTAAGTTTGTCCGCCATATATAATAACCGCCCTTATGGGTGGGGTATTGCCCGATTATATTGAGCCCCTGCGCCTCGCCGAAGCCGGGGCGCGCCTCGGCGGGACGCTGGCCGTGGGATGCATGCCCAGACTGGCGTCCATGTTGATCAAGGGCGCGGCGGTGGATGCCGTTTGCATCGATTTTCGTTTTGGTGAGGATGGCAAGGGCCATCCGGCGCTGACGGGCCGGGTGAGCGCCGCCCTGCCGGTCGCCTGCCAGCGCTGCCTGCAGGCCATGACCATACCGATCGATGCGCCGGTGCGATTGCGGCTGATCCGGCGTGAAGACGAGGCGCCGGCCGAGGCGGATGTACTGTTGGTCACGGCAGAGCCCATGTCGCTGGCTCATATTGTGGAGGAAGAGCTGTTGCTGGGCATGCCGATGGCGGCCATGCATCCGGAGGCTGACTGTCCGGTGAAACTGCCCCGGGGGGCCAATGTCGCGAAGGAGCATCCTTTTGCCGCCCTGGCGTCGCTCCAGGACGGCGGTCAGGCAAAACATTCATAGGTCAAGTGACACCACCATTTGTTTTTGGTAAGGAGATCCATCATGGCAGTACAACAAAATCGCAAAACATCCTCACGGCGCGGCATGCATCGCTCGCACGATGCGCTGAAGGCGGCCACGCTGTCCATTGAACCCACCAGCGGCGAAGTCCATCGCCGGCATCACGTGAGCCCGGACGGGTTTTACAAGGGTAAAAAGGTCATTCACAACGCGGGCGAGTAGTCCGCCCGCCCATACACGCAGTCAGACCTGCCTCGTGCATACTCGAATCGCGGTGGACGCGATGGGCGGGGACTTCGGCCCGCGCGTCACGGTGCCCGCGGCGCTCGCCGCCATTCGCAAACACCCCGATCTGGCCCTGATCCTCGTCGGCGACGGCGACCTGCTGCGCCGGACGCTGGCGACGCAGGGCGCCGCGGAGGGCGGGCGGCTGATCGTGCGGCACGCCTCCCAGCAGGTGGAGATGCATGATTTGCCGTCGCAGGTGCTGCGCAAGAAGAAGGATTCCTCGATGCGCGTGGCCATCGATCTCATCAAGGAGGGACTGGTGCAGGCCGCCGTTTCCGCCGGCAACACGGGGGCGCTCATGGCCATCGCCAGCTTTGTTTTGAAAACCCTGCCCGGCATCGATCGCCCCGCGATATGCACCGCCCTTCCCGGCGTGCACGGCCACACTCATGTGCTGGATTTGGGCGCCAACGTGGATTCCAGTTCGGAGGAGCTCTTTCAATTCGCCGTCATGGGCAGCGTGCTCACCAGCGCCGTCGAGAACAAGGAGCGGCCCTCGATTGCGCTGCTCAACATCGGCGAGGAGGAAACCAAGGGCAATGACCGTGTCAAACAGACGGCGGCCCTCCTGGACGCCAGCCCGCTGAACTATGTCGGCTACGTCGAGGGCGATGATATCTTCGAAGGCAAGGTGGACGTCATCGTCTGCGACGGCTTCCTCGGCAATGTCGCCCTGAAAACCGCCGAGGGCGTGGCCCGCGCCCTCATGCAGTTCGCGCGCGAGGAGTTCACGCGCTCCCCGTTCACCAGAATGGCCGCGCTGTTCAGCCGGCCGGTGCTGCGCGCGATCAAGAAACGGCTGGATCCGCGCGAATACAACGGCGCCAGCCTCCTCGGCCTGCGCGGCATCGTCATCAAGAGCCACGGCAGCGCGGATGTCCTGTCCTTTCTGCGCGCCATCGAGGAGGCGCGGCTCGAGGTTGAGAAAAACGTGCCGGAGCTGATCTCCCGCCAGCTCAGTGCCTATTTGGGAACACCCCAGTGAGCGCCGTTTATTCGAGGATTGCGGGCACCGGTGGTTATCTGCCCGAGCAGGTGTTGACCAACGCCGATCTGGAGAAGCGGATCGACACGACGGACGCATGGATCAGCGAGCGCACGGGCATCAAGAAACGCCATATCGCCGCCGCCGGGGAGACCACCTGCGATCTAGCCGAGCATGCCGCCCGCCGGGCGCTGGCGGCGGCGCAGATCACCGCCGGCATGCTCGATTTGATCATCGTCGCCACCACCACCCCGGACGTGATTTTCCCCAGCACGGCCTGCTTGTTGCAGGCGCGGCTGGGCATCGGCGGCTGTCCGGCGTTCGACGTCCAGGCGGTCTGCACCGGATTCATCTACGCGCTGGCCATCGCCGATCAATTCATCCGCAGCGGCACGTCGCGACGGGTGCTGGTGGTGGGGGCCGAAACGCTGTCGCGCATCATCGACTGGACCGATCGCGGCACCTGCGTGCTGTTCGGCGACGGCGCCGGCGCGGTGGTGCTGGAGGCCGCCGATCAGCCCGGCATCTACAGCACCCATCTGCATGCCGACGGTCAGTATCAATCCCTGCTGCATGTGCCCGCCGGCGTATCGAAGGGCTACGACCGGCTGCGCAACGGCGAGGCCTACATGCAGATGGAGGGCAAGGAGGTCTTCAAGGTCGCCGTGAACACACTCGGCCGCATCGTGGATGAGACCCTGGCGTACAACCACATGGATCGATCCCAGATCGACTGGCTGGTGCCGCATCAGGCCAATCATCGAATCATCGCCGCCACGGCGGACAGGCTGAAACTACCCATGTCGCAGGTGGTGGTGACGGTGGCCGAGCACGGCAACACTTCCGCGGCCTCGGTGCCGCTGGCGCTGGATGTCGCGGTGCGCGACGGCCGCATCAAGCGCGGTGAAACCCTGTTACTGGAGGCCTTCGGCGGCGGCTTCACCTGGGGCTCCGCGCTGCTCCGCTACTGATACACCCCCGCATGTCATTCGCCTTTGTCTTTCCCGGCCAGGGATCGCAGTCCGTCGGCATGCTGGATGCGCTCGCCAGGCGCTATCCGATCGTCGAGGCCACTTATGCGGAGGCTTCCGGGGTGCTGGATTACGACCTGTGGCGGGTGGTGCGTGATGGACCGGAGGAAAAATTGAACGGCACGGTGATCACGCAGCCGGCGATGCTGGCCGCCGGCGTCGCCATCTGGCGGCTGTGGCTGGAGCGCGGCGGCGGCGCGCCTGGGATCATGGCCGGACACAGCCTTGGAGAATACACCGCCCTGGTGTGCGCCGGCGCGCTGGATTTCGGCGCCGCCGTCGCCCTGGTCGCCGAGCGCGGGCGTTGCATGCAGGACGCGGTGCCGGAGGGCGGCGGCGCGATGGCCGCGATCCTGGGCCTCGAGCCGGAACCACTGCGGCAGATCTGCGATCGCGCCGCGCAGGGACAGGTGGTTGCCTGCGCCAATCTGAACGCCCCCGGACAGATAGTCATTGCCGGCCACCGCGCGGCGGTGGAGCGGGCGATGAAGGCCGCCGCGGAGGCGGGCGCGAAGCGCGCGGTGTTGCTGCCGGTCAGCGTGCCGTCGCATTGCGAATTGATGCGATCAGCCGCGGAGCGCTTTTCCACCGCCTTGAACAGGCTGAATATGCGGCCGCCGCGCATTGGCATCCTGCACAACAGCGACGTGGAATCGCATGACTCACCCGCGGACATCATGGAAGTCCTGCGCCGGCAGCTTTACAGTCCCGTGCGCTGGGTGGAGACTACGCAGAAAATCGCCGCCGGCGGAATTCGCATTCTGATCGAGGCGGGGCCGGGACGGGTGTTGAGCGGGCTGGGCAGGCGCATCGACAGGACATTGCAATGCCTGCCGGTTTTCGATCCGGAAACGCTGGAGTCGGCGCTGGCCGCAACCGCGGGAGGACGGTGAATGGAATTCGCAGGGGAAATCGCGCTTGTGACCGGCGCCAGCCGTGGCATTGGCGCCGCGATTGCCAGGGCCCTGGCGCAGGAAGGCGCCACGGTGGTCGGCACGTCGACCTCCCCCGACGGCGCGGCGGCAATCGGCGAGGCGCTGGCCGGAAACGAGCCACCGGGACGAGGCATGGTGCTGGATGTGACCCAGCCGGTTTCCATCGAGACGCTCATGAGGACGCTGGAGGAACAGAAGCTCATGCCCTCCATCCTGGTCAACAACGCCGCCATCACCCGCGACAATCTGCTGATGCGCATGAAGGACGAGGAGTGGGAGGCCGTCGTGAATGCGAACCTCACCGCCGTCTACCGCCTGTGCAAGGCGGCGTTGCGCGGCATGATCAAGGCGCGTCATGGACGCATCATCAACATCACCTCCGTGGTGGGGCTGACGGGCAATCCCGGGCAGTGCAATTACGCCGCCGCCAAGGCCGGCCTGACAGGGTTCACCAAATCGCTGGCCCGCGAAGTGGCCAGCCGCGGCGTCACCGTCAACGCGGTGGCGCCGGGTTTCATCGACACGGACATGACCCGCGCGCTCAGCGACGCCCAGCGCGAATCGCTGCTGTCGCAGATCCCCGTCAACCGGCTCGGCAGCCCCGGCGATGTCGCCGGGGCCGTGGTCTTTCTGGCATCGCGGGCGGCGGCCTACATCACCGGTGAAACACTCAATGTCAATGGCGGGATGTACATGCCATAAAGTTGATATATGACATCATTAAAATGCAATATCTATTTGATTATTAATGATTTAATAAAATAAAAATATTGCTTGCAAGTTGAAAGGGTTCCACTAAACTAACGCCGCCGCAGAGATGGCGGCCAAAACGCAAGAGGAGTCATCCGCTATGAGCAGCATCGAAGAACGGGTCAAAAAGATCGTGATTGAACAACTGGGGGTGAAGGAAGAAGAAGTGAGCAATGAGTCCTCTTTCGTGGACGATCTGGGCGCGGATTCCCTGGACACGGTGGAACTGGTGATGGCATTGGAGGAGGAATTCAAAACGGAAATTCCGGATGAGGAGGCCGAGAAGATCACCACCGTTCAGCAGGCCATCGATTACATCAAGGCTCATCAGGGTTAATGCCTTCTCGATAGACGCAAAGGCCGCCGATCATGAGGCGATGATCGCGGCCTTTCGCATTCATGGACGGCGTGGATCGATAATGCCGGTGTCACAGGAGGAGTGTCAGACGTGACGAGAAGACGCATCGTGGTCACGGGACTGGGGATGGTCAGCCCGGTCGGCAACACGGTTGCCGAATCGTGGGCCGCCATACTGGCGGGTCGGAGCGGCATCGGGCCCATCACCGCTTTTGACGCCGCCGCGTTCTCCGTCCGCATCAGCGGCGCCGTCAAGAATTTCGACCCGACGCAGTACATCAGCCCCAAGGACGTGCGCAAGATGGACACGTTCATCCATTACGGCATGGCCGCCGGCATCCAGGCCATTACGGACTCCGGCCTGCAAATCACCGAGGAAAACGCGGAGCGGATCGGCGTCATCATCGGCTCCGGCATCGGCGGGCTGCCGGGCATCGAGGAGAGCCACAGCGAATATCTGCGCGGCGGTCCGCGCAAAATTTCGCCCTTCTTCGTGCCCAAAAACATCATCAACATGATTTCCGGGAACCTGTCCATCAAATACGGCATCAAGGGGCCCAGTTACGCCATCGTCTCGGCCTGCGCCACCGGGGCGCACAGCATCGGCGACGCCGCCCGGTTGATCGAGCGCGGCGATGCCGACGTCATGGTCGCCGGCGGCGCCGAAATGGCGACCACGCCCACCGGCATCGGCGGATTCGCCTCGGCCAAGGCGCTGTCCACCCGCAACGACGAGCCGGAGCGCGCCAGCCGGCCGTGGGACCGGGACCGCGACGGCTTCGTGCTGGCCGACGGCGCCGGCGTCATGGTGCTGGAGGAATATGAACACGCGCGCCGCCGCGGCGCGCGCATCTACGCCGAACTCACCGGCTACGCCGCCAACAGCGACGCCCATCACATGACTGCGCCGTCGCCGGGCGGCGAGGGGGCGGCGCGCTGCATGCGCATCGCCTTGAAGGACGCCGGCCTGAACGCCGATCAGGTGCAGTACATCAACGCCCACGGCACCTCCACGCCGTTCGGCGACAAGGCCGAGACCGACGCCGTCAAGAGCGTGTTCGGCGCACACGCCTACAAACTGGCCATGAGTTCCACCAAATCGATGGTGGGCCACATGCTGGGCGCGGCCGGCGGGGTGGAGGCCATCTTCACCATCCTGGCCATCCGCGATCAAGTGGCGCCGCCGACCATCAATCTGGACACGCCGGATCCGGAATGCGATCTGGACTACGTGCCCAATCAGGCGCGGCCGATGAAGATCGATTCGGCGCTGTCCAATTCCTTCGGCTTCGGCGGCACCAACGCCACGCTGATCTTTTCGCGCCCGACTTGATCTCGCGGACCTGACCCGCCGGGAACAAGTGCCGCTGACGGCCGCGCTCATGTTCCTGATCAACGGCGAACACCGCGATTCCCTTCCGGCCGGCGATCGGGGGCTGCATTACGGCGACGGCCTGTTCGAAACCGTGGCCGTCATCGACGGCAGGCCGCAGCACTGGCAGGCGCACCTGCGGCGGATGGAAGACGGCTGTGTCCGGCTCAAGATTCCATTTCCAGGGGCGGCGATGCTTGAGGACGAGTTCGGCCGACTGCCGTCGCCGGCCGGGCGCTGGGTGCTGAAAATCATCGTCACCCGCGGCGGCGGCGGCCGCGGCTACCGTCCACCGCCGGTCGTGCAGCCCGCGCGCCTGCTCTGCCAGTATCCGTGGCCCGATTATCCGGATGACCGGGCCGTGCAGGGCGTGCGCGTGCGTCTCTGCACCACCCGGCTGGGGAGCAATCCGCTGCTTGCCGGCATCAAGCACCTCAACCGCCTGGAGCAGGTGATGGCCCGCAGTGAATGGAATGATCCGGCCATCGCCGAGGGTCTCATGCTTGGCCTTGACGGCAATCTCGTCTCCGGCACCATGAGCAATCTGTTCCTGGTGTCGCAAGGGCGGGTGCGCACACCGGGCTTGTCGCAGGCGGGGGTTGCCGGCGTCATGCGCGATCAAGTCATCGAGGCCTGCCGCCGGTTGAACCTGCCCGTCGAAACCGGCGCATTTGGAGTAAAGGAACTGCAGCGCGCCGAGGAGATATTTCTCACCAACAGCCTCATCGGCATCTGGCCGGTGATTGAGATTGCCGGCGCGAGTGGCGGGGAAATGCAGCCCGGCCCCATCACCCGCACCTTGCGAACGCACATGCTGGAATTGGAGGCCCTGCCGCAACATGGCTAGGCGTCTCGGCATCCTGGTTTCCCTGCTGGCGGTTCTGGCCGCTGCGGGGTGGGGCGCCTTCCTTTGGCTGCAGAAAGATTACGAACGCTGGCAGGCCACGCCATTGGCCGTGCTTGGCGACAGGGTGCTGTACGAAATCCGCCCGGGCATGAGCGTGCGGGCCGTGGCGGAGGATTTGCAGGCGCGCGGTTACCTGTCGCAGCCGCTGTACTTCCGCCTGCTGGCATACCGGAGCGCGCTGGCCGGGAAACTCAAGAGCGGTGAATACGCCATCGAACCTGGCCTGACGCCGCTCTCGTTGCTGGAGCGCTTCGCCGCCGGGCGGACGGTGGAATATTCCATCACCCTGGTCGAGGGCTGGACGTTCGCGCAGGTGCGGGCGGCGCTGGAACAGCATCCGGTGCTCATCAACACCTTCAAGGGCCTGGATGACGCCGCCGTCATGCGACGCCTCGGCCATCCCGGCGAGCATCCGGAGGGGCGTTTCTTTCCCGACACATATCGCATCAAAAAGGGCGGCACCGACGCCGAGGTGCTGAGCCGCGCGTACGATCGGATGAATAAATTGCTGAATGAATATTGGAGCGCGCGGGCGGCGGATCTCCCTTATCATGCGCCCTACGAGGCGCTGATCATGGCCTCCCTGATCGAAAAGGAAACCGCGGTGCCCGAGGAACGCCCGCTGATAGCCGCCGTGTTTCTGCACCGGCTGCGCGTCGGCATGAAGTTGCAGACCGATCCCGCCGTCATCTACGGCCTGGGGCCGGCCTATGATGGCAATCTGCACAAACGCGATCTGGAGACGGACACGCCGTACAATACCTACACCCGCGCCGGACTGCCCCCCAGCCCCATCGCCATGCCGGGCAGGAAATCCATCGAGGCGGCGCTGCACCCGGCGCCGTCGGGCGCACTTTATTTCGTGGCCCGCGGCGACGGCAGCCATCAGTTTTCAAACACCCTGGAGGAGCACAACCGCGCCGTGGCCCGTTATCAACTTTCGCAGAAGAACGCCTCCCCGTGAGCGTCCTGTTCATCACCCTGGAAGGGATCGAGGGCTCGGGCAAAAGCACGCACCTGCCCTTTGTCGCCGACTGGCTCCGACGGCACGGTCGCCAGGTGGTCATTACGCGTGAACCGGGCGGCACACCGCTGGGCGAGCAGGTGCGCGGCATCCTGCTCGACAACCGCCATCGGGACATGTCCGCCGATACCGAACTCCTGCTCATGTTCGCCGCCCGCGCGGAACACCTGCACGAGGTGATCATGCCGGCGCTGGCGAAGGGCTCGGACGTGGTCTGCGACCGCTTCACCGACGCCACCTACGCCTACCAGGGCGGCGGCCGTGGGCTGCCGGCGACACGCATCGCGCAACTGGAGCAGATGGTGCAGGGGGATCTGCGTCCGCATTTCACCCTGTTGTTCGACGCGCCGCTGGAACTCACGATCGAACGCACGCGGTCGCGCGCGCAGCCGGATCGCTTCGAGAGCGAGCGGCTGGCCTTCCACCGGCGGGTGCAGGACGTCTACCGCAGCCGGGCGGCGGCCGAGCCGCGGCGGTTTCTCATCATCGACAGCAGCGGCACGGTCGAGGCTACGCAGAGTTTGCTGGCTCGAAAGCTCGCGGAACGGATGCCATGTTGATGCCCTATCCATGGCAGGCGCAGGCCTGGCGGCGCCTCCAGGCCTGGCGGCGCGGCGGAACACTGCCGCATGGCCTGTTGCTGCACGGGCCGCCGGGCGGCGGCAAGGTCGATCTGGCGCGCGCCTTCGCGCAAGGTTTGCTGTGCAGCGCCGCCGGTGGGGAAGGGGAGGCGTGCGGGAAATGCCGGAGTTGCGGCTGGGTGGAGGCGGGGACGCATCCCGATCTTTGTCTCGTCACCTTTGAAGTGGATGAGAAAACCGGCAGGGTGGCGAAAGAGATCAAGATCGCCCAGATCCGCGAATTGATCGAGTTCACGCGGCTTAAAAGCCATGGCGTCCTGCTTCGTATCGCCATCGTGCATCCGGCCGAATATATGAACCGCAACGCCGCCAACAGCCTGTTGAAGACTTTGGAGGAGCCGCCGGCCGGCGTGCATCTCATTCTGGTTGCCCATCAGGCCGCGCGCCTGCCGGTGACCGTGCGCAGCCGCTGCCAGAACTTGTACCTGCCGGCGCGCGCGAGCGACGCCGCCGTGGACTGGCTGCGCCGGCAGCCGGCCTGCCGGGGCATCGACCCCGCGCCGCTGCTGCGGGAATGCGGGCCCCTGGAGGCCCTGCGGTTGCTGGAAAGCGGGGAGTGGGGCGCGCGCGCCACTGTGCTGCAACAAGCCGCGGAACTGCTGCGTGGCCGGGCCGACCCGATCGAAATCGCGTCGCAGTGGCTGCGCCTCAACGCCGTCTCCCTGCTGACCTGTCTTGAATCCCTGCTGACGGATGTCGGCCGGCTCAAGGCCGCGGGGCGCGAGGGGATGCCGGTTCACGGCGATTTATTACCCGGTTTGCTTGAGCTCGCAAAAGCGCTAGACTTTTCAAGGCTCTTCAGCACGCAGGCGCTCATCAGGGAATCGCGGCAGTTGCTGGAAAGGGGCGCCAACCTGCGCCAACAGGACGTGCTGGAGGAAATCGCGCTACACTTGGCGTTGAATCCAACGGGAACATGAAGACATGGGCACACCGGCAAGCAACCCCCGCAAGGGCATTTTGTCCCTGACCATCAAGGAAAAGGGGGCGCTGTATGCGTCCTACATGCCGTTTGTAAAGAACGGCGGCCTGTTCGTGCCGACCAACAACGCCTACAAGCTGGGCGAGGAGGTGTTCATGCTGCTGACGCTGCCCGACAGCAAGGACCGCCTGCCGGTGGCCGGACGCGTCGTGTGGATCACGCCCAAGGGCGCCCACGGCAACAAGAGCGCCGGCATCGGGGTGCAGTTCAGCGAACTGGACAAGGGCACCACCCGCAGCAACATCGAGAAGCAGCTGGCCGGCGTATTGAAGTCGGATCGCCAGACCCACACGATGTAATCCACAAGGCCCGCGGGAGAACCTCGCGGGTATTTCCTTGCAAGATGGCGGTCATGCTCGTCGATTCGCACTGCCACATCCCCCTCATCCTGCAGCAGTCGCCCGGAAGCAATTTGCCGGAGTTGCTTGCCGCCGCCCGCGCGGCGGAGGTCGCCGGCATGCTCTGCGTCGCCGTGGACCTCGAAGGCGTGCCGGCCCTGCTGGGGCTGGCGCGGCGATATCCGAACATAGTCATCTCCGTCGGCGTGCACCCCAACGCGCACCCGGAACATGAGCCGGACGTGGACACCCTGCTGGCCTACGCCCGCGATCCGCGCGTCATCGCCATCGGCGAGACCGGGCTTGATTACTATCGCAGCCGCGGTGATCTGGGCTGGCAGCACGAACGCTTTCGCCGCCACATCCGTGTCGCACGGATTGCGAAAAAACCGCTCATTGTGCATTCGCGCGAGGCGAGGGGGAATGTCATCAAAATTTTGTCAGAAGAGAAAGCAGGTGAAGCAGGTGGAATAATGCATTGTTTCACCGATGATTATGAAACCGCACTTAAAGCATTACATTTGAATTTTCTCATCTCGTTTTCCGGCATTCTGACGTTCAAAAACGCAACGGCCTTGCAGGAGGTCGCGAGAAAACTGCCCCTGGAGCGGCTGCTGGTGGAGACCGATTCCCCCTATCTCGCGCCCGTTCCCTATCGCGGTAAAAGCAACCAGCCCGCCTATGTGCGTCATGTTGCGGAGTTTCTGGCCTCGCTCAAGGGGACGACGTTTGAGCAGGTCGCGAAACAGACCACTCGCAACTTCCTCGATTTGTTTCCATCAACCCGCGCGGGCATGTGCCCCGAAGCCGCGCCAGGTTGAGTGCGGGAAGTCCACCTCTCCGCCTTGAAACACGCGGTTTGAACGCGCAGCTCAGGGTTGCGGCTGGCCTTCCTTCACCTGATCGGCGTATTTGGCCAGTATTTCGCCCACCTTCTGCATGATTTCGGCCTGCATCTGCAACTGCAGCCTGGCATTGCCCGGCGGCAGTTCCGGGATCACCAGCTGACGCTGCATCATGGGGCATCCCATCATTCCTTCGCCCATCATGCCGCGCATCATGTCACCGCCCATCATCATTCCTCGCTGCATGCCTCCACCCGGCATTTCCCTGGAAGGGCCTTGTCCGGCGGCTTCGGCGGGTGGCTTGCCGGGATGATGAGTCTCATGTTCTTCGGCAAGGGCGTAACCGCCCGCCATCAACAGCATCGATGAGACTGCCACGATGATGGAAAGTCCGGGTTTGCGCATATCGATCGCCTCGCTGTGTGGTTGATGCCAACGATTCAAGAATACCGCCCGGACGTTGATCCACATTGATTTGGATCATGTCCTGCAAGGATATTTGCCGGCGTTTAAGGGGTCGAAAAATAATGATGTTCGCCGGATGCTGATGGCGTAACCGGCACGGCCTGAACACCGAGGCCGTAATGATAGACGAGCTCCCCGCCGCGCCAGGCCGTGGCCGCCAGCATCAATGCGGGCACCAACAGCGCCAGCAGGAATAACGCGCTGACGGGCGCATTTCTACGGGCATGCCCGACGCTCCAGAGGACGGCCGGCAGATAAAGCAGGATCGTGGCGAGGGCCGAATTGCGATGCACCTCCATGGAGGCATGCGCCTCCTCCGCGTGCGCCACCGTGTTGAATGCGATCCAGCCGGCGATGGCCGTGACGATGGCGGCCAGGAAGCCCAGCCAGAGGTTCCAGCAAGCGACGCTCAGGAGTTGCATCTGTAATGCGGATCCCTGCCGCAGCAGGCCCGCGACGATGAACAGAGCGGTGCCGTTTAGAGCAGGGCGACCGCGAAGTGCACAAAAATGGGGTGCCAGTTCGGGACAATCTCAATCATTGCGGATACCCCGCCGCCGGGTAACTGCCGGGATGTTACCCCATTTTATCGCCTTAAAAAGCGGAATCATGCCCCTGCCATGTCTACCGGTTCACAAGCTACGTCGGGTGGGTTTGACGCATGAATGATGGTAGAAATGCCGGGGTGCGGCGCATGTATTCACGATAGGCTTCGCCGAATGTAATGAGCGCATCCTGTTCCTCGCGGCGCGCCAGTCGCACGTACATGTAAACAAGCACGGGAAACATCACCAGCGTCGGCAATGTCGGCCATTGCAGCAGGAAACCCATCATGATCATGATGAAAGCCAGATATTGCGGATGACGCACACGCGCATAAACACCGCTGCAGGCCAGCGTCCCCGCGCGTTGCGCCTGGTAGAGGACGCCCCAGGCCGAAGAAAGAAGCCAGAAGCCGGCGAAGATCAGGATATTGCTGAGCAGATGCAAAACATCGAAGTGTGGGTTGCCTTTGAGCCCGAGCAGCGTGTGCCAGAGGTGGCCGGTATCATGCGAGAACAAGTCGATCTCCGGATACCGTTTGGCAAGCCAGCCCGACAACAGATAAATCGTCAGTGGAAATCCATACATCTCGGTGAACAGGGCGATGATAAACGCGGAGAAGGCGCCGAAACTGCGCCAATCGCGGCGCGTGCGCGGCCGGGCGAAACTGAATGCGAAAAAGATGAAAAAAAGGGAATTGACCGCCACCAATCCCCACAGGCCGTAGGCGGATGTTTCGTGATTCATGGTTGCTTCTCTTCACGCTTTTCGCCGCCGGCATTGTCGTGACGATCCTCGCCATGAGAATGGCGACCGTGGCCACGGCGCATAAAGAGATGCATCAGCGGGCAGGCGAGAAGCAGGAGATAAGGCAGCGCGCCCAGGAAATGGGCGCGGTGCTCCGTCAGTAGGTAAAAGAGCGCAAGCGCCATCAACACCCAGAAACCGACGCGGAAGCGCTGCTGTTGTTGACGAGAATCTTCAGGTTGCAGATTCATTCACACGGCTCACGACGTGGCAGCTCCGGTCATTGGGCCGCATTCCGCATGCCCCTGGGCCTGCATGCGATGCCAGGTGAAATGCTCGTAGACCCCCGCCCAATAGGCGCCGAATGCAAAAGCGAAGAGCATCTCTTCCAACGGAATCGAATCGAGCACGACGCCGCTCAACGCCTTCAGGTTCCACACGGCCTCGATATATCCCGGCACCAGCCATTTCAGCGCCAGCATGAACACCAGGTAATAGCCAAGGAAGATCACGCTACCCACCAGCGTTTTGATCTTGAGGTCGGGTCGGCACAAGATGGTTGTCAACGCTCCTGCGAGCATGGCCGCAATCCCCGGGTAAATTGGATTCCATGGCAGAAAGAAAAGAAGAGGGAAGATCAGCACAGGGGTCGCAAGCGCGAGTCTGTGCAGGCGGTGGCGGCGGCGGTGCATTTCCCTTGAATCCACCGATTGTTCATGTTGTCTCGTCAGGACGTTGTACAGCACCGACCCGATGCCGCCGATCCCAAAGCAGAAGATCAGGCTCTCGACATCAAAACCCGTCGTCTGGGCGAGATTGAACAAGCTCGGGGGATTCCAGTATTGGGGCACGAACAATGGTTCGGTGAGGCCGAAGGGCGTTGTAAATACACTGGTCCGGAACATCTGGCGCCGATACTCGGGAAACAGCCAGTACAGCGCCAGCCACGGGATCAGGAAGGCGCCGGACCAAATCAACCAGACGTAGTGATACTTTGACACGGCGGCTTACAGCCGGATTCGATTCAATCTCAACGCGTTGCCGACGACGGACACGGAACTCAAACTCATGGCGGCGGCGGCGATGATGGGTGACAACAGCAGGCCGAAGAAGGGGTAGAGCACGCCCGCGGCCACCGGCACGCCGAGCACGTTGTAGATGAAGGCGAAGAAGAGGTTCTGGCGGATGTTGCGCATGGTGGCGCGGCTCAAACGGCGCGCCCGCACGATGCCGTTCAGATCGCCCTTCACCAGCGTCACGCCGGCGCTTTCCATGGCCACGTCCGGGCCGGTGCCCATGGCGATGCCGACCTGCGCCTGGGCCAGCGCCGGCGCGTCGTTGATGCCGTCACCGGCCATGGCGACGATGCGGCCCTCCCTTTGCAGCTGCTTGATGATTTCAGTTTTTTGCTCCGGCAGCACCTCGGCGACCACGCGATCGATACCGAGCTTGCGGGCGACGGCCTCGGCGGTGGCGCGGCTGTCGCCGGTGAGCATGACCACCTGCAATCCCTCGGCGTGGAGGGCGCGGATCGCATCGGGCGTGGTGACTTTGATCGGATCAGCCACGCCGATGAGACCGGCGGCGCGGCCGTCGATGGCGACAAACATCACCGTCTGACCCTCGGAGCGCAATGCGGCGGCTTGTGTCTCCAGTTCCGTCGCGCCAATGCCGAGACTCTGCAACAACCTGCTGTTGCCAATGCCGACTTTTTTTCCATTGATGACGCCCGTGACGCCTTTCCCGGTCAGCGACTGAAAATCGGCGACATCAGTAAGCTTCAGGCCACGCGCCGAACTGCCCGCCACAATCGCCGCCGCCAGCGGATGTTCGCTGGCGCGCTCAAGGCTGGCGGCGACCGTCAGGATGTCGTTCTCGGCGAAGCCTGGCAGGGCGACCACGCTGGTCAGCGCGGGTTTGCCAAGGGTGAGCGTTCCGGTCTTGTCAGTGACCAGGGTGTTCACCTTTTCCATGATTTCCAGGCATTCGGCGTTCTTGATGAGAATGCCGGCCATGGCGCCGCGGCCGGTGCCGACCATGATCGACATCGGCGTGGCGAGACCCAGCGCGCAGGGACAGGCGATAATGAGCACGGCCACGGCGTTGACGATGGCGTGCGCCAGCCGCGGTTCAGGGCCGATTGACCACCAGGCGATGAAGGTCGCCACCGCGGCCAGCACCACCGCCGGCACGAACCAGGCCGAAACGAGATCCGCCAGCCGCTGTATCGGCGCGCGGCTGCGTTGCGCCTCGCTGACCATGCGCACGATCTGGGCGAGCAGGGTGTCGCTGCCCACCTTCTCCGCGCGCATCAGCAGCGCGCCGGTGCCGTTGACGGTGGCGCCGATTACGCGGTCGCCGGCTCTTTTTTCCACCGGGATTGGTTCGCCGGTCACCATCGATTCATCGACGTTGCTGCCGCCCTCGGTGACCACACCATCCACCGGCACCTTCTCGCCGGGCCGCACGCGCAGAATATCGCCGGGGTTGACCTGCTCCAGCGGGATGTCCTCTTCGTGGTCGCCGCGGATAATCCGCGCGGTCTTGGGCGCAAGTCCCAGCAGCATCTTGATGGCGGCGGAGGTCGCGCTGCGGGCACGCAATTCAAGCACCTGGCCGAGCAATACCAGCGCGGTGATCACGGCGGCGGCCTCGAAATAAACCGGCACGGTGCCATCCGCCATCTTGAGCGACGCCGGGAATACGCCGGGCAACGCCACGGCCACCGTGCTGTACAACCAGGCGATGCCGACGCCCAGCGCAATCAAGGTGAACATATTGAGATGACGGTTGACCAGCGATTGCCAGCCGCGCACGAAAAACGGCGCGCCGCCCCACAACACCGCAGGCGTGGCCAGCAAAAATTCCAGCCATTGCAGCCCTGTTGGGCTAATCACGCTGCTCACGACTCGGGGAAAAAATTCGGCGCCCGTCGCCAGCAGAAACAGCGGCAGCGCCAGCGCCGCGCTGACCCAGAAGCGCCGCGTCATGTCGTCAAGCTCCGGATTTTGTTCTTCGGCGCTGGCCGTGCGCGGCTCCAGCGTCATGCCGCAGATCGGACAATTCCCCGGTTCGCTTCTGACAATCTGCGGGTGCATCGGGCAGACATATTCAACGCGTGCCGCGGCAGGAGCAGGCGCCTCGGATTCCAAGGCCATGCCGCATTTGGGACAAGCCCCGGGGTGTTGCTGGCGTACTTCGGGATGCATCGGACAGACATAGACAGCTGAGCCGGACGAAACGGCGTGTCGTAATGGTGCTGCCATCACTGGCCCCTGGCCCGCATGCGAATGCTGCCGTTCGCGATGCCCGGTACGACCGTGGGAGCAACAGGTGCCCGACGCCTTATCGTTCTCCATGGAATCAATATAATGCAAAAGTCAACCTACGTGATTGACGCAAATCATGGTTTTTTATCCTCGCTGCTTGAGAGCAGCTTATCATAGATACTTCGCATAATGTATATTATGTTAAATAATGTCTGGTTTCACACCCGGACGAATTAGAGCAACACGACATACATCTAAATCGCCTGGCCGACGCCGGCCGCCCGCAGTATGGCCTCCTCCGGCCCGCGTCCAGCGCAGCAATCGGCCAGCTTGCCGTTGATCACGACCGCGGGCACGGTACGGATGCCCAGGCTCTTCGCCCGCCTGGCTACTGCGGGTTCGTTCATGTCAAGGATCGTCACCTCGCACGACGGACACGCAATCCGGTTGACGAGTTGGATGGTCTCCTCGCACGCGGGGCACCCCGCGCTGAACACTTCTATCTTTCTCTTGGTAGACATCTTGACGTCTCCTTTACGATGCGTTTGTCGTTTCAATCGGCTGTTGTTGCTGAGCGCATTTGGGGCAGGAGCCGATCTGACCTGCCCTCTTTGGCCACGCGTTCCACACGGACGCGGCCACAAGTCCCAAAAGCCCCGCATACACGAATGGGGCGGATGCGTATGCGAACTTGAAGGTCAGGATGAGGCCAACGGATGCCATCCCCAGCATGAGCGGCCCGTAGCCACGGCGCGTCCTCGCGCGGAAGGCAAGGGCAAAAAGCGCGAGCCCGAGGAAACCCATGGTGACCGGCAACAGGAACGTTGAATTAAGCAGGAAACCGAGGCCGAGCGACCCGAGGACGCCCGCATAGGCCGGCCAGCATGCGGGGCAGGTACCGACAGGCAGAAATGCGGCGCCCACGCCCGGCACAAAGGCCAGGAAATGCCGCCAACCGCGCCCTCCCTCCGCTGGGCGGGCGGACGCAAACACCCCCTTCCCGAAGGCGGAGACGATGCTATGAACCGGCGGCACGCCCTTGAGACCCTCGGCGTGGTGGTCGTAGATGCGGCAGGAATCGTGACCCTCGTTCGGTCCGGCTCCTGTCACGTCACGGCCATCCACGAGAATGGTTGGAGATCCATACTGTCGAACATAGGCCGGGATCCCGGGCGACTTCCGGTCCCATTCCGTCCAGGACGGTGGCAACCCGGCCTCGCTGAATCCTCTGAGCAGGGCTTCTCTGGCGCGCTCCGCGTTGGGACAGTCCATGTCGTAGATCAGCTCGACGCGCGGCATGATTCTTCCTTTTCACAATCGAAGGCCTCAAGAATCGGGCACTGGCTGACGGGCCCCCTGCCCGGGCATTCGTCGATGAGATTGATCAAAACCTTGCGCATCGCCTGAAGCGCTCTGACCTTGTCATCGATGTCAAGCACCTTGGCCTCCGCGCGGCGGCGGACATCCGCGCATTGGATTCCGGGCGTGGTCCGCAGCGCAAGCAGGCCCTTGATCTCTTTCAGGGTGAATCCAAGTCCCTGCGCGCGCTTGATGAAGCGCACGCGCAGCACCGCGTCGCCGGGGTACGCCCGGTAGTTCGACTCGGTGCGGGGTGGCTTGGGCAGCAGGCCCCGGCGCTCGTAGTAATGAATCGTCTGCAGGTTCACGCCCGCCCGTCTGGCGACCTCACTGACCTTGAGACTTGTCATTGGCTCATCTCCGAAATGCAATCTGCACCCTATACCAAAGTATAGAGTCAAGAGTCCTCTGGAATGTTTCGCGCAGAAAGCCCGTCACCGGCTTTTCAATGTCGAACTGCAAGCGTCCCAGCCACTTGGGTTTCCCCGCGGATGAGAGAGTTGGTGCGGAAATCCGCTCACACCTGCCCGGCTGTTATGATGGCAGGTGTTACAGAGTACCGACCTCAGAACCATCCCTGGTTTTGAGGTCGGTACTGCTGCCTACTTACTTGGACTGGCAGCGCCAGTTGCTGAGCTTGGGCGGCCCCTGCCAGGAGCAGTTTTGCGCCGCCTTCTCCTCGAACCTCGCCATGCTCACCCTGTCTGGTTTCGTCCCCGCGGTGGAGCTTGCGCAGCCCGCGGTCAGGGCAACGGCGCCGAGCGCGATTGCCACAATGAATGATTTGTAAAGTGTATTCGTGTTTTTCATGACCATGTCCTCCAGTATCCAGGAATCAAATGAGTACAGTGCAACTTTAGAAACCGGGATGGCCGGTTTCACAATGGAGGAAAATGATTTACAAACGCAGACGTCCGGTCAGGAGATATATCCAATAGCCTTCATGGAAATGAAGGGAAGCGGCAAAGGCGGATGCCTTATTTCCCCGTGACGGCAAATCGAATATCGACGCAGGAAATGGAAAGCCTGTGGCCGGTGATGATTGCAGCGGCTTTTGTTTGCCGGCGGTATTAAAGGCCGCAATTGTTTGAACTGAACATCCCTGCAACGACGATGCTGTACAACAACCGGATGGGGCGCTACCCATATAAGCAGCGCAATGGCCGGACATTTTGCAATTGGCTGTTGCCTGCGACGCACAGCAGCAGTTTGCAGTGAGGTCCTTAATGGCATCGCAGGAATACGCCACCTGCTCAAAGGGCAATTGCACAACCATGACGAAGGCGGCAACCCACCCCAAGGTCCGATGCGCAATTTTAAGCCGTTTGCTCATCATAAAACTCAGGCGCATGGGCCAAATTAAATATGGCACTTCGCGCCGGTGATCGTTTGATCCAGATCAACGATCACCGGTAAAGTCTCTCTCCTGGGTTGGATGAATTGCCATTTCATACGTTCCGTCTTCTGTATCCGGCTCTATATCGCCACGCCAACTTGACTCGGTCTCAATAAAATTCTTTGCAATCAAGGGATTCATTTTGAATGCCTGATCGCGGACTCCCCAGCTTCTCAAGATTTGCCCGCGACAATTTGTGGAAGCCGCAAATTATTGCAAACGCATCCGCAGGGAATTCATGCATCGAAAGTGTGCAATGCTGCATGGTGGTGCACCACGCTGATGCGCTGAAACTCCAGCTTGTTGATGCTGGATGGCGTAACACAAAGTAAATAAAAGAGAATTTTTATTGGCATGGCATCTGCTGGGTTTAGGACATCGGATTCAACTATCGGGGCCTCCATCAATGTTGCGTGCCAGTCTAACTGCCTCCGCTTGCCTGCTGGCGTCGTTTGCCACCACTGCTGCGCTCTCCGCGGAGTTCGATACTGCGGTTCCCTTGCAGGAGAAGGGCGTGGCGACCTATTACGTCTCCGCTGACTTCGACGGCCGGGCGCTGGATGATTTTCTGGTGGACACCGGCTCGGGCTACGTCAGTATCAGCGAGAAGACCTTGAAAACTCTCAGAGACCTCGGGCGCGTCGAGTATTTGCGCAAAAGCACGGGCGTCATGGCGGACGGAACGGAAATATCGGTGCCGGTTTATCGCATCGCCAGCATGCGCATCGGCAGCTGCGACGTCCGCGATGTCGAGGCCGTGGTCTTCGCGGGCGCCGATCATCAGATCCTCGGCCTGAGCGCGCTCAAGAAGGTGGCCCCCTTCGCGCTGTCCGTCGAACCGCCCAAGCTGATGCTCAGCCATTGCCAGGACGCCCCCGCCTCACTGGTGATGCAAGCCAATTGATGGCGTAGTTCATTGCGATTTCAATCCCCGGCCGCGGGTCAGGAAGTAGGCCGCCGGGAGCACGAACATCGACAGCAGCGGCGCCGTCACCATGCCGCCGACCATCGGCGCGGCGATGCGTTGCATCACCTCCGACCCCGTGCCCTGCCCCCAGAACAACGGCAACAGGCCGGCGATGACCACCGCCACGGTCATGGCCAGCGGCCGCACGCGCAGCGCGGCGCCCTCCATGATCGCCTGCGCCAGATCGGCCACGCTGTTCAGGCGCCCTTCATCCTTGCGCCGCTGCACGGCCTGGTCCACGTAAATCAGCATCACCACGCCGAACTCCGCCGCCACGCCGGCCAGGGCGATGAAGCCCACCGCCGAGGCGATGGACATGTTGAATCCCAGGAGATAAATCAGCCACAGCCCGCCGACGAGCGCGAACGGCAGGGTCGTCATGATCAGCAGCGCCTCGGTCAGCCTGCGGAAGATGAGGTACAGCAGCACGAGGATGATGCCGAGCGTGAACGGCACCACCACCTCCAGGCGCTTGGTGGCGCGCTCAAGATATTCATACTGGCCAGACCAGGATATGGAATAGCCCGGCGGCAGCTTGATGTGTTCGGCAACCGCGCGCTGCGCGTCGCGCACGTAGGAGCCCAGATCCCGGTCGCGGATGTCCACGTAAATCCAGCCGTTCGGGCGCGCGTTCTCGCTTTTGATCATGGACGGGCCGTCGGTGACGACGAGTTGCGCCACGGCGCCCAGCGGTACGGTCGCGCCGGCCATCGTCACCAGCGGCAGTTCCTTCAACTTTTCCACCGAGTCCCGCAGTTCTCGCGGATAGCGGATGTTGACCGGGAAGCGCTGCAGGCCCTCGATGGTCTGCGTCACGTTCTCGCCGCCGATGGCGTACGTCACCACGTCCTGCACGTCCTCGACGTTGAGGCCGTAGCGCGCCGCCGCCGCCCGGTCTATCTTCACCTCGACGTAACGGCCGCCGGTGACGCGTTCGGAGAAGGCCGAGGACGTTCCGGGAACGGCCTTGATCAACTGCTCGATCTGCGCGCCGATGCGCTCGATGACCTTCAGGTCCGGGCCCGCCACCTTGATGCCCACCGGGCTCTTGATGCCGGTGGCGAGCATGTCGATGCGGTTGCGGATGGGCTGCACCCAGATGTTAGCGTAGCCGGGAATGCGCAGCGCCGCGTCGAGTTCCGCCGTCAGCTTGTCGATGGTCATGCCCGGCCGCCACTGGTTTTCGGGTTTGAATTCGATGGTGGTCTCGGACATCTCCAGCGGCGCGGGATCGGTGGCGGTCTCGGCGCGGCCCGCCTTGCCGAATACGCTCTTCACCTCCGGGAATTGCTTGATCATTCGATCCGTCTGCTGCAGCAGTTCCGCCGCCTTGCCCGCGGACAGGCCCGGCAGCGCGGTGGGCATGTACAGCAATGTCCCTTCGTTCAGCGGCGGCATGAATTCGCTGCCGACGTTCCGGATCGAGTACGCCGTTCCCGCCAGCAGCAGGATGGCTCCGCCCAGGGTGAGCCACGGCCACCGCAGGACCCAGCCGATGACCGGACGGTAAATTGCGATCAGCGCCCGGTTCAGCGGATTTTTTGACTCATCGAGGATGCGGCCGCGGATGAAGGCGACCATGAGCACCGGGACGAGGGTCACCGACAGGCCCGCGGCCCCCGCCATCGCGTAGGTCTTGGTGTAGGCCAGCGGCGAGAACAGCCTCCCCTCCTGCGCCTCCAGGGTGAACACCGGCACGAATGAGAGGGTGATGATCAGCAGGCAGAAGAACAATGCCGGACCCACCTGCGCGGCGGCCGTGCCGATCAACTCCATTCGGGTTGCCGCATCCGGTTCCGCGACTGAAATCCCCCCTCGCCCCCCTTTCCCAAAGGGGGGAACCGAACCGCGCCCCCTTAGCAAAAGAGCTTGTCCTGAGCTTGTCGAAGGAGGGCCGCCCGACAGGGCGGGGGGATTTTTGTGCCGCCACGCCTCCAGATGCTTGTGGGCGTTCTCGATCATGACGATGGCCGCGTCCACCATGGCGCCGATGGCAATCGCGATGCCGCCCAACGACATGATGTTGGCGTTGACGCCCTGATGGCGCATGACGATGAAGGACATCAGTACGCCGAGCGGCAGCGTGATGATGGCGACGAGGGACGAGCGCAGGTGGAACAGGAAGACCATGCACACCAGCGCGACGACGATGAATTCCTCGATCAGCTTGTGCTTGAGATTATCCACGGCCCGCAGGATCAGATCGGAGCGATCGTAGGTCGGCACGATCTGCACGCCTTCCGGCAGGCCCTTCTTGAGTGACTCCAGTCTGGCCTTGACGGCGTCTATGGTTTCCAACGCGTTCTTGCCAAAGCGCATCACGATGATGCCGCCCACGACCTCGCCCTCACCGTCCAGCTCGGAGATGCCGCGGCGGATCTCCGGCCCGCGCTGCACCCAGGCCACGTCCTTGAGCAGGATGGGCGTACCGTCGGGTCCCAGTCCCACCGGCACGGCGCGGAAATCATCGAGCGTCTTCAAATAGCCGGTGGCGCGCACCATGTACTCGGCCTCGCCCAGTTCCAATACCGAGCCGCCGGTCTCGCTGTTGGCCTTTTGCACGGCCTCGACGATGCGGCTTTGCGGGATGCGGAAGGCGCGCAGGCGATCGGGGTTGAGCACGATCTGGTAGGCCGGCACGAAGCCGCCGACGCTGGCGACCTCGGCCACATTGGGAACGGTCTTGAGTTCGTACTTCAGGAACCAGTCCTGCAAGGCGCGCAACTCGGCGATGCTGTGCTTGCCGGTCTTGTCCACCAGCGCGTATTCATAGACCCAGCCGACGCCGGTGGCGTCCGGGCCCAGTGATGCCTTCGCGCTGGGCGGCAGCCTTCCTTGCACCTGCGAGAGGTATTCCAGCACGCGCGAGCGCGCCCAGTAAAGGTCGGTGCCGTCTTCGAACAGCACGTACACGAAGGAGTCGCCGAACATGGAATAGCCGCGCACGACCTTGGCGCCGGGCACCGACAACATGGTCGTGGCCAGCGGATACGTGACCTGGTCCTCCACCACCTGCGGCGCCTGTCCCGGATAGCTGGTCTTGATGATCACCTGCACGTCGGAGAGATCAGGAATGGCGTCCAGCGGCGTGTTCAGCATGCTGTACACGCCCCAGGCGCTGATCATGACCGTGGCCATCAGCACCAGGAAGCGGTTGTGGATGGACCAGCGGATGAGCGCGGCGATCATTGCTGCGCCCCCTCTCCCTGACCCTCTCCCGCGAGGGGAGAGGGGACATTATTTGTTGAGGCTCCGCGTCCTTCCCCCTCCCCCACACCGGGAGAGGAGACTCCATTCTGTGGCGCACCGTGTCCTTCTCCTTCTCGCCCACCGGGAGAGGGAACTCCATCTCCCTCCCCCCTTGTGGGGGAGGCCTGTCCTGAGTCCCGTCGAAGGGGCTGGGGAGAGGGGGCCATGCGCGACAATGCGCCGCGCAGGTTGGCTTCGGAATCAATCAAAAATTGCCCCGAGGCCACGACTTGCTGACCCTCTTGCAGCCCCTTGCGGATTTCAATCCTGCCTCCGGCCTCATCTCCGGTCGTCACCTCCTGCGGGCGGAAACGCCCCTGCCCTTCGGCGACGATGATCACGCTGCGCGTCCCGGTCTTGATCAGGGCCTCGCTGGGTACCAGCAGTACCTCGCGCTGTTCACCGCCGGCGATGACCACCGAGGCATACATGCCGGGCTTGAGCTCCAATCCGGGATTGTCGAGCACGATGCGCGCCTTCAGCGTGCGGGTCTCGGCCGTCATCTCCGGGTAGACGTAATCCACGCGGCCCCTGAAGATCCGGCCCGGCAATGCCTGAACGCCCGCCTCGGCCGGCTGACCCCGGGCCACCCAGGCCGCCTGCGCCTCGGTGATCTGCGCCGTGACCCAGACCCGCGACAGATCCACCACTTTAAACAGGCTCATGCCGGGACTCACCTGCGCGCCTTCGCGCACGCCGAGTTCGGCAATCACGCCGTCGATCGGGGAGTAAAAATCCACGCGGCGCTGGGCCTTGCCGGCTTTTTCAATCCGCGCAATCTGCCCATTGCTCAAGCCCAGGAAGGACAATCGCTCGCGCGAGGCCTGCGCCAGGGTGTCCGTGTCGGGATGCTCGCGCGCCGCCTGCAACGCCAGCAGGAATTCCTGCTGCGCCGCCAGCAGATCCGGGGAATAGACCTCGGCCAGCAATTGCCCCCTGCGCACCGGGTCGTTGACCGCGCGGACATGCAGCTTCTCCACCCAGCCGGCGGCGCGCGACTGCACCACCTCGATGCGGTTCTCATCGATCGCCACATTGCCGGTGGTGCGCACCTCCCGCGCGATGGTCCCGCGCTCAACGGCGGCGGTGCGGATGCCGAGATTCTGCAGCATGCGTGGGTTGATCGTGATGGTGCTCTCCTGTTTTCCGCCATCCTCCTCCGCGTACATGGGCACCAGCTGCATGTCCATGAAAGGCGATTTGCCGGGTTTGTCGAAGTGCTGATCGGGGTGCATCGGGTCGTACCAGTACAATGCTTTTTTCGGTTCACCCCGCCCGGCATTCGTTTCCCCGCCGCCTTCCTTCCAGAAAGAAAACCACCTGCTCCAAGAGGGGGCCCAATTCTCCGGAAGAGGCGCAAACCAAAGGCCTGCGGCCGCAATGCCCATGATGAGAAGCGCAATGACAACGGGCCTTTTCACGATTGATCTCCGGCGAAGTAATCCAGATTCACACGATTCATCGCCGCGTCCCTGATCAAGTCCAGCCGTTTCATGCGGTTTTCCAGGTCCACGCGGCGCGCATCCAATACCGCGCCGAGCGCCCCCTGGCCGGCCTGCCAGGCCAGGCGCGCGGCCTCGATGCGTTGCGCGCCATGCGGCAGAATTTCCCGGTCATAGCGCGTGATGCGTTCCTGCAGGTGCCGCCAGTTGACGAGACTCTGGCGCGCCTGCGCCTCCTCCCGCCGCCACAAATCCTCGCGCTCCTGTTCGGCGCGATCCTGCTCCTGGAGCCTGGCGGCGAGGCCGCGATCCTGGCGGTTGGCGGTGAAAATCGGCAGGTCCATGGTAAATTGCACGCCGACGAAGTCGGAAAACTCCGGACGGTTGGCGTAATACATCTCCACGCTCCAGTCCGGCTTGTAATCCGCCCGCGCCAGGCGGACCTCGGAGCGCGCCACGTCGGAGCGCTTGGCCGCGGCGTTGAGCAGCGGATGCGAGCGCAGGCGGGCAAGCAGTTCATCGATGCCGGGCGGCGATCCCGACACCGGCGGATCGGCGCTGAGCGGGCGGGAGGCCGCATCGGCGCCGATCCAGCGTGACAGCGCATTGCGCGCCTGGTCCGCTTCCTGTTCCAGATCGGCGATCCGATCATGCGCCAGCTGCGCGTCGACGCGCGCGGCGAGCAGCTCGGCCTGGGTGGCCCGGGCCGTGCGGTAGGCGATCTCCACCTCCTGCGCCTGCAAGTCCGTTTCGCGGGCGGCGGCGCGCGCCAATTCCTCCGCGCGTTCCGCGCGCCACACCTCCAGCCAGGCGAGCGCCGTGTCGCGCCGCACCGACAGCCGGGACGCGGCCAGTTCCTGCTCGGCCACTTCCGATTCGAGTTCGCCGCGTTCACCGCGCAGCCGGCGCTTCTCGGCGCGGGGAAAATCCTGCATCACGCCGATCTTGTACATGGTGAAATCATCCCTGCTGAGCGAGAAGGCCTCCCTCGTATCGACGGGAAGGTCCTGGACACCGACGGAAAGTTTGGGATCGGGAAGCTGGGCGGCGGCTATCGCGTTCTCGCGGGCCGCTGACACCGCGTCGGTTTGCGCGCGCAGCAAGGGCTGGTGTTCCAGCGCGAGATCGATCGCCTCCTCCATGCCGAGGGGCCGGCCGACGGGTCCCGTGTTCGACGCCGCGACTGCCGTCGCCGGGAAGTCAGGCGCCGCCTGTGACGGCGGCTGCCACAGAACCAGACAGATGAAGCAAAAACCGGTGATGAACCGGAAAAATCTGACCATGACTGCTCTCCTCGAAAAAAAGAAAAAAACAAGCTGGGTCTTCGAGGGGCAGTGTTTAGATCAGCAGTACGCGATTGGCGAGTATGGACTCCAGTGGTGTGGGAGGCGATGCATCATAGGCAACGAGGGAACCCGGCTGGGTCGCCGGGAGTTCCCAAAGCGCGGCCATTGCAGAGACTGGCGCCGCAGCCGCAGATGGCGCGGACGTCATCTGCACCACCGCCGGCGAAACATCCGTACAGCCACAGGCCTGCGCGGTCACCTCGTGGCATGCGGGCCGGGGCGCGGACAGGCCGGCGTTCTTCAGGGGTTGATGCTGGCAATGCGACGATGCGGGGGCGGTGTTGGATGTGAACGTGCAAGACAGCACCGTAGCGGGCAGCCATGCCGCCGCCACGGCCACCAGCAATGGCATGACCACCCACCTTCTGTTACGCAGTAAACGACGCCACATGTGGGAAAGTATACCGGTGGGGATCATCACGGGCAAATGCTCGTTTGACATGAAGAGCGGAAAGCCATCGGAAAAGTTCAATTGCCGTGACTGCCGGCCGCGGCCTTTCGCGACCATGGGGATTTGTGTTCCAGATACAAAATGAGCGCCAACAGCAGCAGATGCACCCACCACAGGCCGATATAAGGGGACAACTCGCCGCGCTTGATGATGCCGCGCGAAATGCCAAGAAGGTTGCTGTAGGTGAAGTAAAGCAGGATGCCCGTGAGCATCACCCCGTAGCGGTTTTCCCGTCCGCCGCGCCTGGCCAGCGCGACCGCCAGCATGGACAGCAGCATGACGATGATCGGCGTGGAGAAGCGCCATTCCAATTCCGCCTGGTAGGCGAGATTGTCCGTGCCGGCCAGCAAGTCCGCCGTCGCCACCGCCTTGCTGCTCTCCACCTCCTGATCCCGGTCGTCGCGTTCTATCCGGACGCCGAATTTGTCATACCGCGTCACTTCGTAGTCGGCGCGACCGGGCACGCCTTCATAACGGCTGCCGCTGTTGAAGATCACGAAACGGTTGCCGGTCTTGTTTTCGACCGCGAGGTAGGCGCGATCGGCGGCGAGCACGGCCTCCTTGTTCTGAGCGCGGTTCTGCAGAAAGACGTTCTCCATGGTCTGCTTGTCGCCGGACAGCTTTTCGACATACAGCACGCGGTCGCCTTCGCTGAATTCCTTGAAGCGGCCGGGGGTGATGCCGGTGATGTCGGACTCCTCCTGCGCCTTCGCCTCCATTGCCTTCATCTTGCGCGTGGCCCAAGGGTTGCTCAGCAATGACATGGCCGCCAGCACCAGCGCCAGGACGATGGCGGAGCGGCGCACGGTGTCCCGCAGAAACGAAGCGCCGAGGCCGGCGCCGGCCATGGCGACAATTTCATTGTCCCGCTGCATGCGGCCCAGGGCCATGAGGATGGCCACGAAAAAGCACAGCGGCGCCAGCAGCGTCAGGGATTGAAGGACAATCAGCGCCACCAGGGTCAGAATGGCGTCGGCGGTGATTTTCCCCGCCGCCGCCTGGGAGAGATAATTGACCAGGCTGCGGCTGATGAAGATGAGCAGCAGCAGCGAGAATATTGCCGCAAAGACATGCAGGATTTCGCGGGTCAGGTAACGTCGCAGGATCACGAGTCGGCCGGCGTTCGATGAGCGGTGCGGGTGGGATTTCGTTTAGAATAGCATTTTTTGAGCAGAGAAAGTCCCGCAATCCGCATGGTCGAACCCTCCCAATCCCGCGCCCAGCCGCTGAGCGTGGTGATCCCCGTACACAACGAGGCGGAATGCATCGGCACGTTGATCGGCGAAATAGAGCGCGCCCTCCCCGCCTCAGGGGGGGAAATCATCGTGGTGGACGACGCCAGCGACGACGCGACGCCGGACACACTGGAGCGATTGCGGCGGGACACGGCCGGCCGCGTGCGCGTGTTGCGCCATGACCGCCGGTACGGCCAGAGCGCGGCATTGCGCACCGGCATCACCGCCGCGCGCTACAATTTGATCGCGACGCTGGATGGCGACGGACAGAACGATCCCGCGGACATCCCCCGGCTGTTGTCGGCGTACGCGGCCGCGGCCGGGGGGGACGTCATGGTCTGCGGCCAGCGGCGGCGGCGACGGGATTCCTGGATCAAAAGATTCGCCTCGCGCGTCGCCAACGGCGTCCGCTCCAGGCTGCTGGGTGACGGCGTGCCGGACACCGGCTGCGGATTGAAGGTGTTTCCGCGCGATCTTTTTCTGCGCCTGCCCTGGTTTGACCACATGCACCGCTTCCTGCCGGCGCTGGTGCTGCGGGAGGGCGGCCGCGTGGAGAAGGTGGAGGTGAATCACCGGCCGCGGGCGGGCGGGCGCACCAAGTACGGCATACACAACAGGCTGTGGGCGGGGATTGTCGATTTGCTCGGCGTGCTGTGGTTGCAACGCCGCGGCAAGGCCACGCGCAGCCGGGAAATGGAGTGACATCATGAGCATGGACTACATCCTGGGGGTTCTGGGATTGCTGCATGACAAGTGCGGCAATCTTCTCACGGCGCGCGAGATCGCCTGGATCGTGATCGGTTTCGCGGGCCAGGCCTTCTTTTTCGCGCGCTTTCTGATTCAATGGCTGGTGAGCGAAAAGGCGAAGCGCAGCGTCGTGCCGACGGCGTTCTGGTATTTCAGCATCGGCGGCAGCGTCGTCCTGGTGGCCTATGCCCTGCATCGCGCCGATCCGGTGTTCATCCTCGGCCAGTCGCTGGGCTGTTTCATTTACCTGCGCAATCTGCAGCTCATCCATCGACAGCAGACGGCCGCCGGTTGAAAACATCATGTCCCGTCCCGCCCTCATCCGTCCCGAACGCCGTCGTTGGATCGGCATGGCATTGTTGCTGCTGCTGGCGGCGCTGATCGGCGGCTCCTACAGCCTCAGCCCGCCGCCGGAAGGCCATGAAGCCTATGTGCTGCAGACCACGCGTGAGATGGCGATGCGCCATGACTGGATCGTGCCCTATTTCAACGGCGCGCCGCGGCTCAACAAGCCGCCGCTCAATTACTGGCTGACCGGCGCCGCGATGACGCTCACCGGCGCCGTCGATGTCGCGCCGATCCACGGCCGCATCCCGTCCATCCTCGCCGGCGTGGGCCTCTGTCTGGTGACCTTCTGGCTGGCGCGGACGCTTTTTGATCGGCGCACGGCGCTCCTGGCGTTTGTGATCATGGCCACCAGCGCCGGCTTTTATTCCTATGCACACGATGCCCGGCCGGACATGGTGTACGCGTTTTTCTGCGCACTCGGCTTTGCCAGCTTTCTGCATGCGCTTTATTCCCGTGACGATGCCGGCCGCTGGCCGTGGCTCATGTGGCTGAGCTACGCGCTGGCCACCCTGTCCAAGGGTCCGCATGTGCCGGCCATGCTGTTGCTGGGACAGTTCTTGATTGCCCGCCGGCATGGCCTCGGCTGGCGGCAGGCGTCTTCGGCATTGAGGTTTTTCCCGGGCCTGCTGCTGTTGCTGTTGCTGACCGTCCCGTGGTGGTGGGTGCTGCATCACCGGCTGGGGGGGGCCGGACTGCGCGGCACGCAGCTGGGCGGCTCGCTGCTCGCGATTCACCCCCTGAACATGTTCGGGTTTTACTACTTCTACCGCACCTGGCAGTTGTGCCTGCCCTGGGTGGCGCTGTGGCCTTCCCTTCTCGCCCTCATGGCGTCATACAGGAACTGGACCGCGCCGGTGCGCGATTTGATGATATTAATCTTGATCCCCGCGGTCCTGCTCGGCCTGGGCGCGCAGGCGCGCTGGTTTTACATGCTGCCCGTTTTCCCGGCCGTCATCACGCTCATGGCCCTGGCCGCGCAAAGGAGCTTCACCGCCGGCTGGCTGTGGAACCGTCATCAGTGGCTGGTGCCGGTGCACGCCGGATTCCTCGTGCTCGCGATGGCGGCGGCCTGGCGATATTCGCCGCTGATAAAGGCGCCGGACCAGCTGCCATTGTTAATCAACATCGGCGTGATCACGGGATTGGCGGCGTTGTGGCCGGCGCTTCGCCGCCGCTGCGCCGATCCGCTGCTGGGCGTGCTCATCTGTGCGTTGATGTTCGCGAGCATCTATCTCAACCCCGGCCTGCAGCGGGTACTGTGGAGCCAGGAACGCTACGAGCGTGCGGAGCTGGCGCAGACCGCCGCCGCCGATGCCGCCGGTCACTATGTTCCGCTCATTTTCTGGGGGACCAATCCGGACGTTTATTCCTATTACTCGAAGAACGGCCCGGTGAAACTGGTGGGATCGGTGGAGGAAATCGGGCGATTCCTGTCTGAACGCAATCTGCGCGGCGCGGTGCTCATCCTGCTGACCGGCGACCTTGCCAAACTGCCGCCGCAATGGCATCCGCGCATCATCGCCGCCATTCCGGGCAAGCCCACCTATGCCACCACCGTGGTGCGTCTGCAGCCGCAACCTTGAACCCGCGGGAAAGGACAAAACAACTGCAGGCGCTTTTGCAGGAGCGCATCCTCATCCTGGACGGCGCCATGGGCACCATGGTGCAGGCCTGCCGGCTGGGCGAGCAGGACTACCGCGGCGAACGCTTTTGCCGCTGGCATGGCAAGGACCTCAAGGGCGACAACGAGCTGCTGGCGCTGACCCGTCCCACGGTCATCGAGGACATTCATGTTTCATATCTGGAAGCCGGCGCCGACATCATCGAAACCAACACCTTCAACGCCACGGCCCTGTCGCAGCAGGAGTATTTTTTCAAGGGCCGGGAGGACGGGCGCAGGGATCAGGCCTATTTTGACGCGGTCTTGGACGATTCGTCGCTGAATGAACTGATTCGCGATCTAAATCTGGCCGCGGCCCGCGTCGCCCGCGCCGCCGCCGACGGGGTGGCGCGGAAAACCGGACGGCCGCGCTTCGTCGCCGGCGCCATCGGCCCCACGCCGGTCAGCGCCAGCACCGTCGTCGATGTCAATGACCCCGGCTTCCGCCCCATCCGCTTCGACCAGCTGCGCCGCGCCTATGCGGAGCAGGTGCGCTGGCTGATCGAGGGCGGCGTCGATTTGCTGCTGGTTGAGACCATATTCGACACGCTCAACGCCAAGGCGGGGTTGTTCGCCATCGAGGAAATCTTCGAGGCGTTGAACGTCCGCCTGCCGGTGATGATCTCCGGCACGATCACCGATCGCGCCGGCCGCACCCTGAGCGGCCAGACCGTGGAGGCCTTCTGGAACTCGGTGCGTCACGCGCGGCCCTTGAGCATCGGCCTCAACTGTGCGCTAGGGCCGGACCTGATGCGCCCCTTCATCGAGGAACTGGCGCGCAAGGCGGATGCGTACGTGTGCGCGTACCCGAACGCCGGCCTGCCCGATCCGCTGCTGCCCACGGGCTTCCCCGAGACGCCGGAGACGCTGGCGCCGCAGTTGCAGGAATGGGCGGGCGCCGGCCTCCTCAACATCGTCGGCGGCTGCTGCGGCACCACGCCCGAACACATCCGCAGGATAGTCGAGGCCGTGCGCACGCTGCCGCCGCGCAAAGTTCCGGACATCGAGCGCCACTGCCGGCTGAGCGGACTGGAGGCGTTGAACATCACGCCGGATACCAACTTCGTCAACATCGGCGAGCGCACCAACGTCGCCGGCTCGCCCAGATTCGCCGAGTTGATCAAGGCCGGTCGATTCGAGGAGGCGGTCGCCATCGCCAGGCAGCAGGTGGAGAACGGCGCGCAGATCATCGACGTTTGCATGGACGAGGCCATGCTGGATTCCGAAAACTGCATGCGCCGGTTCCTCAATCTCATCGCCGCCGAGCCGGACATCGCCAGAGTGCCGGTGATGGTCGACTCCTCCAGGTGGTCTGTGCTGGAGGCCGGCCTGCAGTGTTTGCAGGGCAAGGGGATTGTCAATTCGATCAGCCTCAAGGAAGGCGAGGAGACGTTCATCCGGCACGCCAAAACCGTGCACCGCCATGGTGCCGCGGTCGTGGTCATGGCCTTCGACGAAAAGGGCCAGGGCGACACGACCGGCCGTCGTTTCGAGATTTGCAAGCGGTCCTATGACATCCTCACGCGGAAAGTGGGTTTCCCGCCGGAGGACATCATCTTCGACCCGAACGTGCTGACGGTCGCGACCGGCATGGAGGAGCACAACAACTACGCGCTGGCCTTCTTCGAGGCGACGCGCGAAATCAAGCATCATCTGCCGCACGCGCTGGTCAGCGGCGGCGTCAGCAACGTGTCGTTCTCCTTCCGCGGCAACAACCCCGTGCGCGAGGCCATGCACGCCGCCTTTCTCTATCACGGCATCAAGGCCGGCATGGACATGGGCATCGTCAACGCCGGACAGCTCGGCATTTACGAGGAGATCCCCGCGGATTTGCTGGAGCGCATCGAGGACGTGTTGCTCAATCGCAGGCCGGACGCCACCGAGCGGCTGGTCGAATTCGCCGAAAGGATCAAGGGCGCCGGCAGAGTAAAACCGGAGGAAGACGCCGCCTGGCGCAGGCTCGGCGTCGCGGAGCGTCTGAAGCACGCGCTGGTCAAGGGCATCACCGATTACATCGAGCAGGACACCGAGGAGGCCCGCGCCCTGCTGGGCCGGCCGCTTGCGGTCATCGAGGGCCCGCTCATGGACGGCATGAACGTGGTCGGCGATCTGTTCGGCGCCGGCAAGATGTTCCTGCCGCAGGTGGTGAAAAGCGCGCGCGTCATGAAGAAGGCGGTGGCCCATCTCATCCCCTTTTTGGAGGAGGAAAAGAAAAAGAACCCGGGCGCCGGCCGCAGCGCCGGGCGCATCGTCATGGCCACCGTCAAGGGTGACGTGCACGACATCGGCAAAAACATCGTCGGCGTCGTGCTCCAGTGCAACAACTTCGAGGTCACCGATCTCGGCGTCATGGTGCCCTGCGAGAAGATTCTGGACACCGCGAGGGAGATCGAAGCCGACATCATCGGCCTCTCCGGCCTTATCACGCCGTCGCTGGACGAGATGGTGCACGTGGCGAAGGAAATGACGCGGTTGAATTTCACCCTGCCGCTTCTGATCGGCGGTGCGACCACGTCCAAGGCGCACACCGCCGTCAAGATCGATCCCAACTACCTGCCGCCGGTCGTGCACGTCAAGGACGCCTCGCGCGCCGTGGGCGTGGCCACCAGCCTCGTCAGCAGGGACCTGCGCGATGACTTTGTCGCCAGGCTGCGCGACGAATACGAGGCCGTGCGCGAACGCCATCGCAACAAGCGGGCGCTCATGGAATGGCTCACGCTGGCCGAGGCGCGCGCCAACAAGCCGTCCATCGACTGGGCCGGCTACACCCCTCCCCGCCCGCGGCAGCCGGGCATACAGGTGTTCAGGAACTACCCGCTGGATGAGCTGGCGCGCTACATTGACTGGACGCCGTTCTTCATGACCTGGGAGCTGGCCGGCAAGTATCCGCGCATCCTCGACGATGAAGTTGTCGGCAAGGAGGCGCGCAAGCTCCACGAAGATGCGTTGTCCATGTTGAACCGCCTCATCGCGGAGAAATGGCTCACGGCACGCGCGGTCATCGGCCTTTTCCCCGCCAATACCGTCGGCGAGGACGACATCGAGATCTACACCGACGACTCGCGGCGCGGTGAATTAATGGTGATTCACACCCTGCGACAGCAGCAGAGAAAACCGGACGGGCAGCCGAACTTCGCGCTGGCGGATTTCATCGCGCCCAAGGAATCCGGCGTGCCGGACTACATCGGCGCCTTCGCGGTCACCACCGGGATCGGCATCGAGGAGCACGTCAGGCGGTTCGAGCAGGCGCACGATGACTACAGCGCCATCATGGTCAAGGCGCTGGCCGACCGGCTGGCGGAGGCGTTCGCGGAGCGCATGCACGAGCGCGTGCGCAGGGAATTCTGGGGCTACGCCGCCGGCGAGTCGCTGGACAACGAGGCGCTCATCGGCGAGAAATATCGGGGCATACGCCCGGCGCCGGGCTATCCTGCCTGTCCGGATCACACCGAAAAGGCGCTCTTGTGGAAATTACTGGGGGTTGAAGAAGCCGTCGGCATGAAGATCACCGACAGCTTTGCGATGCATCCCGCCGCTTCCGTCAGCGGCTGGTACTTTTCGCATCCCCAGGCGCGTTATTTCGGCCTCGGCAAAATCAACGTCGATCAAGTGCATGACTACGCGAAACGCAAGGGCATGGACGTGAAGACCGTCGAGCGCTGGCTCTCCCCCGTCCTCGGCTACGATACCGAGTAGTCGCCGGTGATTTTGCGAAGGAAAACCACGGCGAGCACGCAACCGGCGAGCTGGGCGATGATGAACCCGGGCGCGTCAAGGGGCCGGATGCCGGTGAAAGTGTCGGTCAGCGAGCGGGCGATCGTCACCGCGGGATTGGCGAACGAGGTTGACGACGTAAACCAGTACCCCGCGGTGATATAGGCGCCCACCGCCGCCGGGACCGCGGCCGGCTTGTGTTTCGAGCAGCAGAAAATCACCGTCAGCAATCCAAAGGATGCCGCTGCTTCACTGAACCATTGCGCCACGCCGGTCCGGGCATGGCGCGAGGCGGAATACAGCGGCAGTTCGAACATGAAGTGGGCGGCGATGACGCCGGCGATCGCGCCCAGACACTGCGCCGCGATATAGGGCAACACCAGTTTCCCCGGCATCCGGCGCAGCCAGGCCCCGGACAAGGTCACGATCGGATTGAAGTGCGCCCCGGAAATGCCCGCGAACGCGGAGATCAGCGCGTACAGGCCGGCGCCGGTTGCGAGCGAATTGGCCAGCAACGCGACGGCGGCATTGCCGGCGGACAGCCGCTCGCCCATGATCCCGGAGCCCACGATCACGGCCAGCAACAAGGCCGTGCCGGTGAATTCGGCCGTTGCCCGCGCCGCGGCCGTATTCACTTTATGCTGCCGATTTCAGTGATTTTGTTCTGCAACGACAGACTGTCTATGCTCTCAAGCGGCAGGCTGGCAAAAAGTTCTATGCGCCTTCGCAGGACGAGCAGTGTGTCCGTGAAGGCATTGCGTTTCTGACTTTCCGGCCCTTCGACTTCAACGGGGTCGGCCACCCCCCAGTGCGCGGTCATGGGCTGGCCGGGCCAGTAGGGACACTTCTCCCCCGCCGCCTTGTCACAGACGGTAAATACAAAATCCAACGCCGGCGCGCCAGGAGTGGCAAATTCATTCCAATCCTTGCTGCGCAATCCCGCGGTCGAAAGACCGGCCTTTTGCAGCACCTCCAGCGCCAGGGGATGCACATGTTCCCTGGGATGGCTGCCCGCGCTGTATGCCTTGAATCTGCTTTTGCTGATCGCGAGGTTGTTCATCAGGGCCTCCGCGATGATGGAACGCGCGGAATTGCCCGTGCACAGAAACAGGACGTTATAGACTTTGCCGGCCATTCTGTTTTCTCCGTGATTTCGCGGTGGGTGCGTCGCCGATTCCGCAATCCCGGCCGCCACAGCAGTTGTCGGTCAGATACCGGATCAGCGCGTTCATTTGCTCGTAATTCGCCGAGTAATGGATGAAACGACCGTCCTGCCGTGCCCCGACGAGGCCGGCATGGAGCAATTCCTTCAAGTGAAATGAGAGCGTGGCGTTGGGCACGCCCAGCTTCTCCGCGATGGCGCCAGGCGCTAGCCCCGCCCTCCCTTTCTGGACCAGCAGGCGGAAAACGTTCAGGCGCGTATCCTGTGCGAGCGCGGCCAGCGAGGCGACCGCATCCAACGATTTCATATTTCCACAATAATGGAAACATGTGACAAAAATATGAAAAGATCGGCGGATGACGTTTGCCGACAGGCCATCAAACATCAAGCAAGCAATGCGGCGCGGGCGGCAGTGACGATGCGCAGTGCCTCCTCCGGTGAATTGGCGACGGCGTTGATGTGGCCCATCTTGCGGCCGGGACGGGCCTCGGCCTTGCCGTAGAGATGCAGCTTGGCCTCCGGGATGGCGCAAAGCCTGTCCCAGCGCGGCTCGCCTTTTTTCCACAAATCACCGAGCAGGTTCGCCATCGCCGCCGCGGGCTTGAGCAACGCCGGTGAGCCGAGCGGCAGGCCGCAGACGCTGCGCACCTGCTGTTCGAACTGGCAGGTCAGGTGGCCGTTGATGGTGAGATGTCCCGAGTTGTGCGGCCGTGGAGCCAGCTCGTTGACCATGAGTTCGCCGGCGTGGGTTAGAAAAAATTCCACGCACAGGACGCCGATGACGTCCAGACCCTCCATCACCGCGCGGGCGATATCGTACGCTTCCCTGACGATGCCTGGAGACAGGTTGCCGGGCGTCACCGAGGTGTCGAGGATGTGGTTGCTGTGGGTGTTGATCATCGGGCCGTAAAAAACCATCCGCCTGTCCAGTCCGCGCGCCGCGATGACCGAGCATTCATGCTCGAAATCGACCCAGGCCTCGAGGATGCATTCCTGACCTTTCAGGGCCTGCCACGCGGCATTGGCTTCCGTCAGTTTGCGGATGACGACCTGACCTTTTCCGTCGTAGCCAAAGGCCGCGGTCTTGAGCACGGCGGGCGTGCCCAGGCGTTTCACGGCAATGGAGAGCTCCTCTGCGCTTCGCGCCGGCTCGAACGGCGTCATCGGTATGCCGTGATCTCTCAGCCACGTCTTCTCGCGCCGGCGGTTCTGCGTGGTGTGCAGCACCTGCCCCGCCGGGCGCACCGGCGCATGGCGTGCCGCCGTCTCCGCGGTCGCCGAGGGCACGTTCTCGAATTCAAACGTGACCACATCCACGCCGCGGGCAAAATGCGCGATGGCATCGAGGTCTTCGTAGGCCGCGCGGATTTCGACGTCAGCCACCTGCCCCGTCGGCGTGTCGGAGACGGGCGAGAGCACGTTCACGCGATAGCCCATGCGCCGCGCGGCAATGGCGAACATGCGTCCCAACTGGCCGCTTCCGAGCACGCCGAGAGTGGCGCCCGGAAAAATGGGTTTGATCATGGAAGAGTTGTTTTGCGGACGCGTTTGGTCTGCGCGTCACGATATTTCTGAAGCTTCTTTTGCAGCGTCGCGTCCCCGATGGCCAGTATGCCGACGGCGAGCAGCCCGGCGTTTTTGGCGCCCGCCTCCCCTATCGCCACGGCCGCCACCGGAATGCCGGCGGGCATCTGCGCGATCGACAGCAGCGCATCGAGGCCGTTCAGGCTCGGGCTGCGCACCGGGACGCCGATCACCGGCAGCAGGGTCTGCGCCGCCACCATGCCGGGCAGATGTGCCGCGCCGCCGGCGCCCGCGATAATCAGCCTCAAACCACGGCGTTGGGCGGTGGCGGCGTATTCCGCCATCCAGCCCGGCGTGCGATGCGCGGAGACGATCTGCCTTTCATGGGCGACGCCGAATTCCTTCAGCACCTCGGAGGTGAGTTTCATGGTCTCCCAGTCCGAACGGCTGCCCATGATGATCCCAACCAGGGGGCGGGCGCGGTTTTTCTTTGTCTTTTTCTGCTGGCTCATAGAGGAGCGCCATTATCCCAAATTGACGGACGGATTTCGAACCCGCCGATGCCATCGCCGGCTGATTTGATCTGGATCAAGGCGATTCCTCCGGCGGCCGGTATTATTGAAACAATAAATCACCAGCCGGAGGTTGCCGTGACACGGTCCGGGGAAAATACCGTCTACGTGTGGGACAAATTCGTGCGTGTCTTCCACTGGTCGCTGGTGATTGCGTTCTTCACCGCCTATTTTCTCGACGAGGAGGAAGTGCTGGGCATTCACGTGAACGCCGGCTATGTCGTTCTGGCGCTGGTCGTCATGCGGATCATCTGGGGGTTCATCGGCACGCATTATGCGCGTTTTTCAGATTTCGTTTATTCACCGGCGCGTATCGCCGCCTTTCTGCGCGGCATACTGCGGGGCCGGCCCGAGCGCTTTCTGGGACACAACCCCGCCGGCGGCTTGATGATACTGCTGCTTCTGGCCTCCCTGCTGGCCACGACGATCACCGGCGTGGCGCTGTACGGCGCCGATCAGCACGCCGGCCCGCTCGCGGCAATGTTCACCGGCGTGTCCGAGCACGATCCGGTCGAGCATGCACTCGAGGAGATTCACGAGTTCTTCGCCAATTTCACCGTGTTCCTCGTGGTCATCCACATCCTCGGCGTGTTTGTGGAGGGCAGGCTGCACGGGGAGAACCTGGTCAAGGCCATGTTCACCGGCTACAAGCGCGCCTGAGGGAGCCGGCCGGGCCGGTTTGATTTGCGCAGTTGCCAGCGCCGAAATGCAACCAGCGCCCAGATGGCCTCGACCACGCCGAACGGCCAGGCCCCCTGCAGGAATCCATAGATCGAGCCCAGAACGCACGCGCCCGCGAATCCAAGGATGAACCACGCGCTTTTCTGCTCCAGCGCGTAACAGATCACCATTGCGGTCACCGCGAACAGGCCGAATATTGTCAGGGCATCCATATTTGAATTGCGGGATTCCTCGTCGCACTCGGAATGACAGGATGGTCAGTTTTCACCAGTGTAGAATCCCGTCACTTCCTCACGGTCATGATAGAGCTGCTTGAAGCGCAGTGAATAAACGCGGCCCCGCAGGCCGGCTTCAATCAGGGTGCGGCAGCGCTGAAATTCCTCCTGGCGGCGCTTCATCGGCAGTTTGAGATTGAAAATCGCGCGCCGGCAGTCGCCGCGCTTGAACCAGGCCGCCATCAATTGTGCGATCCGCGACGGCTGCTCCACTATGTCGCACAGCAGCCAGTCGACGCGGCGCCGCGGCTTGAACGCAAAACCGTCGGCGCGCAGATGTTCCACGTCGCCGCTGCCCGGCACCCGCCGATCCAGTGCGCCGTTGTCCACGGCGATGACCCGCAGGCCGCGACGCGCCATCCACCAGGTCCAGCCGCCCGGGGCGGCACCTAAATCCACCACGGTCATGCCGGGCTTCAGCAATCTCTTGCGTTCTTCCCCGCCGAGGAAGATGTGCAACGCCTCTTCCAGCTTGAGTATCGAGCGGCTTGGCGCCGCAGCCGGCATTTTGAGTCGCAGAATGCCCAACGGCCATGGCGCGGATGCCGCCACCAATCCCACACCCAGCCATGCGCTGGCGGAGGTGTCAAAAAAGACATGCAGACGCAAGGCGGAATCGCCGTCCAGACGCCGCGCATCAACCAAATGCTGATGCAGCGGCCCGGCGAGGGCCCGTGCGAGGGGTGACAGCGCCCGGCCCGCCTGACTGTCTGGATGCTCAACCCAGACCCCGCAAAATCGTTCCCCGGCCGGCAGGGCGCGGAGCAAGGGGGCAAGACGATCGCCGCGCGGCAATCCGGCCAATCGCGCCGTGGCATGCCACAACTGGCGCGCGAAAACCAAACTCCGCCAGTGGACGGCCGCAAGCGACTGCCGCCATGACGTCGCGGCATCCAGCTTCAAGGTGACAAAAGCGCTTCCGGCCTGCCCCCGTATTTCACCGATGGGCAGGCCCGCATGGCGCGATTGCTCCGCCAGTTCCTGCGCGCATTCTTTTTCGAAACCGGCGCGGCAGTAGGCGATCAGATGTCCCACGTTGGCTTAAAATGACTTTCCGTCCGCCACATACAATAATCGAATGCGCACCTTTCTGACACGCCTCTGCCGCTACGCCGTCCTGGTTCTGGCGCTGCTGATGGGGCTGTCGGTGCTGGCGGTGTATGCGTTGCGTCAATGTCCGCCGCCCACCAGCGCCTTCATGCTGCGCGCGGCGGTGCTGGCCGTCATGAAGGGCCGCAACGATTACGCCACGCATTATCAATGGATCGACATGGATCGCCTGCCGCAGGTGGCGGGCCTGGCGATGGTGGCCGCCGAGGATCAGCTTTTCCTGGAACATCATGGCTTCGACGTCGAGGCCATGGAGAAGGCCATGGAGCGCAACGTGGAGGGCCGCCGCCTGCGGGGCGCCAGCACCATCAGCCAGCAGGTGGCCAAGAATCTGTTTCTGTGGCCGGGCAAAAGTTTCGTGCGCAAGGGCCTGGAGGCCTGGTTCACCGTGTTGCTGGAATGGCTGCTGCCGAAGCGGCGCATCCTGGAAATCTATCTCAACATCGCCCAGTTCGGTGACGGCATCTACGGCGTCACGGCGGCGGCGCAGCACTACTTTCACAAGTCGCCGCTGGAGCTGGGGCCCGCGGATTACGCCCTGCTGGCCGCGGTATTGCCCAACCCCATTCGTTTGCGGGTGGACAAGCCCTCCATTTACGTGCGCACGCGGCAGGTCTGGATCCTGGGCCAGATGCGGCACCTCGCGCCGGACTATCTCGGCAAACTTTGATTCCCCGCCAGTCCGCTGTGACGAATTGAATAGGTGAAATAAATCACCAGTCCAATGACGAGCCAGACGCCGAAGCGCTCCCATGTCAGCCGTGGCAACGTCAGCATCATCAGCAGGCAGGTGACGGCGCCCAGAATGGGCACCAGCGGCGAATAAGGCGTGCGAAACGGCCGCGGCATGTGCGGACGGTTGATGCGCAGCGCGATGACGCCGCCGCACACCATCACGAAGGCGGCGAGCGTGCCGATGTTGACCAGTTCAGCAAGCTCGCCCAGCGGCATGACGCCGGCGATGAAGGCCATCACCAGACCGCAGATCACGATGACCCGCAGCGGCGTCCGCGTCGCCGGCGAGATCGCGGCGAAGAACGGCGACAGCAGGCCGTCTCGCGACATGGCGAAGATGATGCGCGTGAGGCCGTAATAAAGCACCAGCATCACGGACAGGAGACCGACAATGACGCCGGCGGACACAAACGCCGCCGCCGTGTTCATGCCCAGGCTGATCAAGGCGTGCGACGCCGGCGAGGATACGTTCAGTTCCCTGTAGGAGATGATGCCGGTCATCAGCGCCGAGACGAGGATGTAAAGCACGGTGCAGACCCCCAGCGAATAGATGATGCCCCTCGGCAGGTCGCGCTGCGGATTGCCGGTCTCCTCCGCCGCGGTCGTCACCGCGTCGAAGCCGATGTAGGCGAAAAACACGATGGATGCCCCGGCGATGGCGCCGACGGCCTTGCGCTCCACGCCCTCCCCCGTCCAGCTCAGCCACCCGTAGGGCAGAAACGGCGACCAGTTGCCGGCGTTGATGTGGAAAGCCGCCACGCCGACAAAAACTGCGATCGTCGCGAATTTGATCAGCACCATGACGGTGTTGGTGCGCGCGCTCTGCTTGACGCCGATGGCCAGCAACACCATCAACACCAGAATGACACCGGCGGCGGGCAGATTCATGATCGCGCCCCGGCACACCTCGGTCTCGGGATGCACCGGCAGGCCCAGGCCTATTCCCGAAAATGTGCCATTGAACGCCCGGACCCAACCCGGCGGAATGACGTGGCAGGGCGCCGAGGTGAGCGAGTGCGGCAGCCCCAGGCCGACGGCCGTCAAGCCGTCCTTGAAATAGCCCGACCAGCCGTTGGCCACCGCCGCGACCGAAAAACCATATTCGAGGATGAGGTCCCAGCCGATTATCCAGGCGAACAGCTCGCCGAAGGCGGCGTAGCTGTAGCCATACGCGCTGCCGCAGCCGCCGACCGCCGAGGCGAGTTCGGCGTAGGCGAGCGCGGCGAACACGCAGGCGACGCCGGCGATGACGTAGGACAGCACCACGCCGGGCCCGGCCTGCGTGGCGGCGGTGATTCCGGTGAGCACGAAGATGCCGGTGCCGATGATCGCGCCGATGCCGAGCATGGTCAGATCGAACACCGACAGGCAGCGATGCAGGCCGCTGTCGGCGTAGTCCTCGTGGCTCAGGGTCTTGGTGCGGAACAGGGCTGGCAGCATCGTCATCACCTCGTATGGTTCAAATCTCCACTTGATAGCCGACTTCCACCACGCGTCCCGGCGGCAGACGGAAGAACCGCGCCGCGCTCAGCGCGTTGCGCGTCATCACCGCGAACAACTGGCGGCGCCAGAGCGGCAGCGGGGAGGGCCCGGCGCTGATGAGCACGTTTTCGCGGCCGAGGAAGAAGGTGGTGTCCATGGGATCGCAGCGGAAATGCCGGCTGACCGTTTCCTCCAGCACGCGCGGCAGATCGGGCCGTTCATGGAAACCGTAGTTGACGGTGATCCGGATCAGTCCGCCGCTCACCGGCTCGATCTCGATGCGCTCCTCCGGCGGCACGTAGGGAATGCGTTCGGTGTCCACCGTCAGCAGGATGACGGTCTCATGCAGCACCTTGTTGTGCTTGAGGTTGTGCAGCAACGCCCGTGGCACGCCCGTGTTCCTGGCCGTCAGAAACACCGCCGTGCCCGGGACACGCACCGGCGCGTCTGCACCTTCCAGGCTGCTCAGAAACACGTCGAGACTCAATTGTTCCTCGGCGAGCTTGTGAAACAGAATATCCCTGCCCTTTTTCCAGGTATCCATGAGCGTGTAGATCAGCACGCCGACGACCACGGGCATCCAGCCGCCGGCTGGAATCTTGAGCAGGTTGGATGTGAAGAAGGTTGTATCGATGCAGAGAAAGGGCGCGGTCAGCATGACGGCCCGCCATTGCGGCCAGCGCCAGACGCGCACGGCGACGAAATACAGGAACATCGTGGTCGCCAGCATGGTCGTGGACACGGCCACGCCATACGCCGCCGCCAGGTTGCTGGAACTGTGAAATCCCACGACCAGCGCCGCGGTGCCAAGCATGAACGTCCAATTCACAAGTGGAACATAAATCTGGCCGATGGATTTCTCCGAGGTCTGGCGCACTTCCAGCCGCGGGAAATATCCCAGTTGTATCGCCGTGTTGGCCAGTGAAAACGTCCCCGAGATGGTCGCCTGCGAGGCGATAATCGTCGCGATGGTCGCCAGCAGCACCAGCGGCAGCACGCCCCACGGCGGCACGGTCTGGTAAAACAGGTTGTCCAGCGCCTCCGGCGCGCGCAGCAGCAGCGCGCCCTGCCCGAAATAATTGAGCAGCAGCCCCGGCAGCGCCACAAAGGTCCATGCCTGCTGTATGGGCACGCGGCCGAAGTGCCCCATGTCCGCGTAAAGAGCCTCGCCGCCGGTCACCACCAGGAATACCGAGCCCATCACCATGAACGCCAGCCAGCCGTTGTCAAAGAAGAACGCCATGGCATGAACGGGATTGATTGCCCGCAATACCGACGGCGTCTGCAATATGGATTGCACGCCGACCACCGCCAGCACCACGAACCAGAGCAATATGACGGGCCCGAAGATGCCGCCGATGCGCGAGGTGCCGAAGTGCTGGCCGAAGTAGAGCAGCACCAGGATGATCAAGGACAGTGGAATAATCAGCGGATGAAACAGCGCGCTTTCCACCTGCAGGCCCTCGACGGCGCTCAACACGGAAATGGCCGGCGTGATCATCGCGTCGGCGAACAGCAGCGAGGTGCCCACGAGTCCCAGAAAAATGAACAGGGGCCGGATGGGGGCGCGCTTGCGCGTGCGGCCGACGACCAACGCCATCAACGCGAGGTTGCCGCCTTCGCCGCGGTTGTCGGCGCGCAATATGAAGGCGACGTATTTCACCGAGATGATCAGAATGAGCGCCCAGAAGATCAGCGACAAAATACCCAGCACGTTTTCATGCGTGATGGGCAGTTTCTGCGCCAGAAAGCATTCGCGCACCGCGTACAGCGGGCTGGTGCCGATGTCGCCGAAGACGACGCCGAGGGCGCCCAGCAGCAGATGGCGGCCATGGCCGGCGGTGTGCTCGCCCGTCATCTGCGATAGCGGTCTAGACATGATGAAAGCCCGGAGGCGGCCGCACGACGCACGGTGAAAGGCAATCGACCGGAACGACTGGGGATTTCATCGATGCTGATTCGTGAGGTTATGAAATCGGGTAGGGACGATGCGGGATGTCCCAGTCGTATCCTTTGAGCATGTAGTCCCAATACAACGGCGGCAGGCCGTACTTCTTGAGCAGCCACCACACCCGGCGTTCGCGATCGGGTTGCAGCGGAAACGTTGGCGTCACCTTCCCATCATAGCCGAACTCGGCCAGCATGACCGTATTGAGCGAAGTCGTCAGCGGACAGGAGGTGTAACCGTCGTAAGCCGGCGACGGTTGACGGCCGGCCATCAACCCCAGGAGATTGTTCACCACCACCGGCGCCTGTTTGCGCACCGCCGCGGCGGTTTTTGACGTTGGCGCCGAACTGGCGTCGCCCAGGCTGAATACATTCGGATACTTCACGTGCTGCAGGGTGTGGGGATTCACGTCCACCCAGCCGCCGGCGCCGGCGAACGGGCTTTGCTTGATGAAATCCGGCGCGCTCTGCGGCGGCGTGGCGTGCAACATCTCGAATTCCATCTCCAGCCGCGTCTTCGCGCCGTCCTTGCCGGTGCACTCAAAGGTGGCGATGCGTTTCGAACCGTTCACCGCCATCAGATTGTGCTGCAGATGGATCTCGATGCCGTGGCGGGCGGCGACCTTCTCCAGCGCCTTCGAGAAATACGGCACGCTGAAGAGCGCGCCGGCGGCGCTCAGAAAATGCAGCCGCGCGTGCGCCGAAACGCCGCGCCCACGCCAGTAGTCGGCGGCCAGATAGGCGATCTTCTGCGGCGCGCCCGCGCACTTGATGGGCGCCGGCGGCTGGGTGAAGAGCGCGGTGCCGCCGCCGAAATTCCGCAGGCAGTCCCACGTGTACGTGACATGTTCCGGCGAATAGTTGCTGCAAACGCCGTTCCTTCCCAGCGACTCGCGCAGGCCGGCGATCCTGTCCCAATCGAGTTGAATGCCGGGACACAGCACGAGGTAGTCGTAGTGCACCTGCGGCCCGGAGGCCAGCGTCACGGTTTGCTGTTCCGGCAGGAAGCCCGTCACGCGGTCCTGAAGCCATTCGGCGCCCGGTGGAATGAGCGAGGATTGCGCGCGCTGCGTGCGGGCAAAATCGAATTCACCGGCGCCGACCAGGGTGAAGGCGGGCTGGTAATAATGCGTGGTGGCCGGATCGATCAGGGTCACCAACAGCGCCGGCTGTTTGCGCCGCAGGCTCGCGGCCACCGTGATTCCCGCGGCGCCGGCGCCGACAATGACGACTGTCGTGGCCCGATTCATGTTTTGTCCCCCGACTCCCCGGAAGTTATTTTACAGCATGCGCTCCAATTCCAGCAGGTATTCCCCGGCCTGCAGATAATGGCTGTCGGAACGTTCGACGCGCGTGGATTTGACCAAACCGACGCCCGGCGCATACCAGTCGAAATTTTCGACGACGACGTCGGCGAAGTGGTTGCCGCGATCGACGCGGATCGTCGCCCCGCCGGTGGCCCGCGTCTTCAAGCAGTGGGCGTAATGGCCGGCGGGCACATCCACGGCCTCATCGAGGCTCACGATTTCATATTGCAGGGACAGCCTGGTGGTGCCCCGTGTGACACGGTCGGCGGGCTCGTAGCTGCGCGCCTGGATCAAAGACAGATGGCTTGGCAGCGACCAGCGCGTGCCGACGGCATAAGGCAGGCGCAACAGATAATGTCCCGGCTTGTCCTCCTCGCCGACCTCCTCCCCCCGGCCGCGGATCGCCAGGCGCTCGATGCCTCCGGCGGTGCGCCGGTAATAGGAAAGCCTGTTGCCGGATTGTTCCTGAACATAGACCGTCTCCCCCCCGCTGCGGCTTTCCCCGAGATTGCGCACGATCTGCTTCTGCTGGAAAACGCCGTCGAACGTGCTGGTCTTGAGCGAATACTCCCACATCAGCCCCGGTCGCAACGGATAATAATCCACATCGCCGGAACCGCAGGCGCCCAGGAGCAGCAGTGGCGCCAGCGCGAAAGGCGCCACTCTCACCCGTCGTGCCATCGAGGTGCCCGTGCGAAAGATGATCAATTCAGCGCTGAGTACAACAGCGATCGGTATTGTTTCACCAACGGCCCGCCGCCCAGAAGCGTGAAGATGTCCAGCATGGCCTTGCGGGCGCCATCGTCGGCATGCTTGCGATCCCGTCTGACCAGCTCCAGCAAGACCGCGAGCGCCTCTTCATGGCGTCCCGCCAGTGCCAGCCGCAGGCCGTAGCCATAGCGCGCGGCGCTGTCCGCGTCGGCGGCCGCCATGCGTGTCGCAAGCGCGTCGAAATCGGGCATGCCCGAGGCGCAGTTGTACAATCGCACCGCCGCCCACGCCGGCGCCGCCGCCTTGTCCTGCCGGAGCTCCTCGGGCAGCCGGTTCAATATGCTCTCCACCTCGGCGAATTCGCCGTGCGTCACCAGCAGGCGCGCCAGTTCCAGTTGCAGCCGGTGATCGTCGGGATTCCTCTCGATCTGCCGGCGCAAGGCGTCGACGGCCGTTCTGGGATCCACGTTTGCCTGCTCTGGCGTCGCCGTCTCCTGTCCGGCCACCGGCAGATGGCGTTTCAACATCTCACGTATGGCCGATTCGGGCTGCAATCCCACGAAGCCATCGACCACGCGCCCGTTCTTGAACAGCATCACCGTCGGCAAGCTTTGAATGCCGCATTGCATGGCCAGCATTTGCTGGCGATCCGTGTCGATTTTCACCAGCGCGAAACGGCCGGCGAATTCCCGCGCGAGCTTGTCCAGGATCGGCGAGAGATTCTTGCAGGGGGCGCACCACGACGCCCAGAAGTCCACCAGCACCGGCGTCTTCGCCGAGCGCAGCAACACTTCCTGCTCGAAATTCCGCTCATCCACGTCCATGGATGGCGCGGAGGCTGTTATCTTGTCAGTCGCCATGTGCGAGAATTATAAACCAGGCGCCGTGATTTGCGGACGCATCCCGGGAAAAATCCAGCGAAGACCCCCCGCCCCCATTTGTCACCGATCATCCAGGAAATTCATCGTGCGCATGGAACGACTGCCGCTGCTGGCGCTGATTGCCCTGTCGATCATCTGGGGCTACAGCTGGATTGTCATGAAGGTCGCCCTGCGCCATGCCGGCGTGTTCGACTTCAGCCTGCTGCGGGTCGCGCTGGGCGGACTGTGCCTGTTCATCGTCTTGCTCTTCAGCGGGCGTCCGGTGCTGCCCCCGCGGGGACGATGGCGGGAAATCTTCGCGCTCGGCATGGTGCAGACGGGAGCTTATATCGCGCTCAGCATGTGGGCGCTCAAGGAGGGCGCCGTGGGGCGCACCGCCGTGCTCATCTTCACCATGCCGTTCTGGACACTGGTGCTGGCGCGGCTGTTCCTGCACGAGCGCCTGCGCCGGACCCAGTGGCTGGCCGTGGTGCTCTCCGCCGTGGGACTGGCGATCATCATCCAGCCGTGGAACCTGTCGGGATCGCTTGCGGGCAAATTACTCGCCATCGCCGCCAGCATCGACTGGGCCGTCAGTTCCGTGATGGTCAAGCGCTTGCAGGCGCGCGGCCGCATGGAACTGATGTGCCTGAATGCCTGGCAGTTCCTGTTCGGCGCCCTGCCGTTGCTCGTCATTGCCGCCCTCGTCCCCGCCCCACCGATCGATTGGTCGAAGGAATTCATTCTCGCATTGGCCTTCAGTGGCATCGCCACCACCGCCATGGGCTGGTGGCTCTGGCTTTATATTCTGAAGCACCTGCCCGCCGGCATCGCCAGCTTGTGCACGTTGACGATCCCGGTCATTGCCCTGCTCTCCTCCTCCATGCAGCTGGGTGAACGCCCACAGCCAGATGAGATGATTGGCATGGCGCTCATCGGGCTGGCGCTGCTGATGCTCCCATTTCGATGGGCGGATTAATGTCACGAAATCCCCCGACTGCCGCTGCGCGTCTGTCCGCCCCCTTTATCAAAGGGGGCGGCGAGTAGTGCTCGCGAGCGGGGGATTTTACAGTTGGTTTCGATTTCAGAGTCTTCTTAAACAATGGCGAGATTGCCCTTGGTCTCAAGCCAGGTTTTTCGATCGGCGGCGCGTTTTTTCGCCAGCAGCATGTCCATGAGGTTCGTGGTCTTGCGCATCTCCTTGACCGTGAGTTGCAGCAGCTTGCGCGTTTCCGGCGCCATGGTGGTCTCGCGCAACTGCATCGGATTCATTTCCCCCAGTCCCTTGAAGCGCTGCACGTTGATCCTGCCCTTCCCGCCCTCCGCGGCGATGCGATCCAGCACGCCCTGCTTCTCGTCATCGTCCAGCGCGTAGTACACCTCCTTGCCGGCGTCAATGCGGTAGAGCGGCGGCATGGCGACGAAGATGTGGCCCTCCTCGACCAGCTTCGGAAAATGGCGCACGAACAGCGCGCATAAGAGCGTCGCGATATGCAGGCCGTCGGAATCGGCGTCGGCGAGGATGCAAATCTTGCCGTAGCGCAGCCTGGAGATGTCGTTCGAACCGGGATCGACGCCGATGGCGACCGCGATGTCGTGCACCTCCTGCGAAGCCAGCACCTCGGCGGACTCCACCTCCCAGGTGTTGAGGATCTTGCCGCGCAACGGCATCACCGCCTGGAATTCGCGATCGCGCGCCTGCTTCGCCGAGCCGCCGGCGGAATCGCCCTCGACCAGGAACAGCTCGGTGACCTTGACGTCCTGCATCACGCAGTCGGCGAGCTTGCCGGGCAGGGCCGGCCCGCCGGTCACGCGCTTGCGCGTCACCTGCCTGGCGGCGCGCTGGCGGGCGCTGGCGCGCTCGATGGCCAGTTGCGCGATGCGCTCGCCCGTCTCCACGTGCTGGTTCAGCCACAGACTGAAGGCGTCGTGGATCACGCCGCCCACGAACGTCGCGCACTCGCGCGAGGACAGCCGCTCCTTGGTCTGCCCGGAGAATTGCGGATTGGAGAGTTTGACCGACAGGAGATACGTGGCGCGATCGCAGACGTCCTCGGCGGTGAGCTTGATGCCGCGCGGCAGGAGATTGCGGAATTCGCAGAACTCGCGCACGGCGTCAAGCAGCCCCTGCCGCAAACCCGTGACATGCGTGCCGCCTTCCGGCGTCGGCACCAGGTTGACGTAACTCTCGATGATCGGTTCGGCGTGCTCCTCCGGCAGCCAGTGCAGCGCCCAGTCCACCGCCTCCTGCGCGCCCTTCATCTGTCCCATGAACGGCTCCGGCGGCAGCAATTCATATTGGGACAGGCTCTCCGCCAGATAAGTCTTCAAACCGTCTTCGTAGCACCATTCATCATTTTCTTTGGTAGCCTCATCATGCAAACGCACGCGCAGGCCCGGGCACAGCACGGCCTTGGCACGCAGCAAGTGTTTTAATTTCGGGATCGCGATCTTGGGATGATCGAAGTATTTCGGCTCCGGCCAGAAGCGAATGGTGGTGCCGGTATTGGCCTTGCCCACCGCGCCAACGACCTTGAGCTTGCACTTGGGCTCGCCGTGCGCGAACCACATGAAATATTCCCTGCCGTCGCGCCTGACCCGGACTTCGAGCTTGGAGGACAGCGCATTCACGACGGAAACGCCAACGCCGTGCAGGCCGCCGGAAAACTGATAATGCTTGTCGGAAAATTTACCGCCGGCGTGCAGCCGCGTCAGGATCACCTCGACGCCGGAGATTTTTTCACCGGGATGCACATCAACCGGCATGCCGCGGCCATCGTCGCTGACAGTGACGGAGCCGTCCTTGTGCAGCGTAACGTCGATTTCCTTGGCGTAGCCGACGATGGCCTCATCGACGCTGTTGTCCACCACCTCCTGCACGAGGTGATTGGGGCGCGTCGTGTCGGTGTACATGCCGGGGCGCTTGCGCACCGGCTCCAGCCCGGTCAGTACCTCAATATCCGCAGCGTCGTAGCGTTTGCTCATGCCTGATTACAGCCCGTCCAGCGGGCTTACTACGCCCTTGCCGCCGCGATTGAGGACATGAGTATAAATCATCGTTGTACTGACATCAGAGTGACCCAACAACTCCTGTACCGTGCGGATATCGTAGCCACTGCGCAACAAATGCGTGGCGAAGGAATGTCGCAGCGCGTGCGTAGTCACCGCTTTTGCAATACCGGCCTCCTGTGCTGCGCGTTTCACCGCCCGTTGAAACGCCTGTTCGTGTGTATGATGCCGCCGCCGTATCCGGCTGCGGGGATCAACAGACAATACCCTTGAAGGGAATACCCATTGCCAGGCCCATTCCGTGCCCGCCTTGGGATATTTTCTGCTCAATGCCTCGGGAAGATGCACGCCAGGAAGGCCGGAATCACGATCGCTTTCGAATAAAGTGCGCACATGTCGCAGATGTTCGCGCAAAGTGGAAACCAACACTTCAGGCAGCATGGTCACGCGATCCTTGCCGCCCTTGCCATCGCGGACGATGAACTCGCGGCGATCAAAATCCACATCCTTGACGCGCAACCGGACACACTCCATCAACCGCATGCCCGTGCCATACATCATCTGCGCCATGAGCGCGTGCGTGCCTTCCATGCATGCCAACAGCCGGGCCACCTCCCGGTCGCTCAGGACCACCGGCAACCGTCTTGGTTTCTGCGCCCTTTCAATCTCACTCAACCAAGGCATCTCCTGCCTGAGCACCTCTTTATAAAGAAACAACAATGCGGACAAGGCCTGGTTTTGCGTTCCCGCGGATACATTCTTGTGTACCGCCAGATCACTCAGAAACGCCGTGACTTCAGCCGCACCCATATCTTTGGGATGCCTCTTGCCATGAAACAGGATGTAACGCCTGATCCAATCGAGGTAACTGCGTTCCGTTCGCAAACTGTAATGCTTGAAGCGAATACGGGCCCTGACCTCATCCAGAAAACGGAGTTTGGGGGGATTTTGTAAGGGCGATATTTGCACGCGCCGTGTTTATATTTACAAAGGCTTATTATTCATACAATTACGATTGATGTGCCAGATTATGCGGCGTACAATGCCAGATTATATGTCAGAAGTGAAATCCAATTTATAGATGGCGCGGCGCGTGCGCCTGGGTCCGCTACGCGGACATACGGCGCACGAGCGTAGCGGAGGGGCTTTCGATGCACGTCTGCGATAAGTTCAAGGAGGCCGCCTTGGCCAACCCCAGTACGCGCCGCGCCATCGGAACGGAGTTGAGCCCCTCACTCGGGAGGCCGGCGCACGCGCCGGCCATCCCTGCGTTCGAGTCGGCACCGCGGGCTGCGCCCGCGGCTGCGGCCCGTGCGGCTTCGTGGCCAAGCCAGCTTGCCACTTCGCCGCAGGGCTGCCGCTCAACTCCGTTCCGTTCGGCGTCATGAGGCTTGGCGTGGCAAGCGACGATTACGTCTCGATCAAGGAGCTCGCGCAGCGTTTGGGGATGGATCGTTCCCATGCGCGGCGTTACGTCTTGAGGTTGGGCTACTCGTTCCACAAGCGGCGCACGGCAGACTCTGGTAGCCAATTAACCCTCTGCGTAACTGGCGCGGAGGCCGATGCAATCGCGTCCCAGCGAGCGGAGAAGGGCTTCATTGCGTCGACGGTGGTCACCGTATCCGATGTCGGCGTCTTCTATGTCATCCAGCTCGTGCCCGACCTTGATCCGAAGCGGCTGAAGCTCGGATTCGCAGAGAGTTTGGAACAGAGGCTTTCGCAACACCGGACTGCTGCACCAACTGCACGCGTGCTGCGGGCGTGGCCTTGCAAGCGCTCCTGGGAACTGACCGCGATGGATGCTCTGACGCGCCAAGGGTGTCGGCTCATACTCAATGAAGTCTTTGAGTGTGATGAACCTGAGGCGTTGATTAGGCGCGGCGACGCTTTCTTCAGCATGCTTCCGGCACCTGACGTTCGTGCACCGCTTGCAAGCGTCTCGCCGTTGAACTCAGTAGCACATGATCGCGTGAGCGGCCGGACACATCGGTAACAAAATAGTCCGGAGACATGGGTTACACCTTGTGGCGCTTCAATCTGCCATATTCGTCCTCAATACGCATGTGTCGTTCGTGCA
>JAJPIJ010000041.1 GCA_021324815.1 Gammaproteobacteria bacterium
AACCGGCAACGGTTGCACGAAACGCTCGACTATGTGAGCCCGGTGCGGTATGAAGAGCGGAGGGTTGTCTCTTAACTACGTGTCCGTGGAAACGGGTACACCTCACATCTTTTAGTGAAGAAAACTTAAGTGGTCTGTGTCGAATAGTTTTCCTTGAGGAAAAGAATAGTGGGCCCGGAAGGACTCGAACCTTCGACCAAGGGATTATGAGTCCCCTGCTCTAACCAACTGAGCTACAGGCCCATAGCAGTCATTTTAAGTAAATCCAATAAAAAAAGCCGCACAAAGTGCGGCTTTCAGATTTCTCGCGGGGCCTGTCCTGAGCCCACCCGTTCGTGGAAACCCTTCGATATGCTCAGGGCGAACGGGCGAGGCGGTTGAAGAGGGATCGAAATGACAGGACGCACCCTCTCCCCAGCCCTCCCCCTCAAGGGGAGAGGGAAATTTTGGTTGCCCCCTCACCCTAACCCTCTCCCGCGAGGGGAGAGGGTGATTAAGGTTGTCCGTCGCCCTTCGATACCTCAGGGCGAACGGAATGTTCTAGTCGAGGAAGGTGCGCAGGTGTTCCGAGCGCGTCGGATGGCGCAGCTTGCGCAGGGCCTTGGCCTCGATCTGGCGGATGCGCTCGCGGGTGACGTCGAACTGCTTGCCGACCTCCTCCAGCGTGTGGTCGGTGTTCATGTCGATGCCAAAGCGCATGCGCAGCACCTTGGCCTCGCGCGGGGTCAGGCTCTCCAGCACGTCCTTGACGATCTTGCGCAGGCCCTCGAAGGTGGCGAAGTCCACCGGGATCTGGGTGTTCTGATCCTCGATGAAGTCGCCCAGATGCGAGTCCTCGTCATCGCCGATCGGCGTCTCCATCGAGATCGGCTCCTTGGCGATCTTCAGCACCTTGCGCACCTTCTCCTCCGGCATCTCCATGCGCACGGCCAGCTCCTCCGGCGTCGGCTCGCGGCCCATCTCCTGCAGGATCTGGCGGCTGATGCGGTTCAGCTTGTTGATGGTCTCGATCATGTGCACCGGGATGCGGATGGTGCGGGCCTGATCGGCGATCGAGCGCGTGATGGCCTGCCGGATCCACCAGGTGGCATAGGTCGAGAACTTGTAGCCACGGCGGTATTCGAACTTGTCCACCGCCTTCATGAGGCCGATGTTGCCCTCCTGGATGAGGTCGAGAAACAGGAGGCCGCGGTTGGTGTATTTCTTCGCGATCGAGATCACGAGGCGCAGGTTGGCCTCCACCATCTCCTTCTTGGCGCGGCGGGCCTTGGCCTCGCCGATCGACATGCGGCGGTTGATGTCCTTGATCTCGCTGATGGTGAGCCCGGTGCGCCTGGCGATCTCGCCGAGCTTCTTCTGCAACGCGACGATCTGCGGCTCAAGCTTCTTCAAGGCCGCGTTGTAGGGCTTGCGCACCTTGGTGATTTTTTTCACCCAGCGCACGTTGGACTCGTTGTCCATGTAGGCGGTGACAAAGTCCTTGCGCGGCATGTTGGCCTGCTTGCAGCAGAGCTCCATGACCTGCTTTTCCAGATCGCGGATTTCATCCACGACCTTGCGCACGTAGCTGGTGAGCTGCTCGACCATCTTGGGCACGATCTTGAATTGCAGGAACATGGCCTGGAGCTGCTCGCGCAGCTTCCTTGCCTTCTTGTCGCCGCGGCCGTGTTTCTTGAACGACGCCAGCGTGCGCAGGTGCAGGCGCTTCAGCGCGTTGAAGCGCTTCTTGCATTCCACCGGATCGATGGCCTTGCTGAGCGGATCCTGCTCCTCGTCGTTTTCCTCGGCCTCCTCGGCTTCATCGTCGGCGGCCTTTACCGGCGTCTCCTTGATCTCCAGCTCGGGGGCCTCCTCGGGCACCGTCTGGTTGGGATCGATGAAGCCGCTGATGACGTCGGTGATCTTGATTTCGCCCTTGTCGGCGCGCGCGTACTCCGCCAGGAACATGTCGATCACCTGCGGGTAGTCGGCCAGCGCGCAGAGCACCTGGTTCAGGCCCTCCTCGATGCGCTTGGCGATGGTGATCTCGCCCTCGCGGGTGAGCAGGTCCACGGTGCCCATCTCGCGCATGTACATGCGCACGGGGTCGGTGGTGCGGCCCAGCTCGGCGTCGATGTTGGCCAGCGCGGCGGCGGCCTCCTCGACCTCGTCCTCGTCGGTGGTGACCGGCGTGGCCTCGGCCATGAGCAGGGCATCGGGATCCGGCGCGGTCTCGTGCACCGTGATGCCCATGTCGTTAATCATGTTGATGATGTCCTCGATCTGCTCCGGATCGACGATGTCGTCCGGCAGGTGATCGTTGACCTCGTGATAGGTCAGGAATCCCTGCTCCTTGCCCTTGGCGATGAGCAGCTTGAGCTGCGATTGCTCGTCACCACCGCCTTCGAGTTCTTCGATGATGTCCATAGGGGTTTGATGCTCGCTAAGTCACTGTATATGTTGGGGATAATGAACTACCGTGAAGCCTTACAGCCAACAAGGGTTACTTAAGACAATAAGTCTAGTCCAAGATTCCATATGCGCCACCGCAACTTCACCCCTGTGCCCAAAAAAAGGGCGCGCATTCTACTACAGACCGGCGCCGCCAACCTAGAACCTCCTGCAAAGAATGCCGTGCGCGCGTCGAGAGGCTCGGGGCGGACGGTCTCAGGGTGATTTTTTGGACGGCTTGCCCGATTTGAACCGGCCCCGCAGGGCGTTCTTTTCCTCCTCGGACAGTTCGCTGGGCCGCTTGTCGGGCGCCGCCACGGCGTCCTTTTTGCCGGCCAGCGCGCAAAGTTTGCTGACCGCCGCCTTGAATTCGTGCTCCGCGCCCTCCTCATCGGCGGGGATTTCATCCATGAGCAGTTTGCGCAGGTGCGACACCTCCTCGCGGTCGCGCCAGTGCTCCAGCACGGCGGCGCTGTTCATCCCCGGCTGGGCGCGCGCCAGCTCCCACAATTCCTGAAGCAGCGGCACGCCGGGCAGGGTCAAGTTGCGCAGATCGGGTGGCGGCTCCAGTTTGACTGCCAGCGGCGGCTTGTGCAGCAGCAGGCGGATGGCGGCGCGCACCAGCGACGGCGAGCGGCGCGCGGACCCGGCGGATGGCGGATATGCCGGCACCCGCTTGACCGACTTGGCGCCGACCAGCGCCGCCACCGTCGGCACATCCATGCCGGCGAGCTTGGCCAGCCGCTGCGCCAGCAGCTGCTTGTAGGCGCCGGCCGGCACGCCGGCCAGCAGCGGCTTGGCGAGATCGACCAATCTTGCCCGGCCTTCATCGGTGTTGGGATTGATCTGCGCGAGCAGGGAGTCGAACAGGAAATCCGACAGCGGCGTGAAGCGTTTCGGGTTGTTGAACACCGCCGGGCCGTCCTTGCGCACGAGGCTGTCCGGGTCCTCGCCCGCGGGCATGAACAGGAAACTGACGTGGCGCCCCTCGCGCAGCACGGGCAGGCTCACCTCCAGCGCCCGCCACGCCGCCTTGCGGCCCGCCTCGTCGCCGTCGAAGCAGAACACCACCTCCGGCGTGGTCTTGAACAGCCGCTCCAGGTGATCGGGCGTGGTGGCGGTGCCGAGCGTGGCCACCGCATTGGTGACGCCGTGCTGGTGCAGGGCGATGACGTCCATGTAGCCCTCAACCACGAACAGACGCGGCAACTGGCGGCTGGCCTTGCGCGCCTGGAACAGGCCATACAGTTCGCGGCCCTTGTGGAACAGCGGCGTCTCCGGCGAGTTCAGGTACTTGGGCTCTTCATCACCCAGCACGCGGCCGCCAAAGCCGATCACCCGGCCGCGCTGATCGAGGATGGGAAACATGATGCGCTCGCGGAAGCGGTCATAGTGGCCGCCGTCATCCTTGCGGATGAGCAGGCCGGCGGCCTCCAGATCGCGGATTTTTTCATTGTCGGTGCCGAGCGCCTTGAGCAGGTTGTCCCAGCCCGCCGGGGCGAAGCCCAGTTGAAAGGCCGCCGCCGTGCGGCCATCCAGGCCGCGGCCTTTCAAGTATTCCTTGGCGCGCTCCGATTGCGGGTGGTCCTTGAGTTGCGCGGAATAATGTTGCTGCGCCTGCGCCAGCAGGGCGTAGAGGCGCTCGACGTCGCCGGTCCTGCCTTTAAAACCCGCCTCCACCGGCACGGTCATGCCGGCGCGGCCAGCCAGTTCATGCACCGCCTCGGGGAAATCCATGTGCAGGTAGTCCATCAGAAAGCCGATGGCGGTGCCGCTCGCGCCGCAGCCAAAGCAGTAGTAGAACTGCTTGTCGGGGCTGACCGAAAACGACGGCGTACGCTCGTCGTGAAAAGGGCAGCGGGCCTGGTAATTGCGTCCGGCCTTTTTCAGCGGCACGTGCTCGTCGATGACATCGACGATGTCAACGCGCGCAATCAGATCGTTAATGAAGGACTCTGGAATTCTCCCCGCCATCCGCGAAGCATAGCAAGCCTGCGGCGGCTGTGGAGGGGGAGCAGCGGGAACCATCCGCATCCCACCTCGAAACTATCAGAATATAAAAACCGTTCGCCTGAGGTATCGAAGGGCGAACGGCATTTTTGGGAGGGGCACTACGATAAACGTTGCCTGACTTTGGCGGAGACTGTACCCATGTCCGCCTTGCCGGCCAGTTTCGGCTTGAGGACGGCCATCACCCTGCCGATGTCCTTGATGCCGGCCGCGCCGGTCTCGGCGACGGCGGCGGCGACGGCGGCGTCCACCTCGGCCTCGGAGAGCTGCGCCGGCAGGTAGGACTGGATGAGCTGCATCTCGAAGGTTTCCTGATCGACGAGGTCCTGGCGTCTGGCCTGGCTGTACTGGGCGATGGATTCCTTGCGCTGCTTGATCATTTTCTCCAGCACGGCGAGCGTCCGGGCGTCGTCGAGTGTGATGCGCTCGTCCACTTCGCGCTGCTTGATGGCGGCGGTGATGAGCCGCAGCGCCCCGAGGCGGCGCCTGTCCTGCGCCCGCATCGCGGCCTTCACATCTTCATTGATGCGTTCTTTGAGCATCATCGGGGGACAATGCAGCCCGGGGAGCCGGGCAACGTGGTACAGAACAATGATTAGCGCCGGCGGTCACCGCCACGCCCGCCGCGGGCGGCCAGCCGCGCCGCCGCCTCGCGTTGCTTGAGCAGCTTCTGTTGCGGGGTGGTCGCGATGGAGGTGCGGGAGACCTTCTTCTGCCAGCGTTTGACCGCCGCCGCCGCCTTGCGCTTGCGCATCTGGGTGGGCTTTTCATAAAACTCACGGCGGTGGATTTCGGCCAGGATACCGGCCTTTTCACAGGCGCGTTTGAAACGGCGCAGGGCGACGTCAAACGGTTCGTTGTCGCGAATCTTTACTGTCGGCATTCAGTACCTTCTTCCTTTCAATTCAGCGATTCAATGGTGCAGGCGGCCCCCGCCTTGGGCAAGGGCCGGCCATTGTAGTGAGGCGGCCGGTTAAATGCAAAAATAGCTTCTTATGAAGGTATTGGGCATCGAAACGTCATGTGACGAGACCGGGGTGGCGGTCTACGACGCCGAACGCGGCCTTTTGGCGCACCGGCTGTACACGCAGGTCGCCATGCACGCGGCCTACGGCGGGGTGGTGCCGGAGCTGGCCTCGCGCGATCACGTGCGCAAGACCGTGCCGCTCATCCGCGAGGTGCTGGCGGCGGCGGGCCTGGCGATGAAGGACCTAAGCGGCGTGGCCTACACCGCCGGGCCGGGGCTGATCGGCGCGCTGCTGGTCGGCGCCGCCATCGGCCGCGCGCTGGCCTGGTCGCTGAACATCCCGGCCATCGGCGTGCATCACATGGAGGGGCACCTGCTCGCGCCCATGCTGGAGGACGACCCGCCGCCGTTTCCGTTCGTGGCGCTGCTGGTCTCCGGCGGCCACACGCAGTTGTTCCGCGTCGACGGCGTCGGCCATTACACTCTGCTCGGCGAATCGCTGGACGATGCCGCCGGCGAGGCCTTCGACAAGACCGCGAAGACCCTGGGGCTGGGCTATCCCGGCGGGCCGGCGCTGGAAAAGCTGGCGAGGCAGGGCAGGGCGGGCCGTTTTCGCTTCCCGCGCCCGATGACCAACCGGCCCGGGCTCGATTTCAGCTTCAGCGGCTTGAAGACGCACGCGCTCAACACGTTCGCCGGAAGCGGCGGCGACGCCCAGAGCAAGGCCGACATCGCACGGGCCTTTTCCGAGGCCGTGATCGACACGCTGGCGATCAAATGCCGCCGCGCGCTGAAACAGACCGGCTTGAGGACGTTGATCGCGGCGGGCGGCGTCAGCGCCAACGCGGCGCTGCGCGAGCGGCTGGCTTCCATCGCGCGCGAAATGAAGGGCCGCGTGTATTATCCCAAGCCGGAGTTCTGCACCGACAACGGCGCCATGATCGCCTACGCCGGCTGGCGGCGGCTCGCCGCCGGTCAGCGCGAACCGCTGTCGTTTAAGGCCCATCCGCGCTGGCCGATGTCAGAGCTGCCCGCGGTTTGAGCGGTTCCCAGGGCCTCCATCAAAAAGCATCGCTCACCCGCGGTCTGTCCCGGGATGTCGAGGGATGTCGCGGGGTGGACAATCTTCATTTTTTACCGAGGCGGTCCTCGGTGCCGGCCAGCAGATTGCGGAGGTTGGAGCGGTGGCGCCAGTAGAGCAGCGCGGCCATGCCCGCCGCCGCCGATAAATAAGATTGCGGGTAGTTCCACCACCATGCGAGCGCCGGCGCGACGGCCGCGGCGGTGAGCGCCGAGAGTGATGAAATCCTGAACATCACGGCCATGAGCAGCCAGACGGCGATGAAGCCCAGACCCAGCGGCCAGGCCAGCCCCAGCAGCACGCCGATGAAGGTGGCCACCCCCTTGCCGCCCTGAAAGCGGAAGAACACCGGATAAAGGTGGCCCAGGAAGGCCGCGAAGGCCGTCAGCGCCATGAGGACGGCGTCCGCGTTCAAGGCGCGTGCCAGCAGCACGGGCAGCAGACCCTTCAGGCTGTCGCCGATGAGCGTGGCCGCCGCCGCGCCCCTGCCCGCCACGCGCAGCACGTTGGTGGCCCCGGGATTACCGGAGCCGGCGGTGCGCGGGTCCGGCGCGCCGATGAGGCGGCAGACAAGGATCGCCGTGGAAATCGATCCGCACAGGTAGCCGAAAGGGATGACGAGCGCGCTCCACATGGCGGCATTGGACGGCATCCGCGCTTGACAGGTCAAGAGCGCTTCGGTCTGATGTGTCCTCCGGGAGCAGGGGCGGGGCATGGACATTCTCTACATCCACGATTTGCGCATCGACACCGTCATCGGCGTGTACGATTGGGAGCGGCGCATCCGGCAGACCGTGGTGTTCGACATCGATCTGGGCGTCGACGTGCGCAAGGCCGCCGCCTCCGACGCCATCGGCGACGCCGTCGATTACGGCGAGGTGGCGCAACGGGTCATCGCCTTCGTCGGGGCCAGCCACTTCACGCTGGTGGAGACGCTGGCGGAGAAGGTGGCGGAACTCATCCAGAACGAATTCAAGGTGCCGTGGCTCAGGCTCAAGCTCAACAAGCAGGGCGCGGTGCGCGGCGTGCGCGACGTGGGCGTGGTCATCGAGCGCGGCAAAAAGTGAGGGGGGAGGACATGAGCATCAGCGTGAGAGACGTGCTGTGGACGCTGGCATTGGCGGTGGCGCTGGGCGCCTGCGCCCGCATAGAGGCGACCAAGCGCGCGGACGCGCTGGAGGACGCCACCAAAACCTACGGTCAGTTGCTGCGCTGGGGACAGTATGGCGACGCCGTCAAATACATCCTGCCGCGCAAGGGCGAGCCCAAACAGCCGGACCTGAACGCGCTCAGGGACATCCGCGTGTCCTCCTATGAAATTGCGGACATGGTCGTGAGTCCGGATCAGAAGGAGGCCGCGGTGACGGCGGTGATAGGTTTCTACAATGAGCGATCCGGCGTCATTCACACGCTGGAGGATCACCAGGTGTGGTGGTACAGCGACGAGGGCAAGCACTGGTTCCTCGATTCCGAGCTGCCGGACTTCACCGGAGCGCTGAAGAAGAGGCAGTAGCCGCCGCTGTGTTGCCGGGATCGTCGCAGGCGTTCCCGCCGCCGATCGGCGAGGCGGCGGCGCACAGCCGGCTGCTGCGCGATCGCATCGCCGCCGCCATCATTGCCGCCGGCGGCGCCATTCCCTTCCGCGAGTTCATGCGCATGGCGCTCTACGAGCCGGGCCTGGGCTATTACGCCGCCGGCGCGGCCAAATTCGGCGCCGGCGGCGATTTCATCACCGCGCCAGAAATCTCGCCGTTGTACGGCCGCTGTCTTGCACGACAGGTCGCACAGGTGCTCAAGGCCCTGGGCGGCGGCGACGTGCTGGAATTCGGCGCCGGCGGCGGGCGGCTCGCCGTCGATGTGCTGCGCGCCCTGGCCGGAAGCAGCGCGCCGCCGGCGCGTTATTGCATCCTCGAAGTGAGTCCCGATCTGCGCGCGCGCCAGCGGGAATTGATTCGCGCCGAACTGCCCGGGCACCACGGGCGGGTGATATGGCTGGATCGATTGCCGGCGGCATTCACCGGCGTCGTGCTGGCGAACGAGGTGCTGGACGCCATGCCGGTCACGATGTTCCGCAAGCAGGAACACGGCTGCGCCGAGATGCACGTGATTTGTGAGGACGGAAACCTCCGCTGGCAGGCGAAGGAAGCCGCGCCGGATTCCGAGCCGGCGCTGACGCTCGCCATGCTGGAGCGGGAATGCGGCGTGTTCGCCGCCGGCTACACCTCCGAGTACAACCCGTGGCTGGCAGGCTGGTGGCGCGCGCTCGGCGACTGTGTGCGACGGGGGCTGGTGTTGATCGCGGACTACGGCTACCCGCGCCGCGAGTACTACCACCCGCAACGCGCACGGGGCACGCTGCTGTGCCACTACCGCCATCACGCGCACGATGATCCGTTCCTGCACGTGGGCCTGCAGGACATCACCGCCTCGGTGGATTTCACCGCGGTGGCCGAGGCGGCACATTCGGCGGGTTTCACGGTCGCCGGTTACAGCACGCAGGCGCACTTCCTGCTCTCGCTCGGGCTGCTGGAATGTTTCGAGGCGGCGGTGCGCGCGCATCCCGACCACGCGCCGTTGCTGTCGCAGCAGGTGCAAAAACTGACCCTGCCGGGTGAGATGGGCGAGCGCTTCAAGGTGCTTGCCGCGACCAAGGATTTGGATTTATCCCTGCGCGGCTACACGGTCTTCAACGCCCTCGAGCGCCTGTAGGTTCATGAGCTTGTACGGTTGAACGCGGCTGGTATTCGAACAAAAGTTTCATGCCGGTCTTGCGGACGGGGAATCGCCTGGCGAGCGTGAAGCCGTATTGATTGAGCAGCCGCCGCAGGTTTTTTTCGGTGTAGAGGGCGACGTGCACCGGCGGCGCAAACCCGCCCCACTCGGCGATGTTCACCGGCAGGTTGGGGCTGCCGAGGTCGGGCGTGGTGATGAAGAGACGGCCGCCGGGCGCCAGCGTGGCGGCAAAGAGTTTCATCAGCTCGTGGGGGTTGGTCAGGTGCTCGATGACCTCCGAGCAATGGATGAAGTCGAATTTTTTCCCCGGCCGGAAATTGTCGTAGGACATGCATTCGAACCGGCACAGCGGAAATTCGCGGCGCGCATAGGCGATGCTGCCGGCGTCCACGTCAAGGCCGACGGCCTCCGCGGCGCCGAGCCGGCGCGCGGCGTGGACGAAGAAACCGCCGCCGCAGCCGACGTCGAGCACGCGCTTTTTGAACAGATACGGCCACAGGCGCAATGCGCGCAGCAGCGACTTGCGCCTGCGCGAACCGGCGTGCGGATAGAATTTCTGATTGATCTCCCGCCATCCCTGGTAGGCCTCGTTGAGCCGGCGCTGATCCGGCATCGGGTTCAGAAAGGCGAAGCCGCAGTCCGCGCGAGCGGTCGTGGCGGTGGCCTTTTATTTCCAGATAAAAGCCGACCCGCGATGAATTGCACAGCGGGCAGGCTTTGAGAGTAATGCCCCCCGGAGCTTCATTCATTGCGTCAGCGCGCGGATGGCCTCGGCGCGCAACTGGTGCAGCTCGCCGGCGAAGGCCTCCCCCACCAGGCCGCGCTCGAGCAGCGGCTTGGTGTCCACCGCCACGGCCGCCTGCCGCGCGCGGCGCAGCAGTCCGGCCTGCGGGTAGGGCTGGTCTTCGAGACCGAGCCGGCCGCGGCGGTCCGCCTCGCAGGCCAGCATGAACTGTTCGAAGCGCTCCGGGCGGCGGAAGGCGTCGGCCGATTCCAGCAATTTGAGCAACTTTTCCGCCCGCAACTCGTCGGCGCGGTGACAGAGGCCGTGGTAGCGGGCGACGATGATCGCGAGCTCCCGGTAATCGTTCGGCACGCGGCAGCGATCGCACAGCTCCTCGATCAGCCGCGCGCTGCGCTCCTCGTGGCCGTGATGGCGCGGCAGAAATTCGGCGGGCGTGGTGCCCTTGCCGAGGTCGTGCGTGAGCGCCGCGAACCGGACGCGCGGATCGGGGCTCAACCGCGCCGCCTGATCCAGCACCAGCAGGATGTGCACGCCGGTGTCCACCTCCGGGTGATAATCGGCGCGCTGCGGCACGCCGAACAGCCGGTCGATCTCCGGGAACAGCGCGGCCAGCGCGCCGCACTCGCGCAGCACCTCGATGTAGCGTCGCGGACGCGGCTCGGCGAGCGCCCGCGCGGTCTCCTGCCAGACGCGCTCGGCGGTGAGATCGTTGAGTTCGCCGCCCGCGGCCATGGCGCGCATCAGCGCCATGGTTTCCGGCGCGACGGCGAAATCAAGCTGCGCCGCGAAGCGCGCCACGCGCAGCACCCGCAGCGGATCCTCGGCGAACGCGGGCGAGACATGGCGCAGGATTTTGGCCTGGAGATCGGCCTGCCCGCCGTGGGGATCGATGAGCGCGCCGTGTTCGTCCTCGGCCATGGCGTTGATGGTGAGGTCGCGGCGTTGCAAATCCTCCTTGAGCGTCACCTCCGGGCTGGCGTGCACGGTGAAGCCCTTGTAGCCGCGCCCGGACTTGCGCTCGGTGCGCGCCAGCGCATATTCCTCGTGCGTCTGCGGATGCAGGAACACGGGGAAATCCCTGCCGACCGGCGTGTAACCCAGCGCCTCCATCTGCGCCGGCGTGGCGCCGACCACCACCCAGTCGCAGTCCCTGACCTTCAAACCCAGCAATCGGTCGCGGACAGCGCCGCCCACCTTGTAAATTTTCATCGGCGCGGGGCGCGTTCAGACGGCAAGGCTGGCGCGATGACGGAATTCGTCGTAGCGCCGCCGCTGTCCGGAAGGGAGCAGATAGTCCGGCGCGATCGCCTCGAGCGGCGCCGGCGTGATGCCAAGCGCGGCCAGCGCGCCGCCGTCCGCGCAGACGCTGTCGATCCCGAGGGAGCGCAGATTGTCGCGCGACAGGGGCTTGCCGGGGACGTATTCGAAAATGCCGGCCTGCAACTTCGACAGGAAATCCGGCAGCGGCACGATGAAGCGCCGCACGCCGATGGTCCGCGCGGTATAGGCCACCAGTTGTTGCAGCGTGTAGATCCGCGGGCCGCACAGATCATAGCGTTGCCCGTGGCAGTACGGATTGTCGAGCGTTCGCGCCATCGCCTCCACGACGTCGTTCACCCACACCGGCATGAAGCGCGCCCGCGGGCAGGCCAGCGGAAAAACAAGCGGCGTCCAGCGCAGCAGCCGCGCGAAGCGGTTGAGAAAGCTGTCGCCGGCGCCGAAGATCACCGAGGGCCGGAAGCTCGTCACCTGCAGGCCGTGGCGCGCCGCCTCGTGCACCAGGTCCTCGGCCTGGCCCTTGCTGCGCAGGTAATGACTGGGGCCGGCGGGACTGGCGCGCAGAGCGCTCATGTGCAGCAGGCGGCGCAGTCCCAGTTCGCGGCAGGCGGCGACGACTTTCCCCGCCAGTTCGACGTGCGCGTGGTGGAAGCCGCGGCCGTCGTCGCCGCGCTCGTTCAGGATGCCGATCAAATTCACGACGACGGTGCAGCCCGAAAGCTGCGCGCGCAGCACGGCGGGATTGTGCACGTCCGCCTCGACGAGCCTCAGGGTCGGGATCACCAGCAAATCGCGGTGCCTCTCCCGGCGGCGCGTCAGCACCTTCAGCCGGTGGCCGTCCCGCGCCAGTCGGTTGACGAGGTGGCGGCCCACGAAACCCGTGCCGCCCAGCAGGGCGATCTGATGAATGTGCATGCGCGGTCCCGGTTCAGTTCACGCTGCAGAACGCGGGGTTGCCGTTGGCGGGCGGGACGGCCGCCAGGCGCTTCAACAGCGGCGTCACCGCCTGCTTCAGGCGCATCTCGTACACGGCGGCGTGATACAGCAGGCTGCGCACGTAGCGCCGCGTCTCCGTGATTGGGATCGTGTCCACCCAGATTTCCGCCGGTGTGCAGTGATCCTCGGGCAGCCATTGCAGCACCCGCCTGGGCCCCGCGTTGTAGGCCGCCGCCGCCATCGCCAGGTTGCCGTCGAACCTGTCCAGCATGGCGCGCAGGTAGGTGCTGCCGAGGAACACGTTGGTCTTCGGCGACAGCAGTTCATTCTTGCCGCGGTAGGGATATTTCAGTTTCCTCGCGGTTTGCCGGGCGGTGGCCGGCATGAGCTGCATCAGCCCCAGCGCGCCGGCGGACGAGCGGATGTCCTCGCTGAAGGCGCTTTCGCTGCGTATCAGGCTGTAGAGCACCGGCAGTTCCAGGCCGTGGGTCTCGGCGGCCTGCTCGAGCAGCGGCTTGTAGGGCAGCGGATAGCGCAGTTCCAGATCGCCGTACTCGTGGGCCTTGTTCAGCGCCAGCAGCGTGCGGTCATACCAGCCCTGCTGATAGGCGGCGATGGCCGCCACCCCGAGCCCCTGCGCATCCAGCGGCTGGATGGCGTACTGCCACTCGCGCCGCGCCTCGGTGCTCAAACCCAGTCGCCGCAATTCCAGCGCGCGCTGCACGGCCGGCTGCTTCAAAAAGGACTCCACCTCCTCCGTGGGCCGTTCCAGCGGCCGGTGCGTGATGGTGTAGAAGACGCCGAGCCGCTCCGCCGCGCGCATGCCGTAATAATCGTGCTCCTGCGCCAGCGCTTGATACTCGGCGTGCGCCGCCGCTGTGTCGCCGGTCTCCTCCAGCGCGCGCGCGTGCCAGTAGCGCCAGCACAGCGCGTCCATGTCCGGCGCCGGCGGGCGCTCCGTCCATTGCCGCAGCCGCCGCCAGTCGCGCCGCTGCAGCGCCGTCATCAGCTGCGCCAGCTGCACCTTGTCGGTGATTGCGCCTGCGGGGACCTCGTCCAGGAAGCGCGCTGCGTTGTCGAGACGCTGCCGGGCCGCCGCGATTGCGATGGCCGCGGTGATGGCGCCCCGTTCCCCGTCGCTGTAGGCGTAACGCCCGCGCAACCTCTGCCAGCGGGCGTGCGCCTGATCGGCGTCCCGCGACGCCAGCCGCTCGACGCCCTCGCGCACGATGTCCCGCACGCGCGGGTGGTCGGCTTCCAAGGCGGCATCCCCGAGCGTGGCCTCGGGTTTGGCGCGCATTTCGCGCCACAGGGCCAGCCAGCGCCTGTCCGCCGCCGGCAGCGAATTGGCGAGGGCGGCGGCCTCCTTCGCATGATTGTTGCGCGCCAGGGCGACGGCGCGCCGCCAGCGCAAATCCGCGGCCGCGGCGTGATCGCTGTGTTCCAGCAGCGCGGCCATCGCCGCGTCGCAGGATTTGGGCAGGACTTCGTCGCCGGCCCACAGCGACAGCAGATCGCCGCGCAACTCCTCCCGCCATCCGGAGGCCAGCCGCGCGTCCAGGTAATGGCAGCGCAGCGCCGGGTCCCTTTGCGGCCGGTAATCGCGCAGGAAATCGTCGCGCGCCTGCCGGCGGGCCAGCAGCGTCAGCCAGTCGGCGCGCAACTGCTCGCCGAGGACCGAGCCGCCGTCCGCCGACATGAACGCACGCACCTTCTCCGCCGGGGTCCGCTCCAGCTCGTGATCCAGCATGGCGTACTCCAGGTACGGGTAGAGCACGTAGCCCTCGAGGCCGGCCGAGAGTGTCCGGCCGCGCGCGTAGTCCTCCTTTTGAAAGGCGTGATAGGCGTCGAGAAAACGTTCGCGTTCGCCGGCGGCGGGCGCCGCCAGCGGCAGCAGGCACAACAGGGCCCCGAGTACGGCGCGGCCGGGGCTGCGCGAACGGTCGGAGATGCTCATGGCGCCATTTTCGGCGTTGCCGGCGGCGCCTGCAACTCCGGGGCCGGTGTGTCGCCTTCGCTTCGGTTACAATTTCAACATGCCGGTGATGGTTTGCTCATGACGCTGTTTCTGCTTTATGCCCTGGTGGGCGTCGCGGCCGGGTTCTTCGGCGGCCTGTTCGGGCTGGGCGGCGGCATCGTGGTGGTGCCGGCGCTGTACTTTTTGTTCAAGACGGCGGCCTTTCATGCCGAGGTGATGATGAACATGGCGGTCGGCACCTCGCTCGCCACCGCGGTGTTCACCGCCACCACCTCCACCTGGGCGCACCACCGCCGGGGCGCGGTGCAGTGGCCGGCGGTGCGGCTGCTCGCGCCCGGCGTGCTCGCCGGGGGGCTGCTCGGTGCCTTCGCCGCCAGCGGAATTCCCCCGGACGGCCTGCGCGTGTTCTTCGGCCTGTTCGAAATCGCGGTGGCCTGGCAGTTGCTGCGCAACTGGCGGCCCAGGCCCAGCCGCCGCCTGCCCTCGTCCGCCGTCATGATCGGCGTGGGTGTTTTGTTCGGCGCGCTCTCGGCACTGCTCGGCATCGGCGGCGGCACGCTGACGGTGCCGTTTCTGTACTGGTGCAACACCGGCATGCGCCAATCGGTCGCCACCTCGGCTGCCGTGGGCCTGCCCATCACGCTCGCTGGCGCGGTGGGGCATGTGCTGGCCGGCTGGGGGCAGCCGGCGCTGCCGCCGGGGAGCACCGGCCATCTCTACTGGCCGGCGCTGGCGGCCATCGCCGCCACCAGCGTTTTCGCCGCCCCCCTGGGCGCGAGGGTCGCCCACAGCGTGCCGGTGGCCACGCTCAAGCGCGCCTTCGCCATGGTGGTGGCACTGATCGGCGCGCGCATGCTGTGGGGCTGAGGAAGAAATGACGACGACGCCGGCGCCCGGACAAGCGGAGGCCCTCTTGCGCGGCCGGCGCACGACGCATGCGTTCAAACCCGGCTGTCCGCCGCGTGAATTGATCCTGCAGGCCATCGAACTGGCGCGCTGGGCGCCGAACCACCGCCTGACCGAGCCGTGGCGTTTTCACCTGCTGGGCCGGCGCACCGTCGAGGCGATCATCGACTTGAACGCGGCCTTGGGCGCGACCGGCCAGGACGCCGCGGCGGTCGAGGCCAAGCGCCGGCGCTGGCTCTCGGTGCCCGGCTGGCTGCTGGTGACCTGCGAGAAATCGGCGGACGCGGTGCGGATGCGCGAGGACTATGCGGCCTGCGCCTGCGCGGTGCAGAACCTCATGCTGTACCTGTGGAGCCGGGGCGTGGGCACGAAATGGAACACCGGCCGGGTGACGCGCGATCCGCGCTTTTTCGAGTGCGTCGGCGTGGATGCGGCCCGCGAGGAGGTGGTGTCGCTGCTCTGGTACGGTTACCCGGCGGAGGTCACGCAGACCCGGCGGCGGCCGCTGGAAAATTTCTTGCGCGAGCGGCCGTGACGACGATGCTTCCCGCGCATGTTCCACTGGCGGTGGCCACGCGCGGCGATACGGTGGAATGCGTGCACTACGGTTCCATCGCCGTCGCCGATACGCAGGGGGGGTTGCTGTGGTCCGCGGGCGACCCAAAGGCGCAGGTGTTCGGCCGCTCGGCGCTGAAGCCGTTTCAGGCCCTGCCGCTCCTGGCCCATCCGCAATCCGCGCGCTATGACTTCACCGCGAAGGAAATCGCGATCCTCTGCGCCAGCCACTCCGGCGAGCCGCGCCACGCGGAGGCCGTGCTCTCCGTGCTCGGCAAGGCCGGCTGTTACCTGCGCGACTTGCAATGCGGCGTGCATCCGCCGCTGTACCTGGAGGCGCTCGAGCAGCGGGCGCGCGCCGAGGACATCTACACGCCGCTGCACCACAACTGCTCCGGCAAGCACGCCGGCATGCTCGCGTTCGCGCGGCTGCTCGGCGCGGAGCTTGGGACCTACCTTGAGCCGGCCCATCCCGTGCAGCAGGCCATCCGCGACTGCGTCGCGCATTTCACCGGCGTGCCCGCGGCGGGGCTGGCCGTCGGCGTGGATGGCTGCAGCGCGCCGAATTACGCGGCGCCCCTGGCCGTGCTCGCCATGGCCTACGCCCGGCTCGCCGATCAATCGCCGGACGCGCGCTATGGCGACGCGCCGGCGCGCGTGTACGGGGCGATGACACGGCACCCCGAACTCGTGTCGGGTCTCAAGCGCTTCGATCTTGCGCTGACGCATACCGGCCACGGCGACTGGGTCTCCAAGGGCGGCGCCGAGGGCGTGCAATGTCTGGGCGTGCGCAGGCGCGGTTTTGGCGTGGCCGTCAAGGTGGCCGACGGCGCCGCCCGCGCCGCGCAGGTCGCCACCGTGGAGGTGTTGCGGCAATTGGAGCTGTTGCCAAAGCCGGAGGATACGCCGTTGCGCGACCACCAGCGGCTGGTCCTGCTCAACGTGCGCGGCATCAAGACCGGCGAGGTTTATCCGGTGTTCACGCTGCAACGCGGGGCGGGCTGATGCTGCTGCGCCGGCGGACCATTGACGTGTCCACGCGCGGCCGCGGCGCCCATGAAATCACCCCCGCCGTGCGCGAGCTGGCGCGCGGCATCCGTGGCGGGGGGATGTGTCATCTGTTCGTGCGGCACACCAGCGCCTCGCTCATGATCTGCGAGAACGCCGATCCGCAGGTGCTGCGCGACCTGGAAAAGTTCCTGGCACGGCTGGCGCCGGACGGCGATCCGCTGTTTCGCCACGACGCCGAGGGCGCGGATGACATGCCGGCGCACGTGCGCTCGGTGCTGACGCACACCAGTCTCAGCCTGCCGCTGGGGGCGGGTGAATTGCTGCTCGGCACCTGGCAGGGGGTGTATCTCTACGAGCACCGCCTCGCGCCGCACCGCCGTCAGGTGATCGCGACCCTGTGGAGCGTGGATGAAAAGGGGGAGGGGGGGTCCGGCTGAGCCGCCTGCTATGATAGCCGCCATGGAAAACACGGCAGCGCGGGAATGGGGCGCGTGCGATGCGTTCATCGCCGCGCTGGATGCGGCGGTGAAGACGCTGTTCGGCCCGCTGCCGCCCGCCACGCGCGCCGCGCCCGATCAGCCGCTGCCGGAATCCGATCTCGACGCGGAGCAGCGCCGGCTGTCCGAGGGCCTGATGCGCGTCAATCACAGCGGCGAGATCTGCGCGCAGGCGCTCTACACGGCGCAGGCGCTGACCGCGCGCGACCCGGTGGTCCGGGAGCGCATGCAGCAGTCCGCCGCGGAGGAGAATGATCATCTGCACTGGTGCGCGCGGCGCGTGCGCGAGCTGGGCGGGCACCTGAGCCGGCTCAATCCGCTGTGGTATCTGGGATCGTTCGCCATCGGCGCCATGGCCGGCCTGGCCGGCGATCGTTGGAACCTGGGGTTTGTCGCCGAGACCGAGCGGCAGGTGGTGGCGCACTTGCAGGACCACCTGCAACGGCTGCCGGCGGCGGATCACAAAAGCCGCGCCCTCGTGGCGCAGATGGAACAGGACGAGTCCCGCCACGCCACCAAGGCCATCGAAAGCGGCGCCGCGGAGCTGCCGCCGCTGATCAAGGACCTGATGACGCTGCAGTCGCGCGTGATGACCACCGTCGCCTACTGGATATGAATCGATCATGATCACACTGCGCCGCGGCCGCGAGCGGGGCCATGCGAATCACGGCTGGCTCGACTCCTATCACAGCTTTTCCTTCGCCGACTATTACGATCCGGCGCACATGCATTTCGGCAGCCTGCGCGTGATCAACGAGGATTACGTGCAGCCCGCGCAGGGTTTCGCCACCCACGGCCACCGTGACATGGAGATCATCACCTACGTGCTCGAGGGTGCGCTGGAGCACAAGGACAGCTTGGGCAACGGCTCCGTCATCCGGCCCGGCGACGTGCAGCGCATGAGCGCGGGCACCGGCGTCCTGCACAGCGAGTTCAACCCCTCCGCGACGGAGCAGGTCCACCTGCTGCAAATCTGGATCCTGCCCGACCGCAAGGACCTGCCGCCGAGTTACGAACAGCGCCACTTCGATCGGGAGGAGCTGCGCGGCGCCTTGCGGCTGATCGCCTCGCCGGACGGGGCGGCGGGGTCGGTGCGCATCCACCAGGACGCGCGCCTGTATGCCGCGCTGCTGGACGAGGGCGGGGAAATCACGCACGCCACCGGCAAGGGCCGCCGGGTGTACGTGCACCTCGCGCGCGGAGGAGTGTCGCTGAACGGCCGGGAGCTCCAGGCGGGTGACGCCGCCATGCTCGTTGACGAGCGGATGGTGCGTTTGAACAAGGCCGGCGCCGCGGAACTGCTGCTGTTCGATCTGGGTTGAGCGGCCGGCCCGCGATGCTCGCGCAGATCGCCATCCTGCTCGCGGCCGCCGTCCTCGTCGTGCCGCTGTTCAGAAAGCTCAGGCTCGGCGCGGTGCTGGGTTATCTGGCCGCGGGCGTCCTGATCGGGCCGTGGTGCCTGCGCCTCATCACCGACGTCGACAGCATCCTGCATTTCTCCGAGTTCGGCGTGGTGCTGCTGCTGTTCATCATCGGTCTGGAGCTGCAGCCCTCGCGGCTGTGGGTGTTGCGGCGGCCGGTGTTCGGCCTGGGATCGGCGCAACTGCTGCTGACCGCCGCCATCATCGGCGCGCTGGCGCTGCCGACCGGCCAGCACTGGCGGGCCGGCGTCGTGATCGGGCTGGGTCTGGCCATGTCCTCCACCGCGTTCATCCTGCAGACGCTGGCGGAGCGCGATGAACTGACCACGCGGCACGGCCGCGAGGCCTTCGCCATCCTGCTGTTTCAGGACCTGGCGGTGATCCCGCTGCTGGCGCTGCTGCCCTTGCTTGCGCCCGGCGGCGGCGCCGGAATCAGCGGCGGGTGGCTCAAGGCCGGCGGCGCCGTCGCGGCCATCGTCGTCATGCTGATTATCGGCCGGCAGGTGCTGCGCGGGCTGTTCCGGGGGGTCGCCCAGTTCGGCAACCGCGAACTGTTCACGGCGGCGGCGCTGCTGGTGGTGATCGGCACGGCGCTGATCATGAACCGGATCGGCCTGTCCATGTCGCTGGGGGCGTTTCTCGCCGGTGTGCTCTTGGCGGACTCCGAGTTCCGTCACGAGATCGAGGCCGACCTCGAACCCTTCAAGGGCCTGCTGCTGGGATTGTTCTTCATCGCCATCGGCATGTCGGTCAACCTGGGGCTGATCCGGGAGCGGCCGCTGTGGCTTGTCGGCGTCGCCGCGGCGATGCTGCTCATCAAGTTTGCGGTGTTGTACGCCGTCAGCCGCCGCGCGGGCGGCGATCACGCCGCGGCCCGCCATCTGGCGGTGGCGCTGGCCCCGGGCGGCGAGTTCGCCTTCGTGCTGTTCCAACTGGCGGGCGGCAGCGGGATCATCGACGCCGGGCTGGAGCAGTCGCTGATCGTGGCGGTCACGCTGTCCATGATGCTGGCACCGCTGCTCTACGTCATTCAGGACCGCTGGCTGGAACCGTGGCTCAAGCAGGCCGCCGAGCCGGAATACGATCGCATTGACGAGCCGGGCAACCCGGTGGTCATCGCCGGCTTCGGCCGCTTCGGCCAGATCACGGCCCGCATCCTGCGCATGCGCGGCATACCCTTCACCGCGCTCGAGATCAGCCCGACCCAGGTCGACTTCGTGCGCAAGTTCGGCAGCAAGATTTACTACGGCGACGCCTCGCGGCTGGAGCTGCTGCGGGCGGCGAAGGTGGAGCAGGCGAAACTCTTTCTGCTCGCCATCGACAACGTCGAGAGCTCGCTCAAGGTGGCGGAGGTGATGCGCCGCCATTTTCCGCAGGTGCCCATCTACGCGCGGGCGCGCAACCGGTTTCACTGCTACAAGCTCATGGATCTCGATGTCGCCATCCTTTACCGCGACACCTATCTCTCCAGCCTGGAGATGGCGCGCGCGGTGCTGCAGGGGCTGGGCATTGCAGAGGCGGAGGCCCGCCGGACGGTGGCGATGTTCCGCGAGTACGACGAGGCGCTGCTGCTGCGTCAGCACGCGATCTACCAGGACGAGACGGCGTTGATCCAGAGCGTCAGGCAGGCGGCGGAGGAATTGAAAAGCCTGTTTGAATCCGACCCCCGCACCCCGGCGGACGGGACCGGTCCCCGCCCTTGAAAATCCGGTCTCCCGCCCCATCTATTCCTCCATCAGGGCATGATGGGCATGCCCGGCAACGATTTTTATGGAGGTGATATTATGACGCTGGTTCGTTATCAGCCGTTGAGCATATTCAACCAGTTGCATCAGGAACTGAACCGCCTGTTCGACACCGACGGCGAGTTGACCGTGGGCGGCGCTGCCACGCTGATGCCCTCGCAATGGGCGCCGGCGGTGGACATCAAGGAGGAGCCGGAGCGGTACGTGATCTATGCCGACCTGCCCGGCGTGGCCATGAAGGACGTGGACATCACCCTGGAGAAGGGCGTCCTGTCCATCAAGGGCGAGCGCAACATCGAGAGCAAGGAGGAAAATGACGGCTTCGTGCGCGTGGAGCGCAGCCGGGGCAGCTTCTACCGGCGCTTCAGCCTGCCGGATTCCGCCGACGCGGATCGGGTGGAGGCCAGGGGCAGGGACGGCGTGCTGGAGATTGTGATCCCCAAGCGCGAAAAGGAACTGCCGCGCAAGATCGCGATCAAGTCGTAATTGATCGATACTTGAATCACACCCCGGATGGATATGCGCCGTCCGGGGTGCTTGTCTTGGGAAGGCGGCGCCTTTGCCGGGGCCGGGACGCCGGCGCATCCGCACGACGAACGCAATACGAGGATGGTAAAAAAATGAACTTCCGGCAACATGTCTTGAGCCCCGCCGTGCTGGCGCTGGCGGCGCTGCTGTCCGCGGATCCGGCGCAGGTGTCCATCGCCGCCGCCCCGCCGCCGGCGGTGGGCACGGAACCCATGCCCAGCCTGGCGCCGATGATCGAGCGGGTGACACCCGCCGTGGTCAACATCGCCACCGAGGGTCACGTCGAAATCGAGCTCAATCCCCTGTTCAATGATCCGTTCTTCCGCCGCTTTTTCAACATCCCCGACCGTCCGCTCCAGCGCAAGACCCAGTCGCTGGGTTCCGGCGTCATCATCGACGCCCAGCGGGGACTCGTGGTGACCAACAATCACGTCATCGCCAACGCCGACCAGATCCGGGTCAAGCTGCGCGACGGCCGCGTGCTGGAGGCGAAGATGGTCGGCACCGATCCGGAAACCGACGTCGCCGTCATCAAGATTCCCGCGAAGGATCTGACCGCGCTGCCCATCGCGGACTCCGACAAATTGCGCGTCGGTGATTTCGTCGTGGCCATCGGCAATCCCTTTGGATTGGGGCAGACGGTGACCTCCGGCATCATCAGCGCGCTGGCGCGCAGCGGTCTCGGCATCGGCGAATACGAGGACTACATCCAGACCGACGCCTCCATCAACCCGGGCAACTCCGGCGGCGCGCTGGTCAACCTGCGCGGCGAGCTGGTCGGCATCAACACCGCCATTTTCTCGCAATCCGGCGGCAACATCGGCATCGGATTCGCCATCCCCGCCAACATCGTCCGCCAGGTGGTGGAACAGCTGGCACAGTACGGCCGGGTGAAGCGCGGCATGCTCGGCGTGCAGCTGCAGGATTTGAACGCCGATCTGGCGCAGGCCTTCGGCATCGGCGACACCAAGGCCGCGGTGGTGGTCGCGGTGGAGGCCGGCTCGCCGGCGGAGAAGGCGGGCCTGCAGCCGGGGGATGTGGTGATCGACGTCAACGGCAAGCACGTCGATTCCGCCACCGAGGCCCGCAACCAATTCGGCCTGCTGCCGGCCGGGGAAAAGATCAGGCTCGACATCCTGCGCAACGGCAAGCCCCAGCAAATCAACGCCGAGCTGACCGAGCGCAGCGAACAGTCGGAGGGCGTCCGGGACGAGCGGCTGGCCGGCGCCACCGTGGGTGACATCGACAGCGATTCGCCGCTCTACGGCAAGGTCGAGGGCGTATTGATCGTCGACGTGGAGCGCAACAGCCGCGCCTGGCGCAACGGCCTGCGCGCCGGCGACGTCATCACCTCGGTGAATCGCCGGCCGGTGACCAGCGTGAAGGAACTGCTGGCCGCGGTGGGTCCCGGCAAGAAACAACTGGTGGTGGGCATCCGTCGCGGCAACAGCGCCGCCTTGTTCGTTCTGAAATAACAGTTGTTACAGGGAACTGGCGGCGGCGGTATTGCCCGACCGATACCGCGTCGTGCGCACCTGGCGGGTGGTGCTCAACTGCAGCTGCTTGAGCAGGGCCAGGTTGACGTAATTGATGTCCGGCTCGATCCCGGACACCCGCTTGAAGGGATGCTCCGGTTCGCCGAGGTGGTTGACGACCAGCGCCGCGCCGGGAAACGGCTGATGGCGGGTGAAGTAATGGGTGGTGATGATGGTGCGGATGTGCGCGCTTGTGGCCGCCTTCAAGCCGTTGACGGTGTCCTCGAAGGCGATGCAGGCGCTGGGCGGCAGCTCCAACTTGTTCAACACATGATGATACACCGCGGCCGACGGTTTCTTTTCCTCCACCACGTCGCAACTCGCCACCACGCTGAACCACGCCTGCCAGTCCGCGCCAAGGTTCATCTCCAGCAGCGTCTTGACGTTGACGTAGGCCGTGCTGGTGGCGATGGCCAGATGAATTTTTTGTTCGCGCGCCTCGTTGAGCAGGCGCCGCACGCCGGTGCGCAGGGGGATGTGGCCGGCGCGCAGCATGCGGCCGTAGTGGATGCTTTTGGCGCGATGCACCTCGGCGGCGAATTCCGGCAGCGTGGAACGATCATGATGCACGCCGGTGCGGGCGGCGTAGTGAAGTATGCGCTCGCGGCCGCCGGAGATCGCGAGGAGTCCGGCGTACAGATCGGGCGTCCATTCCCAGTCCAGTCCGAAGTCGTTGAACGCTTCGTTGAAGGCCTGCCGGTGGAATTCCTCGGTGTCGGCCAGCGTGCCGTCGACGTCGAAGATCAATGCCCGCAGGTCCGGCGTGTGCGGAAATTCCCAGCTGGGAGCGGGGGAGTGTTCGTTAAAGCTCATTGCCAGGAATGTTCCATGCTTCCTTGATTATAAACGGTAGCTTCAAAATTCTCACTTGCCTTGATCGACCGGCAGCCGGGGAGTCTCCGGCTGCTCCAATTCCACCTGCTCGATGCGGGCGAAGCGGTTGCTGATCTTCCTTGCCGAGGTGCTGACATCCTGCACATCCTCATTGGCCTGCTTGATATGACGCGCGAGCTGTTCCATTCGTTCCCGGAAGCGATCAAAGTCCTTGGCCAGTTCCCTTAAGTGTTCCTGAATGATGTGCACCTGTTCGCGGGTGGCGGCGTCCTTGAGCACGGCGCGGGCGGTGTTGAGCACGGCCCACAGCGTGGTCGGCGACACCATCCACACCCGCGCGTTGTGGGCCTCCTCGACCAGATCGAGATGGTGGGATTGAATCTCGGCGAACACCGCCTCGGCGGGAATGAACATGACGGCGCCGTCGGCGGTGGTGCCGGGGATGATGTATTTCGCGGCGATGTCCTGAATGTGTTTTCTGACGTCCACTTTGAACTGGCGCTCGGCCGCCCTGCGCTCGGCCTCCGGCAGCGCGGCCTGCGTGTACTGGCGGTAGGACTCCAGGGGAAACTTGGCGTCGATGGGCACAAGCCCGGTCGGCGCGGGCATGAACAGCGCGCAGTCCACGCGATTGCCGTTGGGCAGCGTGTACTGCATGGCAAAGCTTTTCTCCGGCAGCAGGTTGCGCACCAGCGCCGCGAGCTGCACCTCGCCGAAGGCGCCGCGCGCGCGCTTGTCGGAGAGCACCTCCTGCAGACTCACCACGCTGCCGGACAGTTCGGTGATGCGCTTCTGCGCCTCGTCGATGATGGCCAGCCGTTTCACCACGTCGGCGAAGGTGGCGGTGGTCTTCTCAAAACCCTCGGAGAGGCGCTTCTCGACCTGGCCGCTGATGTCGAGCAGGCGCTTGTCGGTGGCCTGCGTCAGCGCGTCCACGCGCCGGCCCAGCTCCTGGGAGTAGCGCAGCAGGGCCTCGGTCACCTGTGTTTGCAGCAGGGTGAGCCCGCCCTGCAATCCGTCGTGCAGGGTCTTGCTGGTCTGCAAATGGCCGTCGGCGAGCCGCTGGCCGACGGTCTCCTTCAACGACTCCAGGCGCTCTCCGGTCTGCGTCAGGCGGCGGTTCAACTCCTCCAGCCGGGTGTCGAGCCGCCACAGCAATTCGCGCTGCCGTCCGCCCGTAAGCATGGCCACCAGCAGCCACAGTGACGCGGCCAGCAGGACGAGTAAAATGAGATCATGTAACCACGGGGCCAGCATGTGAGGACCATCATACCCGGTTGGCGGGCGAAGATGATCCCCTATTGAGGAGGCGGCACGGCGATGAAGGTCATTCCCATCCCCAAAGGTCGCGGGGCGGGATCACAGCCCGATCCGCGTTATCTCTCCACGTCGCGCGAGGCCTTTGATGACGGCTGGGGCACGGCTGATGAACCCCTGCCGCCGCTGCCGACCACGGTCACCGAGGAGCGGGCCCGGAGCATCCTGAGCCACAACGACTCGCCGGACATCCCGTTTAATTCCAGCATCAATCCCTACCGCGGCTGCGAGCACGGCTGCATCTATTGCTACGCCCGCCCGACGCATGCCTATCTTGACCTCTCGCCGGGCCTGGATTTTGAGACGAAGCTGTTTGCCAAAAGCAACGCCGCCGAATCGCTGCGCCGGGAGCTCGCCAGGCCCGGCTATCGCGCCGGCGTCATCGCCCTGGGCGCGAATACGGATCCCTACCAGCCGATTGAACGCAAACACAAAATCACCCGCTCCATCATCGAGGTGCTGTCCGAATGCAATCATCCGTTCACGATAGTCACCAAATCGGCGCTGGTGGAGCGCGACATCGATCTGCTGGCGCCGATGGCCGGGCGTGGGCTGGTGGAGGTGTACGTCAGCGTCACGACGCTGGACCGGACGCTCGCGCGCCGCATGGAGCCGCGCGCAGCGGCACCGCAGCGGCGTATCGATACGCTCCGTACGTTGAGCGCCGCCGGCATCCCCGCCGGCGTCATGTTCGCGCCGGTGATCCCGGCGTTGAACGATCAGGACATGGAAAAGGTGCTGGAGGCCGCGCGCGACGCCGGGGCGCGGCACGCGGGCTACGTCGTGGTGCGGCTGCCGCACGAGATCAAGGACTTGTTCAAGGAATGGCTGCGCCGGCACTATCCGCTGCGCGCGGAACACGTGGTGAACGTCATCCGCGACCTGCGCGGCGGGCGCGAGAACGATCCGCGCTTCGGCTCGCGCATGCGCGGCGAAGGCCATTTTGCGGAACTCATCGCGCAGCGCTTCGCGGCGGCCTGCCGGCGGCTCGGCCTGAACCGCCCGGGAAGGGGATTGGACGCCGCCCGGTTCCAGCCGCCGGGGCTGCACGGCCAGCTCAGCCTGCTCTGAACCGCGGGCTTAGAGCGGGGGGCATTCAGTTGATGGTCACCTGCTCGGCGGGGGCGGCGGGGGCGGCGGGCATGCTGGCCTCCAGTTCCCAGCCGGCCTTTTGCACGGCGTCGGTGAGCAGGCGCGTCAGCGCATGCAGCAGCGTGCGGCTCATGTTGAGTTCTATGCCCTGGCCCTGCTCCGGATGCAGGCAGAGAACCGATTGTCCCTGTGTCGTGGTCCTGGTCTGGATGCGCGAAAGCAGTACCGGCGTCTCGCCGAGCGGGAATTTGGCCTGTTCCTCACGGAAGGTTTGCGAAAACGAGGACTGGCTCAAGGCGCTCTCGTGCTGGAACGCCAGGATGGCCTGGCGCGCCCGCGCGTCCTGGGCCTGGCTGATTTGGGGATCGCCCTGCAGTAGCTGCGACAGCACCGGCCAGAGCAGGCGGACGTAACGGCGCGTCAGCCAGAAGCGGAATTCGCTATGATCGCTACTGTTGATGCGCAGCAATACGCGGTCCTCCAGCGGGACGTAGCGGCATTGAATCTGGTTGAGTTGCGCCATCTCGCGTATCGTATGAAAAAAAGACGTTCCCCGTCGTTGACCATCATTTTATAGCATTCGCAGACCCGGACGCAGGCCTCCCCTGATTGCATGACTCCCTTAGAACGCTATCGGCAGGATTTGCTTCGCAACGGCTTCACCGATGACCCTGTTCAGCGGCGGGTGATCGGACACCTGGAACAGTTGTATCAATCCCTGTGCGCGCCGCCGGCGGCGCCCCGCCACCGCTGGTGGCACGGTCTCCTGGGGAACACACCGGCTCCGGCCCTGATTTCCGGACTTTACCTCTGGGGCGGCGTGGGCAGGGGCAAGACCCATCTGGTCGATCTTTTCCATGACTGCCTGCCGTTCAGGGAGAAGACACGCCTTCATTTCCACAGCTTTATGCACCGCATCCACCGCGAGCTGAAATCGCTGAAGAAAATCCACCATCCCCTGCGGCACGTCGCCCGCGGCCTGGCGCGGGAAGCCCGCGTCCTGTGCCTGGATGAGTTTCACGTCGCCGACATCACCGACGCCATGCTGCTGGGCAACCTGCTGCGGGCCCTGTTCGACCAGGGCGTGACACTGGTGGCGACGTCGAACGAAGCGCCCGACCTTTTGTACTGGGGGGGCTTGCAGCGGGAGCGTTTTCTGCCCGCCATCCGTCTCATCAAGACGCACACCCGGGTGGTGCACATGGACAACGACACCGACTACCGCCTGCGGGCGCTGGAGCAGGCGGAGATTTATCACGCGCCGCTGGACGCGGCGGCGGAGGAGAGTCTCCGGCGTGGTTTTGACAGCGTCGCGCCGGAAGCGGGCGCGGCCGGCGGCGCGGTGGAAATCGAGGGTCGCATGATCCCCACGGTGCTCCATGCCGACGGCGTGGCCTGGTTTGAATTCGAGGCGCTGTGCGGCGGGCCGCGCTCGGCTGCGGATTACATCGAGATCGCCCGCTGCTTCCAGACCGTCCTGCTCGCCAATGTGCCGCGGATGGACGACCGTCACAACGACGCGGCGCGCCGCTTCATCCATCTGGTGGATGAGTTCTATGACCATGGCGTCAAGCTGATCATCTCGGCCGCCGCGCAGCCCGAAACGCTCTACACGGGCGAACGTCTCACAAAGCTGTTCGAGCGCACGAAGAGCCGGCTGGTGGAGATGCAATCCAAGGAATATCTCACCCGCGAGCACTTATCATAGATTTATAAATCAATTAGTTATAATTGTTACTTGACAAAATATTTAAGTAAGCTATGCTACTTCATAAGCTTGCGAAGATTTCTGATTGAGGGGCATTACCGTTGAGGTTACCCCTGTGGCACGGGATCCGCACCACAATGCGGATTCTCGACAACCGGTTCTCCGTGGGCACCTAATGACAGGACCTCCTCGTAGCCTGTCACCAGGAGTTGGGGCTGCACCTTGCAGCCCCTTCTTTTTCTAGCCTATTCCGGTACTTGAAATAACTTCATGGCATATCGATAGAGCCATTAAGTCCTTTTAACTATAATGCCGGGCTGCTACCTTAACTGCCCCCAAGATGGGGGTGGGCTGGGCCATGTATCGTTACGACCATTACGATCAGATCATCGTCAACGAGCGTGTCGCGCAATTCCGCGATCAGACGCGGCGTTATCTCGCCAAGGAACTGACCGACGACGAGTTCCGGCCGCTGCGCCTGCGCAACGGCCTCTACATCCAGCGCTTCGCGCCGATGCTGCGCATCGCCATACCCTACGGCCTGCTGAATTCGAAGCAGTTGCGCATGCTGGCCTACATCGGCCGGCGCTATGACAGGGGCTTTGGCCATTTCACCACCCGCCAGAACATCCAGTTCAACTGGCCGAAGCTCGAGACCGTGCCGGACATCCTGGCGCACCTGGCCAGCGTGCAGATGCACGACATCCAGACCTCCGGCAACTGCGTGCGCAACATCACCGCCGACCATCTGGCAGGCGTGGCCGCCGACGAGCTGGAGGATCCGCGTCCCTATGCCGAAATCGCGCGCCAGTGGTCCACGTTCCATCCCGAATTCTCCTGGCTGCCGCGCAAGTTCAAGATCGCCTTCAGCGGCGCCACCGAGGATCGCGCCGCCGTGCAATGGCACGACATCGGCCTGTATCTGGTCAAAAACGCCGCCGGCGAAATCGGCTTCAAGGTGCTGGTCGGCGGCGGCATGGGCCGCACGCCCATCATCGGCGTCGTGATCAGGGAATTCCTGGAGAAGAAGTACCTGTTGTCTTATCTCGAGGCCATCCTGCGCATCTACAACCTCGAGGGCCGCCGCGACAACATCCACAAGGCGCGCATCAAGATCCTGGTGCGGGCGCTGGGGACGGAGAAATTCCGCGCCCGCGTGGAGGAGGAATTTGCCCGCATCAAGGACAACGTGATCCTGGATCAAAAGGAGATCGACCGCGTGAAGGCCTTCTTCGCGCCGCCCGCCTACGATCCCACGGCGTCGCAGGACCAGAGTTTCGATCAACATCGGAACGGCAATCCGCTGTTCAACACCTGGGTCAAACGCAACACCCGCGCGCACAAGGTGGCCGGCTATCGCGTCGTTTTTCTGTCGCTGAAGGCGCCGACGGTCGCGCCCGGCGATGTCACTTCGGATCAAATGGACGCCATCGCCGATCTGGCCGATCGCTACAACTTCGGCGAGATCCGCGCCACGCACGATCAGAACCTGCTGTTCTCCGACGTGCGCCAGGGCGATCTCTACGCCCTGTGGAAGGAATTGCAGAAGCTCAATCTGGCCACGCCCAACATCGGCACGCTGACCGACATGATCTGCTGCCCGGGGCTCGACTTTTGCTCGCTGGCCAACGCCAGCTCGATCTCGATCGCCAAGCAGATCAACGAGAAATTCACCGACCTCGATTACCTCTACGATCTGGGCGAGATCCAGTTAAAGATGTCCGGCTGCATGAACGCCTGCGGCCATCATCACGCCGGCCACATCGGCATTCTGGGCGTGGACAAGAGCGGCCAGGAATATTACCAGCTCACGCTGGGCGGTTCGCCCGGCAACGACGCCGCGCTGGGTGATCGGCTGGGGCCGTCGGTGGCCAAGGCCGAGGTCGCGAACGTCATCGGCAGGCTCATCGACGTGTTCGTGGAGAATCGCGAGGGCGAGGAACGCTTCATTGACTGCTACCGCCGCATCGGCATGGCGCCCTTCAAGATGCGCGTGTACGGCGGCAACGTCGAGGAAGAAAAGGAAGCCGCCTGATGCACGTCATCAACAAGGCATTGCAGATTGTCGACGACGACTGGCAGTTGGTCGCTGATGAGGCAGATCTGCCCGCGGGCGCCGTCATCATCAGCGTCGCCCGGTGGCGGAAGGAACGCGACCTGCTGCTCGTGCGCAGCGGCAAACTGGGTTTGAAGGTGAGCGGCGATACGCCGCTGACGGACATCGCCGGCGACCTTCAACATTTTCCGCTGATTGCGCTCGAATTCCCCAAGTTCGGCGACGGCCGCTGCTTCTCACAGGCGCGGTTGCTGCGCGAGCGTCACGGTTACACGGGCGAGCTGCGCGCGGTGGGCGACGTGCAACGCGATCAACTTTACTTCATGCGCCGCTGTGGCATTGACTCCTTCGCCGTGCGCGCCGACAAGGACATCGAGGACGCCTTGAACGCCTTCAAGGAATTTACCGTCCGTTATCAGCCTGCGGGCGACGACGCGCAGCCAATCTATCGTTACCGCTGAGAGTTTGTTGTAAAGCTACTGCGCTTGCCATAACTGCGTTACTCACGCCCTCAAAATCCTCATTTACTGACGTGTCAGCTCCGGTTTTTCGGGCGTTCGCGCCTTGTTCTGGCGCGGCTGCGACCCGGCGCGCGAAGCGGCGAATGCGGGAGCAGCCGCAAGCGACCTGGTTCAATTTTGAACGCAGCCGCCTGCACCCCTTCCCGAAAGAGCTGCTCCGCAGCCTCGTGTCCGGGGCGCCTCGTAACGTTTTTCAACAGTCTGGAACATCCCGCTTTTTCGACTCTAGACGGCGAGGAGGGTGATGGAGGGGTGTTCAGCTGCGGATCGCCGTGAAAGCCGAAAATTGTGATTCAGAGTCCAAGAACCAGCCGCAGACCTTCATCGACTTCCATCTGCTTGGCGGGGACCAGCCGGCCGGCGCGGCCTGTTAGAAAAGTTTTGTCCAGCGTGACGATCTGGGAGACGTTGACGACGGAGTCCTTGCGCAGTCCACTCTGGCGCCTTGTAAGCAATACGTTGCCGGGGGCCTCCGCCAGTCGCAAGTTCGAGGTAAGGATGGCGACGACGACAGTATTGATCCGGCTGCTGTTGAAGGGATCAGTCTGGATGATGAGAACGGGGCGGCGGAAACCCGGTTCGGAACCGGCTGGCTTGCGAAGTGACGCCCACCAGATTTCGCCTCTTTTTATGTCCACCTACCACCTTTCCTCTGGTATCGACTCCGCCTGCATCCGTTTCAGGTCGGTTGGCAGGGCGCCGCCTTCTCCGCGATCCCCGTAGACAGTATTGAGCTTGCTGACGATCGTCTCCGTGGAATGCCGGGCGACAAAATCCGCAATGGCTGTGCGGTAGAGTTCACTCCGGTTCACGCCCAGCCGCCGGGCGAGCCGTTCGGCCGCCTTGAACTGGCTGTCCGGTATGGAAATGGCTGTTTTCATATAACAAAGTATAACTCAGGTTATACCGCGGTTAAAAGTGGCGTGGCTAATTTTCAAACGGCGAGGAGGGTGATGGAGGGCGTGTTCAACTGCGGGTCGCCGTGGAAGCCGCGGATGAGCAGGATGTATTCGCCCGCTTTGGCCAGTCCCAATTCCCGCACCACGCGCCGGCCGGTCTGAATGGCATTGGCCTCGCTCACCTCCGGTATCAAAACGGGGATGATGCCCCACATCAGATTCATGCGCCGACAGGTCGCGGGATTGGCGCTGACGCCGGCAATCGGCGCCCACGGCCGCGAGGCGCTCACCGTCACCGCCGACATGCCGCTGTTGGTGAGGACCACCACCGCCCGCGCGTCGAGGTCATAGGAGAGTCGCGCCGCCGCGTCCGCCACCGCGTCGCCGAAGGGGATGGGGCCCTTCTGCTTGATGGCGCTGATCTTGGTGCGCTTGCGCTGCCAGAACTGGAAGGCCTCGGCCTGTTTGGCGATGCGCGCCATCATCTCCACGGCGGCGACGGGATGTTTGCCGGCGGCGGTCTCGGCGGAGAGCATGACCGCGTCGGCGCCGGCCGAGACCGCATGCGAGACGTCGGTGACCTCGGCGCGGGTGGGCCGGACGTTCTCGATCATCGACTCCAGCATTTGGGTCGCGACGATCACCGGTTTGTTTTTCGAGCGGGCCATGTTGATGAGCTGGTTCTGCGCGGTGGGCACCTGCTCGGCGTTCAACTCCACGCCCAGATCGCCGCGCGCCACCATGATGGCGTCGGCGGCCTCCAGTATGGCCGAGGCGTTGTCGAGGGCCTCCGGCTTTTCAATCTTGGCGATGATGCCGGCATGTGATTTGCGGCTTTTGATGAGCGCGCGCAGTTCCTTGAGATCGGAGGCACGACGCACGAAGGACAGGGCCAGATAGTCCACGCCCAGCTTGAGCGCGAACTCGGCGTCGAGACGATCCTTGTCGGTGAGCGAGGGCGCGGAGACCTGCACGTGCGGCAGGTTGATGCCCTTGTGATTCTTGAGAATCCCGCCATGAATCACCTTGCATCTGACTTCGGTGCCCTCCACGCGCTCGACCTGCAGCTCCAGCGCGCCGTCATTGATCAGGATGCGATCGCCGGGCTTGACGTCGCGGGCCAGTGCTTCGTATTGGGAGGGGATTAAACCGGCCTCCCCCAACACGTCGCGGGTGGTGACGGTGACGGTTTCACCGGCGGTCAGCGTGATTTGCCCGTCGCGGAATTTGCCGGTGCGGATCTTGGGGCCGCACAGGTCGGCGAACACCGCGATGGGCTGCTTCAATTCAGCGGCGATGGCGCGCACGCGCTCATGGATGCGCGCGTGGCCGTCGTGATCGCCGTGCGACATGTTGAGGCGGATGACGTTGGCGCCTGCCTCAATCAGTTTGCGGATTACATCAGGTTCGGAGGAGGCCGGGCCGAGGGTGGCGATGATCTTGGTGCGCCGGTACTTGAGCAGCTGGACATCGGTGATGACGGTCATCTTGTCGTTCTCTCACTTACTGCCACCAGCTGAAATCCCCCCTCGCCCCCCTTTGACAAAGGGGGGGATTATGGGCGGATTTGCACATTACTTTGCCGCTGCGCCTGTACGCGGATCAGAACGGGATGTCGTCGTCGAAATCATCCTTGGGCGCGGATGCCGGTGCGGCGGAGGGTTTGGGCGCGGCGCCGGTGCGAGGCGTATCGTTGTTGACGCGGCTGTCAGGGGAACCGCCGCCGCCGCGCCCGCCCAGCATCTGCATCTCGTTGGCGATGATCTCGGTGGTGTAGCGGTCCTGGCCTTCCTTGTCCTGCCACTTGCGGGTTTGCAGGCGTCCCTCGACGAAGACTTGCGAGCCTTTCTTGAGGTATTCGCCCACGATCTCGGCGAGCTTGCCGAAGAACACCACGCGGTGCCATTCGGTGCGCTCCTGGTTCTCTCCCGTGGCCTTGTCCTTCCAGTTCTCCGAGGTGGCGATGCTGACGTTGGCCACGGCGCTGCCGCTGGCGGTGTATTTCACTTCCGGATCGTTGCCCAGATTGCCGATGAGAATGACTTTGTTAATCCCCCTCGCCATGCGTATTCCCCCTTATCGAGTTTTGACACAGGTTATCATCATTTACGGCATTTGCGGATAGCCAGCACTGCCCAGAGCAGGGAGGCCGCAGAGCAGAACCACAACACGGCCGGATTGCCGAAGTGCTCGCTGATCAGGCCGCCGCTGGCGCCACCCAGAAAAATGCCGAGATACTGGCTGGTGGAGAAGACGCCCAGCGCCGCGCCCTTGCGCGCCGGCGGCGCCGCCCGCGACACCCGGCTGGGCAGGTTGCCTTCCAGAAAGGTGAAGGCGCTGAAAAAAGCGAGCAGCCCCAGCGTCAGTTCCAGGGCGCTGCCGTGCCACAGGGCCATGGCCCCGAACGCCAGCGGCAGCACGGCGACCGCGCCCGCGAAAATCGCATCCGCCCGCGGGCTGCGATCCACATGACGCAACAGCGGCAGCACGAGAATTGTCGCCCCCAGGAGCGCCGGCAGGTAGACGTGCCAGTGGTGCTCGCGCGGCAGGCCGGCTGCATCGCGCAACAGCACCGGCACGGCCACGAACATCGCCATCTGCACCAGATGCAGCAGCAGGATGCCGCCGTTCAGAAAGGCGAGATTTGGGTCCAACAGCACCTCCGAAAATGAACCCGCGCCCTCGGCGGGCGCCGCTTCCGGCACGGTCGGGACGCCGTGCAGCACGGCGACCGCGCCCAGGCTGAGGATGCTTGCCAGCCAGAAGAGGCCGTTCATGCCCAGGTGCGGGTCGAGCGCCGGCCCCAGCACGAAGGCGAGCGAAAACGAGGTGCCGATGCTGATGCCGATGATGGCCAGCGCCTTGGTGCGCTGGCTGTCGCGGGTGGCGTCGGCGGCGAGCGCCATCAGCGCCCCGGCGACGGCGCCGGCGCCCTGCAGGGCGCGCCCCGCGATCACCGTGTAAATGCTGCCGGCCAGCGCGGCGATGCCGGTGCCGACGGCGCTCAGCAGGAGGCCCATGACGATGATGGGTTTGCGGCCGTAACGGTCGGAAAGCGCGCCGAAGGGGATTTGCAGAATGCCCTGGGTCAGACCGTGCGCCCCCAGCGCCAGCCCGATGAGGGTGGCCGTGGCGCCGCGATAATCGGCGGCGTGCAGGGCCAGCACCGGCGTGATCATGAACAGGCCCAGCATGCGCAGAAAGAAAATGCCGGCGATATTGAGGCTTGCGCCCAGCTCGGCGCGTGTCATCTTTTCGGCGGTCATGAATTCAAGGCTACGGGGCTTTGCGTCGAGGGTGAAACTAACCGTATAGTACCAGTTTGTCTTCGATTTTTGGTGAAAGTTACATGGATTTAATCCGCATCCGCGGCGCCCGCACGCACAACCTGAAGAACATCGATCTCGACCTGCCGCGCGACCGGCTGATCGTATTCACGGGCCTGTCCGGATCCGGCAAATCCTCGCTCGCCTTCGACACGCTGTACGCCGAGGGCCAGCGCCGCTACGTGGAATCGCTGTCGGCCTACGCGCGGCAGTTCCTGTCGATGATGGAGAAGCCCGACGTCGATCACATCGAGGGCCTGTCGCC
>JAJPIJ010000032.1 GCA_021324815.1 Gammaproteobacteria bacterium
AACCGGCAACGGTTGCACGAAACGCTCGACTATGTGAGCCCGGTGCGGTATGAAGAGCGGAGGGTTGTCTCTTAACTACGTGTCCGTGGAAACGGGTACACCTCACACCACTATTTTTCTACAGACAAGGTGGCACGGAGAAGGGCAACGATCTGCTTATAATTTGGCGGCACCGGTATGAATCCGACGCACGCGGATCCGTCCCTCGCGTTTACGGACCTGGGCGATGTCATATGACGCCTGCATCCGCATCAGTGTATCCATCTTCACGCCGAAGGCTTTTTCGATGCGCAGCGCCATGTCCCCGGACAGATCAGCCTTGCCATTCAGCAGACTGGACAAGGCGGGTCGGGAGACTTTAAGCGCCGATGCCGCGGCGGTCACCGACAGGCCCGCGGGGGCAATAATCTCGCTGCGGATAAAATCTCCGGGATGAGGCGGGTTCTTCATCGGCATCAGATTTACTCCTCTGTCTAATGGTAGTCTTCCAAATTGATATCGCAGATTTCACGTTCGGCAAGATCGATCCGGAACGTCAATCGTCGATTGCGGGTGACGCTCAAGCTCCATGTGCCTTTACGGTCGCCGGTCAGGATGTGCGCTCTCCATACAGGAAGCGCCTTTAATTCCACCGGGTTTTCCATGTCATCGAGGTAGGCAAACATCTTTCGCAGTTTGTCTACGGTATCCGGCGGCACTCCCTTGGCATTGTCCTCCGTGTAAAGCCGTTTAAGGCCCTTGTGAACAAAGTTCCGTATCTTCACCGTCGTACTGTAGCCTGTAGCTTAACACTATTCAAGCGTCGTCGATAGTAGGAGGCAAGCTATTATTTTCTGCTTTCAAGTGCGATAAAGGTTAACGAGCGTTGGGGGACAAGGCGGCGCGGAGGAGGGCGACCACCTGCGTCATGCCGGCGTTCAAATGCGCCTCGATGATCTGCGGCGTGATGGTCGCCGCGCCGCGGCCGGCGGCGCGGTTGGCCACCACCGCGCAGCAGGCGTAGGGAATCCCCAGCTCGCGCGCCAGTCCCGCCTCCGGCATGCCGGTCATGCCGACGATGTCGCAGCCGTCGCGCTCCATGCGATCGATTTCGGCGGCGGATTCCAGCCGCGGCCCCTGCGTTGCGCCGTAGACGCCGTGCGGGACGACGTCGATCCCCGCCGCCGCCGCGGCGTCGGTGAGTTGCTGCCGCAGATGCTCGTCGTAGGGATGGGTGAAGTCGACGTGTGTCACCGGCGTGTCTTCGCCCTCGAAGAAGGTGTGCCCGCGGCCGTGGGTGTAATCGACGATCTGATCCGGTATGACGATGCGCTCGGGGCGCATCTCGACCGTGATCCCGCCGACCGCGGCCACCGCGATGATGCTGTCCACATCCGCCGACTTCATGGCGTAGATGTTGGCGCGGTAATTGATGAGGTGCGGCAGCAGGGTGTGGCCCGCGCCGTGGCGGGCCAGAAAGACCACCGGTCTGCCGGCGAACTCGCCGTGCATCAGCGGCGCGGACGGCGGGCCGTAGGGCGTGTCCGCGCGCTCCTCGCGCGTTATCTTGAAATCGGGCAGCCGTTGCAGGCCGCTGCCGCCGATGATGCCGATGGGCCGGTTGCCGCTCATCGATCATCCTCACGCACGGCGTAGATGCCGTCCGCGTTGCGCAGATAGTGGTGATAATCCATGCCCCAGCCGAAGAGATAGCGATCAGGCGCGTGCAACGCGGCGAAATCGGCGTGGGCGGGGCCGCGCTGGCGGGCGATGTCCTTCTCGACCAGCACCGCCGTATAGACCGCGGCGGCGCCGTTCGACTTGCAGCGCTCGGCTATCATCGCGAGCGTCGTGCCCTGATCGAGAATGTCGTCCACCAGCAGCACGGTGCGCCCCCGCAGCAGGTCGGGCGGCGGACGCAGCCAGTGCAGATCGCGACCCTCCGTGCCGCCGTGGTAGCGGGTGACATGCACATAATCCACCTGCAATGGAAACGTCAGACGGGTCAACAGATGGCCGGCGAACACCACGCCGCCCTGCATGACCACCAACAGCAACGGGTTGGTGCCGCCCAGCCTGGCGGAGATGGCCGCCACTGCGCGATCCACGGCCAGTTCGATTTCGGCGCGGGCGTAGAGCCGCTCGGCGTCCTTCTGCACGCGGCGGATGGTTTCCAGATCGGTGCCGTCGGTCATGACGCCGCCAAGGCCGCCCGTCCCGCCCAGTCCTTGGCGAACTGCCACGCCGAGCGGCCGCTGCGCGAACCCTGCCGCAGGGCCCATTGCAGGGCCGCCTGCTCGACCGTCTCGCCGCCGTCCCTGGCGCCCAGCCGCTTGAGCCAGTGGCGGACGATGCGCAGATATTCCTCCTGGCTGAAGGGATGCAGCGGCAGCCACAGGCCGAAGCGCTCCGAGAGCGAGATGCGCTCCTCGACCGACTCGCTTTGGTGCAACTCGCCGTCGATCATCTGCGCCTCCCAGTTGTCGCGCCGCAATTCCGGCAGCAGGTGCCGGCGATTGGAGGTGGCATAGACCAGTGCGTTGCCGGCGCCCGCGCGCACCGAGCCGTCGAGGATGACCTTCAACGCCTTGTAGCGCGTGTCCTGGGCCTCGAACGACAGGTCGTCGCAGAACAGGATGAAGCGCTCCGGCCGGCCGGCCAGCCGCTCGATGATGTCGGGCAGATCGGCGAGATGCTCGCGGTCCACTTCGACCAGTCGCAACCCCTGATCGGCGAATTCATTCAGCAGCGCCTTGATGAGCGAGGATTTGCCGGTGCCGCGCGGCCCCCAAACGAGGACGTGGTTGGCCGGCAGCCGGGTGAGAAACTGGCGGGTATTGGCCACCACAGTCTCTTTGGCGTCATCGATGCACAAGAGATCGTCCAGGCGCGGCAGGGCGGAGGCCGCGATCGGCTGCAAATAGCCGTGAAACGCCTCCCGCCGCCAGCAATAGGCAACGGCCGACCAATCGGGGGCGGCGGGCGGGGGCGGCAGCCTCGCCTCGATGCGAACCAGCAACTGCTCCAGGCGCTGCAAAAGGGATTCCAGGGCGGACATGCGGGGCGGAAATATAACACAGACTCCCGCCGCGCCCGGACGCGACGGCGGCAATATCATGAACGAATCGCCGTGCGTGGGCAGTTGAATTTTGCTACCCTGTGCAACGTCGGGCGCCCACGCCCGGACCCCTTCCGCATTCGAAAAATACGAGGACGACACGATGTTCAGCGCAACGATGAAAATAGCCGGTTTTGACAACGAATTATTGGCCGCGATTCAGGGCGAATTGCGGCGCCAGGAGGAGCATATCGAGCTCATTGCCTCCGAGAATTACGTGAGCCCCAGGGTGCTGGAGGCCCACGGCACCGTGCTCACCAACAAGTACGCCGAGGGCTATCCCGGCAAGCGCTATTACGGCGGCTGCGAATTCGTGGACATTGTCGAGCAGCTGGCCATCGACCGCGCCAAGCAGCTGTTCGGCGCCGACTACGCCAACGTCCAGCCGCACTCCGGCTCGCAGGCCAACGGCGCCGTCTACCTCGCGCTGCTCAACCCCGGCGACACCATCATGGGCATGAGCCTGGCGCACGGCGGCCACCTGACCCACGGTGCCAAGGTGAATTTCTCCGGCAAGCAGTACAACGCCGTGCAGTACGGCCTGAACCCCGACACCGGCGAGATCGACTACGACGCCGCCGAGCGGCTGGCGCTCGAGCACCGGCCGAAGATGATCATGACCGGCTTCTCCGCCTACTCGCGCATCCTCGACTGGCAGCGTTTCCGCGACATCGCCGACAAGGTCGGCGCCTATCTGGTCGCCGACATCGCCCACGTCGCCGGCCTGGTGGCGACCGGGCTGTATCCCAATCCGATCAAGATCGTCGACGTCGTGACCACCACCACGCACAAGACCCTGCGCGGCCCGCGCGCCGGCCTGCTGCTGGCCCGCCGCAACGAGGATATCGAGAAGAAATTGAACGCCGCCGTGTTCCCCGGCATCCAGGGCGGGCCGCTGATGCACGTCATCGCCGCCAAGGCCGTGGCCTTCAAGGAGGCCATGCAGCCGGAGTTCAAGCTCTACCAGCAGCAGGTCAAGAAAAACGCCCAGGTGATGGCGCAGACCTTCATGGAGCGCGGCGTCAAGATCGTCTCCGGCGGCACCGACAACCACCTCATGCTGGTCGATCTCATCGCCAGGAAGATCACCGGCAAGGACCTCGACGCGGCGCTGGGCCGCGCCAACATCACCGTCAACAAGAACGCCGTGCCGAACGATCCGCAGTCGCCGTTCGTGACCGGAGGCATCCGCGTCGGCACGCCGGCCGCCACCACCCGCGGCTTCAAGGAGGGCGAGGCGCGGACGGTCGCCCACTGGATTTGCGACATCATCGACAACATGGGCAACGAATCGGTGGTGGAGAGCGTCAGGAAAAAGGTGCTGGAGCTCTGCAAGGCCTTCCCGGTCTACAGCCGGATGGGCGCCGCGGCCGCGGCCCCGAAACGGAAGGCCGCCGTGAGCATGAAGGCTCGGGAAAAGGCGGCGCCCAAAAGGAAGGCCCCGAAAAAGAAAAAGAAGATGACCGCGAAAAAGAAACGCCCGGCGGCCCGCCGCCGCACGACGAAGAGAAGGAAGGGCGGGCGCTGAGAACGGCGGGGATGAAACGGTCCACAGGCGTCCATGCGCTGTCCGTACTGCACCCACATCGACACCCGCGTCATTGACTCCCGCTTCGCCAACGAGGGCGGGCAGGTGCGGCGGCGGCGGCAGTGCGAGCGCTGCAAGGAGCGCTTCACCACCTATGAAACCGCCGAGCTCAGCATGCCGCGCATCATCAAGTCGCGCGACAAGGCGCGCGAGCCGTTCAGCGAGGAGAAGCTGCGCGCCGGCATGGAGCGCGCCCTGCGCAAGCGGCCGGTGGAGACGGAGAAGGTGGACGCGGCCGTCGCCCGCATCAAGCGCCGGCTGCGCGAGAGCGGCGAACGTGAAATCCCCTCGGGCCGCATCGGCAGCTGGGTGATGGAGGAGCTGCGTGATCTCGATCACGTGGCCTACATCCGCTTCGCCTCCGTGTACCGCAGCTTTGGCGACGTGCGCGCCTTCCTCGATGAAATCGCCGGCCTGGAAAACGTCCTGCCGCCCGAGGCCAAGCGCAGCCAGCTGCGCCTGGCCCTGTCCGAGGGCGGGGCGACGCCGCCCGAGCCTGCCGAGGGCGGCAGGCGCGCCGGGAAAAGGAAGGCGCCGGCGCCCGCCAGGCCGGCGCCCGCCAAGGCTACGGCTGGCGGTCGCGGTCACAAGCGCTGACATACTGCTGGCGCCCGTTTCGGTTTATGGCCGCCACCACTTTCACGGCGGATGATTACCGCCACATGGCGCGCGCGCTGCAACTGGCCGCGCGCGGGTTGGCGGGGGCGCGGCCCAACCCGCGCGTGGGTTGCGTGCTGGTCAAGGCCGGCCGCGTCGTCGGCGAGGGCTGGCACGCCTACGCGGGGGGACCGCACGCCGAGATCGCCGCCCTTGAGGCGGCCGGCGCGCAGGCCCGCGGCGCAACCGGCTACGTCACGCTGGAGCCGTGCCGCCACCAGGGCCGCACCGGACCCTGCACGACGGCGCTGATCGATGCCGGCGTGCGCGAAGTCGTGGCGGCCATGGAAGACCCCAATCCAAAAATGGCCGGCGAAGGGCTGGCGCTCCTGCGCGCCGCCGGCATCGCGACCCGCACCGGACTGCTCGCCGCCGAGGCGGAACAATTGAACGCCGGGTTTCTGCGGCGCATGCGCGGCGGCATTCCCTACGTCCGTGTCAAGGTGGCCATGTCGCTGGACGGCCGTTCGGCGCTCGCCAGCGGGGAGAGCCGGTGGATCACCGGCGCGGCGGCGCGGCTCGACGTGCAGCGCTGGCGGGCGCGCAGCTGCGCGGTGATGACCGGCGTCGGCACGGTGGTGGCCGATGATCCGCGATTGAACGTGCGTGAAACCGCCGCGCTGGAGGGGATGCGGGAGCAGCCGCTGCGCGTGGTGCTGGACACGAAATTGCGCACGCCGCCGCGGGCGCGGATGTTCGCGGAGCCGGGCCGGGTGCTGATTTTCACCGCCGCGAGCGACGGCGGGCGCGCGGAAAAATTGCGGGCCGGCGGCGCCGAGATCGAAACCCTGCCGGCGCCCGGCGGCCGCCTGGATCCCGCGGCGGTCCTGCTCCGGCTGGCGCAGCGGGAGATCAACGAGGTGTGGGTCGAGGCCGGGCCGCGGCTGACCGGCGCCCTGCTGCAGTCCCGGCTGGCCGACGAGTTGATCGTCTACGCCGCGCCCAGGCTGCTGGGGCACGGGGCGCGCGCGGTGGCGGAACTGCCGCCGCTTGCGACGCTGGCGAGTGCCCCGGAATGGAACTGGCGGGACGTGCGCGTTTGCGGCGCGGATTTGCGCCTGACGCTGACGCCGAAGTCGAACGGAAGAAAATAAATCATGTTCACCGGCATCGTGGAAACCATGGGACGCATCGCACAGGCGCAGCCCTCGGACGGCCACCTGCAGCTTGTCATCGAGCCGGGCGCGATTCCGCCGGCCGAACTGAAGGCGGGTGACAGCATCGCCGTCAACGGCGCGTGTCTCACGGTGGCGGCAATCGAAGCGGTGGGTTTTGCGGTGGAGGTGTCGCCGGAGACCCTGCGTTGCACGACACTGGGTTCGTTGACTGCGGGTGCGCGCGTCAATCTCGAACGCGCCGTGGTCGCCGGCCGGCGCCTTGACGGGCATCTCGTCAGCGGTCACGTGGACGGCATCGGCCACGTGCTGGCGCGCCAGATGCAGGAGGATGCGCTGGAGCTGGCCGTCATCGTGCCCGGCCACCTGGCGAGATTCATCGCCGTGAAGGGTTCGATCTGCGTGGACGGCGTCAGCCTGACCGTGAACGAAACCAAGGACAACGCCTTCTCCGTGCAGGTCGTGCCGTACACGCGCGAGCGGACGCTGTGCGGCGGTTATCGAGAGGGCGACCGCGTCAACATCGAGGTGGATTTGATCGCCCGCTATCTTGACCGGCTTCTTAAAAGCTCTGAATAAGTCCATCCTGGACTGTTCAGAGCTCGGGAAACAAAAAGCTCCCCGGACTCGTGGCCACGAAGTGGCTCTTGCGGGCAGGGGAGCAACGGCTGCGTTCAGAGTCGAGGCGGGTCGCTGGCGGCCGCTCCCGCACCACAAAGCAGTCACCGCGTCGCAGCCGCGTTTTTGTTTCCCTCCGTTTCTCAGCAGATGAATCTGCTGAGAGACGCCGGCATCTCCCTATGCCGGGGAAAGGCACTGATTTTTTTCAGGGATTCCCAATCAATAAGCACGCGGACGCCGGGGCGCGCGGTATAATCGCGCCATGACGATCAGCACCACCGAGGAAATCATCGACGAGATCCGCCGCGGCCGCATGGTCATCATCATGGACGACGAGGACCGCGAGAACGAGGGCGATCTGCTCATGGCCGCGGAGCGGGTGCGGCCGGAGGACGTCAACTTCATGGCCCGCTACGGGCGCGGCCTCATCTGCCTCACGCTGACGCGCGAGCGCTGCCAGCGGCTCGGCCTGCCGCTCATGGTGCGCGACACGTATTATCACGAAGGCACGAATTTCACCGTCTCCATCGAGGCGGCGCGCGGCGTGTCCACCGGCATCTCCGCCGCCGACCGCGCGCTCACCATCCGCACCGCGGTGGCGCCGGATGCCAAGCCCTCCGACCTCGTGCAGCCGGGCCACGTGTTTCCGCTGATGGCGCAGCCGGGCGGCGTGCTGCGCCGCGCCGGCCACACCGAGGCCGGCTGCGATCTGGCGCGGCTCGCGGGACTCGAGCCGGCGGCGGTGATCGTCGAGATCCTGAAGGAGGACGGCGGCATGGCGCGGCGGCCCGATCTCGAAATCATGGCCCGCGAGCATGGCCTCAAGATGGGCACCATCGCCGATCTGATCCGCTACCGCATCCACAACGAGCGCACCATCGAACGGGTCGCCGACGCCGCGAAGTCCACGGAGTTTGGCGAATTCAGGGTCGTGGCCTACCGCGACACCGTGCTGGGACACATGCACCTGGCGATGGTGCGGGGCGACATCGACGCCGGCCGGCCGATGCCGGTGCGCGTGCACGTCGAGAACCCGCTGTATGATCTCACCAGCTGCCACCCGCCCGGCTGGTCGCTGCGCGAGGCCTTGCAGCGCGTCGCAAAGGAGGGCTTCGGCGTGGTCGTCATTCTGCGCCACCAGTTCGAGCCGCAGGACCTGATCCTGCAGGCCCGGCGCTGGAGCGGTGAAGCCGCGGCGGCGGAGCCCGTGCCGGCGGCCGGGCGCGACAGCCTGCGCACCATCGGGCTGGGCGCCCAGATCCTGGCCGACCTTGGCGTGCGCAAGATGCGGGTGATGAGCCGGGCGCGCAAGTACAATGCGCTCTCCGGCTTCGGCCTCGAAGTGATCGATTACCTGACGTGAGGCGGCCATGGCTGAACCCACCCCCATCATCGGCGGCGAGAAACTGGGCAAACCGGCGCGCGTGGGCGTCATCGCCAGCCGCTTCAACGCCGCCATCACCGACGCCCTGCTCAAGGGCTGCCTCGAGACGTTGCGCGCGGGCGGCGTGGCGGACAGGGACATCACCGTGGTGCGCGTGCCGGGCGCGTTCGAAATTCCGTTCGTCGCGCGGCGCATGGCGGCGCAGGGCGACTGCGACGTGCTGATCGCGCTCGGCGCCGTGATCCGCGGCGAGACGCCGCACTTCGACTATATCGCCGGCCAGTGCGCCCGCGGCGTGGCCGAGGTCAGCGCCGATCTCGATGTGCCCGTGATTTTCGGCGTGCTGACCACCGCGACCCTGCCGCAGGCGGCGGCGCGGGCCGGCGGCGAGGCGGGCAACAAGGGCATTGATGCCGCGCGCGCCGCGATCGAGATCGTAAACGTGCTGCGGGCGCTGCCCCGATGAGCGCCGCACCCGCATCCACGCCGGGCGTCGATTTCCGCGGGCGGGCGCGGGCGCGACGCTGCGCCGTGCAGGCGCTGTATCAATGGCAGCTGGCGGGGCAGGACCCGGCGGACATCCTCGAGGAGTTCATCGCCGAGCGCGAGATGGTGCACGCCGATCTGGATTATTTCCGCCTGCTGGCGCGCGAGATCCCCAGGCACGCCGCCGAGCTGGAGCGGGACCTGCTGCCGGTGCTGAACCGGCCCTGGCGCGAGCTCGATCCGGTGGAGCGCGCCATTCTGCTCATCGGCGCCTACGAGTTCCACTATTGTCCCGAGGTGCCCTGGCGCGTCGTCATCAACGAGGCCGTGGAGCTCGAGAAGATGTTCGGCGCGGAGCAGGGCCACCGTTACATCAACACCACGCTCGACAAGCTGGCGCGCCGGTTGCGGCCCGAAGAAACCGCCGTCTGATCCCGCGGCCCGGGCCGCATGTCTCCCGCCTCAAATTTCGTCCATGCCGCTCACTGAATTTGAATTGATCAGCCGCTATTTCGACCGGCCCGTCCGCCGCGATGACGTCGCGCTCGGCATCGGCGATGACGCGGCGCTGCTGCGTCCGCCGCCGGGACGGGAACTGGCGCTGTCCACCGACACGCTGATCGCCGGCGTGCATTTCCGCGACGATTTTCCGCCACGGGACATCGGTCACCGCGCGCTGGCGGTCAACCTGAGCGATCTGGCGGCGATGGGCGCGGAACCCGCGTGGGCGATTCTGGCGCTGACGCTGCCGGCGGCGGACGAGCAATGGCTCGACGGTTTCTCGACCGGCTTCTTCGAACTCGCCGACGCGCATCACGTGGCGCTGGTCGGCGGCAACACCGCGCGCGGGCCGCTCAACATCACGCTTGCGGTGGCGGGCTTCGTGCCGGTGGGGATGGCGCTGCGGCGCGACGGCGCCCGCGCAGGTGACGCGATTTACGTCAGCGGCACGCTGGGCGACGCCGGTTACGCGCTGGAAAACTGGCGAACGGCGGATGCCGCCACGAGACAACGGCTGCTGCGGCCGCTGCCGCGGCTGGCGCTGGGCATGGCCCTGCGCGGCGTGGCAAGCGGCGCCATCGACATCTCCGACGGCTTCGCCGCCGATCTGGGCCACATTCTGGAGCGAAGCCGTGCCGGCGCGCGCGTCGCGGTGGAACGCCTGCCGCTTTCGCCGGTCTTGCACAAGCTCGACAGGTCGGTGGCATGGCGGCTGGCGCTGAGCAGCGGGGATGATTACGAATTGTGCTTCACCGTGCCGCCGGCGCGGGAGGGGGATCTCTCCGCGATCAGCGCCCGATGCGGCTGCGCATTGACGCGCGTGGGCGAAATCACCGCGGGTGGGGGATTGCAGTTGCTGGCGGCGGACGGCGCGGCGATCACTCTGGAGCGCGCCGGCCACCGCCATTTCTGAAGCCTCAGGCCGGGCGGCCGGCGTGCGTCACGTTGACCTTGATCCCGGGCTTGAGATTGAAGCGCTTCTTGACGATCTTCAAACCGTGTTTTTCCAGCAGCCGACGCAGCGTGGCGTCGCTGAAGTAATAGAGATGCTGCGAGGGTAAAACCGCCTCCCACCGCTGCAGCGGCCTGGGCGTGCGCCAGTGCGCCACGTCCGGCGTCGTGAGATAGATGAGCCCCGCCGGCGCCAGCACTCTTTTCAATTCCCTGCAGAAATCGTTCAGGTTCGGAACGTGCTCGATGACCTCGACGACGGTGATGACGTCGAAGCAGCCATCGGGAAATTTCCGCTCCTCCAGCGAGCCGAGGAAGACGTTCTTCAGGCCGAAGACTTCCGTCGCGTATTTCACGCCCAGGGGATCGACCTCGACGCCGTGGGTGTCGAAACCGGCCTCGCGGGCGGCCTGCAGCGTGAAGCCCGCGGAACAGCCGACGTCCAGCCAGCGGCCGCCGGCCACGATCCGGGACAGGCGGCGGACCATGCGCCGGGCGCGGCGGAGCTTCTTTTCATGCTTGTCGATGTAATGGGTGCTGTAGCCGTGGGTGTAGGTGTGGATGATGTCCGAGTACACCGGCCGTGGATTGATCATGATGAGCGAGCAGTGGTCGCAGCGCGCGAAGGGCTCGCCCCCCTTTTCAAAGAGTCGCGTGAAGGAGATGGACTCGCAGACCGGACAGGAAAGATGCTCCCATTCCCCGGGAGATCGCTGCGTGCTCATCGAAGTGGTGATGACCCCTCGACTTGACGCGGGGCAGGGGCGTTTGATGACGGCGCCTACCAGTTCTGAATGGTGGTATCCACCTCCAGCCCGGCCGCCTTGAGTTCATCGTAGGCGGCGCGCAGCGCCTTGCGCTTGGTGTGCAGGACGGCGAGGGTCATTTCACCGACCGCGGAATCCTTGGTTTTTTTGAGTTCGCGGTCGATGTTGCGCATCGCCTCCTTCAGGCAGGTGGCGATGGTGGACGCGGAATTCATGCTGATCGACAGTTGCTGCGAACTTTTCGTATTCATGTTCATCTCCGAAAATGACGTTGGGATTTGTGAGACATGTTTTAATTTTCCGGTATTCCGACATGGAGAGCCCGGTTTCGTTCAGTGATTTCCTGGCGCATCTGCTTGCGCATGAGCGCGGCCTCGTGGAGTTTGCGTTCGATGTCGGTGGTGATTTCGAGCGGCGTCACCCGGCGGGGCCGGCCGGCGTCGTCCATGGCAACCATGGTGAAATAGCAGGAGCAGGTGTGGCGCTTGGTCTGGGTGCGCAGGTTCTCGGCGACGACCTTGATGCCGACCTCCATGGAGGAGTTGCCGGTGTAATTGACGTTGGCCATGAAGGTAACCAGCTCGCCCACCTCCAGCGGCGCCTTGAATTGCACCAGATCGAGCGAGGCGGTGATCACGTAGCCCTTGGAATAGCGCGCGGCGCAGGCATAGGCCACCTGGTCCAGCAGCTTGAGGAGGGCGCCGCCGTGCACCTTGCCGGAAAAATTCGCCATGTCCGGTGTCATCAGCACGGTCATGTACAGCGACTTTTCCTGCGTACTCATGGAAACGGGCGGTGAAACTTCTCATTCAATCGTGCATAAGCATAGCAAGTTGCGGCAGATTAAAAAACCAAATCATGGAGTTATTGGATAAATCGCGGAGAAGCCGCCTGGATCGGCTGAAATTCGTGGACAACGACGACCACGAGGCGTATTCTACCTGCTGATAGATAGATACGGCCTCTGGAGGGCGCATGAGCACGCCGGAAATGATTCTCGACGTCGCCCAGGACATGTTGCAGAAGGGCGGCCTGCAGGCCTTCAGTTACCGCGACATCTCCTCCCGCATCGGCATCCGCGCGGCGAGCATCCATTATTACTACCCCACCAAGGCCGACCTCGCGCAGGCCATTGTGACGCGGGTGCGCGGGCAGTTCAGCACCGCGCTCAAAGACATCGACGCCGCGACATCCGATCCGCGCGAACGGCTGGAGAAATTCTGCGGCATATTCCTGGACACGCTGGGCGGGGCGGACCGCCTGTGCCCGATGTGCATGCTGGCGATGGGCCAGGACGAAATTCCGGCGGCGGTGCGCCGTGAAGTGCGCGAGTTCTGGAAACAGGGCGAACGGTGGGTGGCGGCCAACATCGAACGGGTGCGCGGGCGGGGGAGGTTCCCGCCGGCCCTGGGCGCCGCCAAGGTGGCGCAAAGCTGGATGGCCACGCTGGAGGGCGCGATGGTGGCCGCGCGCGCCTTCAACGAGCGCGGCCGCCTGGTGGACGCCATCGCGGTATTGCTGGCCGGCCTGCCGCCGGCCGCCGGCGGGGACGGCAGGCCGGCCTGAACGGTGCATGCTCATGCGCCCTTGGAGCGGATTTTTGGGATTGTCCCTGCTGCCGGCGGGCTGGCTGGCGGCGGGACACGCGGCGGCGGCGGACGCCGCCTTCGCCGTGCAGGAGGTGGCGCCGGGCAATTTCGTGCATTTCGGCCGGCATGTCACCTTCGAGGATCCGCGGCATGACGACATCGCCAACATCGGCTTCATCGTCGGCAAGCGGTGCGTGGCGGTGGTGGACACCGGCGGCTCGATCAGGATCGGCCGGCAATTGCACCAGGCGCTGCGCGAGAAGAGCAGGCTGCCGATCTGCTACGTCATCAACACGCATGTGCACGTCGATCACGTGCTCGGCAACTACGCCTTCAAGGACGACAAGCCGGTCTTCATCGGCAATGCGGCGCTGGCCGAGGCCATCCGCGCGAACCGCGAATTCTTCCTCAAGGACTACGCGGGGGATTTGGGCACGCCCCCCGGCCCCGAGCAGGTGATCGGTCCTGATCAAGGGGTGGAAAAGACGCTGGAGCTGGATTTGGGCGGCAAGCGGCTGCTGCTGAAATCCTATCCCAAGGCGCACACCAGCGCGGATCTGACCGTGCTGGACGAGGAAACGTCCACCTTGTGGACCGGGGACTTGCTGTTCCGGGAGCGCATCCCCTCCCTCGACGGCAGCGTGCTCGGCTGGCTCAAGGTCATCGATGAGCTGAAAAAGGAGAAGGTGAGACTCGCCGTCCCCGGCCACGGGCCGGTCACGAACGACCTGCCGGCGGCGCTGGACGAGGAGCGCGGCTATTTGCAGTTGCTGGTGGACGAGGTGCGCGGGATGCTCAAGGAGGGCGTGCCGATGGAAGTGGCGATGACGCGGGTGGGCATGCCGCAGGCCACGAAATGGCTGCTCTGGGAGCAGCATCACCGGCGCAACGTCATCCGGGTTTTTCACGAGCTGGAGTGGGAGTGAACCTCCCCCGGTTCCATAGTCAAACAGGTTAAGGCAGCAGGAGGAGAGCAAACATGTTCAATCGCATAGTCAAAATGGCAGTCATACTGGGATTTGCGCTGGCCGGGGCGGGCGCCCGGGCGGAACAGTCGCCGATCAGCGTCTGGGACGCGTTCCTCAAGGACAAGTACTTCAAGGACGCCAGCATCGTCGAGGACAAGACCGTCATCGACATGACCACGCCCTACCGGGCCGAGGACGCCGCGCTGACGCCGGTCACCATCACCGCGAAGATCCCGCAGGCGCCGGAGCGCTACATCAAGGACATCTATCTCATCGTCGATCAGAACCCGGAGCCCCTGGTGGGCGTGTTTCACACCACGCTGGAGATGGGCAAGGCTGATCTGGCCATGCGCATCCGCATCGACAAGTACACCAACGTGCGCGCGATCGCGGTGTTGAACAACGGCGAGCACCACATGGTGACCAACTACGTGAAGGCCTCCGGCGGCTGTTCCGATCCCTTCGGCGGCGACATCTACGAGGCGCTGAAGACCGCCGGCAGGATGAAATTCCGCACCGTCGGCGACGTGCTGGCGGATCAGACGGAGGTCGGACAGCTCAACATCAGCCACCCGAACTTCACTGGCATGTCGATCAATCAGCGCACCGGTAATATCGTCCCGCCGCATTACATCGACAAGCTGAAGCTGACCTACAACGACCAGGTCATCATGACGGCGGAGACCGGCATCTCCATCAGCGCCGATCCCAGCTATCGGTTCTTCTTCAAGCCCGGCAAGGGCGGCAGGCTGAAGGCCGAGGTGGAGGACTCCAAGGGCGGCAGGTACGTGGAGGAGTTCGACGTCAAGCCCGAGCAGGCCGCCGAGGCCGCCGCGACGGCACGGAAGTCGTAGGGCATTCCAATCAGGGTTGTTGCAAAAGGGCGCTGCGGCGCCCTTTTTGTTTCCGTCATGCCCGGTTCTGGCACATGGTCGGCCGCTGCATCCGGGAGATTTGCAAGGTTACCACCTTGAAATCATAAAGCTCCTGTCCAAACTTCATGTAATTCCCAATGGCTCTCCGCCGTCCGGATCGTTAGTCAATTGCTCAACGTCATGCGTCCCTGAAGTTGCAGGGGTTGATCGAGGGCTGTTTGGACTATATTTAAAAGCAGAAATCCCAAGGGATGGTGGATGAGCGCAGGGGATGGTCATGGCTCTTGATAAAGTGATTATTTCCCAATTCCCCAATTCCTCCCTCGCCGGGCGGGGAGGAGGGCACTTTACGGTCGAACGATGAAACCAAACCAGGGCCTTGATGAGGCGCTGCGCGAAAGCGAGGCGTTCTATCACGATCTGTATGACAACGCCCCCGACATGTTCGTGTCCGTGGACATGGCGACGGCGCGCATCGTCGAGTGCAACGCGACGCTCACGCGCGTGACGGGTTACGCGAAGGAGGAAATCATCGGGCGGAAAATATTCGAGATGTATGACCCGGCTTACGTGCCCCGCGCGAAGGAATTGTACGTCAAACTCAAGGCAACGGGCGAATTGCACGACGAGGAATTGCGGCTGCGCTGCAAGGACGGACGCTTGCTGGACGTGAGTCTCAACACGTCAGCGGTCCGCGACGCCTCGGGCCGCGTCATCCGCAGCCGCACGGTCTGGCGTGACATCACCGGGCGCAAGCGGGCGGAGGCATTACTCGCCGGTCAGAAGCGGGTGCTGGAGATGGCTGCCTGCGGCGCGTCGCTGCAAGACACGCTCACCGCGCTGGTCCTGCTCATCGAATCCCAGGCGCCGGGAATGCTTGGGTCGATCCTGCTGCTGGACAAGGATGGTGCGCATATCCGCCACGGTGCCGCTCCCAGCCTGCCGGTGGAATATGTCACCGCCATTAATGGTCAGCTGATTGGCCCATGCGCCGGCTCGTGCGGCACGGCCGCATATCGCAAGGCGGCGGTTTTTGTGGAGGACATCGCCACCGACCCGCTGTGGGTGGCTTACAGGGAGGCGGCGTTGCCGCACGGGCTGCGCGCCTGTTGGTCCACTCCGATCCTTGATATGGATGGGCGCGTGCTCGGCACGTTCGCGATGTATTACCGCCAGCCCGGTCTGCCGCGGCCGGAGCATCGACAGCTCATTGACCTCGCCACGCACATGGCGGCTGTCATCATTGGCCGCCACCAGCGCGAGATGGCGCTGCGCGAAAGCGAGGCGCGCCTGCGGAACCTGTTCGAGCAGGCCAGCGACGGCATTTTTCTCATTTCTACCGACAACCGCTATCTGGATGCGAACGCGCGCGGACTGGAAATGCTCGGCTACACGCGCGAGGAACTGCTGCAAATGAACGTCGCCGACGTGCTCGCGCCGCGCGAGCGGCCCCGACTGGCCGTCGAGCCCGCGGAAATGATGGCCGGCAAGCTGCACCTGGCCGAATGGGAGCATCTGCGCAAGGACGGCTCGACCTTCCCGGCGGAGGTGAGCGCGCGGCGGCTCGATGATCAAAGCTATCTCGCCATCGTGCGCGACCTCACCGCGCGCAGGCAGGCGGAGGCCATGTTGCGGGAGAATGCGGAGCGACTGCGGCTTGCGGTCCAGGCCGCCAATATCGGGCTGTGGGACTGGGACCTGCAGACCAACCGCGTCGTCTATTCGCGCGAATGGAAAAGCCAGCTGGGTTATGAAGAACATGAGATTGGCGATGATTTCAGCGAGTGGGAGAGCCGGGTCCATCCCGACGACCTTGCTCCCACGCTGGAACGCATCCGGCGTTACATCGCCCGGCCGGAGGGAGCACACGAAGCGGAATTCCGCATGCGCCACAAGGACGGCGGCTGGCGCTGGATTTACACCCACGCCGAGGTCATCTGCGATGCCGACGGCAGGCCGGCGCGCATGCTGGGCTGTCATGTGGACATCACCGAGCGCAAGCGGATGGAAGAAGAGCGGCAGAAGTTTTTCCTGCTGGCCGAAAGCAGCAGCGAGTTCATTGGCATGTGCGACCTCGACTTGAAGCCGCTCTATGTGAATCCGGCCGGCGTACGAATGGTCGGACTGCCCGACATGGATGCCGCCTGCCGGGTTAAGGTGCCGGACTATTTCTTCCCGGAGGATCGCCACTTCATCGTCGAGGAATTCTTCCCGCGTGTGCAGCGCGAGGGCCATGGCGAAGTGGAGATCCGCCTGCGTCATTTCCAGACCGGCGAGCCGATCTGGATGTCCTACTACCTCTTCCATGTGCGTGACGCCGGCGGCAGGGTCATCGGCTGGGCGACCGTGAGTCGCGACATCACCGAGCGCAAGCGGGTCGAGGAGGCGCTGGCGGAGAGCGAGACCCGGCTGCGCACCATCCTCGAATCCGAGCCCGAATGCGTGAAGCTGCTGGCCGCCGATGGCACGCTGCTGGAAATGAACCCCGCCGGTCTTGCGATGATCGAGGCCGATTCCGCGGCCCAGGTGCAGGGGAAAAAGATCTATGGGCTCATACAGCCGGAGTACCACGCTGCCTTTGGAAAATTGGTGGCACGATCTTTCGGCGGAGAGACCGGCACACTTGAGTTTGAAATCACCGGGCTGAAGGGCACGCATCGCTGGCTGGAGACCCACGCCGCGCCGTTGCGCGGCAGGCAGGGGAAGATCGTCGCCTCCATCGGCCTGACACGCGACATCACCGCGCGCAAGGAGGCGGAAATGGCGCTGGCCGAAACCGAAAGGCGGTACCGCCAGCTTGTGAATTCCAGCCCCAGCGTGATCTACGCCACCACTTTCACCCTGCCGCATCGCTGCACATTCATCAGCGAGACGCTGCTGCGCCTGACCGGCCATGAGCCCGGCGCGATGAAGAATGACCCCGGCTTCTGGCCCGCGCACGTGCATCCGGATGACAGGGAGCAGGTTGAGGCTTTGATTGAACACCAGCTTGCGTCCGGGAAGGGCGAACTGGAATACCGCTTCCGCTTCCACGACGGACGCTACCACTGGATCAGGGACACTTTCCGGGTCGCTTATGACGCAGAGGGCCGGCCGCAGGAAATCATCGGCTCATGGACCGATGTTTCCGAATCACGGCGCATGGAGGAGCAACTGGCGCAGTCACAGAAAATGGAGGCCGTGGGCCAGTTGACCGGCGGCGTGGCGCATGACTTCAACAACCGGCTGACCGTGATTCTGGGCAATCTGGAATTGTTGCAGCGCAGGCTGGGAAATGATCCCGCAGCGGCGAGACTGCTCATGTCAGCGTTGTCGGCCGCAGACGGCGCCGCCGACCTGACGCGCCAGCTTCTGACCTTCTCCCGCAAACAGGTGCTGGAGCCGGTGCGCATCGACATGAACGAGCTCACCGCCGCGATGCATGACATGCTGCAACGGACCCTCGGTGAAGCCATCGCCGTCAAGGTGTCCCCCGAGCCGGGGCTGTGGCCGATCCGCGCCGATCGCAACCTGCTGGAGAACGCGCTGCTGAATCTGGCCGTCAACGCGCGCGACGCCATGCCGGGCGGCGGCACGCTGACCATCGAATCGCACAACATTGTCCTGAGCGAGGACTATGTCATGGATCATCCCTACGCGTCGGCCGGGGAATATGTCCAGCTCACGGTGAGCGACACCGGCATGGGCATGAGTGAGGAGATCAAGCGGCGGATCTTCGAGCCGTTCTTCA
>JAJPIJ010000004.1 GCA_021324815.1 Gammaproteobacteria bacterium
CTCGGTGGATCAGCAGCAGGCGATTTATCATGACATCGCCGGCATCCTGTTGCGGGATCTGCCCGTCGTGCCGTTGTGGTACGAGGACGTGGTGGCGGTGATGGGCGATGACGTGACGGGATATGCCTTGTCATCCGACGGCAACTATGATGGACTGATTGCAATCCGGCGCGCCGGACGGAAGGACAAATGAGCGCATCCCACATTGAGATTGATCTCTCCCGCCAGCAGTTGCGGCTGTTGAACGGCGACGCGGTGCTCATGGTCTGCGCCGTTTCGACCGCCAGGAACGGGGCGGGGGAGCGGCTGAACAGCGAATGCACGCCGCGCGGCTGGCACCGCATCGCCGCCAAGATCGGCGAAGGCCGCCCCGTCAACACCGTGTTCGTGAACCGAGAGCCCACCGGCGAGATATACACCCCGGCGCTGCGCGCGCGGTCGCCGGGACGGGACTGGATCCTGACCCGCATCCTCTGGCTTCAGGGCCTGGAGGAGGGCCGCAACCTGGGCGGCGAGGTGGACACGCTGGCGCGCTGCATCTATCTGCACGGCGCGCCGGACGAGGTGCCCATGGGCGTGCCGGGGTCGCGCGGCTGCGTGCGCATGCGCAACGCCGATCTGCTGGCCCTGTACGATCGGATCGAGGTCGGCACGCGCGTTTTGATTTGCTAAGCGGCATGTGATGGCGACAGGTTGCTTAAAAACGTCACGAGAAAATCCGGCTGCCAGGCGCCGCGAGGCGGCTGCGACGCGGTGCGCGCAGCGGGAGGTGCGGGAGCAGCCGCAAGCAACCCGTATTCGGTTAAACGCAGCCGCGCGTCCCTACCCGAAATAGCCGCTTCGCAGCCACGAGTCCGGGGCGCAGGGCGAGACAGTACAAATAGTACGGCGAGTCCTTGAGTGAGCAGACACCGTTTCGTCGGGAACGAAACGGCGCTTCAGCCCCAACGGGGTTCGTCTCATGGATGAGACGAACAACACACAGACGGGCTCCGGAGTAGTTTTTAAGCAATCTGTCAGCGGTTGCGGGCCACTTCGCGCATGAGCCCCGCCGCAAAGCGCTTGATCTGCACGTCGTAGAGCGCCAGCTCTCCGCCGATCTTGATGGCGGCCAGCGCCAGCCGGCCGATGAGCAGCAGCAGCAGCAGCACGACCGGCCAGGCGATGAAATAGGAAAACCGGAAGTTCTCCTCGTTCCTGGCGGCGGGAGCGGCCGCCGGAGCGGCGGGCCTGACGTCGGTTGATGCGCCGCCCGCGTCTCCCGTTGCGCCGGCGGTATCCTCGGCGCCGGTGCCGTGTTTCGGGGTCAGCAGTTTGTCGACGTGGGAGGCGTTTTCGATGGCCTGCGCGAAACGCTCCACCGTCGGCCGCGCCGGATCGTGGTAGAGCGCCCAGACCTCCTGAAGCAGATTCACCATCGTCCAGGCGCCGATGCCAAGCAGCGCGAGGCCGGTCAGCCTGACCGCGGCATTGAGCAGGCCGCTGGCAAACGTGGTGATCGTCAGGCCGGGTTCATGATCCACGGAATTCCCCTGGTGTTCGCGCGCGTTTTTTCCTGAAGAATCCCCCCGCAGGCGGAAATTCTTGTGGCACAGGGAAGTGCCGCCGTTTTCAATGGCAACTTGCCATTGAAAATCGGAGGCTGGCAAAAACGCGCTTTTTGCCGGCCCAGCCCCGAGCAGTCCAGGAGGGACTTATTCAGAGCCTGCCCAAAATAACTGTATCATAATTTGATGCCGCGATTGACCCGGTTGTTCCGCCCTCCAGAGGGCGCGTGAGCCATGTGGCGCTTCCTCTGCCGGCGATTGTTCCACGCCGCCGCCGTCACCAGCGGCGTGGTGAGCCTGGTGTTTCTGTTGATCCATCTGGTGCCCGGCGATCCGGTGGAGGTGATGCTGGGCGAATCCGCCGTCGCCGCCGAGCGCGCGGCGTTGCGCCATGCACTGGGACTGGACCAGCCGCTGTTGGCGCAGTGGCTGCACTATGTGGCCGGGCTGCTGCGGTTCGACATGGGCACCTCGTTGTATACGCACCGTGCGATCGCCGGGATGCTTCGTGAACGGTTGCCGGCGACGGCGCTGCTGGCGGCGGTCGCCGTGATCGTGGCGCTCGTCATCAGTCTGCCCCTGGGCGCAATCTCCGCGTGGCGCACGGGGCGCTGGCCCGACCACTGCGTCGCGGGGTACGCCGCGCTGGCCGTGGCGGTGCCGTCGTTCTGGCTGGGGCCGATGCTGGTGTGGCTGTTCGCCCTGCAACTGGGCTGGCTGCCGGTCAGCGGCCGCGAGGGCGCCGCCTCGCTGGTGCTGCCGGCGCTGACGCTGGGCGTGGGTTTGAGCGCCCCGCTCGCACGCATTTTGCGCGGCAGCCTGCTGGAGGTGGCTCACGAGGATTTCCTGCGCGCCGCCCGCGCCCGCGGCCTGCCGTCCAGTGTGATTTTTCTGCGCTACGCGCTGCGCAACGCGGCGCTGCCGGTATTGACCGTGCTCGGCCTGCAACTGGGCGCGCTCCTGGGCGGCGCGGTGATTACCGAGACAATCTTTCAATGGCCGGGCGTCGGGCTGCTCACGGTGGAGGCCATCCTGCGGCGCGACTATCCCGTGTTGCAGGGCTGCGTGCTGCTCATCGCCCTCGTCTACGTGGGGGTCAACATGCTGGTCGATCTGATCTGCGGCCTGCTCGACGTGCGCGTGCGCACCCGGATGTCCGCATGAAGCGCGAAACCGCGGCCTGCGGCGTGCTGATCCTCTGGGCCGGCCTCGCCCTGGCCGCCGGCTGGCTGCCGCTCGAACCCAATCACATCCATCTCGACAGGATATTGTCGACGCCCGCAGCGGGGGCATGGCTGGGCTATGACGATCTCGGTCGGCGCGTGGCGGATCGCCTGCTGCTCGGCCTGCGGGCCTCGTTCATGGTGGCGGCCATCGTGGTGCCGGTGTGCGCCGTGTCGGGGGCGATGATCGGCGTGACGGCGGCGTGGTGGGGCGGGCTGTGGGATCGGTTCTGCGCGGGCTTGATCGACCTGACGCTGGCCTTCCCCGGACTGCTGCTGGCGCTGGCGCTGGCCGCGGCGCTGGGACCTTCGCTCGCCAACGTCGCGGCGGCCCTGATGCTGACCGGCTGGACGGGTTATGCGCGGCTGGCGCGCGCGCAAACGCTGGCGTTGCGTGAACGCGAGCACGTGCAGGCGGCGCGGGTGCTGGGCACGGCGCCGCCCGCGGTCTGGCGGCGGCACGTGCTGCCGCTCATCGCCGCGCCGCTCATCATCGAGGCGACGCTGGGCGTGGGCGGCGTGATCGTGGCGGAGGCGGGGCTGTCGTTTCTGGGCCTGGGCGCGCGGCCGCCGGCGCCGTCGCTGGGCGGCATGATCCGCGACGGCACCTACTACATGCTGGTGGCGCCGCATCTGCTCGTCGCGCCCGGCGCGGCGCTGTTCCTCATCGTCGCGGCGGTGAACGAGATCGGCGAGTCCCTGCGCCGCCGGCTTTACGCGCGATGACGCTGGGGCCGCTTATGATCGATCTCGCCGGCACGGCGCTCACGGCCGAGGAGCGTGCCTGGCTTGCGCATCCGCTGATCGGCGGCGTGATCCTGTTCACGCGCAATTACGACAATCCGGCGCAGCTGCAGGGTCTGATCACCGCGATCCACGCCGCGCGCCAGCCGCCGCTGCTGATCGCCGTCGATCACGAGGGCGGCCGCGTGCAGCGCTTCCGCGAGGGGTTCACCCGCCTGCCGGCCTGCGCCGTCCTGGGGCAGCGCCATGACGCGGATCCGGCCGCCGCGCTGCGCGAGGCCGCCGCCTGCGGCTGGATGATGGCGGCGGAGCTGCGCGCGGCCGGCGTCGATTTCAGCTTCGCGCCGGTGCTGGATCTGAACCGCGGCGTAAGCCGCGTCATCGGCGATCGCGCCTTCCACGCCGATCCGAACGTCGTGGGTGCGCTGGGCTACGCCTTCGTGAAGGGCATGCGCGAGGCCGGCATGGCGGCGGTCGGCAAGCACTTTCCCGGCCACGGCTCGGTGGCGGAGGATTCGCATGACGCGATTCCCGTCGACGGGCGCGAGTTCGATCGCATCACCCACGGCGACCTGCGCCCCTTCCAGCACCTGATCCAGAATCACATCGAGGCGCTCATGCCGGCGCACGTGATTTATCCCCGCGTCGATGACCAGCCGGCGGGATTCTCGGCGGTGTGGCTGCAAAAAATCCTGCGGCGACAGCTGGAGTTCGACGGCGTAATCTTCAGCGATGATCTCAACATGGCGGGCGCGGCGCTGGCCGGCGACATCGTGCAGCGCGCGCACGCCGCGCTCGCGGCGGGCTGCGACATGGCGCTGGTGTGCAACAATCCGGAGGCCGTGCGCCGGCTGCTGGCGGAGTTCAGGTACGACATGCCGCCGCTGTCGCGCGCCCGCCTGATGCGCATGCACGGCCGGGCCGCCCTGTCGTGGGCCGCGTTGCGGGAGTCCGAGCGCTGGCGGCATGCGGGGCATCTCCTGGCGGGGCTGATGCCCGCGCAACTGGATTTCGATGAAAACACTGTTTGAAAAAATCCGTCGGAATGGACGGCTGTCGGCCGCCGTCCTGCTGCTCCTGATCAACGCAACGGCGCGGGCGGAGGCCGGCCTGCAATGCCCGCCGCAGCCGCCGGACGCCCCCGTTTCCACCGCCGCGGTCGCCCACCCCAAGGGCCTGCTGTGGGAAATCGAACGCGCCGACGCCAGGCCCAGTTACATCTACGGCACCATCCACATCAGCGATGAAGACGTGCTCAGGCTGGCGCCGCCGGTGGAGCAGGCGCTGGATCACGCCGACAGCTTCATCATGGAGGCGCTGTTCGACGAGCGCGCCGCGGCGAACTTCACCCGCCTCATGTACACCGACGACGACACGCGTCTGGAGAAACAGGCGGCGCCGGCCCTCCTCCGGCGCGCCACCACGCTGCTGGAGCATTACGGCATCATTGAACCGGCCGCGCGCCGCATGAAGCCCTGGGCCGCCTTCATCACCCTGAGCCAGCCGCCCAACGAGCAGGGCGTGCCGCTGGATCTGGCGCTGATGACGCGCGCGAGCAGCCACGGCGCGCGGGTGTACGGGCTGGAGAGCATCCAGGAACAGGCCGACGTGTTCGGCGCCATGCCGCTGTCCGATCAACTCGCGTTGTTGCGCGACACGGTGTGCGGCTACGACGAGGTGCAGCGGGAACTTGACCGCCTGAAGTCGTTCTATCTGGCGCGCGACCTGGCGGGCCTCAAGGCGCTGGAGATCAATTTCGAGCAGGACAACGACAAGTTATCCAAAAAAGTCGCGCGCCGGCTGATCACCGACCGCAACCGCCGCATGGCGCACCGGCTGCGGCCGCGGCTGAACGAGGGCAACGCCTTCATCGCCATCGGCGCCCTGCACCTGCCGGGCGACGACGGCGTCCTGAGCCTGCTGGAAAAGCAGGGCTACACCGTCACCCCGCTGTACTGAAATCCCGCCACTCACCGGGGGAGTCCACCACGGCCCCCCAGAGGAAAGGGCCGGGTTCATATATTCAATAAAATAATAACAATATTTAAATATATTCTTTTTGGAAATATGTGTTTCTCTCTAGAATAAACCATGACGGGCCATCGCCGGCGCGAAGATACGGCATGGCCGGGATGTCACATGAAAGAACCGGGCGAATCCCCGGCAGCGCTGATTGTACGGGCAGGCGCCGGATTCCTTGAAGGGAGCCAGCACATGAAACACACGAGAATGTTCATCCTCGGGCTGGGGATGACGGGCATCTTCTTCCCCTCATTCGCGCCCGCAGCCACCAATGAGGAACTCGAACAAGAGTTGCAGGCGCTGGCCCGACGGGTCGGTGAACTGGAAGCTGCGCTGGCCCAATCGAGGAAGGCTGGACGTGCAAAGCCCGCACCGCCGCCGGCGCAAGTCCAGGAACTCGATCAGAAGATCAAGGCGCTGGAGCAGAGGCAGGATGTCGCGGAAGTGAAGGCGGCCGCGGGGAAGAAGGAAGCGCCGTCATTCAAGGCCGGCCCCGGCGGACTGGCGTTCAGCTCCGCCGATGGTGATTTCTTACTCAAGATCCGCGGTTATCTGCAGGCCGACTCCCGCTTTGCCATCGATGACGTCCACAACGGCGCGCATACCGGCAATATCACCGACACCTTCCTGCTCCGCCGTGTGCGGCCGATATTCGAGGGCACGGTCTTCAAATATTTCGATTACCGCTTCGTGCCTGATTTCGGCACCGTCAATGTGCGCAACGACACTGTCCTGCAGGACGCCTACCTCGAGATGAATTTCCTGTCCGCAGCCAGGATACGCGCCGGCAAATTCATCGGGCCCGTCGGCCTGGAGCGCCTGCAAAGGGATGTCGACACCCGTTTCACCGAGCGCGGCCTGCCCACCAATCTGGTTCCCAATCGCGACATCGGTATCGAGGTGAACGGCGATTTGTTCGATAAGTCGGTGGGCTACGCCGCCGGCTATTTCAACGGTGTCGCGGACGGCACCAGCGGCGGCGATCCCGATTTCAGCGACGACAAGGAATTCGAAGGCCGTATTTTTGCGCTGCCGTTCAAGAACACACCAGGCCCATTGCAGGGGCTGGGCGTTGGGATTGCCGGCAGCGCGGGCGATCAGAATGGCGCCGCCGGCCTGCCCAGCGGCAGCGGCGCCATTCCGGGCTACAGGTCGCAGGGCCAGGCGGCCATCTTCACCTATTCGCAGGCGGGCGCCGGGGCCGGCACCAACGCGGCCGTGGCTGCGGGCGGGCATTACCGGATTTCTCCGCAGACCTATTACTATCGAGGGCCATTCGGCCTGCTTGGCGAGTACGTGGATTCCACGCAGCGGGTGAGCCGCACCGACCCCGCCAGCCGGCTCACCGACAAGCAGACCATCGACAACAGCGCCTGGCAGATCCTCGTTTCCTGGGTCCTGACCGGCGAGGACAACGGCTACCACAACATCGTGCCGCGGAACATGTTTGATCCATTCACCGGCGGGTGGGGCGCGTGGGAGGTCGTGGGCCGTTACGGCGAGCTGGATGTCGATGATGACGTTTTTTCCGGCATTACGCCGGCGGCCGGCACCACCGCCGCGAGGCTCGCGGCGCGCCAGGCCACCCGTCTCGCCAGCCCCTTCACTTCCGTCACTGCGGCGCGGGAATGGGGCATCGGCTTGAACTGGTATCTCAACACCGCCGTCAAGCTGGCCGCCGATTATGAACAGACGCACTTCAGGGGCGGCGGCGGCGTTGAAGGCGGCGGCGCCGAGACACTGGACTCGACGCCGAACAACCGCGCGGAAGAAAAGGTGTTTTTCACCCGCGTGCAACTCTCGTATTGACAGCCTCAAATCCTGAGATCCAATCCAATACAGGAGGCTTTCACATGCTTGGAAAATATTACTGCTCACACTGACCTCAAATATGTCCTATGACCCTACGCGCGAACCGTATCAGGCGTACAACGAAGTCTTTGCAAAATACCGAAGGGAAAAAAAACCAGAGACGCGGTCACCATCACTGAGCGTCCTCCCGCAGGTGTCCGCCGGTGATACTTTTCACCCCACCTTTGAAATCAAATGGAATGTCGCCGTTTCAGCCGCATTGTGTACTGCAACAACAAACATTGCCTCTTAAGCGAATTATGAACCGGGCTGCTAGAATTAATTCGAGAAGTCAGAGAAACATATAATCAAAGTCACCCCGGCGAATAGGGATCACAGCTAGACCAAGTCTACCCAAACACGCGGTTCTTCGACTCACCATGCCGATGAACGCGATTTAAAATTGGTAATCAGGGAACGTAATTGCGTCCTTTTTGACAGCTCCGTGATTAGCGATGCCCAAGGAAGCGCCGACCTTAATGCCAGTGTCATCGAATTCTCCACCGTGTATCCGGCCAAAGAGGCCGAGATAGCCGCAATACCGGCTGCAGGTAAATCATGACCATTGCACAGATCAGCTCCAGTACACCCCTCCACCGCCCGAAATGGCACCTGATTTATTTTGCGCTGGCGGCCCTGAACCTGCTGACCATCGGCGCGGCCCTGTATCTTAGCTACGGCCTGCGCGCCATCTATGCCGAGTCGGTGCGGGTGAACCAGGTGTTGAACGACCGTCTGGCGCGATACAACGAACTCGAAACAATCGCCGGCGCCGTGGATGCGCCGGGCAACGACGTGTTCGTGTCGCATGATGCCGCTGGCGAGTCGGCCCGGCTGCAGGCGGCACTCGCGCAGTTCGACTGGAAGCTGGAAGGCGAACGGCGCGAGATTGAGCGGAGCCTTCCGCCCATGGCGGCGCGGCCTTATCTGCAGCGGTTCGACGCCGTCGAGGCCGCGCTGCGCGAGATGACGGCGCAGGCGGGCAAGATCTTCACCGACTTCGGAAACAATAACCCCGGGCGCGCCGCCGAGCACATGGCCGCGATGGATCAGGCGTTTGCAAGTCTCCATGTGGCGCTTGAGGCGATGCAGGACGATGTGCGGGAGGCCCAGAAGCGACATCTGCTCGAACAGGCGGCGCTGGCCGAATCGCTGAAGAAATACGAATGGTCGCTGGCGGCGATGATCCTGCTGCTCGTGGCCGGCGTCGCGCTGTACGGGCGCAGGCTGACCCGCGGCGTGAATGAGGCCTACGAGCTGCAGCGGCGGGCGCACGATACCGAGCTTATCCACGTCCAGGAAAACCATCGCATGCTTGCCAGTGTCGTCGAGCAGACTGATGACGCCGTGACGATCACCGACCCCGACGGGGTCATCGAATACGTCAACCCGGCGTTCGAGCGGATGACCGGCTACTCGCGGTCCGAGGTCCTGGGCCGCAAGCCCAGTCTGCTCAAGTCCGACAGGCATGACCAGGCGTTCTACCAGCGCCTCTGGCGGACCGTCCTGGGCGGAGCACCGTTCCGCGAAGTTTTCACCAACCGCCGCAAGAACGGCGAGATATATTATGAACAGAAAACCATCACGCCACTCAAGGATAAACATGGAAAGATCGTCCGTCTGGTCTCGACCGGCAAGGACATCACCGAGCACAGGCTGGCGCAGGAACAGATGCAGCGTCTGGCATACTTGCTGGAAGAATCGCTGAACGAGATCTATGTCTTCGATGCGGAGACCCTGAAGTTCCAGCTGGTGAACCGTGGCGCCCGTGAAAACCTCGGATATTCCATGGAAGAACTCCGCGCGCTCACCCCGGTCGACCTGAAGCCGGAGTACACCCCCGAATCCTTCACCGCGCTGATCCGGCCCCTGCGGACCGGCGAACAACACTTGATCCGGTTCCTTACTGTCCACCGCCGTAAGGATGGTTCCACTTATCCCGTGGAAGTTCACCTCCAACTGTTCTCCGATGTAGCTCCGGCGATGTTTATCGCCATCATTCTCGACATCACTGAGCGCAAGCGGGCGGAAGAGCAAGTCCAGCATCAACTGAAGGAATTGATTCGCTGGCAGAACGTAATGCTCGGCCGCGAGGATCGCGTCCGGAAACTCAAGCGGGAAATCAATGAACTGCTTGAACGGCTGGGAGAGCCGATCCGCTATCCGAGTCAGGCGACCCCGGAGCAAGAACCAGAAGAGGCAGCGCAGGGGACTGATACCTAAGAGGCCGCCGCCGTGAAAGTTCCAGCAAAAACGCCAGACGAGTCCCGCCGACTTGAAGTGCTCAGGGATTACGCCTTGCTGGACACTCCACCCGAACAGATATTTGACGACCTGACGGAGCTTGCGGCCCACATCTGCGAGGCACCCATCGCGCTCATCTCACTCGTGGACGAGAATCGCCAATGGTTCAAGTCTCGGGTGGGGCTGACGGTGGAGGAGACGGCGCGCGATATCTCATTCTGTGGCCATGCCATTCTCCAACCCGCGCTCTTCATTGTGCCCGATGCGACCAAGGATGAACGCTTTGCCGATAACCCGCTGGTGACGGGCGAGCCGCGCATCCGTTTTTACGCCGCCGCCCCGCTGGTGACGCCCGCAGGCTACGCGCTGGGAACTCTGTGCGTGATCGACCGGATAGCGCGTCAGTTGAACGCCTGGCAGCAGCAGGCCTTGCAGGTTCTGGGCCGTCTGGTGATCACCCACCTGGAACTGCGGCGCAAAGCGCGGGACCTCTCCAGCGTTGCGCAGGCAGAAAAGCAGCTTCGTGAGCACCTGGAGATGTCCGAGCGCGCCCGCCAGTCGCTCCTGAGCATCCTGGAAGACCAACAACAAATCGAGGTGGCGCTGCGGGAGAGTGAGGTCCAGTTGCAATGCATTCTGGGATCAACTGCCGACGGAATTCTGACCGTTGACCGCAGCGGCAAGGTCATCCACGCAAACCGGCGGTTTGCCGAACTTTGGCGGATTCCCCAATCTCTTTTGGAGACCAGAGATGAGCAGGCCCTGCTGAGTTTTGTCCAGGATCGATTGAACGATCCGGAAACGTTCCTGAAGAAGGTGCAGGTGCTTTACCAATCGGACGCGGAGGACGTGGACACGCTGACTTTCAAAGACGGCCGGGTGTTTGAGCGCTATTCTTCCCCGCTGAGGCTGCACGGCGCTGTTGCTGGCCGTGTATGGTCTTTCCGCGACATCACCCCGCGCATGCAGGCAGAACAGGCACTCGCGCAGGCCGAAGCCCGCTTCCGCCATCTGCTGAACTCAAGCCCCAGTGTGATTTATGCAACCACTGCGAACCCTGATTTGCACCAGTGCACCTTCGTCAGCGACACGCTGACGCGCATGACCGGTTATTGGCCGCAGGAGATGCTCAACGATCCCAAATTCTGGCTCGCCCGCGTGCACCCGGACGACGTTAAACGTGCCTTGTCCGAAATAGAGAGCCGGATACAACAGGGAGGGGGGTCTCTTGTATATCGCTTCCGGCACAAAAACGGCGAGTACCTCTGGATTAGGGACACCTTCCGGGTCATCCCGGCTGCGGGTGGCCAGCCCATCGAAGTGGTGGGTTCTTGGACCGACATCACGGTCTCGCGGCGCATGGAGGAGCAACTGGCGCAGTCACAGAAAATGGAGGCCGTGGGCCAGTTGACCGGCGGCGTGGCGCATGACTTCAACAACCGGCTGACCGTGATCTTGGGCAACCTCGATCTGTTGCAGCGCAGGCTGGGGAATGATCCCGCAGCGGCGAGACTGCCCATGTCAGCGTTGTCGGCCGCAGACGGCGCCGCCGAACTCACGCGCCGGCTGCTGGCCTTCTCCCGTCAGCAAGTACTGGAACCTACGATCATCAATATCAATGAACTGGTGACCGGCATGTGCGACCTGCTGCAGAGCACCCTGGGCGAGACCATCAATGTCGTGATTTCGGCGGGGGCGGATTTGTGGCCGGTCAGGACCGATCGCAACCTGCTGGAGAACGTGCTGCTGAATCTGGCCGTCAACGCGCGCGACGCCATGCCGCGCGGCGGCACGCTGACCATCGAATCGCACAACATTGTCCTGAGCGAGGACTATGTCAAGGATCATCCCTACGCGTCGGCCGGGGAATATGTCCAGCTCACGGTGAGCGACACCGGCATGGGCATGAGTGAGGAGATCAAGCGGCGGATCTTCGAGCCGTTCTTCA
>JAJPIJ010000007.1 GCA_021324815.1 Gammaproteobacteria bacterium
CAAGGGGGGGGGCCGGAACATTGCGCTTCAGCTTTATTTCCCTCTCCCCTTGAGGGAGAGGGCCAGGGAGAGGGGAGCGAAAACATCTTCACCCTCTCCCCAACCCTGCCCCCCTCAAGGGGGAGGGGACAAAGAAAAGCCCGGCTTGGCCGGGCTTTTTGCTTTTGAGATCCCGGTTGGGTTTCGGCAATCGTGGGAAAGTGGTGAATACCAGCCCGAAGGGCGAGTCTCAGGGATGAGACGAGCAACCGTGGTGAGAGTCCCGGTATCGAAGAGAGGATACAGAGCTGGTTGCAGGAATGTTCGTAGTGACTGACATGGAGAGTGGCTCCCGGGGAGGGACTCGAACCCCCGACCCAGCGGTTAACAGCCGCTTGCTCTACCGGCTGAGCTACCCGGGAACGTTTTTCGGAAGGCGCGTATGGTACTGACCGGTCTTGATACGGTCAATTTTGACGGCTATTTCTGTTTTTTTCCCAGGGCCCGTTCCAGGCGGTTCATGGCGTCTTCGAGGACCTTCATGGAGGTCGCAAACGAGATCCGCATGCAGCCCGGCGCGCCGAAGGCCGAGCCGGGAACCATGGCGCAGCCGGTCTGCTCCAGGAACCATTCCGCCATGGTGATGTCGTCCTTGAGTTTTTTGCTCTTCATGACGCCCGACATGTCGGGGAAGATGTAAAACGTTCCCTGCGCGGGGAGGCATTTCACGCCGGCCATTTCATTGAGGCGCCGGTGCACGAAATCATGGCGCTGCTTGAAAACACGGCATTGTTCGCGCACGAAGCCCTGGTCGCCCTCCAGCGCCGCCTGCGCCGCGGCCTGAGCGATGGAGGTCGGGTTGGAGGTGCTTTGCGACTGGATCTTGCCCATCGCCGCGATCACCGACTTGGGGCCCGCGGCGTAGCCAATGCGCCAGCCGGTCATGGAGTAGGATTTGGAGACGCCGTTGAGCACGATGGCGCGCTCCTTGAGCGCAGGGCAGGCATTGACGATGTTTTTGAATTCGCCATCCCAGAGGATGTGCTCGTAAATATCATCCGTGGCGATCAACACCTGCGGGTGTTCCAGCAGAACCTCGCCCAGCGCGGCCAGCTCCTTGGGCGTGTAATGCACGCCGGTGGGGTTGGACGGGCTGTTCATCATGAACAGCCGGGTTTTGGGCGTGATGCCGGCCTTGAGCTTGGCCGGCGTGATCTTGAACCCCTCGCGGATGCCGGCGTGGATGAACGCCGGCTGCGCGCCGGAGAGCAGCGCCATGTCGGGATAGGAAACCCAGTAGGGCGCCGGGATCAGCACTTCGTCGCCGTGATTCAGCACGGCTTGGAACAGGTTGTAGATGCTGTGCTTGCAGCCGCAGGACACCAGAATCTGGTCGGGCGCGTAGTCGAGGTTGTTCTCGCGCTTGAATTTGGCGGCGATGGCCTTTTTGAGCCCCGGCGTGCCCTCCACGGCGGTGTACTTGGTGAAGCCGTCCTTCAACGCCTTGATGGCGGCCTCCTTGATGAAATCGGGCGTGTCGAAATCCGGCTCCCCCGCGGCCAAACTCAGGATATCCTTGCCGGCGGCCTTGAGTGCCGCCGCATGGGCGCTGACGCTCAAGGTGGGGGAGGGTTTGATGCTCTGCGCGCGCAGTGATGGCTGAATGTTCAAAAAGGCACCTCGTTTCAACGGCTGGTTTCTGAAGCGATGGTTCAAAAGGCGGTGTAATATACTAAAAATTTGTGCGTTGCAGAACTCCGCATGAATCGATTCGAGCTTAAGGCGCCCTATACCCCGGCCGGCGGCCAGCCGGAGGCCATCGCCGGGCTTTTGCGCGGCATCCGCGAGGGCCTGTCGCATCAGACGTTGCTGGGGGTCACCGGTTCCGGCAAGACCTTCACCATCGCCAGCGTGGTGGCGGCGGTGCAGCGCCCCATGCTGGTGCTGGCGCCCAACAAAACACTGGCGGCGCAGCTGTACGGCGAATTCCGTGAATTTTTCCCCGAAAACGCCGTGGAATATTTCGTTTCCTACTATGACTATTACCAGCCGGAGGCGTACGTACCCTCCACCGACACCTACATCGAAAAGGACGCCTCCATCAACGAGCACATCGAGCAGATGCGGCTGTCGGCCACCCGCGCGCTGCTCGAGCGTCGCGACACCATCATCGTCGCCACGGTGTCGTCGATCTACGGCCTGGGCGACCCGGCGGCCTATCACCGCATGGTCGTGCACCTGGTGCGCGGCGACAGGATCGACCAGCGCACCCTGCTGCGCCGCCTGGCCGAGTTGCAGTACACGCGCAACGACATCGAGCTGCACCGCGGCACCTACCGCGTGCGCGGCGAGGTCGTCGACATCTTCCCGGCGGAGTCCGAGCGCGAAGCCGTGCGCGTGGAGATGTTCGACGATCAGATTGAATCCCTCTGTTACTTCGATCCGCTGACGGGCGAGGTGCAGAAAAAGGCGCCGCGGCTGACGATCTATCCCAAGACCCACTACGTCACCGACCGCCAGACCATGCTGGATGCCGTGGAGGGCATCAAGCGCGAATTGCAGGAGCGGCTCGAGCAGTTGCGCGGCATGAACAAGCTGGTCGAGGCGCAGCGCCTGGAGCAGCGCACCCGCTTCGACATCGAGATGATTCTGGAAGTCGGCTATTGCTCCGGCATCGAAAATTATTCGCGCTTTCTCTCCGGCCGCAAGCCCGGCGAGCCGCCGCCGACCCTGTTCGATTATTTTCCGGCCGACGGCCTGCTGGTCATCGACGAGAGCCACGTCACCATCCCGCAACTGGGCGGCATGTACCGCGGCGATCGCGCCCGCAAGGAAAACCTGGTCGAGTACGGCTTCCGCATCCCCGCGGCCCTGGACAACCGGCCGCTGCGCTTCGATGAGTTCGAGCGGCTGGCGCCGCAGACGATCTATGTTTCCGCGACGCCGGGGCCGTATGAATTGCGGAAATCCGGCCAGGTGGTCGAGCTGGTGGTGCGCCCCACGGGCCTCGTCGATCCCGAGGTCGAGGTGCGGCCGGCGGCGACCCAGGTGGACGACCTGTTCTCCGAAATCAAGACGCAGGTGTCGGCCGGCGGGCGGGTGCTGGTCACGACCCTGACCAAGCGCATGGCCGAGGATTTGACGGAGTATCTCGCCGAGCATGGCGTCAAGGTGCGCTACCTGCACTCGGACATCGACACCGTGGAGCGCGTGGAGATCATCCGCGACCTGCGGCTGGGAGCGTTCGACGTGCTGGTCGGCATCAACCTGCTGCGCGAGGGACTGGACCTGCCCGAGGTGTCGCTGGTGGCGGTGCTGGACGCCGACAAGGAGGGCTTTCTGCGCTCCGAGCGCTCGCTGATCCAGACCGTCGGCCGCGCCGCCCGCAACATCCGCGGCAAGGCCATTCTCTACGCCGATCAATCCACGGATTCCATGCAGCGCGCGCTGGCGGAGATGGAGCGCCGCCGGCAGGTGCAGATCGAATTCAACGCAAGACACGGCATCACGCCGAAGGGCATCGAAAAGACGGTGGTCGACATCATGGAGGCGAGGTCCGAGGCCCGCGGCGTGCCCGGGCGCCTGGCGAAGGTGGCGGAACCCCGGGGCGGCTATGCCGGCGTTTCACCCGAGATGCTGATGAAGAAAATCAAGCAACTGGAGGAGCAGATGTATCGCCATGCCCGCGATTTGGAATTCGAGGAGGCGGCGCGCCTGCGCGACGAAATCGAGCAGTTGCGCACCGAGGGACTGGGCCTGCCCGCCCGCAAGGCGGGGTAGGGGCTATGCGGCCGGTATTTTATCATTGATGCTGGCGATTCACGGCGCATTTATGTATTCTCTGCCGCCGGATTCGCAACAGGCGCGTAGCTCAGCTGGTTAGAGCACCACCTTGACATGGTGGGGGTCGGAGGTTCGAGTCCTCTCGCGCCTACCATCCTGAATTTCCCCCTTCTCCCCTTGAGGGATAGGGTGGGGGGGTGCCGTAAATTTTTGATGAAGCCGTGCCTTGAACGATGGCCGTTTGTGGAGGCCACGGAGGAGAAAGTCATGATTACCATCACGCTGCCGGACGGCAGTCAGCGTCAATTCCCGAAAGCCGTCACCGCCGCGGAAGTGGCGGCCGCCATCGGCCCCGGCCTCGCCAAGGCCGCGCTGGCGGCAAAGGTGAACGGCAAGCTGGTCGACACCGCGTATCTCATCGACAAGGACGCGCAATTGTCCATCGTCACCGGCAGGGACGCCGAAGGCGTCGAAGTCATCCGCCACAGTTGCGCGCACCTGCTGGCGCAGGCGGTGAAGCAGCTGTTCCCCGACGCGCAGGTGACCATCGGCCCGGTCATCGAGAATGGTTTCTACTATGATTTTTCCTACAAGCGCCCCTTCACGCCGGAGGATCTGGAGAAGATCGAGGCGCGGATGAAGGAGCTGGCCGCCGCCGATCACCAGGTCCGGCGTTCGGTGATGGCGCGCGACGAGGCTGTCGAGTTTTTCCGCAAGATGGGAGAAAAATACAAGGCCGAGATCATCGCCTCCATCCCGGCCGGTGAGGAAATCTCGCTCTACGGGCAGGGGGACTTCATCGACCTCTGTCGCGGTCCGCATGTGCCCAGCACCGGCAAACTGCGCGCCTTCAAGCTGACCAAGATCGCCGGCGCCTACTGGCGCGGCGATTCCCGCAACGAGATGTTGCAGCGGATCTATGGCACCGCATGGGCCGACGAGAAGTCGTTGAAGGATTACCTGCATCGCCTGGAGGAGGCGGAAAAACGCGATCATCGCAGGATTGGGAAGGCGCTGGACTTGTTTCACATGCAGGAGGAGGCGCCGGGCATGGTGTTCTGGCACCCGCGCGGCTGGGTGATCTGGCAGCAGATCGAGCAATACCTGCGCCAGGTGCTGTGGGAGCACGGTTACGAGGAGGTGCGCACGCCGGCGATCATGGATCGCGTGCTGTGGGAGAAGTCCGGCCATTGGGAGAATTATCACGAGCTCATGTACACCACCGAGTCGGAGAAGCGCGACTACGCGGTGAAGCCCATGAACTGCCCGGGGCACATCCAGGTTTACAACCAGGGCATCAAGAGTTATCGCGACCTGCCGCTGCGGCTGTCGGAATTCGGCTCCTGCCACCGCAACGAGCCCTCCGGCGCGCTGCACGGCCTGCTGCGGGTGCGCGGCTTCGTGCAGGACGACGCGCACATCTTCTGCACCGCGGATCAAATCCTGGGCGAGGCGGTCGGCTTCATCGATCTGCTGCTCAAGGTGTACGCCGATTTTGGCTTCAATGAGGTGTTGATCAAACTCTCCACCCGCCCGCCGAAGCGCATCGGCACCGATCTTCAATGGGACAAGGCCGAGCAGGCGCTGGCCGAGGCGCTCAAGGCCAGGGGCCTCCCGTATGACGTGCAGCCGGGCGAGGGCGCGTTTTACGGCCCCAAGATCGAGTTTTCGCTCAAGGACTGCATCGGCCGCATCTGGCAATGCGGGACCGTCCAGCTCGATTTCGCCCTGCCGGAGCGCCTGGGGGCGGAATACGTGGGCGAGGATGGCCAGCGGCACGCCCCGGTGATGCTGCACCGGGCCATCCTCGGTTCGTTGGAGCGGTTCATCGGCATCCTCATCGAGGAGTACGCCGGCGCCTTCCCGCCGTGGCTGGCGCCGGTGCAGGCGGCGGTCTTCAACATCACCGACGCCCAGGCCGATTACGCCGCGAGGGTGGCGGAAACCTTGCGAAATCAAGGTCTCCGTGCCATTTCTGACTTGAGAAATGAGAAGATCGGCCTTAAAATCCGAGAACATACCTTGCAGCGGGTCCCGTACATGCTGGTCACCGGCGGTCGGGAGGTCGAAAACCAGACCGTGGCCGTGCGCACTCGTGCCGGTGAGGATTTGGGCAGCATGCCCCTTGACGCCTTCATCGAGCGCCTCAAGAGCGAGATTGCCAAGCGCGGCCGCGCGGGAGAGAGGAGTTAGGTTATCAGCGCGGAAAAGAAGAACCGTATCAACGAAATGATTACGGCGCCGAGGGTGCGCCTGATTGGACCGGCCGGTGAAAACATCGGCGTCGTCCCGATTGATGAAGCCCGGCGCATCGCCGACGACAACGACCAGGACCTGGTGGAGATAGTGCCCAATGCCGATCCGCCGGTCTGCCGGGTGATGGACATCGGCAAGTTCATTTTCGAACAGAACAAGAAGCGACATGCCGCCCGGCGCAAGCAGAAGCAGATCCAGATCAAGGAGATTAAGATCCGCCCCACCACCGAGGAGGGCGATTACCAGGTCAAGCTGCGATCGATGACGAGGTTTCTGGAGGACGGGGACAAGGTCAAGGTGACGCTGCGGTTCCGCGGCCGCGAATTGATGCACCAGGAGTTCGGGGTGCAGATGTTGAAGCGCATCGAAACCGATCTGGCGTCGCTCAGCATGGTCGAGCAGCATCCGCGTCTGGAGGGCAAGCAAATGGTGATGTTGCTTGCGCCGCGGCGGGGCGGCGGCCACGGCGGCGCTGAGCGCGAGGAGAAGCGCGTGGAGAATTGAAGAGGAAAGTGACTGAAACATGCCAAAACTGAAAAGCAACAGCGGCGCCAAGAAGCGCCTCAAGGTCGCGCCTTCGGGCACGGTCAAGCATCGCAAAACCTTCAAGCGGCACTTGCTGACCGGCAAGCGCGCCAAGCGCAAGCGGCGCCTGAGCGCGGTGGTCGTGATCCATGAATCGGATCGGGGCCGCGTACGGCCCCTGCTGCCCTATTCCTGATTTTCCAATTGTTGAGCTGAGAGACCATGGCAAGAGTGAAACGGGGCGTGACCGCCCGCGCCAGGCATAAAAAGATTCTGGCGCAGTCCAAGGGTTACCGCGGCTTCCGCCGCAACGTCGTGCGCGTGGCCAAGCAGGCCGTCACCCGCGCCGGCCAGTTTGCCTACCGCGATCGCAAGCAGCGCAAGCGCCAGTTCCGCGCCCTGTGGATCGTGCGCATCAACGCGGCCGCGCGGCTGTTCGGGCTGTCCTACAGCCGCTTGATCAGCGGCCTGGAGAAGGCCGCCGTGGCGGTGGATCGCAAGGTCCTGGCTGATCTGGCCGTGCACGATCGCGCCGCGTTCGGCCAGCTGGCGGAAAAGGCCAGGGCGGCGCTGGCGCAATAACGTGCGGTCCGTCCCGCCCGGCGCGGGCGACAGCCGGAGTGCACAGGCAGGGGAAAGGCGCGGCCTTTCCCCTGCTTTTTTATGGAACTAGAACGACGAATCGAGCAAATCGGCTCCGAGGCGCTGGCGCAGATTGCCGCCGCCGCGGACATGGCCGCGCTCGAACAGTTGCGGGTTCACCTGCTCGGTAAAAAGGGCCTGCTGACCGAGGAGTTGAAGCGGCTGGGCGCCCTCGCGCCGGCGGCGCGCCGCGAGGCGGGCAGGGTGGTGAATGAAGCCAAGGGCCTCATCACCGAGCGCATTGAAGCGCGGCGGCGGGAACTGGAGCGGGCCGAAATCACCCGCCGGCTGAGCCGCGAGGTCATCGATGTCACCCTGCCGGGTCGCGGCGAACGACCGGGCGGCTTGCATCCCATCACCCGCACCCTCAACCGGGTGGTGGAGTTATTCGGCCGGATCGGTTTCGAAGTCGCTGATGGTCCGGAAATCGAGGACGATTATCACAACTTCGAGGCCCTCAACATTCCGGCCAACCACCCCGCCCGCGCCATGCACGACACGTTTTATTTCGAGGCGGGCACGCTGCTGCGCACGCATACCTCGCCGGTGCAGATCCGGGTGATGGAACGCACCCCGCCGCCGCTGCGCGTCATCGCGCCGGGACGCGTATACCGCCACGACTATGATCAGACCCACTCGCCGATGTTTCACCAGGTCGAGGGCCTGCTGGTGGACGAGGAGGTCGGCTTCGCCGATTTGAAGGGGCTGCTGCGCGATTTTCTGCGCGCCTTCTTCGATCGCGACGATCTGCAAATGCGTTTCCGGCCCTCGTATTTCCCGTTCACCGAACCCTCCGCGGAGGTCGACATCCGGCTGCCGGCGGAACACGGCGTCAGCGGCTGGCTGGAGGTGCTGGGTTGCGGCATGGTGCACCCCCATGTGTTCCGCGCCGTCGGAATCGACAGTGAACGTTACCGCGGACTGGCCTTCGGCCTCGGGATCGAGCGGCTCGCCATGCTGCGCTACGGCGTCGACGATCTCCGGTTGTTTTTTGAAAATGATCTGCGTTTCCTGGCGCAGTTCAGGTAATTGCCGCGGCCATGAAATTCAGCGAACGCTGGCTTCGTGAATGGGTCAACCCGCCGGTCGACGGCGCCGCGCTGTGCGACAAGCTCACGATGTCGGGGCTGGAAGTTGAGCAAATCAGTCCGGCCGGTGCCGATGTGAGCGGTGTGGTGGTGGCCGAGGTCGGCGAGGTGGGCGGGCATCCCGACGCCGGCAAGCTCCGGGTTTGTCGGCTCTCCACCGGTTCCGGCACGCCGCTGACGGTGGTCACCGGGGCCGCCGATGTCCGCAAAGGTCAGCGCGTGCCGCTGGCGATCGCGGGGGCCGTCCTCGGCGACGGCCGGCGCGTTGAGAAGGCCGTCATCCGCGGCGTCGAGTCCCACGGCATGCTGTGTTCGGCGGCGGACCTCGGCATGGCCGACGGCGGCGCCGCGGATACGCCGCTTGCGCTTCCATCCGACGCGCCGCTGGGTGCCGGCGTGCGCGATTACCTGCAATTGGACGACGCCTGCATCGAAATCAACCTCACCCCCAACCGCGGCGATTGCCTCAGCATCGCCGGCCTGGCGCGGGAGGTGGGCGCCGAGCACGGATGCAGCGTCCGCAAGCCTGAAATCAAGCCACAGCCGCCGGTGCATGATGGTCGATTGTCGATCACCCTCGCCGCATCCGCAGCCTGCCCGCGATATGCGGGGCGCATCATCCGCGGCGTCAACGCGAGGGCCGCCCCGCCGTTGTGGCTGCGCGAGCGGTTGAGGCGCAGCGGCCTGCGCAGCGTCAACGCCGTGGTGGACATCACCAACTACGTCATGCTGGAGCTGGGCCAGCCCATGCACGCCTTCGATCTGGCGCGGCTGAAGGGCGGGGTCACGGTGCGATTCGCGCGCGCCGGCGAGCAGCTTGAGCTGCTGGACGGCCGGCGCGTCACGCTGGACGCGGAAACACTGGTCATCGCCGACGATGAGAAGCCGCTGGCGATGGCGGGCATCATGGGCGGGCGCGCGGCCGCCGTGGTGGACGCCACCGGCGACTTGTTCCTGGAAAGCGCGTTTTTCACCCCCGCCGCCATTGCCGGGCGGCCGTGGCGCTACAAGCTGCATACGGATTCCGCCCATCGTTTTGAGCGCGGCGTGGATTTCGAACTGCCCGTGCAGGCCATGGAGCGGGCGACGGAACTCATCCTGCAAATTTGCGGCGGCCGGCCCGGGCCGGTCAGTGATGTTGCCGACAGGCGCCATCTGCCGCTGCGCGCGCCCGTTCGTCTGCGCCGGAAACGCATCGAGGCGGTGCTGGGATACGATTGCGCCCCGGAGGAGGTCACGCGCGTGCTCAAGGCGCTGGGCATGATCGTCGAACCCGCCGCTGACGGCTGGCGGGTATCGCCGCCTTCCTATCGCTTCGACATCGGCATTGAAGAAGACCTGATGGAAGAGGTGGCGCGCATCCTGGGTTACGACCGCGTGCCCAGCCGGGCCCCCGGCGGCCGCCTGAACATGGGACTGATGCCGGAGGGCGGCGGGGACCCGCTGCTGCGTCTGCGGCAGACATTGATCGACCGCGGCTATCACGAAGCCATCACTTACAGCTTTGTGGACGCCGGCGACAACGCCAGGCTCGGCGATCCCGGCGCAACTGTCGCCCTGACCAATCCCATATCGCAGGACATGGCGGTGATGCGGACGAGCCTGTGGCCGGGATTGCTGAAGGCCCTGCATTACAATCAAAACCGGCAGCAATCGCGCATTCGCCTTTTCGAGATCGGTAGAATTTTTCGAGCTTCCGGAAAAGAAACAAATCAAATAATGAAGATAGCGGGCGTTGTTGCAGGAGATTCTGCTCCGGAACAATGGGGCTTACAGTCACGACCGGTGGATTTTCACGACCTTAAATCCGACTGCGAGGCCTTGCTGGCCGCCATCCCGGGCGTCACCGCCGTGCCGGCCCATCATCCCGCGCTGCACCCCGGCCAGTCTGCCGACTGGATGGCTGGCGGCGACAAAATCGGCTGCATAGGCACGTTGCATCCTGATTTGTATAAGGATTTGGACGTGAAGGGGCCAATCTGCCTGTTTGAGCTGGATTTGGCGCCCCTGCTCGTTCCCCCCCTGCCTCGTTATCGGCCGTTGTCTAAATTTCCCTTTGTAAGACGGGACCTTAGCTTCACCCTGGCCGCTGATATTCCAGTCCAAAAGGTGATGGAATGTGTCTGGACAGGGGCGCCGGAGGCCTTGCGCGACTTGCAGTTATTTGACGTATATCAGGGCGAAGGCATTGATTCAGGGAAGAAAAGTATCGCTTTGGGCTTGATTTTTCAGCAATCTTCAAGCACTCTAATAGATAAAGAAGTGGAGCTGATGGTGGCCGGTATCGCCCAAAGGCTGGCCGGCGAGCTTGGGGCCTCACTGCGAGAATAACGAAATGGCACTCACCAAGGCCGAAATGGCGGAGAAGCTTTTTGAAGAGCTGGGTCTCAACAAGCGGGAGGCCAAGGAACTCGTGGAGATGTTTTTTGAAGAAATCCGCGCCGCCTTGGAGTCCGGGCAGCAGGTGAAGCTGTCCGGGTTCGGCAATTTTGACCTGCGCAAAAAGAACCAGCGTCCGGGACGCAACCCCAAGACGGGAGAGGAGATTCCCATCACCGCCCGCCGGGTGGTGACCTTCCGTCCCGGCCAGAAATTAAAAGCGAGAGTGGAAGCCTATGCTGGAAGCATCGAACAATAACGAATTGCCAGCGATACCGGGCAAACGCTATTTCACCATCGGTGAAGTCAGCGATCTGTGCGCGGTGAAGCCGCATGTATTGCGTTACTGGGAGCAGGAATTTCCGCAGCTCAAGCCCATCAAGCGCCGCGGCAACCGGCGCTATTATCAGCGCCAGGACGTCATCCTCATCCGCCAAATCCGTGGCCTCCTGTATGAGCATGGATTCACCATCGGCGGCGCCCGCCAGCGCCTGTCCGGCGAGGACGCCAGGGCCGACAACAATTTGAGCCAGCAGATCATCCGCCAGTTGCGCACCGAGCTGGAAGAGGTTCTCAATATCCTGCGCCGTTGATTTCGCCGGGGCGGTTCCGCCGCTTGCCGCGAGGTTGCATTCTCGAGTAGGCTTCATCGACAGTTTACCCTGCTTTTTGTGCAACGGATTTCGGGGCGTAGCGCAGCCTGGTAGCGCACTTCCTTGGGGTGGAAGTGGTCGGAGGTTCAAATCCTCTCGCCCCGACCAGATTTTTTCGCCGCTGGATCGGAGAAATCTGATTCGGGCGCTGTTCCAGGGGTCACAATGAACGCCCATGCGTAAGTCATGTCTCACTGCCGCGATCCTGCTGGGTTGGGCCGCTTCAGACGGCACCGCCCAGCCGATCATGACCGCGCCATCCGCCGGCCTGCAGGGACAGGTTCCCCACGTGCCGACGCCGCCTCCGCCGGACTTGTCCAGTTCCGGGCCGGTACGCGTGGATGTCACCGGCAAGCTGTACCGGTACGTGGACGGCGCGGGCAACGTCGTCATGGGACCGGTGGAGGTCGATGGTTACGGTCATGACATCCATCGGGATCAATATGGACGCGCGGTCCGCGCCGTGCCACTCGACGGCAGGGCTGGCACAATAATATTGCCGCCGCGATGAGTCGCGCATCGCGCCCGCTTTACATCGGCAGGGGAATGCAGAGGAGATCAGTGGAATGACTTTGCCCCGCGTTTTGCGGAACAGACCCGCGGCTCGCGCCGGGATGTGGGGACGGGCGCCGGGCCTGCTGCTCGGCTTGTATCTGGCCGGGTGCAGCGCTTCCGCTGATCCGGTGGCGGCGTTCAACCGCGGGGATTACGCCACGGCGATGAAATTATGGCAGCCCAAGGCGGAGGCGGGCGACAAGATTGCGCAAAATTACATGGGGGTCATGTATCAACTCGGACTCGGCGTGGAGCGGGATTATTCGCAGGCGGTGCAGTGGTACGTGAAGGCCGCGGAGAACGGCAATGCCGATGCCCAGCGCATCCTGGGCGCCATGTACTATAACGGCACCGGCGTGCCGCAGAACACCAATTGCGCCTATGCGTGGTACTACGTCGCTTCGCAAAACGGCCACGCGCTTGCCGAGGAGGCGCGCCTGTCGATGGCCAGTGAATTGACGCCCAACAAGACGCGCATCATGGAAAATCGCATCCGCGCCTTTCTCAAGGGCAAGCCCGGGGAACTCAAGGTGGCGGGCGAGGGCAGTTCCGAATACGAACGGGTGGTGAATGATCTGGCGCCGGAGGACATGAAGTGTGACGGTACCATGCCGGGTCAGCCCCGGCCGGCGGCCGCCACCGCCACGGCCCCGAATCGCAACGCCCAGGGTTGATCATGTGCGGCATCGTCGGCGCGGTGGCCCAGCGTGATGTCACCCCCCTGCTGCTGGAGGGGCTGAAGCGTCTCGAATACCGCGGCTATGACTCGGCCGGCATCGTCGTGCTTAACGAGCATGGGCTGGATCGCCGCCGGGTGGTCGGCAAGGTCGCCGGCCTGGAACGGGCCGTCCGCGACGAGCCGCTGCATGGCACCACCGGCATCGCCCACACCCGCTGGGCCACCCATGGCGCCCCCAGCGTGAAAAACGCCCATCCCCATGTCAGCAATGACCGGGTGGCGCTGGTCCACAACGGCATCATCGAAAACCACGAGGAGCTGCGCGCCCGGCAAAAGGCGGCCGGACACGCGTTCGATTCACAGACGGATACCGAGGTCATCGTTCACCAGGTTCACGATCGTCTGCAGGCGGAGGGCGACCTGCTGCGGGCGGTGCAGGATTCCGTGCGGGATTTGCGCGGCGCCTACGCGATAGGCGTGGTCAGCGCGACGGAGCCCGGGCGGCTGGTGGCGGCGCGGCGCGGCAGCCCGCTGGTCGTCGGCATCGGTGTTGGCGAATATTTCATCGCCTCGGACGTCTTTGCGTTGCTGCCGGTGACGCAACGCTTCATTTTCCTGCAGGAAGGCGACGTGGCCGACGTGCGCGCCGATGGCGTGTCAATCTACGACGCCGACGGCAGGGCGGTCGCAAGACCGGAAAGTGTTTCACGACTGACCGCCGAGGCGGCGGAAAAATCCGGCTACCGCCATTTCATGCTCAAGGAAATTTTCACGCAGCCGCAGGCAATCGCCGAAACGCTGGAGGGACGCGTGGTGGATGGGCGGCTTGCGGCAGGCCTATTCGGCGAAAACACGGAGGCCATCTTTCCGCAGGTGCAGTCCGTGCAGATTGTCGCCTGCGGCACCAGTTATCATGCCGGCGCCATCGCCCGCTACTGGTTTGAGTCCCTCGCCGGCGTGCCATGCAGCGTGGAGGTGGCGAGCGAGTTCCGCTATCGCGAAACGGTGGTGCGGCCGGGGACGCTGTTCGTCGCCATTTCCCAGTCCGGCGAAACGGCGGATACGCTGGCCGCGCTGCGCGAAGCCAGGCGGCGGGGCTATACGCATACGCTGGCGATTTGCAACGTGCCGGAAAGTTCGCTGACGCGCGAGGCCGGGATGGTGTTCCTCACCCGCGCCGGTCCGGAAATAGGCGTCGCCTCCACCAAGGCCTTCACCACCCAGCTGGCGGCATTGCTGCTGCTGGTCATCGCCCTGGGCAGACATCACGGCATGAAGGAAAAGGAGGCCGCGCGCCTGCCGGGCCTGCTGGAAACCCTGCCGGGACAGGTCAACGCCGCGCTGGAATTGAATGAACGGATACAACGCTGGAGCGAACGCTTTTCCGACAAGCATCACGCCTTGTATCTCGGCCGCGGCACCATGTATCCCGTGGCAATGGAGGGCGCGCTCAAGTTGAAGGAAATCTCCTACATCCACGCCGAGGCCTATCCGGCGGGCGAGCTCAAACACGGGCCGCTGGCGCTGGTGGACGCGGGCATGCCGGTGGTCGCGGTGGCGCCGAACAACGATTTGCTGGAGAAGCTCAAGTCCAACCTGGAGGAGGTCCGGGCCCGCGGCGGGCAGCTTTTCGTCTTCGCCGATTCGCGTGTGACGGTCCCGGATGCGCCGGGCATCGAGATCATGCGGCTCAACGCGGTCGACGATCTCATCGCGCCCATCGTCTACACCATCCCGCTGCAATTGCTCGCCTACCATGTCGCCGTGCTGAAGGGCGCGGACGTCGATCAGCCGCGCAACCTCGCCAAGTCCGTCACCGTTGAATAATCCCGCCGCGCCGGCCGCCACGAAAACCACACGCGTCCTCCCGGGACGATGCCGGGGTCGTCGGCTGGCGGCGGCCGCTCCGGCGATTTACTATGATGAAAAGCGATCGCAGCGGCCGGGAGGCTGAAGAGGGAATGGCCATGACGGATGCCAAAGACACGTCCGGCGCGATCCCGGCGACGCACCGGGTGCTGGTTGTCGATGACGACGCCGACATGCTGGCGTTGTTGTCCGTGTGGCTCCGTCATGCCGGACTGGCGGTCAGCACCGCGTCGTCGGGCGCCGAGGCGCTCGCGCGGCTGGCCACGGCCCGCCCGCATTGCGTGCTGACCGATCTGTACATGGAGGGGATGGACGGCATGACGTTGCTGGCCGAGATCCACCAGCGCAACCCGCTGCTGCCCGTGCTCATGCTGAGCGGCCAGGCGACCGTGCCGGAGGCGGTCCGGGCCATGCATCTCGGCATTTCCGACTTCCTGACCAAGCCCGTGGAGCGCGAGGTGTTGATTGAGCGCGTCAGAAAGGCGCTGCGGTTGTCGCCCGCGCCGCCACCGGGCGATGCGCCGCGTTTCGGCGCGGACATCATCTACCGCAGTGCGCGCATGGCCGAATTGCTCGAGCAGGCGGAACTGGTGGCGGACAGCGATGTGACCGTGTTCATCAGCGGGCCGACCGGCACCGGGAAGGAGATCCTGGCCAAGGCCATCCACCGCGCCAGCCCGCGCCGCGACAAACCCTTCGTCGGCGTCAACTGCGGCGCCATCCCGGAGCAACTGCTGGAGTCGGAATTATTCGGACATGAAAAGGGCGCGTTCACCGGCGCCAACACCCGTCACGAGGGACTGTTCCAGGCCGCCGACGGCGGCACGCTGTTTCTGGACGAAATCGGCGACATGCCCCTCGGACTGCAGGTCAAATTGCTGCGCGTCTTGCAGGATTTCGAAGTCCGCCCGGTCGGCTCCACGCGCAGCGTCCCGATCAACGTGCGCGTCATTTCCGCCACCCACCAGGACCTGGCGGCCTGCGTCGCCCGCGGTGAATTCCGCGAGGACTTGTACTACCGTCTGAACGTCGTTCCGCTGCACATGCCGGTGCTGGCGGAAAGACGCGAGGACATCCCCGCGCTCATCGATCATTTCCTGGAGCAGCAGGCCAGGAGGCGCGGCGTCAAGAAGAAGCGCTTTGCCCCCGAGGCGCTGGAGTATTTGCTCGCCGCGTCCTGGCCGGGCAACGTCCGTCAGCTTCACAATGTGGTCGAACTGTGCACGACGCTGAGCAAGTCTGACATCATTCCCCTGTCGCTGGCGCGCATCGCCTTGCGGGAGGAGCCGCGCGGCGTCAAGACATTCAAGGACGCCAGGGCCGATTTCGAGAAAAGCTATCTCACCGACGTTTTACGCGCCGCCCAGGGCCGTGTTTCAAAGGCCGCGCGCATGGCGGGCCGCAACCGCACCGAATTTTACAAACTGCTGAGCCAGCACGGCCTGAACCCCGCCGATTTTCGGGGCGGGGGAGGACAGGGGGGCGCTGATGATGCGGAGAACGACGTCTCTGACGGCGACGCGCCGCCGGACGCCGGCGTGGCGGCGGACGACCCCCCGGAGCAGTAGGCCGTGGACAGGATACTCGTCACCGTCGATCCGGATTTGCGTGAATTGATCCCCGGCTTCCTGGAAAACCGCGCCAGGGACGCCGTCAGAATGGGGGAGGCGCTGGCGCGGAGGGATTACGAGTCGATCAAGCGGCTCGGCCACAGCATGAAGGGCGTGGGCGGCGGCTATGGATTTGACGAGATCACCCGGCTGGGCGCCGAAATCGAGCGGGCCGCGGCGGCCGGCGATGAAGCCGCGCTGAGAGGTTTGCAGACGCAATTGGATGAATATATGCGGCGGGTGACGGTGGTCTATGGCTGAGCGTTTATTCCGCCGGTGCCGCGATTGACGGACCCTCCTGTCCCGACCGCCTTGGGCCGGTTGCAGTCGCCGGCGTTCGCCTATGCAATCGTGGTGCTCTTCGGCCTGTCGTTCTCGCTGACCCTGTTGTTGTACACCTGGGACAGCGGCATGGAACAACTGCGCGCCGCCTTCGACTACGAGGCGGCCTCGGTTCGCGAGGCGGTTTCCCGCGGCACGACGGGCACCGATGATGCCGCGCGCAGCCTGGCGGCATTGATCGGCGGGACCGATGGATTATCCCCCCTTGAATTTCAGCGCTATGCGCAATCCATTTTGCAACAGCAGCCCCACGTGGAGACGGTGCTCTGGCAGGTCCCCGGCGACGATCGCGGGCACTGGTCGATACGACAACAGGTCTCCGGTTTCGGCGCGGCGACGCATCAGGACCCCTCCTCCCTCCCGGGCGCGGGCGAAGCGATCAACGCCGCATTGGCCAGTGGAGATCCCATGCCGAGCGCCGCCTCCTGGTCCGGGGGGTTGCGCAATCGTTATCTGCTGTTCGCGCCCGTCCCCGCGTCATCACGTTCGTCGCCGGAGGCGCGCGCGCCTCAATTGGTGACGCTCATCATCAATCCTCACCGCATGGTCGGGCCCCTGGCCCGCGCCCCCAACGAGCGCATCATCCTCTCCGTCGAGGCGCCCGGGCTCATCGGCCGCCGGACGCTTTATGACAGCCGGCCGGCGGCTCCGGCGGCGCATGCCGGCTGGTGGGACGCCGGGCCGCTGGAAAAAACGGCGCTGATCGCCCTGCCGTCCTACTCCATGCGTCTGCGTATGCAAAGGGAGATCACCTGGCGTGACCTGGATTTCGGCCCGTTGTTCGCGGCCGGCGTGCTGGGGCTGGGCGTCACCCTGTTGCTGTTCGCGCTGGCACGATCGCGTGAATTGCAAACGCGGGAATTGCGCCATCGCAATCGCGAAATCGAGCGGCAGGTCCGGCAACAAACCCTCGAGCTTGCACAGGCGCGTGATCAGGCGCTCGAGGCCTCGCGCGTCAAGTCTGATTTTCTGGCCCGCATGAGTCATGAAATCCGCACGCCATTGAACGCCATCATCGGCATGGGCGAACTGCTCGGCGGCACCCCGCTGAGCGGCGAACAGAACAGGTACGTGGAGATATCCCGGAAGGCCGGCGAGGCGCTGCTCGATTTGATCAACGACATTCTGGATCTGGCCAAGATTGAGGCGCGCCAATTGACGCTCGAACAGATCGATTTTGACGTTTTCAAGTTGTTGCAGGACGCCGTGGACATCCATGTCATCAAGGCCGGCGAAAAAAACGTTGAATTGATCCTGCAAATCGATCCTGAATTACCGCGCCAGCGGCGCGGCGATCCCACCCGCCTGCGGCAAATCATGCTCAACCTCATCGGCAACGCATTGAAGTTCACCGAGCGGGGCAGGGTGGTGGTGGCGGCGTCGCCGTCGGCTGATCTGCGCGAGGGGGTGCGGTTCAGCGTGACCGACACGGGCATCGGCATCCCCGCGGACAAACAGCAGGCGATTTTTGACAGTTTCAGCCAGGTCGATTCCTCCACCACGCGCAAGTATGGAGGCACGGGGCTGGGACTGGCCATTTGCAAGACACTGGTCGGCATGATGGGGGGCGCCATCGGGGTGAAGAGTGAACCAGGCCGGGGAAGCTGTTTCTTCTTTGAAGTGCCGCTTCCGTTCGCCGCCGCCAAGCCGGCGGCCGATGCTTCAGGCGTTGAACCGTCCGCGCCGCCGGCTGCGCGCCGCCAACGTCTGCTGCTGGTGGATGACAACGCCGACAACCGCCTTTTGGTACGCACCCATCTCAAGGCGGAACCCTACGACATCGACGAGGCCGAGGACGGCGCGATCGCGGTCGATAAATTCAAAAAGTCCCGTTATGATTTGATATTGATGGACATGCAGATGCCGGTGCTGGACGGCTATTCCGCGACACGGGCGATCCGCGAGTTGGAACGCGCGCAAGGCCGCCCGCCGGTGCCGATCGTCGCGCTGACCGCCTATGCCGTGCGCGAAGACGTGGACAAAAGCATGGCCGCCGGCTGCACGGCCCATATCACCAAGCCCCTGCGCAAGCAGATGCTGTTGGAAAATCTGCGGCGATTGCTGGCGCCGGCGAAAGGACGCTGAGCCCCCGGCATTGGGCCGCGCCCGCGAAATGCGAGGACCATGAAAAAACCCGCCTCACCGGACGTGGGAAAGAGCAGCAATGTAGTCTGGCACGCCGGCCACGTCAGCCGTGCCGACCGCGAACGGCTGAACGGCCACCGCGGCGTCGTGCTGTGGTTTACCGGGCTTTCCGGCTCCGGCAAGTCCACCATCGCCAACGCGGTTGAATTGCGCCTGCATCAGCAGGGCTGTCACACCTATGTCTGCGATGGCGACAACATTCGTCACGGTCTGAACGGCGATCTGGGATTTTCTCCCACCGATCGCGTGGAAAACATCCGGCGCATCGCCGAGGTGGCGAAACTGTTCATGGACGCCGGTATGATAATCCTGACGGCCTTTATTTCCCCCTATCGCGCCGACCGGGCCAGGGCCCGGGAGCGCGTGCCGCCGGGGGATTTCATCGAGGTGTATTGCCGTTGCCCTTTGGAGGTGTGTGAGCAGCGCGATGTGAAGGGCATGTACCGCCGCGCCCGTGCCGGGGAGATCAAGGAGTTCACCGGCATCTCCGCTCCTTATGAGGAACCGGAGGCCGCCGAGGTCGTGCTGAACACCCATCAGCAATCGCAGGAGGAATGTGTGGAAGCCGTCGTTGGCTATTTGCGTCGAGCAGGCGTGCTGGCCGCCAAACCTGCGTGATGGGGATGCGGAATGCGAACCGCGGGATCGAGGCGATGTCCAACCGTCAGCGCTCGTGAATGACCATCGCCAGGGTCACTGACGCCCGTCCCGGGATTTGTTACCATCAAATACAACGCAGTTGGAGAGACGAGAATGGAGAAATCAACGTGAAGAAAATCTCAAGTGTCGTGTTACTGGTGTTGTTGCAACCCGTGGTCGCGCATGCCGGCAATGACTTCCCGACCGTGGACCGGGTGAACTACGTCCTGGATTGCATGGACCGGCATGGGGAGCAAAGCATCGAAAACCTGCTGGGCTGTTCATGCACCATTGATGCCATCGCCGGCAAGATGAAGTACGAAAAGTATTCCGACGCCAAAACCTATGAGGAATACAAGGACACCCCCGGAGACAAGGGGGACACCTTCCGCACCAACGAAAAGGTCAAGGCCGTTTATAACAAACTCAAGGAACTGGAGGCCGAGGCTGAAAGTCATTGTTTTGTAAAGCGCATTACGCCGAAGGCCAAAACCGATGCGGCGGCAGCGCCGGAGAGCAATAAGGCCGCCCAGCCCACCAAATAAGCCGGCCCGAAGCTTTTCAATTCTTCCGCCGGCCTTGCCTATGGGGGGAGGTTAAGGGCAGCACATGTTTTGTGCGCCGCAATATGAATACCTGACGTGCCCATCCGCTCAAAAATAACCCCGCGCCGCTATTGATGCCCCTTTGAAATCCGTTATAATTCTGGCGCCGTCAATAGGGGACGGCGAGTTGGGAAAATGTCCCGGTCAGAAGGATGAATTCCTGGTGCAGTATCAGCAACGAGGCGGCGTTCAAAAAATAATTACGATGAGAATAAAGAAATAATGGTTATTTTTCATTGCCCGTATTCCAAGATTTTTCCCCACCGGCGGCCCGCGCCGGGCAGTGCATATTTTGCTTCACGGATTTTTCACTTGACGATCAGCGCCGCGCCGTGGACTCGGGCGGCGCCGTTGCATGCAATCTTGACCGGTTCCGAATAGTGGATTCAATTTCCCGCGCCGTTCTTTCTGATCTCGGGGCGGCCGGGGGTGTAAAAGCAAAAATAGAGATCAACTTTGGAAACTGTTAACAGTGAAAGTGAAGGAGGAGGTCATGCTAAAAACATCGTATAAACGATGGTTGGTAGCGGCTCTTTCTTTGGCGGTACCTGGTGCGGTATTCGCTAATGACAGCGTCGAAAAGCTGACGAATAATCCCAATTACTGGGCTTATCCGGGCGGCAATTACTGGAACTGGCGTTATTCCAAGCTGGACCAGATCAACACCTCAAACGTAGGCAAGGTCACCATGGCCTGGTCGTTTTCCACCGGCCGCCTGCAGGGTCACGAGGGTGGCCCGCTGGTACTGCCGGGCGAGGCCACCGGCCGCAAGGGTGACACCCTGTACATCCACTCCGCGTTCCCGAACGACGTGTTCGCCATCGACCTCGACAGCCTCGAGATCGTGTGGGAATACGATCCGGTGCAGGAGGAGAGCGTGCAGGGCGTGCTCTGCTGCGACAACGTCAACCGTGGCCTGGGCTATGGCAACGGGATGATCTTCCTGCAGCAGAACGACACCATGCTGGTTGCCCTCAAGGCCGACAACGGCCAAAAGGTGTGGGAAACCAAGAATGGCGAGCCCAAGATGGGCCAGACCAACACCAATGCCCCGCATGTGATGAAGGACAAGGTGTTCACCGGCATGTCCGGCGCGGAGTTTGGCGTGCGTTGCTCCATGAGCGCGTATGACATCAACAGCGGCAAGCTGGTATGGCGTGCCTACAGCATGGGCCCGGACAGCGACATCCTGTTCGACCCGGCCAAGACCACGTCCATGCTGCAACCCGTGGGTCCCAATTCTTCGCTGAAGACCTGGAAGGGTGACCAGTGGAAGATTGGCGGCGGCTCGGTGTGGGGCTGGTGGCCGTATGACAAGGCGCAGAACCTGATGTTCTACGGCTCCGGCAATCCGTCCACCTGGAACCCGGTGGTGCGTCCCGGCGACAACAAGTGGTCGATGACCATTTTTGCGCGTGACGTTGACACCGGCATGGCCAAGTGGGCCTATCAGATGACGCCGCACGATGAGTGGGACTATGACGGCGTCAATGAAATGGTCCTGTGGGACGGCAAGGTCAAGGGCAAGGAGCGCAAGGCCCTGAGTCACTTCGACCGCAACGGCTTCGGCTACACGCTGGACCGCACCACCGGCGAACTGCTGGTGGCCGAGAAGTATGACCCGGCCGTCAACTGGGCGACCCATGTCGACATGAAGACCGGCCGTCCACAGGTGGTTGCCTCCAAGTCGACCCATAGCGGCGGTGAGGATGTCGTCTCCAAGGACATCTGCCCGGCCGCTCTGGGTACCAAGGACCAGCAGCCGTCCTCGTATGATCCGGACACGGGTCTGTTCTATGTGCCGACCAATCACGTTTGCATGACGTACGAGCCTGTTTCCAACCCGCTGTATGAGGCTGGCAAGCCCTACGTGTTTGCGAACCTGACGATGTACCCCGCCGGCAAGGCGTGCCCCGGCAAGGAGTGCGGCAACAACGACACCAACGACAACATGGGCAACTTCATCGCCTGGGATCCGGGCCAGGGCAAGATCGTCTGGTCCATCCCCGAGAAGTGGTCGGTGTGGAGTGGCGTGTTGACCACCAAGGGTGGTCTGGCGTTCTACGGCACGTTGGAAGGCTGGGAGAAGGCGGTTGACGTCAAGTCCGGCAAGCTGCTGTGGAAGTTCAAGACGGCGTCCGGCATCATCGGCAACACCAACACCTGGATGCACAACGGCAAGCAGTATCTCGGCGTGCTGTCCGGCATCGGTGGCTGGGCCGGCGCGGTGGTGGCCTTCCGCAAGGAGAACACGGCGCCTGACGAATGGGCGCTGGGTGCCGCGGGTGGCTATCGCGCCCTCAAGAGCGTCACCAAGAACGGTGGCGTGCTGAACGTCTTCTCACTGCCGTAATCTTGAACAACAACAGGCAGGTTAGTGGCGTTTAAATAACAATAACTATCGTTAAATCTGCAACCCCTCGAAGCGGAGGCTTCGAGGGGTTTTTTTTAGCAGCGTGCACTTTGCGGCCTGTAGCGCCACCACTGGTTAAGCAACCGTTAACCTATGGAATCAAAAGGAACTTTTGCATCGTATTGACGCCTAACGGGCCGTCTGTGCAACGGGAAGTTTACTGCCCCGCTTGTGGGGGATGATTAACAATTTTATTTCTGGAGAGAGTCATGAAAAAATTTTTAGTGGGCCTGATGTCGTTGGGTGCGTTGCTGTCGGTGAGCGCCGCCGGGGCGGCGGAGGTGGTTGTCAATGCGACGGTGCGCTCCTTTGACCCGGATATCGTTCAGATTCAACCGGGTGACAAGGTGGTATGGCGCAACATGAATTCCCACAGCACCACGTCGATAGCCGGCATGATCCCGGACGGAGCCACGGCCTGGAACTCCAAGCTGGGCGAGGATTTTGCGATAACCCTCGACAAGCCGGGTGCGTATGTCTATACCTGCACGCCGCACGCCTCCTTCGGCATGGGCGGTGTGATCATCGTCGGCAGCGGCAAGCCAGCCAATCTGGACGCCCTGAAGGCGGCGACCGACAACAACGGCAAGCGCTGGGTCAAAAAGCTCGAACGTTATCTGGACGAGAAGGGCATCAAGTAAGCGGCGGCCGGGCTTAAGTGTCAGGAACTGCGACGGCTTTGCCGGGTCTCTACCGGCAAGGCCGTTTGTTTTTGACGCTGATCAACGCCTGCTGAAGGTACAATGGGTCCCCGCCGCCGGATCTGATGGCGAGCGGGCGATTTAAACGCTGGGAGGATTGTGCCCATGAATGGTAGCAGCGAGAAGAAATCCAAGGTATGGCCGTGGATCCTGTCCCTGGGCTTGGGGGTGATGGCCTGCGTCACGGCGAATGGCCTGCGCGCCGAGGAGGAAAGCACGCCGCCGCGCACGGCGCTCAAGGTATGCGGCGATCCCAACGCCATGCCGGCGTCCAATGACAAGATGGAGGGCTTCGAGAACAAGATCGCCAAATTATTCGCCGACAGCCTCGGATTGCCGCTTCAGTATTACTGGTTCCCGCAGCGATTCAAATTCATCCGCAACACCCTCAAAAACAACAAGACGCCGGATGGGTCGTATCAGTGTGATCTGGTCATCAGCGTTCCCGAGCATTTCGACATGGCCGCGACCACGCAACCGTATTATCACTCCACCTGGGCGATGGTGTACGTCAAGGGCCGGGGGCTGGATGACGTCAAATCCCAGGAGGACCTCATCAATCTGCCGCCGGAGCGCAAGAAGAATCTGCGGATTGGATTGTACGATGTCGGGCCGGCCACCGAATGGGCGTACCGACACGGCCTGCTTGATTACATGGTGCCCTATCAGCACATGACGGCCGATGTGCAGGATTATCCGGGCCGCATCATCGAGCAGGATCTGGTGCAGGACAAGATCAATGTCACCTTTGAATGGGGGCCCATCGCCGGATACTACGCCAAGAAAATCAAAAATCCGGAACTGGTGGTGATCCCCATGAAATCGGAACCCGGCATCAAGTTCGATTTCCGGTTTACCATGGCCACGCGTTTTGGCGAGAAGGCCTGGAAGCAGCAGGTCAACGATTTCATCACCCGGCATCGCGATGACATCCGCGCGATACTGGCTGAGTACGGTGTCCCGCTGGTGGAGGATGGCGGCGACAAGGCCGGTGATGAGGGCGGGGACAAGCAAAAGCCGGGCGGAGATCACAAGGGCAAAGGCAGGAAAGGTCGGAGGTGATGAAAACCATGATGCCCAACGTCAAATATGAATTTCATGCTTTTCTTGTCCGGCTCAAGAGTACGGTGGCCGGCTGCCTCGTGAGCATCCTCATGCTTGGAGGGGCGGTCGTGGCGGCGGAGGATTCCTCACCCCCCCCGGCCGCGGCGCCGGGCGGTGATTCGGTGGAGAAAATGCCGAACGTCGACAAGGAGGGCAGGATGGATCCGGACGCTCTCGCGCACATCGGGCGCGTGGGCGATTCCATGGAAAGCGAAAACGTGAAGCTCTCCGACGCCGAGACGCTGCTGTGGATGACCGACCATCTCAAGAACATCAAAACGCCGACGGTGCTCAGGTATCACTTCAAAAAGCAGGGGACCTTCGAGGAGGGTTTCGAGGATAACGTGGAATTTCGCATCAAGGAAATCAAGCCCGACGGCATGAAGGCGGGCGAGGTCAGCTGGTTCAGCGGCGAACGCAATCATTACGTGCCGCCCTATGACGGGATCAGCGGCAATCCGGTGCTGGGCATATACCTGCAGGGCGACGTGCTGGAGATGAACCGGATTACGGAAGGGTACTGGCGCTATTTCCACCGTTTGATCAAGCAAGCCTTCGCGAACAGCGCCGAAATCAAGCCGGTGTCGATTTCATTCAACGGCAAGACGGTGCAGGGCAAGCAGGTGCGGATCACGCCGTACCTGAAGGATCCCCATACCTTCGGCAACGAGACCTTCAAAAAACTGGAAAACAAGGAATACCTCATCACCGTCTGTGACGAAATTCCCGGCTATCTATACGAAATCCATACGGTAGTGCCGGCCCCGGAGGACGCCAGCGACAAGTCCAAGCCGTTGATTGACGAGTCCCTGGTGCTGGTGTCCGCGGAGCAGGCTGCCCGTTGAAACGCCGCCCGCGCCGCGCATGAAAAACCCGGCGGACGCCGGGTTTTTCATGCCGCAGGCAGGATGGGATTCGTCAGCCTGCGAGCGGGATGCCGGTCTGGTGCGCCTGTCCGTACCACACCTTCTGGTTGTGTATCTTCCCCAGCACCTGATGCAATTGCTTGATGCGGTTCTCCCGTTCAACGTCAGAACCGGGCGCGGAGTCCGGGTGCAGGTGGACGCGACGGGTGAGCGCGCCGATCTCATTGCGCAGCGCCTGTTCGATCAATTCGACATCCTTGGTGGTGAGTTTGAATGAATCATTGTAGGTAGCCATCGCCCGCCCTCCCATGATTTGAATGGTGGAATTGAAGAAGTGATTCCGTGTTATCGCCCCGAAGTTTCCGGGAAAACTAATACTTTACCTTGGGGAATTCAAGCAGCCGCGCGCGTGACGCGCACGGCACAGTACTTGAATTCCGGAATTTTCCCGTAGGGATCAAGCGCTTCATTGGTCAGAATATTGGCGGCCGCCTCGTGGAAGGCGAAGGCCATGAATACGCACCCCGGCTGGACGGTGTCGCTCACACGGACCGGCGCGGTGATGCGCCCGCGCCGCGATTCCACCGTGATTTCATCACCGTCACCCACCCCGATCTTCAGGGTGTCATGGGGATGCATGCCGATGCTGGGACGGGGCTCGATGGCATCGAGCACGCTGGCGTGACGCGTCATGCTGCCGGTGTGCCAGTGTTCCAGCAGCCGGCCGGTGATGAAAATATAGGGGTAATCCTGATCCGGCAGTTCCGCGGCCGTCGTGTAATCCACCGGCACGAATCTCGCCCTGCCATCCTCCGTCGGGAAGCCGTTTTTGAAAATCACCGGCTCACCCGGATCCCCCTCTTTCAAACAGGGATAGGTGACGGAATCCTCCCGCTCCAGCCGCTCCCAGGTGATTCCGGCCACGCTGGGAACCGCCACGCGGATTTCGTTCCACACATCAGCCGGCCCGCCATAGTTCCAGTTCAGGCCCAGCCGGCGGGCGATCTCCTGGATGATCCAGAGATCCTGCCGCGCCTCCCCCGGCGGATCGATGGCCTGGCGGCCGAGCTGCACGCGGCGATCGGTGTTGGTGAAGGTGCCGGTCTTCTCGGGAAACGCCGAGGCGGGCAGGATCACGTCGGCATAGCCCGCCGTTTCCGTGAAGAAGATATCCTGCACCACCAGGTGATGAAGGTGGGCGAGCGCCTCGCGGGCGTGATTGAGATTGGGATCCGACATGGCGGGATTCTCGCCCATGATATACATGCCGCGGATCTTTCCCGCGTGGACGGCGTGCATGATTTCAACGACGGTGAGTCCGGCGTTGGGGTCCAGTTTCGCCTGCCACAGCCGCTCGAATCTTTCGCGCACCTGCGGCGAGCGGACGGGCTGGTAGTCCGGGTAGACCATGGGGATCAGGCCGACATCCGACGCGCCCTGGACGTTGTTCTGGCCGCGCAAGGGATGCAATCCCGTGCCGGGACGCCCGATCTGGCCGGTCATCAATGCCAGCGCGATCAGGCAGCGGGCGTTGTCGGTGCCGTGGATGTGCTGGGAGATGCCCATGCCCCAGAAGATGATCGAATTTTTCGCCGTCGCGTAGAGGCGGGCGACTTCGCGGATGACCTCCGGAGCAATGCCGCAAATGGGCGCCATTTTCTCCGGCAGGTACTGTATGACCCGGTTGCGCAGCGCCTGATAGCCCTCGGTGTACCTGGAGATGTAGGCGTCGTTTTGCAGACCTTCAGTGATGATGACGTTCATCATCGCGTTGAGCAGCGCGACGTCGCCGCCGGGGCGAATTTGCAGGAAGTAAGCGGCGTGGCGGGCGAGCTCCGGCACCTGCGGACTGATGACAATGAGTTTCTTGCCGGCCTTGGCGGCATTTTTCATGAAGGTGGCCGCCACCGGGTGATTGACCGTGGGGTTGGCGCCGATGACGATGATGACATCCGCCTGTGCCGTGCCGTCGGCGACCTGGTTGGAGACGGCGCCGGAGCCTATGCCCTCGAGCAGCGCGGCCACGGAGGAGGCGTGGCACAGGCGCGTGCAGTGGTCGACGTTGTTGGTGCCGAAGCCGGCGCGCACCAGTTTCTGGAACAGATAGGCCTCCTCGTTGCTGCCCTTGGCGCTGCCGAAACCGGCCAGCGCACCCGGTCCGTACGCATCGCGGATGGCCTTCAGTCCGGCGGCGGCGACATCAAGCGCCTCCTCCCAGCCGGCTTCACGGAAGTATTCCATCATTTTCGCGGGTGGGATCAACGCCGCGGTCCTGGGTCTGTCCGGACGGCGGATGAGGGGACGGGTCAGCCGTTGCGGGTGGTGAATGTAATCGAAGCCGTAACGCCCCTTGACGCACAGGCGGCTGTGATTGGCCGGACCGTCACGACCGTCCACGTGCATGATGCGATTGCCGCTGACGTTGAAGGCCAGCAGGCAACCCACGCCGCAGTAGGGGCAGGTGGAATCAACCCGCCTGTCGATTCTGGCAAGGCCGGCGTTGTTGGCCGGCATCAGGGCGCCGGTGGGACAGGCCTGCACGCATTCTCCGCAGCTGACACAGCTGCTCTCCCCCATCGGGTCCCGGATGTCGAAGACGATCTCGGCGTGCCGGCCCCGGAAGGCATAGCCGATCACGTCGTTGACCTGTTCCTCGCGGCAGGCGCGCACGCAGCGCGTGCACTGGATGCAGGCGTCGAGGTTCACGGCGATGGCCGGGTTGCTGAGGTCCGGAGCGGGCTGGTGGCGTCCCTCGAAGCGGGGACGCCGCACGCCCATTTTCTCCGCCCAGACGTCGAGTTCAGATCGCAAACTGTACGGTGATTTGCCCTGGCCGGGCATGTCGGACAGCAGCAATTCCAGCACCATTTTTTGCGAATGCACCGCGCGCTCTGAGTTGGCGCGCACTTCCATGTTCGTACTGGGCTGGCGGCAGCAAGACGGCGCCAGCACCCGCTCGCCCTTGATCTCCACCATGCAGGCGCGGCAGTTGCCGTCCGGCCGGTAGCCCTCCTTGTAACACAGACGCGGGATGTACACCCCGGCCCGTTCGGCGGCCTGGAGGATGGTCTCGCCGGGCAGGGCCTCGATGTTTCTGCCGTCCAGCGTAAAGGGCACGGTCCGGGGACTGCCCAGATATTGCGGATTCGCCGCCATGCTACTTTCCGCCTCGCTTGAATTCCTGAGGAAAATATTTTACCGCACATCGCAGGGGGTTGGGCGCCGCCTGGCCCAGACCGCAGATGGAGGCGTCGATCATCACCTGCGAGAGCTCCTCCAGCAGATTGAAGTCCCAGTCCTGCCTTTGCATCAGTTTCACCGCCTTGGCGGTGCCCACCCGGCAGGGCGTGCACTGGCCACAGGACTCGTCCTCGAAGAAGCGCATGGCGTTCAGGGCGGCGGCGCGGGCGCTGTCCTTGTCCGAGAGGATGATGATCGCCGCGGAGCCGATGAAGCAGCCGTAGGAGTTCAGCGTGTCAAAATCCAGTGGAACGTCGCCGAGACTTGCGGGCAGGATGCCGCCGGAGGCCCCGCCGGGAAAGTAGCCGTAAAATTCGTGACCGGGCAGCATGCCGCCGCAGTATTCGTCGATCAACTCGCGGACGGTGATGCCCGCGGGTGCCAGGTGCACGCCGGGCTTGTTGACGCGGCCGCTGACTGAAAACGATCGCAGCCCCCTGCGGCCATGGCGACCGTGCGAGGTGAACCAGGCCGCGCCCTTCTCAAGAATGTCGCGCACCCAGTACAGCGTTTCCATGTTGTGTTCGAGCGTCGGCCTTCCGAACAGGCCGACCTGGGCGACGTAGGGCGGGCGCAGGCGCGGCATGCCGCGCTTGCCCTCGATGGATTCGATCATCGCCGATTCCTCGCCGCAGATGTAGGCGCCGGCGCCCCGCCGCAGCTCGATGGTTTTTGGCAGCGGGCAGGGCGGCGCGGCCTTGAGCAGCCGGAGTTCACGCGTCAGGGCCTGGCGCACGCCGGCGTATTCATCGCGCAGGTAGAGGTAGACGTCGTCGCATTCGATGGCCCAGGCGGCGATCAACATGCCCTCCAGAAAGCGGTGCGGATCGCGCTCGAGGTAAAAGCGATCCTTGAAGGTGCCCGGTTCGCCTTCGTCGATGTTGACGGCGATCAGGCGCGGTTTGGGCTGCTCGCGCAAAATGCGCCACTTGCGGCCGGCGGGAAAACCGGCGCCGCCCAGGCCGCGCAGGTTGGAGTCCTCGAGGGCCTTGATGACGTCCTCCACCTTCCGGCGGCCCCCGACGCAGTCGCGCAGCGTTTGATAGCCGCCCGTGGACTGGTATTGCGCATAAGTGATGCAGTCAGGCGCCGACGCCGCATGCGCGCCGTCCTTCACGGCTTTCACCACATCGTCGGTGGAGGCGCGATCTATGGGATTGGTTCCGACGACCGCCACCGGCGCCGCCTCACAGCGGCCCACGCAGGGCGCGGATTTGACCCGCACGCCGGGCCCAAATGCCTTTTTCAGGCTCTGCAGGAGGGCGCCCGCGCCGGCGATGTCGCAGGAGATGGAATCGCAGACGCGCACCGTCAGTTTCGGCGGCGGCTGATCATTTTCTTTGATTACATCAAAATGATGATAGAAGGTCGCCACCTCGTAGACCTCGGCGGTGGACAGCTTCATCTCCCCGGCCAGCGCGGTGATGTGCGCCGCCGAGATGTGCTTGAAGTGATCCTGGATTTTGTGCAAATGCTCGATGAGCAGGTCGCGCCGCCGCGGCGCGTCGCCCAGCAACTCGCGGATCTCCGCCAGCACCTGCGGATCCACAGTCCGCCCCCGTGCCCGTCTTCCCGAAGTGCCGTTCGCGCCTCTGCCCATGGCTGTCCGCTCAGTAGGGGTAGGAGGCGCGGAGGATCATGAGCTCGCCCTTGCCGCCGGTGGCCAGATCGCCGCAATACCTGTCGCATAGCGGCCCGCGTCCCCTGAGTTCCGGAAGATTGGGATACTCGCGCGTCAAATGATGAAACAGGATGCGCAAAAACTGCATCTTCAGTATTCCACAGTAGTTGAACGAGGCCGGCAGCCGCTCCGGTTTGCGGATCAGGATCACGGTGCCGCGTCTCATCCCGGCGCCGGCAAAATCCCCGGCATTTCCGAACACCACGATGGTGCCGGCCAGCATCCGCGCGCCGCAGTAATCGCCGGTGTCGCCCTTGACGACGACAATGCCGCGTCGCATGCGGTCGCCGACGCGCATTCCGGCATTTCCGGCAATCAGTATGGTGCCGCCGTCCATGCCGTGGGCGTCGCCCGGCAGCCCGCCGCCGACTTGATTGCCGGCGCAGCCGCGGACTTCAATCCGGCCGCCGTGCATGTTCGCGCCGAGCCAGTCGCCCGCGTCGCCGTGGACCATGATTCGTCCGCCGCGCATGGCCGCGCCCAGTTGATGACCGACGCGGCCGCGCACGGTGATGACACCGGCAGCCATTGCCGCGCCGATGCCGTCGAACTTTCCAAGATCGCCGCGCAATTGCAACTGGCTCGCATCCCCGCCGCTCAACGAGAAAAGATCGCCCACCTTCACCTTGCGATTGCCGCACTGCAATCTGATTGCCGCGATGGCGCTGCGGCGCATCCCTGATAGTCGGTCCGGAATCAACGCGGAAAGTTCCACGCGCTGTGACGGCGGTTCCTTCAGGGTGAGTGTGAGTGGCTTCATTTGAGAATTTTGTGCAGGTGAAAGTGGTGGGGACCGAGCTTGCCGCCGTAATGACCGGCGCTGATCCGGTAGATGCCCCGCCGGGGTCCGAACGAGCACGTCACCTCGATGCCGGTGCGCATGGCCTCCGTAATCGCGTCCTTGTCCAGCCCGTCGATCACGATCTCCAGCACCGATCCGACTTTTTCGGAAAGCGCGGAATCCGGAACCCTGCCCTTGAGCGTGGGGCAATAGAGATGGTTGGTCGAGGTGTTCATGAACTTGTATTTGGAGCCCACCTTCGAGCCGGAGCCCACCACGCCCCCCGGGAACGGCGTCACCGCGCCGCGCACCTTTTTCATCGCCTTGACGGCCTTCTCGCAGGCGGCGAGTCCGTGGCGCGAACTCTTGGCGAATACCAGAAAATTGCCGCCGCCGATGGCGTCGGTGACGCCGGTGCTTTCCTCGCACATGAATTCGCCGTGCATCACCGGCACGCGCCAGTAGCGCGTGCCGTCCACCAGCTTGGAAATCTGGTAGCCGTCGCCGAAGAAACGCAGGCTTTTGCCGAGCGGGATGCGATCGGCGGTGTGCAGCCCGGAGTAACAGGCGGCGGTGGCGGTGGTCATGACGGACTGGCCGACGCGCTTCAGCACCTGTTCCGCGAGCTGCCTGGTGGAGGTGGCGAAGATGAGCACGGAAATGCCGGGCCGGCCGTCGGGGGTATGGCGCTCGTTGATCTCGTACTCTATGCCCGCCTCGCAGCCGCAGCCGATGATGGAGGAGGCGAATCCCGTCAGGGAGTTCGCCGCCCGGTAGGCCCATTTGTACGACATGGCGGTGATGATGAGGCGCGTCGCCTTCATGGGAAACGCCTCGGCGAAGGTGTTGTCTATTTCCACGCCGTTGATCTTCATGCCGCGCGCCCCCGATGCACGATGAGACGCCCGCGGCCGTCGTTTTCGATCTCGGCGTCACTGAGGCGGAAGTTGTCCAGTCGCATCGTCATGTAACGATCAAAGTATTCACGCAGGGATTTCTCGATGCCCCTGTCATAAGCGGGGCGCAGCGTGTGGGTGGCGCCGTCGACGACCCTGGTGATGCGGCCGTTTTTCACCACGAGCTCGCCATCCTTGAAGACATAGTCCGGTTTTTCGAACATGCGCTGCCGGTCGGCATGCGGCGTGTACACGGTAATGTCGGCCGCGGCGCCCGCGCCCAGGTGGCCGCGATCGGTCAACCCCAGGCTTTTCGCGGGGGCGGCGCGCGTCATGATGGCGATTTCATACAGTGAGTATTCACGGGTGAGACTTCCCAGCGTCGACATTTTCTGCGCGTCGGGGTGCAGCGTCGCAAAACATTCGTTGCGGAAGCTTCTGTCCATCAACAGCCGGATCAGATGCGGGTAGCTCGTAAACGGCGCGCCATTGGGATGATCCGTGGTCAGGAAGACGCGCCAGGGATCATCGACAAGCAGGAAGATCTCCAGACCGATGGCCCATTGCAGGGCATTGACGAATTTCTGATGGCGGTAGCGGAACGGCACCACGCCGCAGCCCGCGTCGCACTCGATGTCCATGCACACCCATTTTTTGGGATGGGCGTGGGCATGGTTCCGGTACTGCGCCATGCTGTCGCCGGAGGCGGTGACGGTCTGGCCGAACATGATCTGGCCCACGTCCACGGAGATGTTGGGGTTGCGGTTCACCGCCCCGGCGATGCGGGCGGCCCCGGAGGAGAATTTCCGGTCGCCCTCGGTGCCGTAGCTGTGGAACTGGATGTGGGTCAGATGCAGCGGCAGACCTTCGACGCCGGCGATGGTTTTCAGCGTTGTCTCGACGTTGCCCGGGACGCCCAGGTTGCAGCCGTGCACATGCAGTGGGTGCGGCACGCCAAGTTCATGGACAGCGCGCGCCAGTGTGTGCAGGATCTGTCGCGGCGTCACGCCGTAATGGGCGTGCTTCTCATCCAGATCGAGGCTGCGCTGGTTGAACTTGAAGGCGCTGATGCCGCCGGGGTTGACCACTTTGACGGCCAGCGCCTGCGCCGCGGTGATGGTGAAGGCGACGTAGTCGTTGATTTCGCGCTGGCTTTTCCCGGCGGCCAGCATGCGCAGCAGAAAATCATCCGAGCCCAGCATCACGTAGGCGCCCTTGTCGATGATGGGGATATCGGCCATTTCCATGTGCGCCTGGCGGGCGTTGGCCGGCAGCATGGCCGGCTCGAAACAGGCCGTGTAGCCCATCTCCGCGTAGCGATAGCCGGTGGCCTGCGTCGAGGGCGCCGCATGTCCCACGCCGGAACGAGTAATCGTGGTGCGCGGCACGGGGTCCGGCCGGTGGTCCTCGGGCAGGAGGGCGCGGGCGATATTGACCTTGCCGCCGCCGATATGGGTGTGCGGATCGATGGCCCCCGCCATCACCACCTTGCCGCGCAAATCAAGATTGACGGCCGCGGTTTCCGGATCCGCGGGCGGCGGCGCGATGCGGCCGTCGCGAATGTAGATGTCGCGTTGCTCGCCATTCACGCCGTTCATGGGGTCGTAAACGGTGCCGCCTGACAATCTGGTGAGCATGCGCGGGCGGACCTCAGAGAAGTTTCAGCAGCATTTGCATGACCATGGCCGCGCTGGGCAGCGTGGTGTCCCGGAGCTTGCGCAGCGGCAGCGACACCACGGTGTCCACCCGGCACATCTGGCCCGCGTGATCGACGCCCGGCACCCCCACCGGAATGTACACGGAATAAACGCGATCGAATTCCTCCGGGGGAGGCGTCAGGAGAATCGTGGGGATGGCGGATTGCGGCGGGCGGATGGCGGGATCGAAACTGGAAATCCACAGCAGGGCGTCCACCTCGCCGTTTGCCAGCAGTCGGCCGGTGGCGTTGCGGACGGGATCGAACTCCGGATGGCCCGGGCCGAAATTCACGCGCAACTGGTAGCCGCTCTGCCATGTGCAAACCGCGCCGGCGGTGGCCGCGGCTTCATTGCCGCCCAGCGCCAGGCCCGAGCAGCGGGTGAATTGGTTCAGCTCCTTGATGAATTCACAAAGACCGGCGATGGTGATGTCCGCCGCGGGAAAATCGAGCCGCGGCGGCGACCAGACGATGACGGGGTATTTTGCGGCCTTGAGCCTGCTGACCAGCCTGTTCACCTCGCGGGTCCTGACGCCGGCCACGGTTTTTGCCTGCAGGGGATTGCCGGCGAGCGCCGCCCGGGCGGCGGAAATGATCTCCCCCAGGCGTTGCGGATCATTTTTGAGATGCCATGGCTGGCGCCCCTGCGGACTCACGCCGGCGCCGGCGTCGAGGCCGCGGCCGAGATAGATGATCTCGCGCCCGCCGGTGTCCAGATCGAACATCGACTCCTTGTTCCAGACGAAGCGTTCGAAGAAGCGCGGATGGTCCGAGATCACGTCCGTGCCGGCGAAAACGATGAGATCGGCGCGATTGCGCAGCTCGGAGAGCGTCGTCATCATCCAGCCCCGATCCTGCATGGCGAGGACATTGCGATAGATGCCGTCGCCCAGCATGTGATCGACGATGCCCCCGGTGCGATCGGCCAGCGCCAGCGCGGCGCGCATGCCGTCGACATCGGTCGCCAGGCCGCCGAACAGCGGCTGGCGGGAGGACTTCAGCAGCTTCGCGGCGGTCGTGATCGCCTCGTGCAGATCGACCTCCACGCCGTCCACGCGCGCAGACGCCGGCGGCGAGGGGCGCTCAAAACCGGTCACGGCGCGCGGACAACGCACCGATTCGACGCGCAACCTGCCGTGCCTGCTTTCGATGTTCATGTCATCGCACAGCAGGCTGCAAAACGGGCAGGTGACGGACTTGAAAGACCGCCGCGCGGCGGATGGAGACCGCGAATCTTGAACAGTTTCGGTCATCATCTGTGTGAATGTGAATGGATAGAAGGGCTGGCCGCGGACAACGGTATGGCTTGGTTTCAAGCCTGCACACTTATCCTGCGGCGCAAAAATTAACATGGAACGGCCACTCCCGCCAAACTTTTCATGAATTGCGGGGACCCGATTTGCAATCAAGCCCTTGACAGGCTTGAAGCGCCGTGATTGGCGTGAATTTCATCCCCGGCCTGCACGGCTTCGTGCCGGCGGAGGCTGCGGGGGTTGTCAAGTGATGCCTGAACAGCGGCGGCCCCACGCCGTTGATTTACGACTGCAGGGCTTCCAGCATCTCCGCAATGCGGGTGAATTTTTCGCGGGGTTTGCCCTTGGGCCGGCCGCGATTGATTTCCGCGGCGTCGATTTTCAACCAGTCCTGGAAGCCGATGTATTTGACGCCGCGTTTTTCCAGCAACGGGTAAAGCGCGTCCGCGCCCTGCTTGTCTCCCGTGTCGTCAAGTTGCTCCAGATCGGCGAGCAGTGAATTCACGGTGGCCACGCTGTCGGCCCGGTTGGTGCCGATGATCCCCGTCGGTCCGCGCTTGATCCAGCCGGCGCAGTACAGCCCGGGTATCACGCCGTTGCCGTCTCGCAGCCGGCCGTTGTCGTTCGGCAGAATGCCCTTGCGCTCGTCAAATACGAGGCCAGGAATGGGCCTGCCCTTGTACCCTATGCTGCGGAACAGAAGCCCGCATTGGAGCTCCATCTTTTCCCCGGTGCCGCGCGCGGACTGGTTGAACGGCGGCCCTTCCAGCCGGTTTTTTTCGAGCACGATCGATGCAAGCCTCTCCCGGCCGCGAAGTTCGACCGGGCTTTTGAAAAAATGGAAATGAACGCGGCGACGTTTTGTCGATCCGGACGGGACGGCAAAGCCCCGGAAAATTTCCACGTTCTTGGCGCTGACGTCGTTGTTCTTGTCCGCCAGTTCCGCCTCGCTCTCCGGGTTGAGGACGAGGTCGGCGGGATCGATGACGGCGGCCGCATCGGCCAGCTCGCCCAGTTCGCGCAGTTCCTTGTTGGTGAATTTGGCCTGGGCGGGACCGCGGCGGCCGATGACGTGGATTTCACGAATGCGGCTTCGCGACAGCGCCTCCAGCGCGTGCTCGGCGATGTCGGTGTGCTTCAGTTCGTCGACGGTCTTGGCGAGGATGCGGCAGACATCCGCGGCGACGTTGCCCTGGCCGATGATCACCGCGACTTCCTGCGACAGGTCGAAGGAGAGATCGCGGTAATCGGGATGACCGTTGTACCAGCCGACGAACTCGGTGGCCGTGTGGCTGCCCGGCAGGTCCTCGCCGGGTATGCCCAGGCGGCGATCGGCCTCCGCCCCGCAGGTGAACATGACGGCGTGGTAGGCGCCGCGCAGTTCCTCGACCGTGAGGTCGCGGCCGATGGTGACGTTGCCGATGAGACGGAAGGCGGGCGAGCGGGCGATCTTGTCATAGACCAGGATGGCCTGCTTCAACTTGGGATGATCGGGCGCCACGCCGCTGCGCACCAGTCCGTAGGGGACGGGCAGCCGTTCGTACATGTCAATCTGCACGGTCCTGCCGGACTTGAGCAGGGCCTCGGTGGCATAAAAGCCGCTCGGGCCGCTGCCCACGACCGCAACCCGCAGGGGGCGTTCGGCGGAACCTAGCATGGACATATCGTCAGTTCTAGTAACCGAGTTCCTTCTTGCGGGCCTCGGCGGTGGGCAGGGGCTCCTGTTTTTCTTCGACCACGGGCAGATTGGGCGCCCGCTCGGCGTTGATGGCGATCCAGTGCCGCTTGTCGTCGGGAAGATCCTTCTCCTCATAGATGGCGTGGACCGGGCATTCCGGCACGCAGGCGCCGCAGTCGATGCAGACGTTCGGGTCGATATACAGCATTTCCGCGTCGCCGTGGAAGCAGGCGACGGGGCAGACCGTCACGCAATCCGTGAAGCGGCATCTCTGGCAGTTGTCTGTGACCAAGGTTGTCATCGGAGTCCCCCTGTGGTTATGAAAGCTTCTGGCGGTTGAGCAGCAGTATCTCGCCGCGGTTCAATTCCACCGAGTCACCGCTGTAGCGCCGGTATTCCCCCTCGATCCAGGCGTCCTCGACGGCCATGCCGAGTTCGCGCAGGTACAACAGGTACAATCGCAGGTACACCGGCCGGTAGTCGCAGTCGTAGCTGAAGGTGGGCAGCAGTTCCGCCGGCTGCATGGAAACGATGGAGCCGCGCACCATGCCCGCGCCGCTGCGCCAGCCGAGACCGCCCAGCGCCATGATCGTGCCGGCGCGCATGTTGACGCCGGTGAAATCGCCGCTGTTGCCCCCGATCGCGATGAGGCCGTTGCGCATGCCGTTGCCGGTTTCGTTGCCGGCGTTGCCGTGAATGATGATCTCGCCGCCGCGCATGCCGATGGTGCCGCCGCGGTGCGCGCTGCCCACCATGTGGCCCGCATTGCCGGTGATGATGATCCTGCCGCCCAACATCTCCGGACCGACCCAGTCGCCGGCGTTGCCCTTGACAAGGATCTCGCCGCCGATCATCGCCGATCCCAGGTGCATGCCGGCGTTGCCGTGAATGACGAGCCGCCCGCGGCTCATGCCGGCGCCGAGATATTTCACCCTGCCGAGATCGCCTTCCAGATGGACCTCCCCATTGGCCCTGCCCGACACCTTGAAAAAATCCCCGACGGCCGCCTTTTCATTGCCGTGGAGGAGGGGCAATGCCGCGATGTCGGATTCACTCAAATCCGCGACGCGGTCGAACGTCAGCGCCTCGGCCTCCATCGGCACCTGCGGCGCGACGCGCAATGCCAGGGTCAGGCTCATGCCACGGCCGCCGGCGCCGCCGCGATCAGATCGCGCAGCGCAATCTTGTACTGCCCCAGGTTGCCGCCGTAGTTGCCGGCGGAGATCTGCACCAGGTTCTGCCGCGCGGCGGCCTCCAACCCCGCGCGCATGGCGTTTTCGACGGCGGCAAGATCGAGTCCGTCGATGACGATCTCCAGGACGCAACGAACGCCGGCGGGCAGTTGTGTCCCGTTGGCGAAACCGCGCAATGTGGGGCAGTAGGCGTCGTTCGTGGACGCCATGAGCGATTTGTATCTGGAACCCGGCTTGCTGCCGCTGCGCACCACGCCATCGGGAAACGGCAGAATGGCGCCGGGCACCTTCCGCATCGCCGCCACCGCGGCCTCCGCCGCCTTCAGCGTGGCGGCGGCGTCCGGGCCGCACAACAGCAGGTTGCCGCCGCCAACGGCGGGCTGGATGCCGAAGCGCTCGTCGATGACGAATTCGCCGTCCATCACCGGAATGCGCCACAGCCGGCGGCCGTTGAGCACCTTGGAGATTTGATAACCGTCGCCGAAGTATCGCAGCAGGCCGCCAACCACGACCGTCTGTTCCGCAGGCAGGCCGTTGTAGCAGGCGGTGGTGGGGCAGGTGAGCACGCACTGGCCGATGCGCTCCACCAGCCGCTTGCCGACGCTTTCGGCGCTGGTGGAGAACAGCAGCACGCTGATGCCCGGGCGTCGATCGGGCGTCTCCTCCGCCGGGACCTCGCGCTCGATGCCCGCCTCGCATTTGCAGCCGATCACCGAGGTGGCGAAGCCCGTCACCGACCGCGCCGCGGCCAGCGCCCATGCCGGCGTCTCGGCGGTGATGACGATCCGCGTCCCCCACATCGCAAAGGCCTCGGCGAAGGTGTCAATGATGTCGGTGGATCCCAAACGCATGACTTACACCGCCGCCTTGACCGGCGGGACGATCTCGTGGTGGTGCAGGTAGCTGTCCGCCACCGGATAGTTGGCGAATTCGATGGAGTAATAATCGTCGAAGAAGGGGTGCAGCTTTTGCTCAATCGCCGCATCGTAGGCCGGCGCCACGTGCAGCAGGCGGCCCTCGTGATCGGTCCGGAATTCATAATCCGCGATGATCATGCGGCCATCCTTGATGACGTAGCGCGGGGCGTTGAACATGCGCTCCTTGTCGGCGTTCTCCTCGTAGATGGTGATGTCGGCGTCGGCGCCGGCGCCCAGGTGGCCCTTGTGCTTCAAGCCCAGCGCCCGCGCGGGGGCGGCGCGCGTGATGATGGCGATCTCGTTCAGCGTATACTGCCGGTCGAGGTTGTCGAGCAGCACCGTCTTCTTGATCGCCCGCGGGTTGACCTTTTGGATCTCCTCGTTGCGGAAATCGCGGTCCATGAGCAGCCGGATGAGGCGCGGGTACTTCAGGAAGGAGCCGCCATTCGGGTGATCGGTCGACAGCATGATGCGCCAGGGATCCTTCGACAGCAGGAACAACTCCAGCCCGATGGCCCATTGCAGGGCATGCACGTACACCTTCTCCTGGTAGGTGAACGGCACGATGCCGCAGCCGCTCTCGCATTCGACATCGGCGTTGATCCACTTGTTGTGACTGATGTTGCGCAGCATGTAGCCGAGCGGGGCGTCGGCGGTCATGGCGGTGGCCTTGCCGAACATCACCTGCCCCACGTCGGTGGTGATGTTGGGATGCGTGTTGATGTACTCGGCAATCTCGGGGCCTTTCGACGTCGGGTTTTTCCCCGGCTCGCCGCCGTAGCTGTGGAACTGGATGTGGGCCATGTGCAGGCGGCTTTCGCCCGCCGTGCGCATCGTCTCCAGGGTCGTCTGCCAGTTGCCGCTGTGACCGAGGTTGTTGCAATGGATGTGCACGGGGTGCGGCAGGCCGAGCTCCTCGACGACGTCGATGAAACTGCGGATGATCTGGCGCGGGGTGAGATCGATGCCCGTGCCGGTCTGATCGATGCTGGAGATGTTGGTGTTGCGCTGCCCCTTCCACAGCTCGTCCGCGCCGGGGTTGACCAGCTTGACGGCATAGGCCTTGGCGGCGTTGATCCACCAGGCCACCGCGTTGCGGAATTCCTCCCTGCGGCCCTCCCGCAGCAGGCGGTGCAGGAACACGTTGTTGGCCAGCAGGACGTAGAAACCCTTGTCGATGACGGGCGTATCGTGCAGCTCCTCCAGCACGTGGCGGGCGGCCAATGGTGGAACGGCGGCCTCCATGGCCGTGGTGTAACCGAGCGCCGCGTAACGATAGCCCGTCGCGAAGGTCGACGGCACGATGCCGCCGGTGCCGGATCGCGTCACCGCCGTGCTCGGGTGCGGATCGCGGCGGTGGTCCTCGGGCTGCAGTTTGCGCGCGAGATTCACCTTGGCGCCGGCGATGTGGCAGTGGATGTCGACGCCGCCAGGCAGGATCGCCATGCCATTGACGTCCAGGCGGGGCGCGTCCTGCGGCAGGCTGGCGACGATCCTGCCGTCGCTGATGCAGATGTCCCGCACCTCGCCGTCAATGCCGTTGGCGGGGTCGTAAACCCTGCCGTTGACGATGCGAAGTGTGTCTGGCATGACGATGGACGGATTTTATTGTTGTTATGGGAACGGCGGCGTGTTCAGGCTGCTTTGCGGGCTTCCTTCGGCTTGGCCTTTTTGTTCAGCAACTCACGCACGCGGTTTTTGATGGCCGTCAATACTTCCTGATCGCTCGGGTAAGGCGATTCGAAGGCGGGGCGCAGGGTGATCGGCACGTCGTCCATACGGTAGACGGTGCCGCCGACGTTGATGCCGTAAGTGGCGGTGCAAAAGGCCACGCGCGCCAGTTTGCCGGTCTCCGTGGCCTTGGGGTCCAGGGCGATCACGGGGATGCGGTGCAGGTGCTCGATCGCCGCCTTCGGGAAATTGGCGGCGGGATCGCTGGCGATGATGAGCGCGGCGTCGGCGTCGCCGCGGGACAGCGTGTCCACGGTGGTGAATTCGCCGGGATTGAAGCGCGGATAGCCGCGGCTTAAGTTCACGCCGAACGGATACCCCGTGGTCCAGGACACGACGTTGTCGGCGCCGGTGACGTTGCCGTGCCCGCGCACGGGCTTGGCCACGAAGTGGGTGAACTCGTTCAGGTCGGTGGCGAGCGCGAGCAGGGCGCCGGAGTTGAAATGCCGCCCGCGGGTCATGGTCAGTCCCATGCCGAAGAACAGCACGCCATAGCGGCAGGTCTTCATGCGCTCCACGAGCTGCTTCATCGTATCCAGCTTGACGCCGGTGCGCTCCTCCACCGACGGATCCAGCCGCCGGCCCCTGACCAGCGCCCGCAGCGCCCACAGCAGTTCGAAATCCGCGCCCGGCTTCACCTGGATGAACAAGTTGGCGACGGGGGTGCTCTGCGTGCGGCGCACGTCCACGGACACGATGTAGCGATCCTTCTTGCCGTTGGGGATATACATGCCCTTGGTGGTGACGGCATAGCGGCTGAACAGGCGCGGGTGCGCCTCGCCCGGATTGCCGCCCCAGAAGATCACGAGATCAGCGCGGTTCTTGACCTCGCCCAGCGTCATCGTGCTTTCGCCGACGCCCTGAAAGGCGATGCCGGAGGGGCCGTGGCAGACGGAGGTGGTGGTGTCGATGGTGCCGTGGATCAGGTCGCCGATGGCCAGCGCCTCGCGCTGCGCCTCGCAGGTCGTGTCACTCAGGCCGTAGATGATCGGGAAACGCGCGTTGACCAGGATGCGGGCGGCCTCCTCGACCGCTTCATCCACGCCGACCTCCCTGCCGTCGATGGTCGCCGCCGGGCGGTTTTCAATCGTGTGCTCCGCGAACCAGGCCTTGCCCAGCACGCAGGCGTTCTCGGCCTTGGTGATGCAATGCTTGTCCAGGTCCACCGTCAGATTCATGTCGTCGCACACGCAGCCGCAGAAGGTGCAGGTGGCGTGTTCGACGGTGCGGATGTTTTCTGCCATGTCGGGACCTCGCTATATCTTGTCCGGCGGCGGGATTTCCTTGAGGAATCTCAGGCCGCCCTTTCGACCTGTACCGTGAAGTTCTTGGACAGCGGCATGCCGCTGCCGGCGGTGTCGCTGCCCATGAGCTGGGAGGAGGGCGGACCATAGGCGATGAACAGCATGCCGGCCGGCAGGTCGGTGGCCTTGCGGCCCTTGCATTGCACCACGGTTTCGCCCACCGAGGTGCGCAGCCGCACGGCATCGCCATCCTTGAGGCCCATTCGCGTCATGTCGTCGGCGTTCATCTCGACCGTGGAGGTCACGCCGAGATATTCCTCCTTGAGCTTGCCGGCGCTTAAGGACGTCCCTTGTTTGCTGGTTCTGCCAGCAACCAGCAGCATGGTTTCAGCCATGTGTCGTCAAACCCTGCGTTTGGGGATACCAGGACGGCCGGATGTCTCCAGCCATCACCCACGTGTTGACAGGCATCTATGCCGGGATATTGCCCTCGGGTTCCGCCTGTTTCGCCTCATTCGAGGCGGAGTGGGATGGGAAAGTGCCAGCGCCACCTTTTCCGCGCCACAAACTCTCTTCTAGCACGCTCTTGCATATACGTCAATTCACCCCCGGATTCGTCCCCAGCTTTTTGATATTTCACCGGAAAAACGGCCACAATAGCCCCGTGGAAGACTTGAGCAAGCTGAGAATAGAGCGCGGCGGCAGGCACGGCGCCATCTCATCGCGCCGCAGCAATGGCATCCGGCGCCTGATGTTACTGCTCGTCCTGGTGGCGATCGGCGTGGGCGGATATGTTGCCGCTGTCCGGCTCAATCTGTTGCAGCCGCGGCCGGACGTGGAAGTCGGCGGCGTGGTGACGGCCTATCCCTCGCAGGCGCTCTCGCTGTTCAACGCCACCGGCTACGTCGTGCCGCAGACCAAGGCCGACGTCGCCTCCAAGGCCACCGGCCGGCTGCAGGCGCTTGACGTGGAGGCGGGCAGTGTGGTCAAGAAGGATCAAGTCATCGCCCGGCTGGAGAATCAGGACGTGGTGGCGGTCATGGAGCGCAACCGCGCCAACGTCGAGGCCGCCAAGGCGGTCGTGATCGAAAGCGAAGCGCGGCAGCGCGAAAGCCGGGCGCGGGTGGCGGAGGCGCGCGCGGAGTTGCAGGACGCGGAGAACGCGCTGAAGCGCGCCCGCGCCATGGTCGAAAGAAAATTCGTCACGCCGGAATTTTACGACGCTGCGCTGGCGCGCAGGGACAAGGCCGTGGCCAACGTCGCGAGCAGCGAGGCGGCCGTCGCCGCCGCCGCCGCGACCCTGACGTCCGCGCAGGCGCAGGTGGCGGCGGCGGAGGCAGCCTATGAGGAGGCCAGGGTGGCGGTGGAGTACACCCTGATCCGGGCGCCGTTCGACGGCGTCATCCTCTCCAAGCACGCCGACGTCGGCGACGTGGTGGCGCCGTTCGCCTCGGCGAACCAATCCAAGGGCGCCGTGGTGTCGATGGCGGACATGAGCACGCTGCAGGTGGAGGCCGATGTCTCCGAATCCAACCTGAGCAAGGTCCGCGTCGGGCAACCCTGCGAGATCCAGCTCGATGCGCTGCCCGAGCGGCGCCTGCGCGGCGAGGTGCACGCCATCGTGCCGACGGTGGATCGCGCCAAGGCCACGGTGCTGGTCAAGGTGAAATTTGTCGATCCCGATCCACGCATCCTCCCCGACATGAGCGCGCGGGTGGCCTTCCTGAGCCGCGCGCTGACGGCGGAGGATCAGAAGCCGCGCACGGCGGTGCCGGCGGACGCCGTCGTGACGCGCGACGGTCGCAGCCTCGCGTACCGCCTGGACGGAGACGTGGCTCGTGAAGTGCCGGTAATGGCCGGCGGCGAGCGCATCGGCGACATGGTGGTGATCGAACAGGGCCTCAACCCCGGCGACAAGGTGGTGCTGAAGCCGCCCGCCAAACTGCACGACGGCATGCGCGTGAAACTGCCGCAATCATGACCCCGGTCGTCGAGATTCGCGGCTTGTGCAAGTCCTACCGGCGGGGCGATCAGGAGGTGCACGTATTGATGAATCTCGACCTCACGATCTACGAGGGCAGTTTCGTCGCCCTCATGGGGCCTTCGGGATCGGGCAAGTCGACGCTGCTCAACATCATCGCCGGCATCGACCGGCCCGACAGCGGCGAGCTGCGCATCGCCGGCGTGGACATCACCACGCTCTCCGAGTCGGCGCTGGCGCAATGGCGGGCGGAAAACATCGGCTTTGTGTTCCAGTTCTACAATCTCATGCCGGTGCTAACGGCGTTCGAGAACGTCGAGCTGCCGCTGCTGCTGACCAGCCTGTCGCGGCGGCAGCGCCGCGAGCACGTCGAAATGGTGCTGGACCTGGTCGGGCTCACCGATCGCAGCGAGCACTATCCCTCGCAACTCTCCGGCGGGCAGCAGCAGCGGGTGGCCATCGCCCGCGCGCTGGTCACTGATCCGACGCTCATCATCGCCGATGAGCCGACCGGCGACCTCGATCGCGTCTCGGCCCACGAGATCCTCGATCTGCTCGCCTCGCTCAACGGCAGCCTGGGCAAGACCATCGTCATGGTCACGCACGACCAGCTGGCCGCTGATCACGCCCATGTCATCCGTCATCTCGACAAGGGCGTGCTGAACGACGCGGATCAGCCCGCGCCCGCCGCGGTCTGAGGCATGACCTACCTGCTGCGCCTGATTTTTCGCAACCTCTTCCGCCATCCGCTGCGGAGCCTGCTGACGGCCGTCGGCATCGTCGTCGCCATCACCGCCTTCGGCCTCTTGCGCACGACCGTCGACGCCTGGTACGCGGGTGTGGAGGCGTCCTCCAGCTCGCGGCTGGTGACGCGCAACAAGAACTCTCTGGTCTTTCCGCTGCCGCTGCATTACCTGAACAAGATTCGCCAGCTCGACGGCGTTTCCAAGGTCAGCTACGCCGAGTGGTTCGGCGGCATCTACATCGACAAGAAGAATTTCTTCCCGCAGTTCGCCGTGGACGGGCGCACCTATTTCGAACTGTATCCGGAATTCGTCGTGCCGCCGGAGGAGTTGAAGTCATTCCTGCTCGACCGGCGCGGCGTCATCGTGGGCCGCAAGACCGCCGCCCAGTACGGCTGGAAGATCGGCGATCTCATCCCGCTTCAGGGCACCATCTATCCCGGCACCTGGGACTTCGTCATCGAGGGCATCTATCGCGGCATCGACAGCAAGACCGACGAGACGCAGTTCTTTTTCCACTGGGAGTACCTGAACGAAATCACCAAAAAAACCAATCCGGACAACGCCGACAAGATCGGCATTTTTCTGGTGGGGCTGAAGCACGCGCAGGATGCGCCGTTGATCGCGCAGCGTATCGACGCCCTGTTCGCCAACTCGCTGGCCGAGACGCTGACCGAAACCGAGAAGGCCTTCCAGCTCGGTTTCGTGGCCATGACCGAGGCCATCCTGCTGGTCATCCAGGCGGTGTCGTTCCTGATCATCCTCATCATCATGGCGGTGATGGCCAACACCATGGCCATGGCGGCGCGCGAGCGCAGGGCCGAATATGCCATCCTGAAGGCCATGGGTTTCACGGCGCGCTTCATCGTCGGCCTCATCCTGGGTGAATCGCTGCTGTTGAGCTTGAGCGCCGGCGCCGCCGGCATCGTGCTCATCTTCCCCACCGCGCGCGACGTGGGCGCGCGTTTCGGCACGCTGTTCCCAATTTTCAACGTCTCAACGCAGACGCTATGGATGGCGGCGGGCGCGGCGCTGCTGGTCGGCGTGGTCGCCGGCGTGGTGCCTGCCTGGCGCGCCGTGCGCACCCCCGTCGCCGAAGGCATGCGGGGGATGGTCTGATGGGAATTCCGCTGTCCTACATCATCCGCAACCTGTGGGTGCGCAAACTGACCACGGCGTTGACGGCGCTGGGCATGGCGCTGGTGGTGTACGTGTTCGCCGCGGTGCTCATGCTGTCCGAGGGATTGGAGAAGACGCTGGTGCAGACCGGCAGCAACGACAATGTCGTCGTCATCCGCCGTTCCGCCGAGACGGAGATCCAGAGCGCGGTGTACCGCGATCAAGCCACGCTGGTGGCGAGCCTGCCGGAGATCGGCAACGACGCCAATGGTGATCGGCTGGTCTCGAAGGAAGTCGTGGTACTGGTGGTGCTGCCCAAGCGCGGCACCAACAAACCCTCGAACGTCACCATCCGCGGCCTGTCGCCGGCTGGCGTCAACATGCGCCCGCAGGTTCACATCGTGCAGGGGCGCATGTTCCGGCCCGGCTCCGCCGAGATCGTCGCCGGCAACAAGATCGCCAGGGGCTTCACCGGCGCGGGACTGGGCGAGCATATCCGGCTGGGCCAGCAGGAATGGACCGTAGTCGGCATTTTTGACGCCGGCAACAGCGGCTTCGCCTCGGAGCTGTGGGGCGACGCCGATCAGATGATGCAGATCTTCCGCCGCGAGTCGTATTCCTCCGTCGTATTCCGGCTGGCCGATCCCGGCAATTTCGCCGCCGTCAAAAGGAAACTGGAATCCGATCAGCGGCTGACGGTGGAGGCGGAACGCGAGCCCCGCTTTTACGCCCGGCAGTCGGAGCTGATGTCCAATTTCCTGAAGATACTGGGAACGATCCTGAGCGCGATCTTCTCCATCGGCGCCATCATCGGCGCGATGATCACCATGTACGCCTCGGTCGCCAACCGCACCGCCGAGATCGGCACGTTGCGGGCCATCGGCTTCCGGCGCTGGAATATCCTGAGCGCGTTCATGCTGGAATCGCTGCTGCTGAGTCTGGTCGGTGGAGTGATCGGGCTCACGATGGCCTCGTTCCTGCAATTCTTCACCGTTTCAACAATGAACTGGCAGACCTTCGCCGAGCTGGCCTTTTCCTTCACCATGACCCACCGCGTGATCATCGAAGGGTTGCTGTTCGCGCTGTTGATGGGTTTCGCCGGCGGCGTCCTGCCGGCGCTGCGCGCCGCGCGCATGAACATCATCGACGCCCTCCGCGCCGTTTAACGCTGCGGATAAGCTGCGGGCGCCGGACGGCGGCGCACCACACCGGCCGCTGCGAGGCGCCCGTCAGCTTCATCCGCTTGTTGGGCGACGTCGTGGCACCTCCGTGGTCCCGTCCGCGTCGGCCGACTTCGGGGCGTCACCGGTCGCGGACCGCGGGGCGGTGATGTTGCGGTTCCTGGACAGGAGAAGCCTCTCGTTTGCCCGCCCCAAGATGGCGGCAGTGAGTGCCTTTCTCGACGGCTTGCTTGGCAACGGCGCCCCGAGCTCTTGAACGATGAGCTTCAGGTCCGGGATATCAAGGCCCTCCAGACGTCGCTCGACACCTTCACGCCAGTGGCTCTCCAGGAGGGGCGGCAGCTCATCGAAGAGTTTCAGAGCGTCCGACGAACTCAAGGTAGGAGGCGGCAGAGCGGGGCGTGGTTGGCGCGGGCTAGTTGGACCGCGCGGCGGGCTCTTCGGCAGGCGAAAGGCCCGCTTGACGTGTTGTTCGATCCGGGAGAGCCTGCCGGCAATTTCGCGGAGAGCGGCCTTCACATCACCAATCTGGCCAAGCAGGTGCTGAAGTTCCTCAGATGGTGTACGGAAGTCTTCGCTCATGGAGCGTAGCCCATCATTTCACTCCACAGGTCCTTGAACGGCTGTACCAACTCGCCTGGCACCCCACCGCCCGTGATAGCCCTCTTGACGCCGACGCGTTCGGGAATCCAGGAGTCGAAGAAGCGGGCCTGAACGCGTTGAGACTGAGCCGCCTGTCCGCAGACTCGCGCGACCTCGCGCATGTAGAACTCACTCTCCTTGGTCGGCGCGCCAGCATATGTCTTGGTTTTGTTCATGAAGACGCCGATCTTCGGCACGGGGAACGGCTCGATCCTCATCTTCAGGCTGTTGAGGATCAAGTTGGTCCCCTTGGAAGCGAAGAAGTCCGGGTTCACGGGAATCAGCACCAGGTCGCAGCAGGATAGCACGCTGTACGAGAGCAGCGTGAAGGATGGCGGGCAGTCGAAGAGGACGACGTCATACTTCGGGAGCTTCACGGAGTTCTGGATCTTGCCGAGGAGACGACGGATGAAGTCCTTCACGCCGTCGCGATCGAACACCTCCAGCTCCATCCAGTAGAGGTCCTCAACGGAAGGTACGAAGTGGAGGTCCTCGGTTACCTGGTAGATGAAGTCGAAACCCACCGCGAAGTCGAAGTGCGGAGCTGCCGGCTTCGTGAACTCGTCGAGAGCGTGAAACATGGTCTTCTGCCGGGCGATGGCGATGTCGTACCACTTCTGAAACTTATCGTGGAGGGCTCCAGTGGCCTCGTTCAGCGCGATGGCCTGGGTGAGAGACATCTGTGCATCCAGGTCGAAGACCAGGACCTTCGCGCCAGAAAACGATGACACGACATCTCCAAGGCACCAGGTCACCGTGGTCTTGCCGACGCCTCCCTTGAAGTTGATCGTGGCTATGGTCTTAGGGCCTCGCTCACTCATGGCTCCTCCGGCTCAAGTTCGTTCGCCCAACTATAAGTTAGATTTCACTTTTGCGATCTAATTTGGGGACCAACGCCGTATAAACTGGCGTGCATGTTTTAACCTTATGATTTCATCCAGCCAAATATTAGAAACGTGGCGATGATTTTATCAAAAGACCAACAGGACTGGGCGGGAGAACATAAGAGAGGTGAAGCTGGCTATCTGTCCGGTAGTTGGTGTGCGGTATACTGTTTATATTGCATGGCAGCATAAGGGTAAAGATTAAGCCATGAGTCAGGGAATAAGCGCGATTCCGGGGTTCAAAGAAGAGCGGTTGGCGGCGGTGACGGCGCCGGCGCGGCTGCATTTCGGCTTCGTCGATCTCAACGGCGAGCTGGGGCGGCAATTCGGCAGCCTCGGACTCGCCATCGCCGATCTCGCCACCAAGCTCGTCATCCGCCCGTCCGCGCAGAACGTGACGCATGGGCCGGATGGGTCAAGGGCGAGGCATTTCGCCGATGTGCTGTTGCGGGAGTGGGACATACCAAGCGCCGTGTCGATCACCGTGGAGCACGCGATCCCTTCGCATTGCGGCCTCGGTTCCGGCACGCAGATGGCGCTGGCGGTGGGCGCCGGACTCGCGCGGCTGTTCAATATCGACATCAGCACCGCGGAGTTGGTGCGCATCACCAATCGCGGCACGCGCTCCGGCGTCGGCCTCGGCGCTTTTGATCACGGCGGCTTCATCATCGACGGCGGACGCGGGCCGGATACCATCGCGCCGCCGCTGATCAGCCGCCTGCCGTTCCCGGAACAGTGGCGCGTATTGCTCATCTTCGATGACGAGCGCGAAGGCCTGCATGGACAAAGCGAGCGCGACGCCTTCAAGCAACTGCCGCCGATGCCCTTTGAGACCTCCGCCGAATTGTGCCGCCGCGTGTTGATGCAATTGCTGCCGGCGCTGGCGGAGGAGGATTTCAAGAACTTCAGCGATGCGATCACGCGGTTGCAGGAGGCGACGGGCGATCAGTTCGCCAGCGTCCAGGGCGGGCGTTACACCAGTCCCCGCGTGGCCGAAGTATTGGAATGGCTGCGCGGGCAGGGCGGGGCCGGCCTGGGACAAAGTTCCTGGGGGCCGACGGGGTTCGCCTTTTTCGCCGACGCCGCCGACGCGGAGAACATGGCCGCACTGGCGCGCCGGCGCTGGCAGTCCGTGGCGACGCTGCGATTCATGGTCTGCCGCGCGCGCAACGAAGGCGCGCGCGTGCACGTGCATGCGGCACGTCATCTCATCGCCGCCTGATGCATAAAACTACTGCGAGATATCAAAATGAAGAATCCGTACCTGCTGCATATTTTCTGTCCGACGAAAAACGTCAGCCCCTTCGACATCAACATGGCCTACGAGGCGCAGTACGACGCCGTGATCCCCTACAGCGACGTGACGCTCGATGACGTCAGGCACCTGACGCAGGACACGATCTTCTCGCGCGGGCCCACGGGCGTGAAGCGCACCGGCATCTTCATCGGCGGCCGCGATTTCGGCCTCGCGCTGGACATGCTCGATGAGGCGCGCAAATCCATGGTGCCGCCGTTCGAGGTGTCCGTATTCGTCGATCCCTCCGGCGCCATCACCACCGCGGCGGCGCTGATGGCAGGCGTGGAGAGGTGGGTGCGCAAGCTCAAGAAGGGTGATCTGGCCGGCAAGGAAGTGCAGATCTTCGGCGGCACCGGGCCGGTTGGCGTCTGCGCCGGCCTGCTGGCGTCGCAGTGTGGCGCGAAGGTGACGCTGGTCAGCCATCAAGGGAGGGCGGTGGCGCAGGCGCTGGCGGATCGCTACAACGCGCGCTTCAAGACCGACATGCGGGGCGGGGACGGCAGTTCGGAAGCCGCGTCGAGGGTATTGATTGCCAACGCTGAAATTGTCATCGGCGCCGCCAGGGCGGGCGTGTGCGTGCTGCCCTCGACGCTGCTGAAGCAGGCCAAAAGACTGATAGTGGCCGCGGACGTGAACGCCGTGCCGCCGCTCGGCATCGAGGGCGTGGGCGTGCACGACATGGGCAAGCCCATCGCCGCCACGCCCGGCGGGGCGGCGGGCATCGGCGCGCTGGCGGTCGGCAACATCAAGTACAAGGTGCACACGCGGCTATTCAAAAAAATGTTCGAGGCGAAGAAACCGCTTTATCTCAGTTTCCCCGAGGCCTTCCAGGTGGCCCGCGAGATAGTCGCTTCGAGCCTGAAGTAATATGATTTGACCCACCTCAAAATGCTGCCAAAACATGCAAATCGTTCGGGCTGAGGCATCGAAGCACGAACGACTCAAATACCTGGATAATTTCCGCCCCTCGATACCCCTCGATACCTCGGGACAGGCCTCAGGGCGAACGGTATTTTTGAGATAGGTTCTTGACGTCGGTTCTGATCATTGCGCAATCGGCGCGTGCGCTGGCCCAGTCGGCGGTCAAGGCGGGCTGGCAGGTGTGCGCGATCGATCAATTCGGCGATCAGGACACCCGCGCGGCGGCGGAATGCGCCGTCGTCGCTGATTTCGCCGACACCGCCGGCGTGCTTGCCGCCGGGGAGCGGTTGCTGGAAAAGCACCGGTCCGATGCCTGCATCGTCGGCGGTGGATTGGAGTGCTCGCCGGCATTGATCGAGGCGTTCGGCCGGCGCCTGCCATTGATGGGCAATTCAGCGGGGATTTACCGGCAAATGTGCCACCCCGCAAGCCTTTGCGCCTTGCTGGAACGCCTCGGTATTGCACATCCGGAGACGGTGCTGGAGGGCCCGGCCCCGTCGGCCGGCTGGCTGGCGAAGCGCGCGGGTGGCAGTGGAGGAGGGCATATACGCATCCTGGGGGCGGGTGAATCACCCGGCGCGGGGTATTACCGTCAGCGAAGGGTGGATGGCATCTCCGCCTCCGCTTTGTTTCTCGCCAATGGCAGGGACGCGCGGATCCTGGGTTACACGCGGCACTGGCAGGCGAAACCGCAGGCGGATGCAGGCCAGCCCTACCTCCGCAGCGGCCTGACTCGGTGGCGGGAAGTGCCGTCCTCCGTAGCCCTGCAAGTGGCGAATATGGTTGGTGAACTGACCGAGGCCGCCGGTTTGCGGGGTTTGTGCGGCATGGATTTCGTGCTGGATCAGGGCGGGCAGGTGGTGGTGCTGGAGGTCAATCCGCGCCCGCCCGCCAGTTTTGAGCTGCATGAAGGCGATCACAGCCTGCTGGAGGCGCATCGGAAAGCCAGCGCAGGCCAGTTGGAACCGCCCCCGCCGGCGCCGGCCCGGATGGTTCGGTCCGCGGCGGTCATGTACACTTCCGACCCTTTGACGATAGCGGCGGGATTTACCTGGCCGGATTGGTGCACGGACATCCCCGCCGTCGGAACCCTCATTGGCAGCAACAGACCGGTATGCAGCGTAACGGCGACGTCCACGGACTTGGAGACCGCGCAGGCCATGGTCCAGGAACGGTTGTTGACTTTGCGGTCTGAACTCTGGAAACCCACCCATTAGCACCAGGCAAGGAGACATTTGTGACTGAGGTCGTGAATAAAGTTGTTTTTCTGCAAACCGGCAAGAAGGCGGCCGCTCGCAAGGGCAAATCCGCCGTCAGCGTGAATGCCATGGCGGCGCCGCTGGTGAAATCGCTCATCAAAAACGCCGCCGCGCTGGGACTGGGCGTGAGCCGGCTCAAGAACGGCGTGACCGTCGTTGACGCCGGCATCGACGTGCCGGGAGGCTTGGAAGCGGGGCGGTTGATCACGGAAATCTGCATGGGCGGATTGGGCCGCGTCAACATCCGCTCGGCGAAGGTGTTCGCGCGCTGGAGCTGGCATGTCGATGTCTGGTCCGGCAGCCCGGTGCTGGCCTGTCTCGGCAGCCAGTATGCCGGCTGGAGTCTGAGCCACGGCAGCGGCAGGGAGGCCTTCAACGCGCTGGGTTCCGGGCCGGCGCGCGCGCTGGGCAGCAAGGAGACGCTGTTTCACGAATTGAAATACCGCGATCGCGCAAGCCAGACCGTGATGATCATCGAGGTGGACAAGGCGCCGCCCGCCGAGCTGGCGCGGAAAATCGCCGACATGTGCGGCGTGCGCCCGAACGCGCTCACCTTGATCCTGACGCCGACCAGCAGCCTCGCCGGCAGCGTGCAGGTGGTGGGCCGCGTGCTGGAGGTGGCCTTGCACAAGCTTCACGCCGTCGGTTTCCCGTTGACGGACGTCGTCGACGGCGCCGCCAGCGCGCCCCTGTGTCCGCCGGCGGGGGATTCCCTGACCGCGATGGGCCGCACCAACGACGCCGTCATCTTCGGCGGCCATGCGCATCTCTACGTGCGCGGCTCGGACGAGGACGCGGCGGCGCTGGCGCAGAAGCTGCCGAGCAACAGCTCGCGCGACTTCGGCCGGCCGTTCGCGCAGGTGTTCAAGGAAGTGAACTACGATTTCTACAAGATCGATCCGATGCTGTTCAGCCCGGCCCGGGTGGCGGTGACGGCGTTGGACTCCGGCCGCACCTTCCACGCCGGGCGGTTGCACGAGGAACTGCTGGACCGTTCCTTCGGTGCCGGAAAATAATCGTTTTGCCGCGTGGTGATCGATCCAAAGATTGCGATTATCACGGATGAGCCGGGCTGGCACGGCCGGCGGTTGAAGCGGGCCTTCGCCGCCCACGGCCGCCGGGGCGTATATGTCTCCTCGACGGAATGCCGGCTGGATTTGAGCGGCGCGCAGCCGCAGGTAATCCTGCCGGGGTTCAAAGGCCGGCCCGCCGGCGTGTTCGTGCGCGGCATCCCCGGCGGCACGCTGGAGCAGGTGATCCTGCGCCTGGACTGCCTGCATGCCTTGAGTGAGATGGGCGTGCTGATCTACAACCATCCGCGCGCCATCGAGCGCACGGTCGACAAGGCCATGACCAGCTTCCTGCTCAAGCGCGCCCAACTGCCCACGCCGCCGACCTGGGTGTGCGAATCGGAATCACAGGCGCGCGCCATCGTGCTGCGGGAATGCGCGCGCGGGCGCAGGCTGGTGGCCAAGCCGCTGTTCGGCTCCCAGGGCACCGGCGTGCGGTTGATCGAAAAGGTGGCCGACCTCGAAAATCGCGAAGGCCTGCAGGGTGTATATTACCTTCAGGCCTTCCAGGAGAAACTGGCCGGGCAGTGGTGCGATCTGCGGGTGTTTGTCATCGCCGGCCGGGCGGTGGCGGCGATGAGGCGCACAAGCGAAAGCCATTGGATTACCAACCGCGCGCGTGGCGGCCGTTGCGAGGCGCTGGCGCTGGACGGCAATCTGGCACGGCTGGCCGAGGCGGCGGTGCGCGCGATTGACATCGATTACGCCGGCGTCGATCTGATGCCGCTGACGGGCGGCGGCTACACCATCACCGAGGTCAACAGCATACCCGCGTGGCAGGGATTGCAGTCAGTGACCGAGATCGACATCGCCGCGCGGCTGGCGGATCACTTCTTCACCCTGACGGCAGCCGCCGGCCTGCAGGCGGTGACGTGAGGTCGCTGCCGCCGGATCAGATAGAAACCGTCGTCCGGGAGGCCTGCCGCGTCGATGTGGAGGCGCTCAAGCCCGGCAACGTCAGCATCCATTCCGAAGGGCACCGCATGCGGGCGGAGGATTTTCTCCGCAGCGCCGATCTGATCGCGCCGGTGATGGCCCAACCTGGTCTGAGCGTCGGCGCGCGCATCGAGCGGGCGGTGGACCTGACCATGACGCAGGTGGGCTGCAATACCAACCTTGGCATTATTCTGTTGCTGGCGCCCCTCGCCCAGGCGGCGTTGCCGCCATTATCCACGGGCGGGCTTCGGGAGCGGTTGCGGCGGGTGCTGCGCACGTTGACCGTGGCGGATGCCGCCGCCGCCTACCGGGCCATCCGGCAGGCCGGTCCCGCCGGCCTGGGGCGCTTCCAGACGCAGGATGTGGGAGAGGAGCCGTCAGTGACGCTGCTGGAAGCCATGCGGCTGGCCGCGGATCGGGATCGGATAGCCCGCCAATATGCCCAAGATTATGAAGATATTTTCACCTTGGGCGTGCCGGCCTTGAAGCAAGGGTGGGCGAGGGGGTGGGGGCTGGCGTGGGGGGCGGTGGGCTGTTATCTGGCCTTTCTGGCCAGATTGCCGGATACCCACATTTGCCGCAAACACGGGCCCGGAGCCGCGGAAAAGGTGCGATTGGAGGCCGTTGGGGTGGAAACTGACTTCAAAGCGTGCGAGAATCCCGCCACAGCCTATAACAAGCTGTTGAGTTTCGATAATAAGTTGAAGCAGGGAGGGTACAACCCAGGCACCAGCGCCGACCTTACCGTTGCAAGTTGGACAGCCTGCCGATTGCAAACTCTCCTGTAAGGAACCGCCGTCGCTCGACGGCGGCAGAACTAAAGTAAAAAACGATTGGGTCACTCCCATCGGAAAAAGTTTGTAATAAACAAGGTGACAAGCGATGTCTATATTCAAGGCACTTGTCGGGCAACCATCTACTGGACACTCAAGAGGAGGTAGAACCATGGCAGTGGTAGATCGTGTGTTAGTCGGTGAATCACTGGTCGGCGACGGCAATGAGATTGCCCACATCGACCTGATAATGGGACCTCGCGGCAGTGCGGCGGAGGCGGCTTTCTGCAACGCCCTGGTCAATAACAAGGACGGTTTCACCTCCCTGCTCGCGGTCGTGTCCCCCAACCTCGCCGCCAAACCCAGCACCGTGATGTTTAACAAGGTGACCATCAAGGGCGCCAAGCAGGCCACCCAGATGTTCGGGCCCGCACAGCGCGCCGTGGCGATGGCCGTCACCGAGTGCGTGGAGGACGGCACCATCCCGGCCAACGAGGCGGACGACATCTTCATCTGTGTCGGCGTGTTCATCCACTGGATGGCCTCCGACGACAAGAAGATTCAGGACTTCAATCATCAGGCCGTCAAGGAATCCATCAAGCGCGCCATCAAGCGCGAACCGAAGGCTTCCGAGGTCATCGCCAAGAAGAAGACCGCGCATCCGTTTGCCGCGCATGTCTGATTTGATATAACAACAATAAAGGGTTCTGGTTGAACCCATGCCTGATCGCCCCGGCCCGTCCGGGGTGATTTTTTTTCAGCCCCGTGCAAGGCGCGAAGGCCGTTCAACGCCGTGCCCTTCCGTTCCACGGCCGGGTGTAAATCTCCTCTTCCCGCGGTCTAACGCACCGGCATGGGTCAAAGCATGGGGGGCTGTGTTCAAATTCAGATCAAGTTAAGCCGCCATGAGTAATATCCGGCGGCGATATTCAGACGCCGATGGTGGTCTAGTCGACAATATTCAACGGCTTATATAAAATCGCGCACATTTTTTGCATTGCATTACAGTGGATTGGGGTATTGATTCAGGAGAATCTGTTTTAACCATGGAAGCACAATCGCAATCCTACCCACACACGACGCCATTTCCCGCCCGTCTCCCCGTCGCTTTCCCGCAGGCCGGCGAGCTACGCCGAAGGGCGGTGCGCCTGCCATTCAACTGGCTTTTCGCGCTTCTGGTCGCGCTGCTCATGGCGGCCGCCACCTTCACGGTGTGGGGCGGCTTCAATCGCCCGGTGAGCGCCGTCGACTGGAACGGCAAAATCCATGGCGTGTCTTTCAGCGCGTATCAGAAGGACGAGGATCCGTACGCCCAGACCTATCCCACCGAGCGGGAGCTGGAGGCCGACATTGCCAGGCTCCGGGATAGGGTCACCAGCGTCCGCACCTATTCCTCCACCCACGGCTTCGAGGCCGTGCCGTCCCTGGCGCAAAAGTACGGGCTCACGGTCACGGCGGGCGCCTGGTTCAACCGCAGCCGCGAGAACAATGCGCTGGAATACAGAAATCTCATCCGCAACGCCGAGACCTATCCCAACATCACGCGTGTGATCATCGGCAACGAGACGCTGCTGCGCGGCGACATGACGGTGAGGGAGTTGTCGGCCTATCTGCGCTACGCGCGCCAGCGCCTGCGCCAGCCGGTGAGCACGGCGGAGACCTGGGATCAGTGGCTGAAACATCCGGAGCTCGCAAAATCGGTGGACTATATCGCCATCCACATCCTGCCCTACTGGGAAAAGATACCCGAGGATCAGGCGGTGGACTGGGTCATGGACCGCTATGACGCCGTCAAGAGGAGGTTCCCCGGCAAGACGGTGGTCATCGACGAGACCGGCTGGCCGAGCGCCGGGCCGCGTCTCGGCCCGGCCCGGCCCTCGCTGGTGAACGCGGCAAGCTTCACGCGCGATTTCATCAAGCGGGCGCAGCAGCGGCGCATCGAGTATTTCATCATGGAAGCCTTCGATCAGCCCTGGAAAAAAACCGATGAAGGCGCGGTCGGACCGCACTGGGGAATGTTCAACGCCGATCGCGAGGCCAAGTATCCGTTGTCCGGTGTGCTCGTTCCTGATGCGGATTGGCGCGCGAAGGCCGTCACGGCGGTGCTGCTGGCTCTGCCGCCGATCCTGTGGTTCGCGGCGCGGCGCATCGATCTGAAACCTCGCGGCCGCCTCTTTTTTGCGCTGTTGCTGCAGGCAGCGGCCGCGGCGGTCGTGTGGACGTCGCTCCTGCCGCATACGAAAGAGCTGTCCGGCCCCAGTCAGTGGGCGTGGTATGTGTTGTTCCCGGCGCAGCTGTTGCTGCTTGTGGTGATGCTCATCAACGGCCTGGAGATGGCGGAGATGATCTGGCACCGGCGGCTGCGCCGCCACTTCCCACCCCGGGCGCCGGCGGGGAGCGCGCTGCCCATGGTTTCGCTGCACCTGCCCATCCACAACGAGCCGCCGGCGGTGGTGTTCGAGACCCTGAACAGCCTCGCGCGGCTGGAATATCCCAACTATGAAGTGCTGGTGCTCGACAACAACACCACGGACCCGGAAATCTGGCAGCCGGTGCGGGAACATTGCGAGCGGCTGGGGGCACGTTTCCGCTTTTTCCATCTGGAGAACTGGCCGGGATACAAGGCCGGGGCGCTGAACTTCGGGCTGAGAAACACCCATCCGGCGGCCGCCATCATCGGCGTCGTGGACAGCGACTACGTTGTCTCGCCGGACTGGCTGAAGTCGCTGGTGCCTTATTTTGAACGTGACGAAGTCGCCATCGTGCAGGCGCCGCAGGATCACCGCGGCTGGCGGGACGACGCCTTCAAGACCATGTGCAACTGGGAGTACAACGGCTTTTTTGAAATCGGCATGGTCCAGCGCAACGAGCGCAACGCCATCATCCAGCACGGCACGATGACGCTGATCCGCAAGCAGACCCTGTGGCGGGCCGGCGCCTGGGGCGAGTGGTGCATTTGCGAGGACGCCGAGCTCGGGTTGCGTTTGCTTGCGCAGGGGCATGAGGCGGTGTACGTCAATCACGTCTTCGGCCGCGGGCTGGTGCCGGAGACGTTCAGCGCCTACAAGAACCAGCGTTTCCGCTGGGTGTACGGCGCGGTGCAGATCCTGAAGCGTCACTGGCGGGAGTTGCTCCTCCCCGGCGTGGGGCGCCTCACGCCGGCGCAGCGTTTCCACTTCGTGAGCGGATGGATGCCGTGGTTCGCCGACGCCCTGCATTTCGTGTTCACGCTGGCGGGCTTGTTCTGGAGCATCGGCATGGTGGTCGCGCCGCGTCAGGTCGAACTCCCCCTGGAGGATTTTCTGATCCCGACGGTGGGGATGTTCCTCTTCAAGTTGTTGCACAGCCTCATGCTCTACGACGCGCGGGTGAAATGCGGCTGGCGCGAGCGGCTGGGCGCCGCCCTGGCCGGCATGTCGCTGACCCACAGCATCGCGCGCGCGGTTTTCAGCGGGCTCTTCACCCGCAGCCGCCCGTTTTTGCGCACGCCCAAGGCGGAAGGCCGCGCGGCCTGGGTGCAGGGGCTGGCCATGGCCCGCGAGGAAGGCATGATGGCGCTGGCGCTGGTGCTGGCGGCGGTGACGGTCGTCCGCGTGTTCGGCGCCGATGGATTGGACGTCCTGTGCTGGGTGGCCGTGCTGCTGGTGCAGGCGGTGCCCCACGTTGCCGCCGTCCTGATGGGCGTGCTCAGCGTCCTGCGTCCCGCGGCGCAATCCGCGCCGGCGTCGCAACTCGTACTCGCGCCGCAGCGCGCCTGACCTCGTAAAAATTTTCCCATTACCGCCGGCGGCGAAAGTGTCGCACGGTTTTTTCCGTGCGTTTTTCGTTCATCGTCACACGCATGTCACCCGCGCGCGCCAGACTGACCGCATTCGTGTCCGAAGGATCTGGTATGTAATTTGCTCCATCCATGATGGGATGTTTCATTGGGAGGGAATCTGATTGAATAAGGTGATTGTAAAAGATTTGGCACCAGATTTAGGCTGGTGTCATGGATCTCAAGACCTTTGAAAAGCTTGTTACCAGGGCCTCTGCGGCGGAGCGGCTGGTGCGTTA
>JAJPIJ010000019.1 GCA_021324815.1 Gammaproteobacteria bacterium
CCCTCGACGGGGGAGGGGTTGGGGAGAGGGTGAAGATGTTTTCGCTCCCCTCTCCCTGGCCCTCTCCCTCAAGGGGAGAGGGAAATAAAGCTGAAGCGTAACGTTCTTACTCACTCCCTCAAGGGGAGAGGGGACAACACATGCGGCGTGTGGAAACTTCTGACACGACTTCTCTCCCGCGTGGGGAGAAGGGACTTGCTCCTAGACTTTCAGCTGTTGCAGATACGCGGAAAAATCCTTGTGCAATTCCGGATGCTTCATGGCGTACTCGACGGTGGCCTGCAGATAGCCAATCTTGGAGCCGCAATCGTAACGCCTGCCCTCGAATTCATACGCGTACACCGGCTCCCGCCCCAGCAGCCTGGCGATGCCATCGGTCAACTGGATTTCACCGCCGGCGCCGCGGCCCACGTGCTCCAGCAGATCAAAGATGGCGGGCGTGAGGATGTAACGCCCCACGACGGCGCGGTTTGACGGCGCCTTCTCCGGGCTGGGCTTCTCGACGATCGACTTGATGCGGCCGAGGCGCGGCGCCACCAGCGCCGTCTCCACGATGCCGTAGCGCTGCGTCTCCTCCGGCGGCACGGTCTCGATCGCAAGTACGCTGGCCTGCCTTTCCTCGTAGACCTTCACCATCTGCGCGAGGCAGCCGTCCCCCGCGCCGTCGATCAAATCGTCGGCCAGCAGAACGGCGAACGGCTCATTGCCCACCGCCGCCCGCGCGCAGAGCACCGCGTGACCGAGCCCCAGCGGATCGGCCTGCCGGATGTATATGCAACTGACGTTCGACGGCAGGATGTTGCGCACCAGCTCCAGCATCCGGCTCTTCTTGTATTTCTCCAGTTCCACTTCAAGCTCGTAGGCCTTGTCGAAGTGATCGGCGATGGCGCGCTTGGTGCGGCCGATGATGAAGATCAGATCGGTGACGCCGGCGGCCACCGCCTCCTCCGCCGCGTACTGGATCAGCGGCTTGTCGACGATGGGCAGCATCTCCTTGGGACTGGCCTTGGTGGCGGGCAGAAAGCGCGTCCCCAGGCCCGCCGCCGGAAACACCGCCTTGCGCACCTTCGCGGTCACGTCGCCTCCCGGGGTTGCAGGGACACCACGTTGGACGGCGATTGCGCGTCATCGCCCATTTCCGGAATCAACTGTTTGATGATCGCGAGAATGCGCGCCTCGTCGAAGCTCTCGCAGGCCGCGATCATATCCCTCAATGCCTGCTCCAGATGCTGCCGCTGCACGGGACGATGCTGGGCCAGCAGGATCTTCTCGTGCGGCGTCGCCTTCAACTGCTCGCCCTGGTGAAACAGCTCCTCGCGCAGCCGCTCGCCGGGCCGCAGTCCCGTGTATTCGATGCGGATGTCGCGGCCGGGCGCGCGCCCCGACAGGCGGATCATCTGCTCGGCGAGATAGGCGATGCGCACTGGCTCGCCCATGTCCAGCACGAAGATTTCCCCGCCCCTGCCCATGGCGCCGGCCTGCAAAATCAACTGGGTGGCCTCGGGGATGGTCATGAAATAGCGCGTCATCTCCGGATGCGTGACGGTCACCGGGCCGCCGGCCCGGATCTGCTCCTGGAACAGCGGCACGACGCTGCCCGCCGATCCGAGCACGTTGCCGAAGCGCACGGTCACGAACCGCGTCTGGCCCTGCCCGTTCAGCACCTCGCAGCCGATCTCGGTGATGCGCTTGGTGGCGCCCATGACGCTGGTGGGATTCACCGCCTTGTCGGTGGAAATGAGGATGAACTTGCGGCAGCCGTGCCTGATGGCCGCGTTGGCGATGACCCACGTTCCCAGGATGTTGTTGCGCGCCGCCTCGCGCACCTGGAACTGGAGGATGGGGACGTGCTTGTAGGCCGCGGCGTGAAACACGATCTCCGGGCGGTGGGCGGCGAAGGCGTGATTGACCGCCGCGGCGTCCGTCACGTCGCCGAGCAGCACGTGGCACTTCAGGCGCGGATGGGCCCGGCGCAACTCCATCTCGATGCGATAGAGATTGAACTCGTTGTGCTCCAGGATGATGAGCGCGTTGGGGCCGAGGCGCGCCACCTGGCGGCAGATCTCCGCGCCGATGGAACCGCCGCCGCCGCTGACCAGGATGGTGCGGCCGGCGATCCCCTCCTGAATGGCGCGCCAGTCGAGCTGCACCTTCTGCCGCCCGAGCAGATCATCGATGGACACCTCGCGCAGCGCCTTCACGCCCACCTGCCCGTCCACCATGTCGCGCAGCCGCGGCAGGGTGCGGAACGGACGCTCGGCCCGCTCGCACAGCGCCACGATCCGCTGCATCTGCGCGTTGGTCGCGGAGGGAACGGCGATCATGATCAGATCGACGCCGCTCTGGCGCGCGATTTCCGGCAGCTGATCCACGCCGCCGAGCACGGGGATGCCGCGGATCTGCGCGTTGCGCAGGCGCGGCTGATCATCCACGAAGCCGACGGGCAGATATTCGCCGTCGCGCAGCATGTCGCGCACCAGGGTCTCGCCGGCCCGGCCCGCGCCCACGACCAGCACCCGGCGATTACCCGACAGGGCGCGGATATTCAGTCCGTGATCCTTCCACATCCGGTAAAGCAGGCGCGGCCCGCTCAGGAACAGCACGAGGAAAACCGGATACAAAATGATCGTGGTGCGCGGCACGCCTTCCAGGCGGATGAATATGAACAGCATCAACAGGGAGCACAGCGAACCGGCGGCCGCCGCGCGCAGGATGTTCCACAAATCGGGAATGCTGGCGAAGCGCCACAGCCCGCGGTACAGCCCCACCGGCCACAGCACCAAGCCCTGCGTCACCATGACGATCAGGGTGGAGGTGAGATTGTAACGCCAGTCGATTTGATCGAGATAAAAATTGAAGCGCGCCAGCCACGCCAGCTGCCACGCCAGCCCCACCATGGCCAGATCGTGCATGATGACCGCCGTGCGGCGGCTGACGCGAATCATGAGCCTGCGGTTCCCCCGTATTGCCGGTGTCTCCGGTGCACGCCCGCCCACACCGCCGCGAACAGCAGCGCGGACAGGCCGGCGACCCACATCAAACCATTATTCCACAGCGCCGCGGCGGCGGCCAAAGGCCACAGCACGATGACATTATAAACAAGCGTCATGACGGCGATGCGACGATGACTCCAGCCCATCTGCGCCAGTCGCTGATAGGCGTGGGTCCGGTGCGCGCGATACCACGGCTCGCCGGCGAACACGCGCCGCGCCAGCGTGAAAGTCGCGTCCCAGAAAAAGACGCTCAGAATGATCGTCCACAGCAACAACGGCGCCGCGCCGCCTTTCTCCCCGGCGAGCGCCAGCACGCCAAAAACGTAGCCAAGAAAGCAACTGCCGACATCGCCCATGAAGATGCGCGCCGGCGGCCAGTTCCAGAGCAGAAATCCCGCGGCCGCCGCGGCCACCGCCAGCGACAGCATGCCGAGCCCGGGCTGGCCGCGGAATAGAAACACGGCAAAGCCCGCCGCGCCGGCGCACACGGCCTGTACAGCGGCGATGCCGTCGGTGCCGTCCATGAAGTTGTAGAGATTGATCAGCCAGGCGATGAACAGCACCGCGAGCACCGAACCAAGCGGCGCCGCCGGCTGCCAGCGCATGAAGCCCAGATCGATCGAATTCACCCCGCCCAAGGCGTACACCGCCCACGCGGCCGCCAGCAGATACGCGGCGATGCGGATCCACGCACTCAGTGGATAATGATCGTCGGTCCAGCCGACCAACGCCACGGCGGTGCCGCCCAGCACCAGCGCCGAGACCATGCCAAGCGGCGGCAGCCGGTGCTCGACCGCCAGCCACGCAACCGCCAGCAGCACCATGAACACGATCGCCACGCCGCCGCCGCGCGGCATGGGCACGGCATGTGAACTGCGATCGTTGGGCACGTCCAGCACCGCCCTCCTGATGGCGTAGCGGCGCACCACGCCGGTCACCAGCGCGGAGCCGGCAAAAATCACCGCAATGATCAAGATATCCATAACAATGTCCCCTCTCCCCTCGCGGGAGAAGGTCCAGATCAGATGCTCCCCGACGCATCGTTCCCTCTCCCCCTGAGGGAGAGGGCCATCAAGAACACTTACGCCTTGCAATTATTCCCCTCTCCCCTCGTGGGAGAGGAAGTGTCTCAACACATACGGTCTCATTCCCCTCTCCCCCGGAGGGAGAGGGCCAGGGAGAGGGGGAAAGAAATCATCATCACCCTCTCCCCAACCCTCCCCCCTCAAGGGGGAGGGAGTCAGTCGAATTTCCCTCTCCCCTCGCGGGAGAAGGACAAAGGGAGAGGGGGCAAAAAAAACAATCCCCTTCACCCTCTCCCCAACCCTCCCCCCCTCAAGGGGGAGGGAGTCAATCGAATTTCCCTCTCCCCCGGAGGGAGAGGGACAGGGAGAGGGGGAGAGAAATCATCATCACCCTCTCCCCAACCCTCCCCCCTCAAAGGGGAGGGAGCTATGATGTGCGGCCATACATCTGCCTGAACCACAACGCCGTGCGCGCCAGCGCCTCCGGCACGGGAACCGGCGGCGACCATGACAACTCCCGGCGGATATGCGCATCGTCAATCACCAGCGAATCCAGCAAACGTTGCATCATCCGCGGGCGCAACACAAGCCACGCGCCGCCCCTGAGCAACGCCGGCGGCACGCCGAACAATCGCGCGCGCCGGTTCAGGGCGCCCGCCATCATGCGGATCAGCTCAGGCGTCGAGACATCCATGTCCTTGACCAGATAAGTCCGTCCCGCTGCCGATTCGCTCTCCAAGCAGGCGCGCACGGCGTCGGCGAGATTGCCGACGTAAATCAGGCTGCGCGAATTCCTGATCCACGCGAATGGCAACGGCCAGCCGAGATCGACCACGCGCATCAAGCGCAGAAAATTCGCGCCCACGCCCGGACCGTACACCAGCGGCGGACGCAATACGACAATTTCCATCTCGCTTTCATCCGACACACGCCGCAACGCCTGTTCCGCCTCCCATTTGCTCAGGGCGTAGGCGTCACCGGGATTCGGCGCGTCGTTCTCTGTAAATCCCCGCGCGACGCCGGTGCTTTCGCCGTGGACCTTGACGGAACTCATGAACACGAATCGCTTTACGCCAAGCCGCGCCGCCTGGCGCGCGAGATTTTCCGTACCAGCCAGGTTGACGCGCCGGTATTCGGCCAATGGATCATCGGCGCGATCATGCATGACGTGCGCGCGGCCGGCGAGATGGACCACGACCTCCATGCCTTCCAATACGCCGCTCCAATCCGTATTCGCATCCACCGCCCCCACCGGCATCCAGTCCTTCAGCCCGGTGATCCCGCCGGCGGGCGTGGACCGGCGGCCCGTGCCGCGCACGCGGTATCCGCCAAGCGCCAGCAGCGCGCAAACGTGCCGGCCGATGAATCCGCCCGCCCCCGTCACCAGCACGTTTCTGGCACTCATTTCAAAAACCCCTTGCCCCCTTCCTCTGAAAATCCCCCGCTCCCCCTCGACACGCTCGGGGTCGCCGCCCCCTTTGCAAAGGGGGCAGACGAACGCGCGGCGGCCGTCGGGGGATTTCGCTTTGGCCGGATACGAAACCCGGCTCCTGATCGCGCGCTCACATTTCGCCCCACTCGCTTCGCCTGAAGGCAAGAGATTTCCACCATCCTTGAGGGGGAAACTAAGGCGGCCCCACAAGCCGGCGATACAAGGCCAGGGTTTCCGCCATCACCTTTTCGATCGAAAATTCGGCCTCGACCAAAGCCCTGCCCCGCTCACCCATCCGCCGGCGCAGCGCCGCATCATTGAGCAGCCGCTGAATCGCCGCCGCCAACGCCCCGGCGTTGCGTGGCGGAACACGCAGGCCGTTTTCGCCCTCGCGAACAATCTCGCGGCATCCCGGCACATCCGTGGTCACGATCGGCCGGGCGCAGGCGGCGGCTTCAATCAGCACCCGCGGCAACCCCTCACGATAGGAAGGCAGGCAGACAATCGACGCCTGCGCCAGGGTGGCGGGCATGTCTTCCCGCCAGCCCCACCACTCCACCATGCCTTCGTCCCGCCATTGCACCAGCCGGGATACCGGGATCGAAGCCGGATTTTCCACGTCCGCCTCACCGACCAGCACAAAACGCGCAGACGGGCCGGACGCGCGAAGCAAGCGCGCCGCCTCGACGAATTCGGCCACGCCCTTGTCCCACAACATGCGCGAGGCCAGCATCACCACCGGCTCTCCCGCGGGTTCGGCCCGCGGCGCGAAAATCTTCGCATCGACGCCCGAGCCGCGGATCAGATGCACGTGATTCGCGGGCACGCCCGTCTCCGTCAGCCAGCGGGCGTCGTCGGGATTCTGCACCACCACCTCCCCGCGCTTCAGCAGGATGGAAAACAGTGTGCGCACCACTCCGCCCAGCGCACGCGCCCGGAGACTGCGGGAAGTGAACAGCCATCCCAGACCCGCCAGGGCATTCACCACATGCGGCGTGCGGGCAACAAGCGCCGCGAGGCTGCCGTAAAGCACCGGCTTCATGGCCACGTGATGCGCGATGTCCGGCCGCTCCCGCCGGTAGATCCGCGCCAGGCGCCAGAGCAACGGCAGTTCGACGAGGGGATTCATGCCGCGCCTGCGAAGCTCCAGCGGAAGCAGGCGCAAGCCCGCCTCTTCGATCATGCGGCCGTGCCCGCGCACGCGCGTCACGACGATCACGTCAAAACCCGCCTTCCTGGCGGCGATCGCCAGCGCCAACCGGTGAGAAACGAAATACCAGTCCTCGGTAACAAAATAGAGTAATTTTTTTGATCTCATCTCAACAGTACTGCCCCCTCCCCCTCGACGGGGGAGGGCTGGGGAGAGGGTGAAGAAATATTCTTTGCCCCCTCTCCCTGACCCTCTCCCGCAGGGGGAGAGGGAAACTAAAGACGCTCA
>JAJPIJ010000013.1 GCA_021324815.1 Gammaproteobacteria bacterium
ACGGCCGCGCCGTCGCGCTCGCACCTCCTGTGCTCGTTAGTTCTTGCTTTTCGTCGCTGACCGGGCGTCCTGCCCGGCAGCTCCACGGCATGGCCGGAGTGAATCCGGCCCGCCTTCGCGACGGCCGCGCCGTCGCGCTCGCACCTCCTGTGCTCGTTACTGCACACCCCGCCCATCCCTGCTACAGGCATGGCAGCGCAGGAATATGGGGTGACCGATGGGGATCGAACCCACGACAACCGGAATCACAATCCGGGGCTCTACCATCTGAGCTACGGTCACCATGGTCATGCGTCATGGCGCGCCTGGCAGGAGTCGAACCTGCGACCACCGGCTTAGAAGGCCGGTGCTCTATCCATCTGAGCTACAGGCGCGTTCAACCGTTCCAGTGCAGCTCAAGGGTTGCATCCCTCCTTGGAGCGACGTCCCGGCCTCGACTTGCTTCGCTTCGCAATCCTGCTTCGCTCGCAAGCCCAGGCCAAGCCATCCCTGGACTTGGCCGTTCGGCGGGATGGATGTCCACTGGACATCCATCTATTTCCGCCTCACCCCTGTCTCGGCGCTCGGCGGGACGAACATCCACCGGATGTTCGTCTCCATGCCGCCTCGCCCATCTGAGCTACAGGCGCGTTCAACCGTTCCAGTGCAGCTCATGGGTTGCATCCCTTTCCCCGTTGCACACACTAAAATTGGTCGGGGCAGAGGGATTCGAACCCCCGACAACCTGCTCCCAAAGCAGGTGCGCTACCAGGCTGCGCCATGCCCCGTTTCCGCGACCATTGTACCCGGGGTTACGCATGGAGGGCAGGCATGATACGCAGCACCTCCAGGGGCGTCAATTTCGCCGCCAGGTCGTGCCGGAAGGACCGTCTTCAAGGACAATGCCCTGTTTCGCGAGTTCTTCGCGGATGCGGTCGGATTCCTTCCAGTCCCTGCGCTTGCGGGCCGCCGCGCGTTCGGCAATCCGCCGTTCGATGTCCGCCGCCGCCAATTCTCCCGCGCCCGCCTGCTGCGCCCCCGCGCCGTGCAGAAAGGCGACGGGATCTTGCGTCAGCAGGCCCAGCACGCCGGCCAGCGCCTTCAATAATCCGGCCGCCCGCGCGTCGCCGCGGTTGGCCTCCGCGGCGAGATCGAACAGCACGGCGCAGGCCTCCGGCGTGTTGAAGTCGTCGTCCATCGCCGCGCGGAAGCGCCGCGCGTGCGGCTCGTTCCAGTCGAGTGTGACGGCCGCCGGCGGCGTGTTCTTCAACGCCGTGTAGAGCCGGGTCAGCGCGTGTTTGGCGTCATCGAGATGGGCATCGGAGTAGTTCAGCGGGCTGCGGTAATGGGCGCGCAGGATGAAGAACCGCACCACCTCGGCGTCGTATTTCTTCAGCACCTCGCGGACGGTGAAAAAATTGCCGAGCGACTTCGACATCTTCTCGTCGGCCACGCGCACGAAGCCGTTGTGCATCCAGTAATTCACGAACGGCTTGCCGCTCGCTCCCTCGGATTGCGCGATCTCGTTTTCGTGATGCGGGAACTGGAGATCGGCGCCGCCGCCGTGGATGTCGAAATGTTCCCCCAGCAGCGTCGAGGACATGGCCGAACATTCGATGTGCCAGCCCGGCCGGCCGCCGCCCCACGGCGAGTCCCACGACGGCTCGCCCGGCTTCGAGCGCTTCCACAGCACGAAGTCGAGCGGATCGCGCTTGCTGGAATCGACCTCCACGCGCTCACCGGCGCGCAGTTCGTCCAGCGATTTGCCGGACAACTTGCCGTAGCCGGGGAAATCGCGCACCGAATAATTCACATCACCGTCGGCCGCCAAGTAGGCAAGCTTGTTCTGCTCCAGGCGCGAAATCATTTCCTGCATCTGCGGCACGTATTGGGTCGCGCGCGGCTCGTGGTCGGGCTTGAGCACGCCCAGCGCGGCGGCGTCCTCTTCCATGGCCGCAATAAAGCGCGCGGTCAGCGCCTCGATGCCCTCCCCGTTCTCGGCGGCGCGCCTGATGATCTTGTCGTCGATGTCGGTGATGTTGCGCACGTAGGTGACCTGGTAGCCGCGCGCGCGCAGCCAGCGCGTCACGACGTCGAACACCACCATCACCCGTGCGTGGCCGAGATGGCAGTAGTCGTACACGGTCATGCCGCAGACGTACATGCGCACCTGCCCGGGCGTGATCGGCTTGAACGGCTCCTTTTGGCCGGTCAGCGTATTGTAGACGTGCAGACCTTCCGCTTCCTGCTTCAGCACAGATGTTTCTCCAGCCGCCGGCGCAGCCGCGCCGCGCCGATCAAGGGATACAAGGCCGCGAGTTCGGGGCCGTCCAGCCGGCCGGTGAACGCGGCGCGCAGGGGCTGGAACAGCGCCTTGCCGCGCGCCGCCGCCCGCGCCTCCAACTGTGCAATAAATCCGTCGTAATCGGAAGGCGATGTTTCCAAAACTGCGCGCGCGGACCGCAACAACGCCCTGTCCGCCGCCCGGATGACGGACGCGGCTTCGGGCGTCACGGGAATCTCTTCCTTGTAAACCATCTCCGCCCAATCCGCGGCGTCCTCCGGCGACAGGATGTTGCCGCGCACGGCTTCAATGAAGACGGGCATGTCGGCGGGTTCGACGGATTCGGCCAGGGCGGGCGCAAGCCAGGACTGCAATTCCGCCATCGGCGCGCGCAGCACCGCCTCGCGCTGCCAGTGCTCGAACTGCCGCGCGTCGAAATGCGCCGGCGCCGCGCCGACATGCCTCAATTCAAACTTTTCCGCCAGCTCATCAAGGGTCATGAGCGCGGTGTGGGCGTAGGAATGTCCCAGTCGCGCCAGGCCGTTCAGCACCGCCGCCGGCAGACAGCCCTGCACGCGCAAATCCTCAATCGAGGCGCTGCCGTGGCGCTTGGACAGCGGCGCGCCGTCGTCGCCCACGATGAGGCCGGCATGGCCGTACGCCGGCGCGCGCAGGTTCAGCGCCTCGAGCAGCAGCAACTGACGCGGCGTGTTGCTCAGGTGATCGTCGCCGCGCAGCACGTGGGTGACGCCCATCAGCGCATCGTCCACCGCGTTGCTGAAGAAAAACGCCGCGCTGCCGTCCGCCCGGCGGACGACGAAATCGCCGATGTCGCCGGTGGCGAACCGCTGCGGGCCGCGCACCAGATCGTCGAACTCCACGCTGCCGCCGGCGGGGACGCGGAAGCGCCAGGTGTGCGCCTCGCCGGCCCCGCGCCTTTTGCGGGATTCCGCCTCCGGCAATCCGGCGCAGGTGCCGGCGTAGCGCGGCGGTTTGCCCGCCGCGAGTTGCGTTTTGCGCTGGATGGCCAGCGTCTCCGGCGTGCAGAAGCAGGGATACACCGCGCCGGCCTCCGCCAGGCGCCGGAACTGTTCGTCGTAAATGGCACCGCGTTCGGACTGCCGGTAGGGGGCGTGCGGTCCGCCGCGCTCCGGCCCCTCGTCCCATTCGAGTCCCAGCCAGCGCAGGTCGTCGATGATGCCCTGGATCGAGGCCCCGCTGCTGCGGGTCTGATCGGTGTCCTCGATGCGCAGCAAAAAAACGCCTCGGAGCTTGCGCGCCAGCAGCCAGTTGAACAGCGCCGTGCGCGCGTTGCCGAGGTGCAAATCCCCGGTGGGGCTGGGTGCGAACCGGGTCTTGATGGAAGAGAACGCTGTCTCGCCCGACATAGGGCGCGCATGTTACAGTAACCGTTCATTCTCCTCAAAAGAATCCATCATGATGTTTTCCATGCGCAATGTCATGTTTCCCCGCTCCTGGTTGAAGCGGCTTGCGGCTTTGATCGTGGCCACCCTGGCAATGTGCGGGGCGGCCGGCGCCGTCGACGCGCCGCGCGTGCGCCTGCAGACCTCCATGGGCGACATCGTCGTCGAGCTCTACCCGGACAAGGCGCCGAAGACGGTGGCGAATTTCCTCGCCTACGTGAAGTCCGGCTTTTACGACGGCACCATTTTCCACCGCGTCATCGACGGCTTCATGATCCAGGGCGGCGGCTTCACCACCGGTTTTGAAGAAAAGCAAACCCGGGCGCCGATCGAGAACGAGGCCGGCAACGGCCTGCAAAACACGCGCGGCACCATCGCCATGGCGCGCACCAGTGATCCGCATTCGGCGACCGCGCAGTTCTTCATCAACGTGGCGGACAATGCCTTTCTGAACCACACCGCCGACACCGGACGGGGCTGGGGCTATTGCGTCTTCGGCAAAGTCGTGGAAGGCATGGACACGGTGGATCGGATCCGCAAGGTGCCGACCGGCAGCCGCGGCTCCTTCGAGGACGTGCCTCAAACGCCGGTGCTCATCAACAAGGCGGCATTGGTCGCGACGGAGGTCAAGAACCCATGAAGGCAAGGCTGCAAACGAGTCTTGGCGACATCGTCGTCGAACTTTATCCCGACGAGGCGCCGCTCACCGTCAAAAACTTCATCGACTATGTCAGCGCCGGCCACTATGACGGCACCATTTTTCATCGCGTCATCGACGGCTTCATGATCCAGGGCGGCGGCTATCTGCCGGGATTGAAACAGAAGCCCACCCGCGCGCCGGTGCAGAACGAGGCCAACAACGGCCTGAGCAACAAGGCGGGCACCATCGCCATGGCGCGCACCAGCGACCCCCACTCCGCCAGCGCGCAGTTCTTCATCAACGTCAACGACAATCCCTTTCTTGATCACAAAAACCAGACGGCGCAGGGCTGGGGTTACTGCGTCTTCGGCAGGGTGATCTCCGGCATGGACGTCGTCAATGAGATCAAGGAGGTGGACACGGGACACCGGGGCGGCATGGCCGACGTGCCGAGGGAAGACGTCATCATCAACAAGGCGTTCATGGAAAAGGGCTGAGCCACCCTTTATTCATCGCCGTGACCCCATGGCGGCGCTGTTCATCTCCGATCTGCATCTCACCGCGCGCCGGCCGGCGAAGCTGGCGCTGTTCCGCGAGCTGCTGCGGCGCGCCGCAGGCCGCGTCGAGGCGCTCTACATCCTCGGCGATCTGTTCGAGGTGTGGGTGGGCGACGACGACGACACCCCGCCCTACACCGAGATCATCGACGCGCTGCTCGCCTTCAGCGCCGGCGGCGCGCCGCTCTATGTCATGCGCGGCAACCGCGATTTCCTGATGGGCGCGCGATTCGAGCAACTGAGCGGCGCCCGCCTGCTGCCCGATCCGCACGTCGCGGAGTTGTACGGACAGCGGGTCCTGCTCATGCACGGCGACCTGCTCTGCACCCGGGATCGCGACTACCAGGATTTCCGCGACAAGGTGCGCAATCCACGCTGGCAGCGGCGGTTTCTGTCGCTGCCGCTGTTCCTGCGCAAGCTGCTCGGCAGGTTCGCGCGCCTGCGCAGCCGGCTGGCCCTGCGCGGCAAGCCGGCATATCTCATGGACGTGGATCCGGCGGCCGTCGAACGCAGCATGCGCGAGCACGGCGTGCGGCTGCTCATCCACGGCCACACCCACCGCCCGGCGGTCCATGCGCTGGACATCGACGGGCAGCCGGCGCGGCGCGTGGTGCTCGGCGACTGGTACGAGCAGGATTCCGCCCTGTTGCTGGACGCGGGCGGACCGCAACTGATGCGCGTCACCGACTGCCTGCGTCGTCTGGGTTAAAATTGGAAAATGCTCGAACTCAGACCCACCTGCGAGAATTGCAACATGGCGCTGCCGCCCGAAGCCACGGATGCGATGATCTGCACGTTCGAATGCACCTTTTGCAGAACCTGCGTCGAGGAAGTGCTGCACAACGTCTGTCCGAATTGCGGCGGCGGTTTCTCGCCGCGGCCGGTGCGGCCGGGGAAAAACTGGAAGGGGGACAATTTCCTGGGGAAATATCCGCCTTCCCGGACCGTCAGGCGCCGGCCCGTTGACCGCGACAAACACCAAGCATTCGCCACCAGCATCAAACCCATCGCCCCCGCAGACAGGTAGCGACGCCGGGCGCGGCAGTTTAGCGACCGCCCGTCAGCGGATGCCGGCGAGGGTGATGAGCGCCAGCATCGTCAGCCACACCAGGAAGGTGCGGCCGATCAGCCCGCGCACCTCCTCCAGCCAGTGAGCCTCCTCTTCCGGCGACAGCGGCGCCGCGGGCGGCGTGAACAGGATCGCGCCGAGACCGGCGGCGCGGACCAGGTTGTCGTTCTCGTAGAAATTCAGCGTGCGGCGGAACTGCCACGCCTCGAGCGCGTGCGTCAGGCTGCCGCCCAGCGCGAAGCCGAGCGCGAACAGCCGCGCCGGCGCCCAGTTGAGGATGTCGTGCAGCCGTTCCGCCGCCGCCGTGTAGTCCGCGGCGCGCCCGCTGCGCGGGGCTCGCAATTCGGCGGCCAGACGGTACAGCAGGGCGCCGAGCGGGCCCAGCACCGTGAACCAGAAGAACGGCGCAAACAGGTTGTCGTTGGCCGCCACCAGCACGGCCTCCAGCACCCGCTGCGTGCGGTGCGGGGATTTCTCGGCGTCGGGGTCGTCGGTCAGCGCGGCGGTGATCCGCGCAATGCGCTCGGCGTCCTGCGCCAGCACGGCCTGGCGGTAGGCCTCCAGCTCCTGCGGGAGATCCAGCGGCCCCAGGCAGTAGAGCAACACCACCGCCGCCACGATGTCAGTCCCCACCGAGTTGGCGCCCAGCAACGCAATCAGCAGGCCCAGAAGGACCAGCGGCGGCGCCACCGTGATCAACACGCCCAGGCTGTCCGCGCCGCCCGGCAGCCGGCCCAGCCATTGCTGCAAGCCATCGACGTAACGGTGGAATCCGCCCCACCGGCGCAGATGCCCGAGGGGGCCCAGGTGCTGCTCGATGAAGATGCAGACGAGGATGATGATGAGGGTCATGCGCTTCCCTTTCGCTTGCCGTCGTACCTGCGGATGTCGAGATCGGCCCTGCTTATGTTACTCGCATCAGCAGATCGCGGAAACGCCGCCAGTCGAAACCGGGGCCGGGGTCGGTCTTGCGGCCGGGCGCGACGTCGCTGTGGCCGACGATGCGGTCCGCGCCGATCGCCGGCCACTGCCGCATCAACGCGCGGCAGACCGCCGCCAGCCGGCCGTACTGGGCACCGGTGTAGGCGTCCATGTCGGTGCCTTCCAGTTCGATGCCGATGGAATAATCGTTGCAATTCTCCCGCCCCAGGAACGCCGAGGCGCCGGCGTGCCAGGCGCGGCGGTGAAACGGCACGTACTGGGTCATGCCGCCGTCGCGGCGGATGAGCAGATGCGCCGACACCCGCAGGCCGTCGAGCGTGGCAAAATACGGATGCCCGTCCGGCCGCAGCGCATTGGTGAACAGTTGGTCGATGTACGGCCCGCCATAGCCGCCGGGCGGCAGGCTGATGCCGTGGATGACCAGCAGATCGATGGCCGCGCCCGGCGGCCGGTCATCGCAGTTGGGCGACGGCACATAACAGACCCCCGCCAGGAGGCCCGTGGCCGGATCGATGGCGGATAACGTGGAACTTGTCACGGGCGCGTGTTCCGATAGGCTAGGGCCTATACTCCGTACTGCATTACAGCTTAACTCAAAATCGGGACGGTTTTTCATGGATCACGGCACGTCACTGCCGCCCCCGCAGGTCATCGAGGCCGTGGTGCGCGCCGCGCTGACGGAGGACGTCGGCAGCGGCGACGTCACCGCCGTGCTCATCCCGGCGGCGGGCCGGGCGCAGGCGCGGGTGATCACGCGCGAGTCCGCGGTGCTTTGCGGCGCCGCCTGGTTCGACGAGGTCTTCCGCCAGCTGGACGCGCGCGTGCACGTCGAGTGGCTGGCGCATGACGGCGACGACGTCCGTCCCGATCAGGCGCTGTGCCGGCTGCACGGGCCGGCGCGCGCGCTGCTCACCGGCGAGCGCACGGCGCTGAATTTTCTCCAGACGCTCTCCGGCACGGCCACGGTGACGCGGCGTTTCGTCCGGCTGCTGGCGGGCGGCAAAACACAATTGCTGGACACGCGCAAGACCGTGCCCGGACTGCGCGCGGCGCAGAAGTACGCCGTGCGTTGCGGCGGCGGCCGCAATCACCGCATGGGGCTGTACGACGGCGTGCTCATCAAGGAAAACCACATCAAGGCGGCGGGCGCGATCAGCGCCGCCGTACGGGCCGCGCGCCAGCGCCATCCGCAGCTGCCCGTCGAGGTGGAAGTGGAATCATTGACGGCGTTGAACGAGGCCGTCGAAAGCGGCGCCGACATCGCGCTGCTGGACAACTTCACGGTGGCGATGATGCGCGAGGCGGTGAAGCTCGCCGCCGGGAGGATCAAGCTGGAGGCCTCCGGCGGCATGGACGAGGGGAAATTACTGGAAGTCGCGCAGACCGGCGTGGATTACATCTCCGTCGGCAGCCTGACCAAGCACATTCAAGCCATAGATCTGTCAATGAGGTTTTTGTAACAACCACGCATGGCGGCGGCTTGCGTTGCGTCGTGAGCGGGCGCCGGCCGGGGACTGCCGGAGCGCGGGAACCGGAGCATACACGGCGGCATGTGAGGATTCCGAGCACCGCCAGAACCCGGATCACGCCCGCGCAACGGCAACAAGGCCGCTCCTACAAACGGCTTTTGACGATCTGGTAGATCTCCTCGGTCAGCGTGTCGCGGCCCTTGAGTATCTCCTCCAATTGCCCGAGCCGGCTGTCGGCGAAGGCGCGATCCCTGATGTTGGGAACATTGATGTACACGTTCAGCGCCGCGCTGCGCAGCGCGGCCTGCGCCGCCAGCACCGCCACGCCGGCGTCGCTGATGACGTTCTTGTTGCCCTTCTCCGCCACCGGCTTGCAGAGATCGATCACGGCGGCGCAGGCACGCGCGCAGGACAGCGGCACGTCGGTGGCGGCCCGCAGCGCCTTTTGTATGGCCCCGGCGCGCGCGGCCTTCTGTTCGTCGCCGTCCCTGGGCATGCCGTAGGCGGCCATCACCTGGTTGAACACCTCGACGTCGGCGCGGATCATGTCGGTCAGCTGCGCGCGCAGCGCCTCGGACTCGCCGAGCGCCGCCTTCATGTCCGCCTCCACCGCCTCATGGCCCTTCTTGCCGATGGTCAGGTTGCAGACCATGCTGATCAGCGCCGCGCCCATCGCGCCCATGATGGCGGCGGCGCTGCCGCCTCCGGGCGTGGAGTTCTTGCCGGCCAGTTGATCGAGAAAGGTCTGGATGGATTGGTCTTTGATCATTGCGGTGCGCTCCCCGGGGCTTCAAAAAGAGCGGCAGTTTATATGCCGGTCCCCGCCGCTGGCAATCCGTGATTGCGTGTTGTTGTCCCGCCAGCCCGCTTGGGTTAAGGTTTGCGCCGGCATTGCCCCGCGCGGGCAAAACACGCAACGGAAAACCAAAGAGACCGCCATGATGGCGAGGAGGAAGTCATGAAGAAGCTTTTGTTCCACCTGGATACCGATCCCATGCCGAGCGTATTCGACACCGTCGTCGCCCATGACGGCGGCGCCGACCACGTGCACGGCTACGGCGGCGTGACGCCGGAGAATTGCGTGCCGCTGGTGGCCGGCACCATCTTCACCCGCGGCGACAAGAAGTTCAGCGCCATATTCGTCAGCGGCAGCAACATGCAGGCCGGCGAACGGCTGTTCGAGGCGATCAAAAAGCAGTTCTTCGGTGACTTCCGCGTCTCCATCATGCTCGACAGCAACGGCAGCAACACCACCGCCGCCGCCATGGTGGCGCAGATGGCCAAGGCCAGGCCGCTCGCCGGCAAGCGCGCCGTGGTGCTGGCCGGCACCGGCCCCGTCGGACAGCGCGCCGGCGTGATGATGGCGCGCGAGGGCGCCGAGGTCATCCTCACCTCGCGCAAACTGGACCGCGCGGAGGTCGCCTGCGAGGCGATGAACAAGGCCTTCGGCGTCAAGCTCATGCCGATGGCGGTCAGCGACGAGGACTCCACGGCCAGGGCGCTGGCCGGCGCGCACCTCGTGCTCGCGACCGGCGCCGCCGGGGTGCAACTGCTGCCGGAAAAATTGTGGAGGGATCACCCGACGCTGGAGATGCTCTCCGACGCCAACGCCACGCCGCCGCTTGGCTTCGAGGGCATCAAGGCCAAGGACAAGGGCGAGAACCGCCACGGCAAGCTGGTGTTCGGGGCGCTCGGCGTCGGCAACCTCAAGCTGGCGCTGCACCGCGCCTGCATCGGCAAGCTGTTCGAGGCCAGCAACCAGGTCTTCGACGCCACCGAGATTTATGCCATCGCCAAGACCATGGCATAAAACAAGCGCCCAATCACAGCTTGTGCGCCGCTGCTTGCGATGCGGCACACTGGCCGTTGGCCTGTGGGCACTGAGTCATGCCCTGCCCGCTTGGGCGCTAGGTTCATTCGAGGATGGTCGTGCCGCCTATGCCGCCGGGGACTACGCCAGAGCCTTCAGCATCCTGAAGCCGCTGGCGGAGGCCGGCGACGCGCAGGCCGAACTGGCGCTGGCCGTCATGTACGATCGCGGCGAGGGCGTCAGGAAAGACAACGCGGCGGCCCTCAACTGGTATAAAAAGGCCGCCGAAGCCGGCGTTCCGGTCGCGCAGCATGATCTGGGCTTGAAGTACTACAACGGTAACGGCGTGCCGAAGGATGCCGCCGAGGCGGTGAAGTGGTGGCGCATGGCCGCCGGCAACGGCGATGCGGACTCGCAGTACAACCTGGGCCTCATGTACACACGCGGCACCGGCGTGGCGCAGGATGATCAGGCCGCCATGCAGTGGTTCGAGAAGGCGGCGGCGCAGGGTCATGCGCTGGGCCAGTACAGCCTCGGCGCCGCTTATGCCCTGGGCAGGGGCACGCCGGTCGATTACCAGAAGGCCGCGGAATGGTTCCGCAAGTCCGCCGAACAGGGCACGCCGCAGGCGCAGTACAACCTGGGCGTGCTGCTGGAAGACGGCCGGGGTGTCGCGGCGGACCCGGCGGAAGCGAGGAAATGGTTCAAGCAGGCCGCGGCACACGGCCTGGAGGCCGCCAGACGGAAACTGGCGGCCGCATCCCCTGGCCGTTCCGCGGCGGGCGCGCAGGCGGCCGCTGGCCGGCCGGCGCCGCATGGCCAGGACTGGATAGCCGCCCAGAACCCCGGGAGCTACACCATCCAGTTGATGGCGTCCGGCAGCGAGGGCAGCCTGGTCAGCCAGCTAAAGCGCGCCTCGCTGCCGGGTGAAGCGGCCTACTTCCTCAACACTCAAACCGTGCCGCCCATGTACACGGCGCTGTGCGGCGTGTACGCGAACTACGACGAGGCCGCGGCCGCGATGAGCCGCCTGCCGCCCGACCTCCAAAAGCAATCCCCCTGGGTGCGCAAGTTCGCCACCATACAGGCGCTCATCGGCAAACATTGATGATCTTCCCGGCGCGGAACACTCATGGCCACCTTCTATGAAGTCCTGAACGCGCCGCCGGAGCGGCTGTTGAATCTGTTTTACATCGCCGCGCGGGGCCCGGAGAAGGAGGACCGCAAGCAGAAGATCAGGCGGGTGGCGGCGAAGCTCGGCCTGCGTTCGGCGCAGGTGGTCTGCGGCCTGGGCTTCAACCGGCACATCCGCAACCTGCCGGACATCATCAACGCGCTCGGTTTCGAGAATTACGAACAACTGGCCGCCGACCGGAACTCCTATTTCATCAACGACCTCTACCAGCACCTGAGCATCGAGGACATCCTTGCCATCTACAAGGCCCTGAAGCACCAGTACGACCTGATTCCGGTCATCCAGTATCTGCTGACCGGCCGGCTGGCCAACATCGAAAAGCGCATCGACGCCACCGTCAACCCGCTGGTGATCGAGCGCTACAAGAAGGAGCTGCGCACCGTCTACGCCGAGGGCATCGCCCAGATCGACTTTGCCGAATCAAGGCTGACCAACGTCCACAGCGGCTTCCGGGCCCTGATCAACGAGGTCGTCATCATGGTGGAGACCAAGCTCATGCCCATCGGCGACATTTTCTTCCGCGACTCCGTGCTGCCGGAGGAGAAGCGCAAGCTCATCAGCCGCGGGCTGGTGCCGGCCAATTTCGTCCATGACCGCCTCGATGACCCGGCCACCCCGGCCAAGGAGCGGGAAATGCTCCAGGACGTCCTGCCGCTGGTAGACAAGAAATGAATCAAACGGCTTCATGCCACGCGGGTTTGATAGAATGCACCAAGTCGATCACCCCCTGAACGGGACGCCGCCTGGAGAATGCTGTGCCCACCTTTAAGGAAATCCTGACCGCCACGCCGGAGAAGCTGGTCAACTTCTTCTACAAGATCAAGCCGGCCCCGACCAGCGAATTTCTCGTCTGCATCGATTGGACCGCCACCCAGCTCGGGATCAACCACTGGCAGCTGGTCTGCTCGCTGGGCTTCAACCCCCACGCGCGCGATTTGACCGACATCATGGCCCTGCTCGGCATCACCTCGTTCAAGTCGCTGGCCATCCGCCGCAATGAACTGTTCGCCACCGACGCCTACGAGCACCTGCCCATCGACAACGTGCTGGACATCTACACCCACGCCACCCACGACGCCGAATTCACCAGGGCCATCCAGGAGGCCATCCCGCGCCGGCTGGAGCTCATCGAGAAATCCATCGGCAACAGCGGCAATCCGGCGCTCGAAATCAGCTACCGCATGGAGGTGCACGCCATCTACAACGGCGCGCTGGTGGGCAAGGAATTCGCCGAGAAGCGCCTCGGCAGCGCCGCGCTCGGCCCCTGCCGGCTGGTGGCCGGCGAAGTGGACGTCATCGTCGACAACAATCTGCTGCCGGCGTCCAATATTTTTTTCATGGACACCGTCCTCGGCGGGGAGAAGCGCGGCCTCGTGGAGCGCGGGCTGGTGACGAAGGACATGATCAGGAACCGCCTGGAGAACGCCGCCCTCCCGGAGGAGGAGCAGAAGGTGCTTTCCGCACTGGTCTGAGCGCGCGCCGGCGCGGCGGCCATGGATCAACTCACCTTTCAAAAATCGTGGATCGACAGCCTGCGGCGGCTGTGGGGCGAATTCCGCGATGATCTCAAACTGGGTGAATTGCTGGCGCTGCTGGCGGTCGCCACCCATGCCGACGCCACGGTGGAGCAACTGGCGGCGTACACCGGCATTGACGTCCGCCTGTTGAACGATTATCTGCGCGCGCTGGGTCCGCCGGGCCGCTGGTGGCAGCGCCGGCATGGTTTGATCCAGCCCCGGATTTCCGATGATCAGCCGCCGCAAACCCGCTACGGCGTGACCATGAAGGGCGCGCTCGTGGTCCGATCGATTTACATGCTCGCGCGCCTTGACGATCAGCCGCCCGCCCCGACCGAATCCGCCCGCTGGCGCTTCTAACCCCCTCCGCTGCGCACAGTCCCCCCTGGAGGGGGAAGGGGTTTCACCGACGCACTCCCTCCCCCTCGTGGGAGAGGGTGGGGGCTCCATCAACGCACTCCCTCTCCCCTCGCGGGAGAGGGTGGGGGTGAGGGGGGCACCTTTAAGAGAAGTGCCGGGTTTCCACCAGCCCGCGAAGGGTGGATAATAAAATTCCAAGCAAGAAACAGGGAGCACGCACATGGCTACCGTCACGTTAAAGGGCAACCCCGTCAAAACCAACGGTAATCTTCCCAGGGTCGGCAGCACGGCGCCGGATTTCACGCTCGTGGACGGCGATCTCAACAACGTCTCGCTCAAAAACTTCGCCGGCAAGAGCAAGATCCTGAACATCGTCCCGAGCCTCGACACGCCGACCTGCCAAACCTCCACGCGCAAGTTCAACGAATCGGCCGCCAAACTGCCCAACACCGTGGTGCTCGTCATCTCCGCCGATCTGCCCTTCGCCCAGAAGCGCTTCTGCGAGACCGAGGGGTTGAAGAACGTGCATCCGCTGGCCATGATGCGCTCGCGCAATTTCGCCAAGGATTACGGCGTGCTGATCGAGGACGGCCCGCTCGCCGGGATCACCGCGCGCGCCGTGGTGGTGCTCGACGCCAGCAACAAGGTCAAGTACACCGAGCTGGTGCCGGAGATCGCCAACGAGCCCAACTACGCCGCCGCCCTCGCGGCGTTATAGTAATTCCGCAGGGGCGCGCCCCGATTTTTGAAATAAAAACCCCGTCGGGGGCGGGGTCAAAGGTGGATTTCAACTTGACCGGTCAACGGCCAGTTAAAATTGCGGCGCAATTACTTGTTGGAGCCTTTGTGGCGGCCATGATGAGCGGCCAGATCGGTCTCCTGTTGCTCCAGCGTGTCCTTGCCGGCCTGGTTGTGTTCCAGACCTTCCGCATTCATCCGATCCTCGGCCCTGTCCAATCCCTGATCACGGTCGGCGGCATTCGGGCCGTTGGTGTTGCCCAGCCCTTGCGTGCTGATGTGACCGGCGGACATCTCGCCCGCGTGTGACATGCCGCCACCACCATGGACGGCCATGACGACGGGGCTGGTCACCGCCAACTGGACACCGAGCAAATAAGCGATGTGTTTCCGCATGTTCCATTCCTCCGTTCTCTATGGGGACGACAAGTCAGCGTCCCTGCTTTTCATGGCGATCCTTCGCCGCACCTTCTCAATAAATTGGTTGCGATCGTTCCTCGATAAGTTTTTGTGCGTGCCTCGAGATTGCATGAACGGATTCGCATTTTCGCGAGGCTGAACATGTGCGATCGACCTTTCTACGCGGTCCCGCCGGAGGGCGGTTTGGCCCTTCTATCCACTTGTCGTGACGGCCCCCTGAATAATCAGTGGTTGAAATCGTCGGCTTACCCCGCTAGATTCGGGGTTCTGACCCTGGGTGTTCGTGGCAAGCAGCCGTTAAAAACAGTCTGGAAGTGCCGTGGTCAAGGCGGTCCGGTCAGCAACAACTATTAATACAGCTCGTTTTCGGCATTGCCGGTCCACCCTGCGCTTCCGAAGGGATTGCGCGCACGTGACCCGACCCATGCGAAATTCAGAGGTATCGGCGACGATGATCGAGGAATCCACCCCTGCGGGAGGGCGGAAATTCGACGCCTTCTTCGAGTCGCTGCAGGCTGCGCCCAAGCGCGTGCTCATGCTGGATTACGACGGCACGCTGGCGCCGTTCCGGCTGGAACCGCACAAGGCGGTGCCCTATCCGGGCGTGTGCGAAATGCTCGATCGGGTTCTCGATGACGGCGGCACGCGGCTCGCGATCATCAGCGGCCGGTGGATCCGCGACTTGATCCCGTTGCTGACCCTGAAGCGCATGCCCGAATTGTGGGGCTCGCATGGGCGCGAGAGGTTGTGGCCGGACGGGCAGTATGAATTCGCGGAAATATCACCGGAGTCCACGCTCGCGCTGTTCAGGGCGGACGCCTGGGAGGGCTGGATCAGACTGTCGGGAGGACGCGTGGAGCGCAAGCCCGGCGGTCTCGCCATACATTGGCGCGGCCTCACCGGCGCGCGGATCGATCAAATCCGCGACCGCGTCCTCAGGGAATGGGGGGGGATCGAATCATGGGGCGGCCTGGACCTTCGCGATTTCGACGGCGGGATGGAATTGGTGGCGCGCGGCTGCTCCAAGGCCACGGCGGTGGATACCATACTTGCGGAGTCCGGGCCCGGCACGGTGGCGGCGTACCTGGGCGACGATCTGACCGATGAGGACGCGCTGGCGGCGTTGCAGGGGCGCGGGCTCGGCGTGCTGGTGTCCGATGCGCCTCACCGCACCGCCGCCGACGTCTGGCTCCGTCCGCCCCAGGGGGTGCGGGATTTTCTCGCGCGGTGGCTGCGGACATTACAGGGCGGAGAAATGAATTCATGACCGGCGCCGGCGGGGCGACATGGAACATCTGAACCTCGGATTAATCGGCAACTGCAGCATCTCCGCATTGGTCGACCCGCGGGCGCGGATTGTGTGGTCCTGCATGCCCCGTTTCGACGGCGATCCGGTGTTCTGCGCCCTGCTCCGCAAAAACACGCGGGAGCACCAGGGCGTGTTTGCCATCGATCTGCAGAATCTTGCGCGCGCCGAACAACGCTACCTGCGCAACACCGCCATCCTCGTCACCACGATGTACGACGACCATGGCGGCATCGTCGAGGTTACCGATTTCGCGCCGCGGTTCCGGTACCTCGGACGCATGTACTACCCCATGACGCTGGTGCGGCGGATCCGGCGGCTTGCCGGCAGGCCGATGATCACGGTGCGGCTGGCGCCGGCCTTTGATTACGGCGCGGGCAAACCCACTCTCACCTTCGGCAGTCACCACATCCGCTACATCGCGCCGGAACTGGTGCTGAGACTGACCACCGACCTCTCCATCACCGCCATCCTTGAACAATCCCCCTTTCTTGTCGACCAGGACATCACGCTCATACTCGGCCCGGACGAATCGGTGCCGGACTCGGTCGGCGAGTTGGGCCTGCGCTGGTTCGGCGAGACGCGGGGTTACTGGCAGGAATGGGTGCGTTTTCTGGGCATCCCCTTCGAGTGGCAGCAGGCGGTGATTCGGGCCGCCATCACCCTGAAGCTCAGCGCCTTCGACGACACCGGCGCCATCGTCGCAGCCATGACCACCTCCCTGCCCGAGGCGCCGGACAGCGGACGCAACTGGGACTACCGTTACTGCTGGCTGCGCGACAGCTATTTTGCCGTCTGCGCTCTGAACCGCCTGGGGGCCACCCGTTCGATGGAGCGCTACCTGCACTACATCATCAATATCGCCGCCAACGCCGACGGCGGCCGCCTGCAGCCGGTGTACAGGATCAGCGGCCGGCCCGACATGAATGAGACGGTGGTGCCGGCGTTGGATGGATTCCGGGGCATGGGGCCGGTGCGCACCGGCAACGCCGCCTACCGGCAGTCGCAGAACGATGTCTACGGCTCGGTCGTCCTGGCGGCGACCCACACGTTTTTCGATCACCGGCTCGATCGGCCGGGCGACGAGGCGCTGTTCACGCGCCTCGAGGCGCTGGGCGAGATGGCGAGGCGCGTCTTCGAGCAACCGGACGCGGGGATATGGGAACTGCGCAACGAGGTGCGGATACACACCTTTTCCAGCGTCATGTGCTGGGTCGCCTGCGACCGGCTGGCGAGGATTGCGCGACATCTGCGGCTCGATGATCGCGCCGCCTACTGGCGGGGACACGCCGAGGCCATGCACGCGGTGATCTGCAACCGCGCCTGGGATAAAAATCAGAACACCTTCGTCGAGAGTTTCGGCGGACGGGAACTCGATGCCAGTCTCCTGCTCTTGTACGAATTGGGATTCCTGGCCGCGGATGATCCGCGTTTTGCATCCACCGTGAATGCCGTCGAGCGCAACCTGAAAAAGGGCGATTTCATCTTTCGTTACACGCAGAAGGATGATTTTGGACGACCGGAGACGGCGTTCATCATCTGCACCTTCTGGTACATCGACGCCCTGGCGGCGCTGGGCCGCAGGGAGGAGGCCCGAGCGCTGTTCGAGACGCTGCTCGCCATCCGCAATCCGCTCGGCCTGTTGTCGGAGGATGTCCATCCCGCAACCCGCGGGCTGTGGGGAAACTTTCCCCAAACGTACAGCATGGTCGGGCTGATCAACTCGGCAATCCGGCTCAGCCAGAGCTGGGAGGAGGCAACATGATGAACTCACTGCCACGTCTGTCGAAATCGCTGCGCATCGGTGTTCTGATCGCCGGTGTCGTCTGTCTGGCGACCGGACTCCTGGCCTGGAACCAGGTGCAGCGGGAGCGGAATATCGACATCTATGACGTCGACAAACGGGCGCATGCGCTGATCCACCAGCTCTCCTACACCATGAACTGGGCCCTGCAAAAGTCGGATCAGGAAATCGAGGGGACGCTGGGCTCGCAGCTGGAGGGATACGGCCGCCTGATCGGCTTCGCCGTGTACCGTGGTAATGGTGAACTTGTAAGCTCCGCCAAGGCCGTGTCCGAATACAGCAAGATGGTGCAGGACATTGTGGAACGCGTTCTGGGGAGCAGGACCGAGGTGACGGAGATTTCGAGGTCCAATGGGCCCCTGCTGCACATTCTCGCTCATCCCCTGAAAAGCAAGGAAGGACAGATTGTTGGTGTCCTTGTCGCCGTGCACGACATCGGCTACATCGACGAGCGTGCTAGCGCCCGGCTGATTCAGTTTGGTTTCTGGATTCTGCTGGTCCTACTGCTGGTCGTGACAGTGGTGGTCGGCACCATGTGGATTGCCTATGAGCGGCCGCTGCACAATCTGGCGCAGTGGATGCGGCGCCTGCGGTTGGAGAACGCACAGGAGGCGCCCCCGCGCGGCCTCTCCAACGAGCTGCTCGAAAGCGAAAGCGACCGGCTGGCGGCCACGTTTCGCGCGGCGCGATCGACGGGCCGCGCGCGCTCGCGGGCGCAGGTGCGCGCTGAACGGGTATGGACCCGCGATCGCCTCCGGGCCCACGCCATTGACTGCCTCGGTGAAAATCGTCAACTCGTGATCGTGAGCAACCGCGAGCCCTACATGCACCAGATGAACAGCGGGCGGCCGCGGATGATCATCCCGGCGGGCGGCCTGGTCACCGCCCTTGATCCGGTGTTGCGCGCCTGCGGCGGACTGTGGGTCGCGCATGGCAGCGGCGACGCGGATCGGCAGACCGCCGACAAGCATGGCCGCCTGACCGTGCCGCCGGACGACGCGCGCTATACGCTGCGGCGGGTATGGCTGTCACGCGAGGAGGAACAGGGTTACTACTACGGCTTCTCCAACGAGGGCCTGTGGCCATTGTGTCATCTCGCTCATGAGCGGCCGGTGTTCCGCGCTTCCGACTGGAAGCATTACGTGAGGGCGAACCAGCGTTTCGCCTCGGCCGTGCTGGAGGAAATCGGCGACGGCGGGGCGGTGGTGCTCGTCCAGGACTACCATTTGGCCCTGTTGCCGGGGATTCTCAAGAGCGCCCGCCCCGATCTGCGGGTGGGCCTGTTCTGGCACATTCCCTGGCCCAATCCGGAGGCGTTCCGCATCTGTCCGTGGCGGGCGGAGATATTGCAGGGCATGCTGGGCGCCGATTTGATTGGCTTTCATCTTCAGCAGTATTGCAACAATTTTCTCGACACAGTCGATCGCATGATCGAGGCGCGACTCGACTGGGACCACTTCGCCGTGGAGCTGCGCGGCCACGCCTCCCACGTGCGGCCGTTTCCCATCAGCGTGCAGCGGTGGACGGAACGTCACGTCCCGGCCAACGATAAACTGGCGCAACTGATTACGGATATCAAACAGCAAAACAAAATCAACGGCGAATTGATCGCGGTGGGGGTGGAGCGCATCGATTACACCAAGGGCATACCGGAGCGATTCCGCGCGGTGGAGAGGTTTCTGGAAAAGTATCCGCAATACCGCGAGCGGTTCACCTTCGTGCAGCTCGGCGCACCGAGCCGCACGCACATCCGCCGCTACCGCGAACACCTCGCCGAACTGGAGGCGCTGGCCGACGAGATCAACTGGAAGTACCAGACCGATTCATGGAAACCCATACGATTCCTGATCGGTCATCACGATGCGGCGACGGTGTACGCCTTCATGTCCATGGCCTCCCTCTGCATCGTCAGCTCGCTGCACGACGGCATGAACCTGGTGGCCAAGGAATACGTGGCCGCGAAAGGCGACAACGAGGGCGCGTTGATTCTCTCCGAATTCGCCGGCGCCGCGCGGGAGCTGTCGGACGCCCACATCATCAACCCCTATGACATCGAACAATTCGCCGACGCCATACGCGACGCCATCGAGATGGACCCCGCGGAACGGCGCACGCGGATGGAGCACATGCGCCGGGTCGTGGAAGAGCACAACATCTACCGCTGGGCCGCCGGATTCCTCACCGAGCTCGCCGCCACGAGAGCCACGGTGGCCGTGCCAGCAGCGGCAGCGGCGGTGTCGTGAATTTACGCTTCGGACCCGTCAGCCGCAAAACAATGTTGATCTGTTGAACACAGGCATTGCGTGAGCCTGCCGCCGGAATCCGAGGTGGCAGGGGGCCAAACTGCCTTCCGTTCCGATTGTGATCAATCGGACCGGCCGCCCGCTGGAAGAACCATGGTAAGGGGTGGCGTCCCCTTTATGTAGTACAGGACAACCGAGGGAAATTGGCGCGCCCGGAGAGATACGAACTCCCGACCCCCTGGTTCGTAGCCAGGTACTCTATCCAACTGAGCTACGGGCGCGTGGTGTGATCGTTGCAATAATGCAATAAGGGCGGGCATTATCTTGAAGCCGGCGGGAGAGTGTCAAGAAATTCCCGCTATGCAAAATTCTTCGTCGCGAAGTCTGTCCTGAGTAATGCCGAAGGGCTTCTCGAAATGACAAATTGACCCAATGAACGCTCACGAGTAAACGGTTGCCTGAATAAGGTTACGGGCTTTTTATAGACAGAATTGGCGGAGAGGGAGGGATTACTCCGGGCTGTCCCTGCCCTTCGCCCTGCGGGCCGCCGCTGCGCGGCGTTCCGATTCGCTCCCGGCGAATCGGGCGAACCTAGGGTTCAAATCCAAATCTCCCTCATCCGATTCACGAAAATTTACGTGACGCGTAAATTTTCGTGAATTGGCGGAGAGGGAGGGATTCGAACCCTCGATAGAGTTTTTGACCCTATACTCCCTTAGCAGGGGAGTGCCTTCAGCCTCTCGGCCACCTCTCCGTAGCGCTGCGTCATTTAACCGCGTGCAACTTTCCCGGTCGTAATGATTCTAGGCTCGATCCTCCTGATCTCGCCAAGAATCCCGCGGCTCGACCTCCCGTCTCGCCCGCTCGTCCCTTCGGGACTCGCCCCTTAGCAGGGGAGTTGCCTTTAAGCCTCTCGGCCACCTCTCCGTAGCGCTGCGTCGTTTAACTGCCTGCAAGCTTCCGGTCGTAATGATTCCAGGCTCGATCCTCCTGATCTCGCCAGGAATCCCGGGGCTCGACCTCCCGTCTCGCCCGCTCATCCCTTAGAGACTCGCCTCTTAGCGGGGGGCAGTCTATCGGCCGGCTTTCCACGATCCTGCACGCCAAGGATACCCGCCGTCACAGGCGGGTAAAAGAGCATTCGTTATTCGCTATTTGTCGTCTTCGCCCGCCTGCACCGGGCTGGCATGCGGCTTGCCTTCCGCCTTTTCCTGCTGTATCCGCTGGTAGATTTCCTCGCGGTGCACCGAAATGTCCTTGGGGGCATTCACGCCTATGCGAACCTGGTTGCCCTTGACCCCAAGCACCGTGACATTGATGCTGTCACCGATCATCAGCGATTCGCCGACCCGCCTGGTCAATATCAACATACGAATCCTCCTGCTCCTGTCCTGCGATATGCGTACCTCCCTTCCGCTTCCTTATCCTTATACCCGCTAGTTTACACCCCTGCGGGTCTGAGGGGTTGGAGTTGATGCAATCCCGAGAGGTTCAATCCACGGCGCGGTCGAGGCCAAAGGCCGTATGCAGGGCGCGGGCGCCCAGCTCGATGTACTTCTCATCCACCACCACCGAAATCTTGATTTCGGAGGTGGAGATCATGCGGATGTTGATGTTCTCCGCTGCCAGCGTCTCGAACATCCTGCTGGCGATGCCGGCGTGCGAGCGCATGCCCACGCCCACCACCGACAGCTTGGCGATCTTGTTGTCGCCCTCGACCGCCCGGGCCTTCATCTCGGCGGCCGCCTTCTTGAGGATGTCGAGCGCGTGATCGTAATCCGTGCGGTTGACGGTGAAGGTGAAATCCGTGGTGCCGTCGGCGCCGACGTTCTGCACGATCATGTCCACCTCGATGTTGGCGGCGGCGATGGGCCCCAGGATGCGGCTGGCGATGCCCGGCTTGTCCGGCACGCCCAGCACGGTCAGCTTGGCCTCGTTCTTGTTGGTGGTCACACCGGAAATGAGCGGCTCTTCCATACTGTCCTCCTCGGAGGTGATGAGCGTTCCCGGGCCGTCCTTGAACGAGGACAGCACGCGCAAACGCACGTTGTACTTGCGGGCGAATTCGACGGAGCGGATTTGCAGCACCTTGGCGCCGAGGCTCGCCATTTCCAGCATCTCCTCGAAGGTGACCTTGTCGAGGCGATGGGCGGCGGGCACGACGCGCGGGTCGGAGGTGTACACCCCGTCCACGTCGGTGTAAATCTGGCACTCGTCGGCCTTGAGCGCCGCGGCCAGCGCCACGGCGGTGGTGTCCGATCCGCCGCGGCCGAGCGTGGTGATGTTGCCGCGCTCATCCACGCCCTGGAAGCCGGCGACCACGACCACCTTGCCGGCCTTGAGGTCGCGGTGCAGAACGGCGGCGTCGATCTTCATGATGCGCGCCTTGTTGTGGGCGCTGTCGGTCAGGATGCGCACCTGCTGGCCGGTGTAGGACACCGCCGGGCAGCCGTGTTTCTCCAGCGCGATCGCGGTCAGCGCGATGGTCACCTGCTCGCCGGTGGCGAGCAGCACGTCGAGCTCGCGCGGCGCGGGTCGGTCGGCGATGGTCTTGGCGAGCGCAATCAGTCGATCCGTCTCGCCGCTCATGGCGGAGACCACCACCACCACGTCGTGGCCCTCCCGGCGCGCGCGGATGACCCGCTGCGCCACGGCGTTGATGCGCTCCACGCTGCCGACGGAGGTGCCGCCGTATTTCTGCACGATCAAAGCCATGAAATGACAATCCTGGGACTCAAAGGCGCGCCAGTCTACCGGAAATCTGAAAAAAGTTAAGTGATGTTCAACCGCCCAGCCGTGATTTGACCGGCACCACCGACTTGAGCGCCACATCGAGATTGGAGGGATCGGTGCCGCCGGCCTGCGCCATGTCGGGACGGCCGCCGCCCCTGCCGCCGACCTGCTGCGCCACCTGGTTGACCAGTTCGCCCGCCGGCACCCTGCCGGTCAGGTCCCGGGTCACCCCGGCGATGAGCCGCACCTTGCCCTCCTCCACCGCCGCCAGCACGACTGCGGCGGAGCCGAGTTTGTTCTTCAGCCGATCCACGGTGTCGCGCAGCGTGGCGACGTCGGCGCCGTCAAGGCGCGCCGCCAGCACCTTCGCCCCGCCCACCACCACGGCCTGCGCGGTGAGATCGGCGCCGGTGCCGCTGGCGAGTTTGCCCTTCATGGCCTGCATGTCCTTCTCTTGCTGGCGGCTGCGCTCGATCAATTGTCCGACGCGCTCGGCGACGGTGTCGCGGTTGGCCTTGAGTTGATCGGCGACGGCCTTCAACCGCGACTCGGTGTCCGCGACCCAATCGAGCGCCGCCTCGCCCGTCAGCGCCTCGATGCGCCGCACGCCCGCCGCCACGCCGCTCTCGGCGATGATCTTGAAGAGGCCAATGTCGCCGGTGCGGGCGACGTGCGTGCCGCCGCACAGCTCCACCGAGAAATCACCCATGCTGAGCACGCGCACGTCGTCGTCGTATTTTTCGCCGAACAGCGCCATGGCGCCGCTTTCCATCGCCTTCTGGATGGGCATGATGCGCGTCTGCACCTCGCGGTTGGCGCGGATCTCGGCGTTGACCAGCCGCTCGATCTCGCGACATTGCTCGGGGCTCACCGCTTCGCTGTGGGAGAAATCGAAGCGCAGGCGGTCCGGCGCCACCAGCGAGCCCTTTTGCGTGACGTGCTTGCCGAGCACCTTCCGCAGCGCGGCGTGCAGCAGGTGCGTCGCCGAATGGTTGAGCCGCGTCGGCTGGCGGTGTTGCGGATCGACCTCCGCCTCCACCCTGTCGCCGACCCGCAAATGGCCCAGCTTGACGGCGCCGAAATGCAGGTGCACGCCGGATTGCTTGCGCGTGTCCGCCACTTCGAAGACCGCGTCGGCGGCGCGCAAACGACCCCTGTCGCCGACCTGCCCGCCGGCCTCGGCGTAGAACGGCGTGCGATCCAGCACCACCACACCCTGACCGCCCGCCGGGAGGACTTGCACCGGTTTGCCTCCCGTGAACAACGCCCGGACCACGGCCTGATCGTTCAGCGTTTCATGGCCGGTGAACTGGAATCCCGGCGCCACCAGCACCAGCAAATCCGCGGGAATGGCCGTCTCGGCGCCCGCCATGCCGAACTGGCTGGCGGCGCGGGCGCGCTCGCGCTGCGCCTGCATCTCGCGCTCGAAGCCGGCAACATCGATCGTCAGGCCGCGTTCACGCGCGAAGTCGGCGGTGAGATCGACCGGAAAGCCGTAGGTGTCGTAGAGCACGAACACGTCCCTGCCGGGGATCATCCTGCCGTCCAGGCGTGAGAGCGCCAGCTCCAGATGCTTCATGCCCTGGTCGAGGGTTTCGTCGAAGCGCAGCTCCTCGTCCTTGATCACGCGCATCACCCGCTCCCTCTCCCGGGTGAGTTCCGGATAGGCACCGCCCATGTCCTGTTCCAGCACCGGCACCAGCTTGTGGAAGAACGGTTCCTTGAGGCCCAGTTTGTGGCCGTGGCGCAGCGCGCGGCGGATGATGCGGCGGAGCACGTAGCCGCGTCCCTCGTTGGAGGGCACGACCCCCCCGGCAATCAAAAACGCGCAGGAGCGTATGTGATCGGCGATGACCTGCATGGAATTTCTGTCGGTCATCTTCCCGGCCAGCTCCTGCACAGCGGCGATCAGATGCCGGAACAGATCGATGTCGTAGTTGCTGTGCACCCCCTGCACGACGGCGGCCAGCCGCTCCAACCCCATGCCCGTGTCCACCGAGGGATGCGGGATCGGAATGAGCCTGCCGTCGGCGCCGCGATCATATTGGGTGAAAACCAGGTTCCAGATCTCGACGTAGCGGTCGCCGTCCACGCCGCCGCCCGGCGGACCGCCGGCAATGCCCTCCCCGTGATCGTAGAAAATCTCGGAGCACGGCCCGCAGGGACCGGTGTCGCTCATGGCCCAGAAATTGTCCTCGTCCCCGCAGCGCGAGAAACGCCGCGGATCGACCTTCAAGTCCTTGAGCCAGATGTCCGCCGCCTCGTCGTCATCCTGGTACACCGTGACCCAGAGACGCGGGGCCGGAATGTTCAGCACTTCCGTCAGGAATTCCCAGGCGTAGGTGATGGCCTCGCGCTTGAAATAATCGCCGAAGCTGAAGTTGCCCAGCATCTCGAAGAAGGTGTGGTGCCGGGCCGTGTAGCCGACATTCTCCAGGTCGTTGTGCTTGCCGCCCGCGCGCACGCAGCACTGCGAGGTGGCCACGCGCGGGTGCGGCGCCGGCTCGCGGCCGAGAAACACGTCCTTGAACTGCACCATGCCGGCGTTGGTGAAGAGCAGCGTCGGATCGTCGGGCGGCACGAGCGGCCCCCCCGGCAGCACCTTGTGCCCCCGCCGGGCGAAGTACTCCAGAAACGCCGTTCGCAACTCGGTGCTGCTCTTCATGCCCCTACCCTTGCTCTATATCCTCGCCTTGCAGTGCCTGCCGGATATGATCCGCCGAAAAACCGCGATATTCCAGGAACCGCGTCTGCCTGGCCCGCTCCGCCGCCGCGCGCGGGATGGCGCGGCCGAATTTCTTATGGCGCACGCGGACCGCGAGACCGGCCCAGTCGACGCCCTCGAACGCCGCGCGCACGGATTCGGGGGCGGTGATGCCGCGTTGCCGGAGTTCCTGCTGGATGCGCAGCGGGCCGTAGCCTTTCTCCGACCGCTGCCGGACGTATTCACTGACAAACCGATCATCACTTTGCGCGCGTTCCGCTTCCAGCCCGGACAACACCCGTTCGATCAGCGCCGCGTCCGGATGGTGACGCTTCAGCTTGGCGGCGAGCTCCCGCCGGCTGTGCTCGCGCCGCGCCAGCAGTTCCATCGCCCGGCGGCGCAGCTCCCGCGCCTCATCGCTCAGTCGTCGTTCTCCGTGCTTTCGTCACCCGCACCGGCGCTGCTGACCGCCACCGCCTTGGCGCGGATCTGCGCCTCGATTTCCTTGGCCCTGGCGGGATTGTCCTTCAAATACTGGCGGGCGTTGTCCTTGCCCTGCCCGATGCGCTCGCCGCGGTACGAGTACCAGGCGCCGGTCTTCTCGATGATGCCGTGCTGCGAGCCGAGCTCGATGATCTCGCCCTCGCGCGACACGCCCTCGCCGTACAGAATGTCGAACAGCGCCTGCCGGAACGGCGGCGCCACCTTGTTCTTGACCACCTTGACCTTGGTCTCGCTGCCCACGACCTCCTCGCCGCGCTTGATCGCGCCGATGCGGCGGATGTCGAGGCGCACGGAGGCGTAGAACTTCAGCGCGTTGCCGCCGGTGGTGGTCTCCGGGTTGCCGAACATGACGCCGATCTTCATGCGGATTTGATTGATGAAAATCACCAGCGTGTTCGAGCGCTTGATGTTGGCGGTGAGCTTCCTGAGCGCCTGGCTCATCAGCCGGGCGTGGAGTCCCACGTGGGAATCGCCCATCTCCCCCTCGATCTCGGCCTTGGGCGTCAGCGCCGCCACCGAGTCGATGACGATGACGTCGATGGCGCCGGAGCGCACCAGCATGTCGGTGATCTCCAGCGCCTGCTCGCCGGTGTCCGGCTGCGACACCAGCAGGTCGCCGACGTTGACGCCGAGCTTCTCGGCGTACTGCACGTCCAGCGCGTGCTCCGCGTCGACGAAGGCGGCGGTGCCGCCCGCCTTCTGCGCCTCGGCCACGACCTGGAGCGCCAGCGTGGTCTTGCCGGAGGATTCCGGCCCGTAAATCTCGACGACGCGCCCGCGCGGCAGCCCGCCGACGCCGAGCGCGATGTCGAGCCCGAGCGAGCCGGAGGAAATGACGCTGACGTTGCGCTCCGTGCGCACGTCGCCCATGCGCATCACCGATCCGGTGCCGAACTGCTTCTCGATCTGGCTCAACGCGACGGACAACGCCTTCTTGCGGTTTTCTTCCATTGGTGTTTTCCCTGGCGGAATTCGGTTTTACCGCCCGCTGCGCGGACGCGCGGACTTTTCTGCACGCCGGTTTTCGGGCCGGCAGATTATTGCACAGGCGCGATCACTTTGGCAGGGCGACGGACCTTAAAACCCCCGAAGGAGCTCAGCTCAGGAGCACGGCCACCAGACCGGTGAGGAATATGCCGTCAAACGTGCCAGCCCCGCCGATGGAGGCCGCCGGCACGCCCAGCGCCGGAATGTCGCGCAGCCGCAGCAGGTCGGCGCCGATGAGCACGCCGAGCGAGCCGCTGATGTAGGCCAGCGGCGCGCGGTACTCCCCGCCCAGCAGCAGGGCGGCCAGCGCGGCGGTCACTGGCGCCACGAGCACGGGCATGGCGACGCCCAGGCCCGGCAGCGGCCGGCTCAGGCGGTAGCTCACCGCCGCCACGATGACGGTGGCGACCACCGTTTCCACGATGCCGACCGGCGTGTGTCCGAAAAGATAGAACGAAAACAACACGGGAATGAGGCCGCCGCCGACGTTGACGGTGACCAGCGTCCGTCCCGACCAGGCCAGCCGCGGCCCGCGCAACAGCCCGTAAAACACCTTCTCCACCGGCCGCGGCGGCGCGCGCGAGCGCAGGCTGAAGAGCGGCAGATTGATGGCGCTGCCGAACAGGGATAGAAACAGCAGCAGGAAGGCGGAATCCTGCGACAGCCCCAGTTTCTCGAAGGTCATGGTCACCAGACCCAGCTGCACCAGCACCATGAGCATGCCGAGCGCGGCGAGAAACAGCGCGAGATACAGCAGCGAGAAAGGCATGGGCGTGCTCCTGGAGGTTGGTGTGGCGGGGGATCCGCTCAGGATTCGTCCGGCAGCCGGGCGTGCAGATCGCGAACCTGCGCCTCCAGTTCCCGGATGCGATCGAGCAGTTCAATCATCAGGGCGACGCCGTGCGGCTCCAGTTCCAGATCCCTGCCGAGCCGGCGGGCGGTGCGGGCGATCATCAAGTGCAGGCCGCTGAAGACGGGCGTCGGCGCCGCTTCGCGGAGCGGCGCCAGCACGCCGTAGTCGATGAGTTCGCGTATCTCATGCTCGGTGCACCCGGACAGCTCGCATAATTCCCCCAGCGAAAACTCCCGGCGCTCGCCCAGCCACAGCGCTTCAATGTCCCTGATCTTCACCGGCCCGGCTCCTGTTCAAAATGAACGCGGGGGTTGAAGGTGGAGATGTCGGCCAGCGACTGGAACAGCGCCTGCTCCCGTGCGCTCACCGCGCCCGGCACGACGATTTGCACATTGGCGTAGAGATCGCCGGCGCCACCGCCGGGCCTGGGCAGCCCCCGCCCGGCCAAGCGCAGGCGCTGTCCGGCGCGCGTCGCCGGCGGCACCTTGAGGCGCACCGGCCCGCCGGGCGTGGGGACCTGCACCGCGGTGCCCAGCACCGCCTCCCATGGCGCGAGCGGGAGGTCCAGATGCAGGTCATGGCCGCTGACGCGGAACAGCGCGTGGGGCTTGAGGACGATGTTGAGATACAAATCGCCGTCGCGCCCGCCGTTGTATCCCCTGCCGCCCCTGCCCGGGAGCCGCATGCGGGTGCCGTCGGTCGCCCCCTTTGGAATGCGCACCGTGAACGATCGCCGTTCGCGGTGCAGACGGCCCTGGCCGTCGTATTCCGGCACCGTGAGGTTCACCGGCACCTCGGTGCCGCGGTAGGCCTCCTCCAGCGTGATGTGCGCCGTGATCTCATAATCCTGGCCGGGCATCCCCGCGCCGCCGCCGCGTGTCCGCCGCGCCGCGCCCGTCAGCCCCGCGAACAGGTCCGCCAGATCCAGGTCGTCAAAGGCGAAATGCGCGTCGCCGAACCGCGCCCCCCAGTCCGGGGGCGGGCGGAAATCCTCGCCGGGACGATGGCGCCCCAGTTGATCGTAGGCCGCGCGTTTTTCCGGATCCTTCAAGGTTTCATAGGCCTCGGAGACCTCCTTGAATTTCTCCTCGGCGCCGGCCTCCCTGGAAACGTCCGGGTGATACTTGCGCGCGAGCTTGCGGTAGGCCTTTTTGATCTCATCGGCGCTCGCGTCCCGCGCAACGCCCATGATGGCATAGTAGTCCTTGTATTTCATCGGAGTGGATCAGATGCCCGGTGGCCGCGTTTCCAGCATAATATATGAATGTTCCGCGGGCCGTAGTCTCGACGAAAACACGGTGAAGTGCAAAACGGCGGCCCGTCGTCCCCTCCCCAGCACGGCGGAAAACACATGAACCCCCGTCAGAAAAAAGAGGCCGGCGGCGACATCGAAATCCGCATCGAGGATCTGCACAAGGCGTTCGGCGACAACCAGGTGCTGCGGGGGATCAGCCTCGACATCCCCCGCGGCGACATCATCGCCATCATCGGCGGATCGGGATGCGGCAAGACCGTGCTGCTCAACCACATCCTCGGGCTGCTGGTGCCGGATCGGGGCCGCATCCTGGTGACGGACCACGACACGCCGGACGAGCCGCTGCGCGATCTTGCGAAGTTGACGCCGGAGGACATCGACCGCATCCACCGGCGCTGGGGCATGGTGTTCCAGCGCAACGCGTTGTTCTCCGGATCGGTGCTGGACAACATCGCGCTGTGGCTGCGCGAAATTCGCGAAATGCCGGAGGAGGACATCCGCCGCATCGCGCGGCGGTCGCTGAAGGCGGTGGGCCTGCCGGACGACGACGACTTCCTGGCCGGCAGCCAGGAGGCGCTCTCCGGCGGGATGGCCAAGCGCCTGGCGGTGGCGCGGGCGGTGGCGATGAGCCCGACGATCATGTTTTACGACGAACCCACCACCGGCCTCGACCCCACCAGTTCGAGCCAGATCCACGACCTCATCTACAAGATGCACCAGGCGCGGGATGCGGACGGCAGGAACCGCACGACGGTGATCATCACCCACGACAAGGACCTGCTGAAACGCCTGCGGCCGCGCACGGTGATGCTGCACGAGGGGAAGGTCTATTTTGACGGGCCTTTTGAACAGTTCGAGCGGCGGGCCGGTGCCGCCATCATCCGGCCTTATTTCGAAAGCATGCCGGCCCTGCATCAGCGCGACCCGGAGCAGGCCTCCCCCGTCCTCCCGGCGGCATAGAACAGAACCTGTCTTAAAATGCCGTTCGCCCCGAGGCCTGTCCCGAGGTATCGAGGGGTATCGAAGGGCGAATGTTGCCTGAGTCTTTGAGTCGTTCGTGCTTCGCTACCTCAGCTCAGCACGAACGGTTTTCATGTTCTAGCAGCATTTGAGATGGGTTCTAAGCGTCAACGCCCCGCAAGCCTGGCGTTCAGAAGTTCATGGAGGGACATGCCCGCCAGCATCGCCATGACGAAGATCAGCGCCTGGCCCTGCAGCCGGCCCAGTGACACCAGCGCCGGACCGGGACAGAGGCCGGCCAGCCCCCAGCCCACGCCGAAGACGAGATTTCCGAGAATGAGGCGCCAATCGATTTTCCCGGCGGGAGCCGGCGGCGTTTTCACGCCGATGAGACTGACGCCGCGCCGCCTCGCCAGGCGGAACGGGAGGAATGCCACGAAAATCGCACCGCCCATCACGAACGCCAGCGACGGGTCCCAGCGGCCGGTGAGATCGAGAAAGCCAATCACCTTGGAGGGATCGGTCATGCCCGACACGATCAGCCCCACGCCGAAAACCAGCGCCGTCAGGAACGCGGTGAGCAGACCCATTGTTTTCCTCCTCACGCCAGCAGGTGTCTGGCGACATACACCGTGATCACGCCCGCCAGCATGAAGATCGCGGTGGCGGCGAATGATCGCGGCGACAGGCGTGACAGGCCGCACACGCCGTGGACGCTGGTGCACCCGGAACCCAGACGCGTGCCGAAGCCGACCAGCGACCCGGCGATGCCCAGCGTGATCCAGCCCGCATGAATTTGTGGAGTCGCCGCCGGCAGCAGCAGGCGATGCAGCCACGGCGCCAGCAGCAATCCCGCGACGAACAGGACGCGCCAGGCGACATCACCGGGCCGCGGACGGATGAGTCCGCCGACGATGCCGCTGATGCCGGCAATCCTGCCGTTGACGAGGATGAGCGCTCCCGCCGCCAGGCCGATCAACACGCCGCCGATGAGCGACGACCCTGGAGTAAAGTGATCCCAGTCGATCGTCATGGAAACGCCGCCCGCTACGCGGCGCAGGCGGTGACCGCCTGCTCCGCCATCCGTTCCTCGGCGTGCGGCACGAACGGCACGCCGGGCCGGCCCGTGCACAGCGGCGTGCGGTGGTGGCTGCAAAACGTCTTCGAGCCGCCCGCAAGCCACTTCACCTGCTTGAAGCCGGACTGCACCAGCACGCGGTAGGCCAGATAACTGCGGAATCCAACGCGGCAGTACAGCAGGAGCGGCTGCAGGCGCGGCAGTTCATCCAGCCGGCCGCGCAGTTCGCCAAGCGGGATGTTGATGGCGTCGGGGATGTGCCAGGCGTCGTATTCGAGCGCGCTGCGCACGTCGATGATGACGGCGTCGTCGGCGATCGCGGGATAATCCTCCGCGTACCACAGTTCGATGTCGCCGCGCAACAGGTTGGCGGCCACGAACCCCGCCATGTTGACCGGGTCCCTGGCGGCGCCGTACGGCGGCGCGTAGGCGAGCTCGAGATGTTCAAGATCGTACACCGTCATGCCGGCGCGGATCGCGGTGGCCAGCACGTCGACGCGCTTGTCGACGCCGTCGTAGCCCACGACCTGCGCGCCGAGGAGACGGCCGTCCTGCGGCGTGAACAGCAGCTTCAACTGCATCGGCGCCGTCCCGGGATAGTAGCTGGCGTGGCCCGAGGGGTGGACATATATTTTTCGGAAGGGCCGGTTCAGGCGGCGCAGGGTTTTTTCATTGGCGCCGGTGCCGCCGCCGGTCATTTCGAAGACCTTGAGCACGGCGGTCCCCTGCGTCCGGCCGTACCGGCTGAGCCGTCCGAAGATATTGTCGGCGGCGACCCGTCCCTGCCGGTTGCCGGGTCCGGCCAGCGGCACCAGCGACGGCTCGCCGGTCACCGCGTCAATCACCTCCACGGCGTCGCCGGCGGCGTAGATGAGCGGGTCGGACGTCTGCATGCGGTCATTGACGGCGATGCCCCCGCGCGGGCCGAGGTTCAGGCCCGCCGCCTGCGCCAGCTGCACGTCCGGCCGCACGCCCACGCCCAGCACGACCAGATCGGCGATCAGACGCTCGTTCGTGCCCAGGGTCACCCCCACGCGGCCGCCTTGATCGACGAATTCAATCGCCGGGGAGCCCAGATGCAGCCGCACGCCGTGGTATTCCAGGTGATACTGGAGATCGCGCGCCATCTCCGGATCGAACGGCGGCATGATCTGATCCTGCATTTCGACGAGGCTGACCTGCAGGTCGCGCCGGCGGAGATTCTCGGCGACCTCGATGCCGATGTAGCCGCCGCCGATGACGACGGCGGTCTTCGCGCCGGCGTCCACCACCGTCTTGATGGCATCCATGTCCTCGATGTTGCGCAGGACGAGAATCCGCGGATGACGGACACCGGGAATGTCGGGCCGGATCGGATTCGCGCCCGGGCACAACACCAGCCGTTCGTAGGTTTCGCGATAAGACTGGCCGGTGGCCAGCTCCTTCACGTCGATGAAGCGCTCCTCGCGGTGAATCGCCGTGACCTCATGGCCGGTGCGGACGTCCAGGTTCAGGGTCTCGGCGAGCGTTTGCGGCGTATGCAACAACAAATCCCCGCGATCGCGTATCGTTCCGCCGATGTGATAGGGCAGTCCGCAGTTGGCGAAGGAAACGTACCGGCTGCGCTCCAGCACGACGATTTCGGCCTTCTCGCTCAGGCGCCGCGCCCGCGCGGCAGCGGACATGCCGGCGGCGACACCACCGACAACCACGATTTTCATGACGGGCGACCTAGCTCTTTTCGGTCCCGCAGGTGTTCAACCCCAGCGCCTTGTACGCCGGGCACCAGCCGACGAGGCCGGTGACGAGCGGAATCAGCCCGACGGCGCCCCACCAGCTGCCGTACATGACGCCGGCGAGGATCAGCGCGGCGCCGGCGACGATGCGGATGATTTTCTCGGTGCGTCCGACATTGCATTGCATGGCTTTGTCCTCCCGGGGCCTGGCGCCCCCTCGGTTAGGAAACACTGATGTGATCCTCGACGGCCACGACGCCGGGCACCGACCACGCCGCTCTTCTCGCGGCCTCGCGCTCGGGCCAGCTGTGCACCCGGCCGCGGAGGGTGACCCTGCCGTCGGTCACGTCGATGACGACGCCGCCGGCCTCGAGATCGGCGGCGCGCTCGAAGGCGGCGCGGATTTTGGCGCGCACGTCGGTGACGGTGACGCGCGGCCGGATCTGGATGTTGTTGATCACCGCCTTCACGCCGCCGAGCCTGCGCACGTCATTCTCCGCCGCCGCGCGCTGGTATTCGTATTCTACCTCGCCCGACAGCGTGATTACGCCGTGTTCCACCTTGACGGACGGCATGGTGGTCTGGGACAGCGAAATGTCCCAGCCCAGGATCTTGACCGCGCGCGCGGCGATTTCGTCGTCCGCCGTTTTTTTATGGGGTGGGAGGCGCACCTCGAGTTCCTGGGCCAGCGCCTTCACCCCCCTCACACGTCGCACGATTTGCTCGGCGGCGCATTTCTCGGCGAAGCTTTCGACGTGGCCGGTCAGGGTGACGACGCCGCCGTTCGCGCTGACGCCGATGTGGGCGGCGTTCACGCTCGGGTCGAGCTCCAGTTCGTCGATGACGCGCTGCTGCAGATCCAGGTCTTCCGACATGCTCGTTCTCCGCGGGTTCCTTTTATAAAGCATCGCGCGAAAGCGCCGGGGACGCCTTGATCCAGATCAAGGAAGGCGCGGCCGCGCGCTTCGCTTGATCTACTTCTTCAGAACAGGAAGATGCTCCGCCAATTCCTCCAGCGGCAGCTTGTTCAGATCCTTGGCGATTGCCGCCTTCACCTTCTTTTCCGCCGCCGCGCTCAGGTGCCGGCGCAGTTCGCCCAGGGCATGGGGCGGCGCGAAAAGGATCAGGGCATCGTATGATTTTTGGGCGCCGGCGTCGTTGAGACGGGTCGCGACACGCCTGAGAAAGGCATCCATGTTCTTGCGATGAAGGTCTTGGCGCGGCTGTATGGCGTGGCGGGTGACGTCCCGGCTCTCCTGGACCCGGCCGGGCCGATCCGAGCCGAGTTCACGCGACGGCAGGTGGGTCTCGGGGGCTGCCAGCTGCAGGATCACCTCGAAGCCGCGATCCTCCGCCCTGCGCCTGACGATGCGCGCCCGGCTGCCGTCCGCCATGACAATCCACGTGGTTTGCTGTCGCGCCATAAATTTCCCTCCATCGCTCATACGACCCGTGACGCACGCCGGCGACTCCCAGGCCGCCATTATTTATCCGGCCCGCATCCGTCACTTGATCTGGATCAATGTGGAACACCCGGCGCCATGATTGACTATGACATGACTTCCCGTGCCCAGGAAAGCCGGACGTGGCGCGCCGGGAGCGCGGGCGGCGTGCGCAATTGATGATTGATGCACCTGCATTCAATCGAGGAGCGATGCACGATGAAAGCCAACATGCCTTTTTTCAACCACTACCGCGGCGGCTTGCGGGTCATGCTCGAGACGATGAAACTCCCGCTGATGGAGGCAAAACGCCTCCACGCCCGCCAATTGAAGACCCTCACGGAGGCGCTGTCGGATTACGAGGCGGGGTTGAAACAGATCGCCGACGCCGCCACCGTGGAGGAATTGATCGGGATTCAGGCCGAGCTGGCGCGCGCCCTGGCCAGGGAAGCGCTGCTTTACTGGAGCGGGTTTTGCGAAACCTCGGAGCAGGGTCCGCTGGGCGCCCTCATGCGATTGCAGGGCAAGATCATGCAGACGGGCGAGGGCTTCCGGGACATGATGGGAATGACGCCGGGCGCCCTGGAGCCGCTGATGTCGTTGTGGAAATCGGCGGCCGATATCTTCTGCGATGCCTGCGCCATCACCTCCAGGGCGGCGGCGGACGCCGCGCGCCTGGCGACCGACCAGGCGGAACTTGCCACCCTGGCCGTTCCGGAGGAGGGCGCAACCAGGGAAGGCAGGCGCGGCAAGGCCAGGGCGGCGTGATTCCCCATGCCTGAAACGCGGGAGGCAAAGGTCCGTTCCCTGGCGCGGGAGACGCCCCCCGCAGCAGGCGTTGCACCGCCTCCCGCCCCTCCGAGGGACATCATCAACCTCTTCGAGGCGCTGCCCGAACCCACCAACGAGGAGGCGCGCCAGCATGACGCGCTGCTGAACGCCGCGCTGGGGCGGCTGACGCAGGGCATCTCACCCCATGCCCTGATGCTGGCGTGGCTGGACTGGTTCGCCCACCTGACCACGTCGCCCGGCAAGCAGATGGAGCTGGTGCAGAAGGCCGCGCGAAAAGTAACGCGCCTGGCCCTGTACATGAGTTCCGCCCTTCTCCGCCACTGCCCGGAATGCATCGAGCCGCTGCCGCAGGATCACCGTTTTGATCATCCCGACTGGAAGAACTGGCCCTTCAACCTGATTTACCAGTCATTCCTGCTCACCCAGCAATGGTGGTGGAACGCCACCACGGAGGTGCGCGGCGTGACCCGGCACCACGAAGACGTGGTCGCCTTCACGGCGCGCCAGTGGCTGGACATGTTTTCACCGTCCAATTTTCTGCCGACCAACCCGCAGGTGCTGCATGAAACCGCACGCACCGCCGGCATGAACCTCGTGCGCGGCGGACGGAACCTGTGGGAGGACATGCTGCGGCTGATCGCCAACCGGCCGCCCGCGGGAACCGAGGCGTTCAAGGCCGGCGTGAACCTCGCCGTCACGCCCGGGAAGGTCATCTACCGCAACCGGCTGATCGAGCTGATCCAATACGCGCCCACCACCGCGGAGGTGCATCCGGAGCCCGTGCTCATCGTGCCCTCCTGGATCATGAAGTACTACATCCTCGACCTCTCGCCGGACAATTCGCTGGTCCGCCACCTGGTGGACAACGGCCACACGGTGTTCATGATCTCCTGGAAAAACCCCGTCGCCGAGGATCGCGATCTGGGCCTCGACAATTATCTGGCGCAGGGCATACGCGCCGCCATCGACACGGTCGCGAAGGTGATGCCCGGGCGCCGGCTCCACGCGCTCGGTTACTGCCTGGGCGGCACGCTGCTGGCGATATCCGCGGCGGTGCTGGCGCGCGAAAATGACCGCCGCCTCGCCAGCCTCACGCTGCTGGCCTCGGAACTCGATTTCACCGAACCCGGCGAACTCGGGCTGTTCATCGATGAGAGCCAGATCGCCTTTCTCGACGACATCATGTGGACGCGCGGCTATCTCGACGGCAAGGAAATGAGCGGGGCGTTCGCGATGCTCAACTCCAAGGACCTGGTGTGGTCGAAAATGACGCATGACTACCTGATGGGGGCGCGCCGGCCGCTGACCGATCTCATGGCCTGGAACGCCGACGCGACGCGCCTGCCCTACCGCATGCATAGTGAATACCTGCGCAAGCTCTATCTCGGCAACGAGCTGGCCGAGGGACGCTATGAGGTCGAGGGCCGGCCGGTGGCGCTGACCGACATCCGCCTGCCCCTGTTCGTGGTGGCCACCGAGCGCGACCATGTGTCGCCGTGGCGCTCGGTATTCAAGGTGCACCTGCTGACCGACACCGAGATCACGTTCGCGCTGACCACCGGCGGCCACAACGTCGGCATCGTCAATCCGCCCGTCACGCCCGTCGTCCCGGGTCGCGGTCATCGCATCGCCACCCGCGCGCACGAGGAGAAATACACCGATCCCGATCTTTGGTTCGAGCGGGCCCGCTGGTGCGAGGGGTCATGGTGGCCGGCCTGGCTGTCGTGGCTCAAGCGGCATTCCGGCGCGCCCGTGGCCCCGCCGGCGATGGGCGCGCCGGAGGCCGGCCTGCCGCCGCTATACGACGCTCCCGGCCGCTTTGTCCTCGCCCCCTAATCGCCGACCGCCGACATGCCGGGAACCGTCAAAACATTCGGGCAAAACCCATACCGGATAAATCCAGAATGGAGGTACACATGAAATCCACTTTACAGATTATCTCGAAGGCGGGTCAATACATCTGGCTGGCGGTCATGGCCATGGTATTGCTGTGGAGCAACTCCGCAGACGCCGTGCCCAGCTTCGCCCGCCAGACGGGCATGGCCTGTGCCGCCTGCCATACCGTATTTCCCGAACTCACGCCCTTTGGCAGGCAATTCAAGCTGAATGGCTATGTCATATCCAATCTCAAAACCATCAAGGACATTACGTTAAACAAGGAAGACATTCTGGAACTCAACGCGATGCCGCCGATCTCCTTCATGTTCCAGACGTCGGTGACGAGCACGAACAAGGCCCTGCCTGATGCCAACATCCCCGGCCACTTGGCGCAGGATGGAACATTCGAATTTCCGCAGCAGGCGAGCATCTTCTTTGCCGGGGCGATTTCCCCGAAGATCGGAGCATTCGTACAGGCCACCTATAGTAGCGCGAGTGGAACCTTCGGCTTCGACAACACGGACCTCCGATTCGCCGACAACCTGTCCAACGAGAACCGGGATTTCGTCTACGGAATAACGTTGAACAACAACCCGACGGTACAGGATGTCTGGAACAGCACGCCCGCATGGGGCTTCCCGTTTGAAGGTCCCGATGCGGCGCCGACGCCTGCCGCGGCCACCCGCATTGATGGCTCACTGGCCCAGAATGTCGGCGGCGCCAGCGCCTATCTGTGGTGGAACAACGCCTTATATGCTGAAGCGGGCGTGTACCGCACCTCGCCCCAGGGATTCCAGAACGGCACTACCGGTGGCAATGGGCCGATTGACAGCAGCGCCGTAGATCCAATGAATGGCGTCGCTCCCTATTGGCGGCTCGCCTACCAAGCGCAATGGGATCGCCATTCTCTCGAGGTGGGGACTTTCGGGCTTTACGAGGAAGTGTTTCCGACACATTTGAATCCTGCTCCGCTGGTCCAGGTGGGGGCCAATGGCCCGACAGACAATTTCACCGACGTAGCCGCGGATGCGCAGTATCAGTTCATCGGTGACGAACATATTTTTACCGTCCTGACGAGCTATATCCATGAGGATCAGGACCTCCATGGCAGCGTCAACAGCGCCATCATCAACGGCCTCACACCGCCCAATTCCCACGATACGCTGGAGACCTTCAAGATCACCGGTAATTATTATTACCATCGCAAGTACGGGCTCTCGCTCGGCTACGTCAACACCTGGGGAACAACCGATACTGCGCTTTATGCGCCGGCGCCGGTGACCGGCAGCAACAACGGCAGTCCTGACAGCGATTATTTCATCGCCCAAGCCACCTATGTGCCGTGGCTGAACACGAAGTTCGTACTGCAATATACCGCCTACAACAAATTCAACGGCGCCAGTTCGAATTATGATGGCTCGGGGCGGAGCGCGTCGGACAACAATACCCTGTATTTCCTGGGCTGGTTCAATTTCTAGCCATGTCCGGGATTCAGAGGAACGCGGCCGCGAGGGACAAAATGCCGGGGCTTTGCCCGGTCGACAACCTTAGGGGAGTAAAACGATGAACCGACTATTCTCGATGGCAGTCCTGTTCCCTCTGGTGACCACCTCCGTTCTGGCGGCGGGCCCCGAAACGCACGAAAACCAGCCAACCACGGGGGAACAGGCCGCGGCCCTCACCAAGATACAGCAGACGGCGCCCTCCGAAGAACAAATCACTCCCGAATTGAAAGACGCGGCGGCAAAGCTGGCGGCGCAGGAATGCGCCTTGTGCCATGGAAGAAGCGGACAAAGCATATCGCCCACCTTTCCCCGCCTGGCCGGCCAGCGTGCGGAGTACATCGAGGCGCAACTGAAGGCCTTTCGTGACGCGACCCGCAAGGATCCGGATGCGCAAGCCTACATGTGGGGGATGGCGTCGCAGTTGACCGATCCCATAATAGAAGCCTTGGGACATTATTATGAGCAACTCAAGCCGGTGGCGCCCAATCCCGTGGATTCCAGGCAGGTGGCGGCGGGGAAGGAAATATTCGAACGGGGGATCCCGGCCCAAAACGTACCCGCATGCCAGACCTGCCACATGGCCCAGGCACAGGGCGCCGGCCTGTTTCCTCGTCTCGCCGGGCAGCACGCCGCCTATCTCGTCAAGCAAATGAATTCATTCAAGAACGGCTTGCGCGTCAACCCGGTCATGCAACCGATCATGCAGAGTTTCACCAGTGAACAAATGGAACAGGTCGCGACCTATCTGGAATCCCTGCCTTGATCCGCCGAAATAAAACGATTGCCCGGAGTCATTGCGCATGAAGCCGCGACAGCACATGACCCGCCGGAAAAAAGCGGCGATTCTTGCAATGCTGGCAATCATACCGCTCGTGTGCGGGATGAGATTGGCGCTTGCCGCTCCTCCCTCCGCCGCCAGCAATCAGGAACAGCAATTGAAGACCCTGACGAAAATGGTGGAGGAACTTCTACACCGGGTCGACGCTCTGGAACAAAAATTAGGCCAGGTTGAAAAGGACCGGCAGACAGTAGAAGACGTCGCGTCAAAGAATGCGAAAGCGCCGGCAACAGAGACAGCGGCGGTTCCGCGGCAAACCCGTCCGCCATCAGATCAGCCTCCCGGCGCCCCGCTGGCAAAGCAACCCGTCACCGCCAAGGCATCGCCGGCGGAGGGCGAGGCTGCGAAACTCACCCCCAAAGAAAGTTGGGCGCGCTTGGAGGACGGAATGACAAAGGCACAGGTGCTGGAACTCCTCGGCCCTCCCGCCACCACGTTCAAACTCAGCGGGCAAACCGTCTGGTATTACTATTACCGGGACATCGGAACCGGCTCGGTTTTTTTCTATGACGATGGTCATGTCGCCAGCCGGCAGAAACCACCTTTTAGTGCGTGGCATTGGTAGGGTAGGACAGCTCCGCATTTCCAGGGCTCGTTTACCAAACCAATCCCTCCGGGAATCCGGACAGCGACGGGGTGATTGTCGAGTTTGATTACACGCCGTTGGCAGGGCCGATTCGCCAACGCCTTTTGCGTTCTAGGAGCCGGCGGGAAGGCTTAAGTTATGCTTCAGCCGCGTCATTGCGGGTTTCGTGACGCCGTCGAACGTCAGCCGGTGCGGGATTCCGACAACACTTGTTCGACCCGTTTCAGCAGCGCCAGTTGGAAAAAGGGCTTCTCCAGGCAGTCGGCCGCCCCCGCCCGCATGGCCCGGACCGTCAGCGGGATGTCGCCGGCGGACGTCAGCACGATGGACGGCAGATGCAGCCCCCGCGCCTGGACCTTCTCGAGCAGTTCCACGCCCGACATGCCCGGCAGCTCCTCTCCCACGATCAGCAGATCGAAACGGGACAGATCCCCCGGCACTTCCTCCGCCGAGGCATAACTTGTTGCATCATAGCCGTGCGACCGTATGAGGGTCTGCAACGCGCCGCGAACCGATGCATCGGCATCCACCACGCCGATCAACGGTCGTCGTTCACGCTCCGGATTTTTCACGACCGACGACTTCATCAATTGAGTCCCTGGGCATAGTGCTGTGACTTGCCGGCGGGGAGCGCGCCCGCGGGAACGCCCACGACTTCGCGCAGTTTTTCCAGCGACAGCAGGCGGATATGCCGGCGCTCGACCTTCAGCAGACCGTTGACGTGGAATTGGGTGAAAATGCGGCTGACCGTCTCGACCGCCAGCGACAGAAAACTGGCCACGTCCTGCCGCGACATGTGCAGGTTGAACTCCCTGTCGGAATAGCCGCGCCTGCCGTATTGCTCCGACAGCTGCAGCAGGAACATGGCCATGCGCTGTTCCGCGTCACGCTGTGATATGAGCATGGCATGCTGCTCCTCGTGCGCCAGCTCCTCGCCGGCGATGCGCATGAATTGCCGGACGGCCGACGGCGCGCGGGCGCAGCCCTCGTCGATTTCCGCCAGCGCGAAGCGGCAGAAGCTGGTGGTCTCGAGGGCCTGCGCCGAGGACACGTGGCGCTGCTCGCCGAGCGCGTCGAGGCCCACCACGTCGCCCGACAGATAAAACCGGATCACCTGCTCGGTGCCGTCCGAGGCGCTGATGGTGGCCTTGACCGTCCCGGAGCGGATGACGTAGAGGGCTTGCATCCTGTCCCCCTGCCGGAACAGGTACTCGCCGCGATCGATCACCCTGCCATTGTGTCCGCACGATTTTTGACTGAAGACACTCCGCCCCTGCGCGCCCTCCCCGCCGCACATGACATGCAGACTGCACTTTTTGCATGCCGTGGAAGACTGCGCGAAGGAAACCACATTCGTCGTTGTTTGAGCCTTGGCCATAACCCCTCCTCCTGTCATTGAGGCTGCGTCGGGATTATTTATAGCCCCGGCTGGGGCGGGATGAATATTCGAAAATCCCCGCGGCCGGATTGCGGAAACTACGTAGAAGGGTGCGTACTGATCGGGAGGGGGCCGCCGCCCGCGGCGGGGATTTATGGAAAGGATTCCTGGTTGTCGAACGACGCCATTTCATGGACCAGTTCCGCGAGCGACCTGGCCTGCATTTTCTCCATGACCCGCGCGCGGTGGGCCTCCACGGTGCGCTCGCTCAAGCCGAGATCGAGGGCCATGACCTTGTTGGCCTTGCCGGCGACCATGCCATTCAACACCTCCCGCTCGCGCGCCGTGAGCAGCGCGAGCTTTTCCCTGAGCCTGCGCCGGCCTTCGAGGCGCTGGCGGCGTTCCTCATCCCTTTGCAGCGCCCGTTCGAGGCTGTCCAGCAGCGCCTGATCCTTGAACGGCTTCTGGAGGAAGTCGAAGGCCCCCGCCTTCATCGCCATCACCGCCATGTCCACGTCGCCGTGGCCGGTGATGAAAATGACGGGCAGGTCCAGTTGACGCTGGTTCATGTGCTCCTGAAGTTGCAGGCCGCTCATGCCCGGCATGCGCGCGTCGAGGATGATGCAACCCCCGGCGTCCGGCTGCAGCTTGTCGAGCAGCTCCGCCGCCGTGGCGCAGGGCACCGGGCGGTAGCCGACGGAACGCAGCAACATGCAGACCGCCTGCCGCACGGAGTGATCATCATCGACGACGTAAACGACCGCCTCAGAGGGCTGCATCCGCAGCCTCCGTCGCCACCGGCAGGGTGAAGGAGAAGCACATGCCGCCGCCGGGATTGGGGGCGTGCCAGAACTTGCCGCCGTGGGCGGTGATGATCGAGAGGCTGATGGGCAGCCCCAGCCCCATGCCGCCGGCCTTCGTGGTCACGAAGGGGGTGAACAGCACGTTGGCCACGGACGACGACAGGCCGGGCCCCCGATCCGCGACGTCCACCTGCACGCAGTCCGGCGCCGGGCGGTGCGTGCGCACCACGATTTTGCGGTGTTCCGGCGCGACCATCTTCATGGCGTCCAGCGCGTTTAAGATCAGATTCATGACCACCTGCTGGATTTGCACGCTGTCTATGGTAACCCGCGGCAGACCGGCGTTCAGCTCCAGATGGATGTGGCCCTCGTTCTCGCGCACGTTGCTCATGGCCAGTTTCACTATCGAGCGCAGGCATTCGTTGAGATCGGTGGCTTCGTAGGCAATGGCGCGCTTGCGGACATAGCCGCGCATGCGGTGGATGATTTCGCCGGCCCGCTCCGCCTGCGTGGACATCTGCTCCAGCGCCTCGTGCATCTCCGGCGGCATGGCCGGCAGCTGTTCCATCATGCGCCTGATGGCCTGGGCGTAAGTGGCGATGGCGGTCAGCGGCTGGTTGATTTCGTGGGCAATGCCTGAGGCCATCTCGCCCAGGGTGTTCAGCCGATCCACCTGCGCCAGCGCCTCGCGGTGGGCGCTGGCCTCCTGCTCCGCCAGCACCTGCGGCGTACGGTTGATGACGTGGGCGGTGATCATCGGCCCGCGCAGCGGCGTGTCCACCAGCCCGCCGTGGAGCCCCACGTGCAGCAGCTCCCCGCCCGGCGGACGCAGGCGCAATTCAATGGCCGATCCCGCCCTGTGCATCAGCACCTTCTGGCGGAACTGCCGGAACAGCTCCTGGTCATCCGGGATGATCCAGGACTCGAACGAACTCCCCTCGATGTCGTCGACCATGACGCCCAGCATCCGCAGCAGCGCCGCGTTGGCGTACTGCACGTGGCCTTCGCCGTCCAATGTGATGACGCCGATGGGCGCGTTTTCGATCATGAGACGCAGTTCCTGCTCGCTCACCCTGAGCGCGGCCTCCATGGCCTTTTCCTTCGAGATGTCGCGCAGGATGCCGATGAACTGGCGGCCGCCGCCGGTGTCGGGCAGTTCGCCGACGGCGAGGTAAAGCGGGAATTCCGTGCCGTCGCGGCGGCGGCCGTACACCTCGCGGCCGATGCCGATGATATGGGCCTTGCCCGTCTTCAGGTATCTCTGCATGTAGGTGTCATGCTGATGCCGGTCCCTGTCGGTCATCAAACAGTTGAGGCTGGTGCCCACGACTTCATCGGCGCGGTAACCGAATATTTTTTCCGCCTCCGGATTGAAGCGCCGGATGATGCCGTGGGCGTCCGCGATGATCATGCCCTGCGCGGCGGCGGTGAAGATGCCGTTCAATTCGCCCTCCAACGCCCGCAGGCGTTGTTGCAGCCCCCCCGTCCCCGGCCGTCTTGTTTTCGTCGTTTTGGTCATCCTGGTTTTCCGGTTGAAATCATTTCACAGCAGCCGGCGGCTGCCCTATTCTATTTCTTGTCAATACAAACGCTTTCATCCGCTCATGCCGATCCTCATCGCCGTCTCCCTGGGGCTGTTCAGCGCGGTGCATTGCGCCGGCATGTGCGGCGGCATCGCCGGCGCGCTGAACCTCGGCCTCCCGCCTTCGGTGCGTAACCGCCCCGGCGGGACGCTGCTCTATGGGCTCATCTTCAATCTGGGCCGCATCCTGAGCTACGCCGTCGCGGGGATCCTGGCGGGATCCCTCGCCGGCCTGCATTCCCACAGCGGCGCCGGCCATGCGATTCTTGCCCTGCTGGCCGCTACGGTGCTGGCGCTGACCGGCTGGCATCACCTCGGCGGCCGCACCTGGTGGCGGCCCCTCGAGCGGGCCGCCATGCTCCCCTGGCGCAGGCTCCAGCCCGCGGCCGCGCGCTTGCTGCCCGTCCGCACCCCGGCGGCGGCGCTGGCTGTCGGCATGATCTGGGGCTGGCTGCCCTGCGGCATGGTGTACTCCGCGCTCGGCTGGTCGATCATCGCCGGCACGCCCTGGGGCGGCGCGCTGCTCATGTTCTGCTTCGGCCTCGGCACCGTGCCCGCGGTGCTGTTCTCCGCGCAGGCGTTCGTCGTTCTCTGCCGCGCGCGGGTGCGGCGGGCTTACGGGGCGATGTTGATGGCCGCGGGCCTGGCCACCGCCGTGCTCGCCCTGCATCCGCCCGCGCATCAGCATCTCCTCATCGAAGCCGCTCCTTCGCATCCGCCGGCGGCGGCATCTCGTCCTCCTCCCGGTCCATGAGTATGCGCGTGCCCTCCCCCTCCAGATCATCGAACTGGCCGGAGTTCACGGCCCACAGGAAGGCCGCCACGATGCCGGCCAGCAATACCAGGGACAACGGGATGAGCAGATAAAGAATATCCATTCAACGCGCCTCCGCATCCGGCGTTTTCAACAGCCGCAGTGCGTTACCCACCACCAGCATGGAACTGCACGACATGCCGAGCGCCGCGAGCCACGGCGGCACCCATCCCGCCACGGCGGCCGGCAGCGCCAACAGGTTGTAGGCCACGGCCCAGGAAAGATTCTGGCGGATGATCCGGCGGGTGCGGACGGCCAGCGCCCGCAGGAACGCGAGCGCCTCGAGATGATCGTTCATGAGAACCACATCGGCATGCGACTGCGCCAGCGCGGAGCCGGCCGCCATGGCGATGGAGACATCGGCGGCGGCCAGCACCGGGGCGTCATTGACGCCGTCGCCCACCATGACGGTGACGGCGCGGCGCCCGGCGCGCAGCCGATCGAGGAACCGCAATTTCCCCTCCGGCGAGCACCCGGCGTGCACCTCGTCCAGCCCCAGTTCCGCGCCCATCGCCGCCGCCGCCGGCCGCCGATCGCCGCTCAACATCACCGTCCGCAGTCCCTGGCGGCGCAACGCACCGACCGCGCCGGCGGCGCCCGCGCGCGGCGCCTCGCGCAGGACAAACAGGCCGTGGACGCGCTCCGCGTCGGCCAGATAGACGGCCATGTCCGGCCGCCCGGACTCGATTTCCCCCGTGAGCTGCCAGGGAATGATGCGGACGTGGCGGCGGATCAATTCGAGACTGCCGATGAACCAGCGGCGGCCGGCGATGGTTCCCTCCACGCCCAGGCCCGGATGATTGATCAGATCGGCGGCGAGCTCCCGGCGATCATCTCCCGTGGCCCTGAGTATGGCGCGGGCCACGGGGTGTTCCGATCCGGTCTCAAGCCCCGCCGCCAGCCGCAGGCATTCCTGCCGCGACAGCGGCGACAGCTGGCGCAGCTCCACCACCTGCAAGGCGCCGCCGCTGAGCGTCCCGGTCTTGTCGAAAATGAAATGCGTGGCCCGCGCCAGTATCTCCAGCGCCCGCCCCCGGGCCACGAGCAGCCCGCGGCGCAGGCAGGCGTCGATGGCGCAGGCGTAGGCGGCCGGCGTCGCCAGTGACAGCGCGCAGGGGCAGCTGACCGCCAGCACCGACAGCACCACCGGGAAGGCGCGCCCTCCCGGCAGCTGCGACCAGAACAGGCCCGCCGCCAGCGCCGCAACCAGCACGGCCAGCGCGAACCACGAGGCCCAGCGATCGGCCAGCAGGGTCATCCGCGGGCGATCCGAGTGCGCCCGCTCCGCGGCGCGGATGATGTGCGCCAGCACGGTGGTGGCGCCGAGGCCCGTCACGTTGACATGCAGCGCGCCTTCCCTGTTGACGGTGCCGGCATAAACAGGGTCGCCCGTTCTCTTGGCCACCGGCAGGGATTCCCCCGTCAGCAGGGCTTCATCGACGCGCGAGGCGCCTTCGCACACCGTGCCATCCACCGGGAGGATCTCGCCGGGTGGCACGAGGATGCGATCGCCCCCGCGCAGGGAGGACGCGGCGAGGGTCTCGGTGCGCCATTCATCCCCCGCCGGCGTCAGGCGCGTGGCGAGCGCCGGCCGCCGCTCCTGCAGATGCTCCAGGTGCAGCGCCGCGCGCCGCCTCGCGCTGAAGTCGAAGTAGCGCGCCACCAGCAGCAGGGTCACGAACATCACCACCGAATCAAAATAAGTGTCGCCCGCGCCGCGCGCCACCGCCCAGGCGCTGCCCGCGTAGGCCAGCACGATGGCGAGCGACACGTTCACATCCATGGACAAGGCGCCCAGCGCGAGGCTGCGCCAGGCCGGGCGGTAAAAAGCCTGCGCCGAATACAGCACCACCGGCAGTGTCAACAGCAGATTGAGACCCTGCATGAGCCGCACCTGTTCGCGCTCCGGCGTGCCGCCGCTGAAATAAAATCCCCATGCCACCATCATGACCTGCATCCCGAAGGCGGCCGCCACGCCCAGCCGGCGCAGCAGGGCGCGCCGCTCCCGCTCCATCCGCCGCCGCTCCCAGCCGGGCAGCGCCGGCTCGCCCCGGTAGCCGAGCTCATGCAGGCGCGTGAGCAGGCGGCTGGGCGTCACTGCGCGCCGGTCGTAGCGGATCCGCGCCAGGCGGCGGGTGTAGTTCACGAGCACTTCGCGCACGCCGTGCAGGCACGACAGGTATTTCTCGATGAGCCAGGCGCAGGCGGGGCACGTCATGCCCTCCACCCGCAGCGCGATTTCATCCTCATCGCCGCCCGACGTGCTCACGTATTCCCGCTGCATGTCGGGATGATCGTAGGCGCGCCAGTATTGATATTGATCCGCCCCGGCAGCCGCCGGGACGGCGCCGCGTCCCAGCCGGTAGAAATCGCCGAGGCCCGCCCCGGCGATCAGGCCGGCCGCCGCCGCGCAGCCGTGGCAGCAAAAGCTCCGCTCCTCGCCCAGCAACGCCATGCGGATCACGCCGTCCGGCCCGGACGCCCGGCCGCAATGAAAGCACGCCAGCGTGTCGCCGGCAGGCGCGCAGGCGTCGTCCTTCAATAATCGGGGATTGCCGGTTGGGGAATCTTTCTCTCGCTGCATATTGATAAATGCGACACCCGCGGTCACACGCAACATTCTCCCATCGAACGGCCGTGGAAACTTGCCCGTTATTGATCTGGATCAAATTCCATACTTTTAAAGCCCCCTAGAGTGCGGCCATTCCAGCAAGGGGGTTCAATGGCACATGGATATTGCCGGTCTTCTGCCGTTGTTCATCGCCGGCCTGGCCGTGATCGGCCTGGCGGCGGCGTTGATCCTGACGGTGCGTGCGAACTATCTCACCGGCCGGCGTTTCCGGCGGCAGCTCGCCGAGCGCGTCAACCGGCTGCGCCTGGGGCGCATGTTGGCGCGCCGCGGCATCGACGTGCAGGAATATCTGCATCGCGTGCCCGTGGTGCGGCTGGAGCAGGAGGCGCGCGCCTGCGAGGGCTGCGATCAGACCGCCACCTGCGATCGGACGCTGGCGCGGGCGACGTCCGCCGCCGCCCTGGATTTCTGCCCCAATGACAGGGCGTTCGGCGTCTATGCCGGGGACGAGGGGGCGCAAAAAATCCATTGACGACCGGCCGTGGAGCAACACGCACGGCGCGGCGGATCCACATTATCAAGAGGAGAACCACCCCATGAACAAGAGGAAAAACGCCTGGACCGGCGGTGCCCTGATCGCGGCGGCGTTGTCGTCGATCAGCGCGAGCGCCACGGCGGCAACGGACACGTCGGCCATCGAGAAGCGCATGCAGACGCTGGAGCAGGAGCTTCAATCCCTGCGCGATGAACTGGCCGCCATCAAGGCCGCCGAGCCGGCGCAGACCCAACAGGTTCAGAAGCTCGAAACGCGCGTCGGCGCCGTCGAATCGACCACCAGGGCGCCGGTGAAACAGCTCGAGGAACGTGTGGCGAAGATCGAACAGCAGGGATCTCCGTACTTCAAGCATCACGCCCCGGACGTGCTCGGCAACACGATCTTCTTCCGCGGCGGCCACCTCGGCCTGACCGACGACCGCGGCAACGGCGCCTTCACGGATGTCTTCGGGCTGGGAACGAAAAACAATTCCGACAGCGGCTGGTACGCCGGCGCCGGCTTCGATTTCCTGCTGACGCGCGACGTCTGGGGCCTGCTGCCCGACACCTGGGCGCTCGCGGAATTGTCGGTGGAGTACGGTCACGTCGATTCCAGCGACACCGTGCTGGTGGTGCCGACCGCGGAATGCGCGGTGGCGACCGGCAACGTGGCCGGGAAGCTTTCCTCCTGTCTCATCACCGGCGACAACAACCTGAGTCAACTGACGGTCAGCGCCTCGCCCAAGATCAGGTTCTGGGAGGGCAGCAGGCTGCGGCCCTGGATCATCCCGGCGGGCCTGGATTTCCGTGTCATCAGCCCGCCCTCCGACAGCTCCGCGTATCTGGACGTGGGCGCGCAGTTCGCCGCCGGCGCGGATTATGAGCTGATCCCGGGCATCAAGATCGGCGCCGATTTCCGCTATCACCTGGCCGCCGGCCTCACCAACCCCGGCTACAGCGCCGCCACCCGGTCCGCCATCCAGAGCCTCGGCCTCAAGGTCAACGAGCCGGACAACGATTACTGGACGGCGGGCGGTTATCTCGGCATCGGCTTCTGAGCATTTTCAATTAGGAGATGACATCGATGACCGCCACCGCGGCCGAAACCTACAATGACAGGGTGGTCCGGCAGTTCGCCGTCATGACGATCGTGTGGGCGATCGTGGGGATGGCGGTGGGCGTCTTGATCGCGGCGCAACTGGTGTGGCCGGCGTTGAATTTCGACATCCCCTGGCTCACCTACAGCCGGCTGCGGCCGCTGCACACCAACGCGGTGATCTTCGCCTTCGGCGGCTCGGCGCTGTTCGCGACCTCGTATTACGTCGTGCAGCGCACCTCCCACGTGCGGCTGTTTTCGGACGGGCTGGCCGCCTTCACCTTCTGGGGCTGGCAGCTTGTCATCGTGCTGGCGGCGATCACGCTGCCGCTCGGCATCACCTCCTCCAAGGAATACGCCGAGCTCGAGTGGCCCATCGACATCCTCATCACCATCGTGTGGGTGGCCTACGCGATCGTTTTCTTCGGCACGCTGGCGAGGCGCCGCGTGCGGCACATTTACGTCGCCAACTGGTTTTACGCCTCCTACATCCTGACCATCGCCATCCTGCACGTCGTCAACAACATCGAAATCCCCGTCAGCCTGTGGAAATCCTACTCCGTGTACGCCGGCGTGCAGGACGCCATGGTGCAGTGGTGGTACGGCCACAACGCCGTGGGCTTTTTCCTCACCGCCGGCTTCCTCGGCATGATGTACTACTTCATCCCAAAGCAGGCCCAGCGGCCGGTGTATTCCTACCGGCTGTCGATCGTCCATTTCTGGTCGCTCATCTTCACCTACATCTGGGCCGGCCCGCATCACCTGCATTACACCGCGCTGCCCGAGTGGACGCAGTCGCTCGGCATGGTGATGTCGCTCATCCTGCTGGCCCCAAGCTGGGGCGGCATGATCAACGGCATCATGACGCTGTCCGGCGCCTGGCACAAACTGCGCACCGATCCGGTGCTGCGCTTCCTCATCGTCGCCGTGTCGTTCTACGGCATGTCGACGTTCGAGGGGCCGATGATGTCGATCAAGACCGTGAACGCGCTGTCGCACTACACCGACTGGACCATCGGCCACGTGCATTCCGGCGCGCTGGGGTGGGTGGCGATGATCTCGCTCGGCGCCATGTATTACCTGATCCCGCGGCTGTTCGGGCGCGCCATATACAGCGTCCACCTGATTGAAATCCACTTCTGGACCTCGACCATCGGCATCGTGCTGTACATCGCCTCCATGTGGGCGGCGGGGGTCATGGAGGGGTTGATGTGGCGCGCGGTCAACGACGACGGCACGCTCAGCTACAGCTTCATCGAGGTGGTCGAGGCCACGCATCCGTTCTACCTCGTGCGCCTGCTGGGCGGCCTGCTGTTTCTCGGCGGCACGCTGATCATGGCCTGGAACCTCTGGCGCACGGTCGCGGGCGCCAAACCGGCGGAGGCGGCCGTCGTGCCGCTCCCCGCCCTGGCGCATTGAGGAGAACCGGCATGGCGCTCACGCATGACAAGATCGAAAGAAACGCCGGCTTGCTGGTGGTGCTGATCATCCTGCTGGTCAGCGTCGGCGGGCTGGTGCAGATCGTCCCCCTGTTCTTCATGCACTCGACCACCGAGCCCGTCGCGGGATTGAAGCCCTACACGCCGCTGCAACTCGCCGGCCGCGACATTTACGTGCGCGAGGGCTGCTACGTCTGCCACTCTCAGATGATCCGGCCGTTCCGCGCGGAAACGGAGCGCTACGGCCACTATTCACTGGCGGGGGAATTCGTCTATGACCATCCCTTCCAATGGGGCTCGAAACGCACCGGACCGGACCTGGCGCGCGTGGGCGGCCGCTATTCGGATGAATGGCACCGCCTGCACTTGATGAATCCGCGCGATGTCGTGCCCACGTCCATCATGCCGGGCTACCCGTGGCTCGCGCAAAACACCGTGGACAACAGCGACATCGAGCGCAAGCTCAGGGTGATGCGCCTGCTCGGCGTTCCCTACGACGACAAGACCATCGCCGGGGCCCGCGACGAGTTGCGGGGCAAAACGGAGATGGACGCGTTGATCGCCTATCTGCAGGTGCTGGGCACCGCGGTCAAGACCAGGAGATAAGACATGGACATTGCCCTGTTTCATTCCCTCTGGACCGTGCTGGTGCTGATCCTGTTCGTCGGGATTGTCGTGTGGGCGTACGGCGGATCGAGGCGCGAGGACTTTGAGGAGGCGGCGCGCATTCCGCTGGCCGACGACGAAGCGGGCATCGCCGCGGAAACCGATCGCCGGCCTGACGCGGAGAACGCGCATGGCTGATTTCTTCAATTCATTCTGGGGCGTCGCCGTCGCGACGGTCACCATCGCCAGCATCGCCGGCCTGATTTGCTTCGCCATCGTGCAATCCCGCGGCCGCCGGCCGCCGGGCGCCGGGACCGAAACCATGGGACATACGTGGGACGGGGACCTGGAGGAATACAACAACCCGCTGCCGCGGTGGTGGCTCAATCTGTACTATCTCTCGCTGGCCTTCGGGATCGGCTATCTGCTGCTGTACCCCGGCCTCGGCGCCTACCAGGGCTACAAGCACTGGAGCCAGAACGGCCAGTACGAGGAGGAGGTCAAAAAGGCCCGTGACACCTACGGACCGCTCTACGACCGGTTCCTGCATCAGGACATGAAGGCGCTGGCGAAGGACCCGGAGGCGCATAAGATCGGCGCGCGCCTGTTCGCGACCTATTGCACGGTCTGCCACGGCTCCGATGCCCGCGGCGCGCGGGGATTCCCCAATCTCACCGATCATGACTGGCTGTACGGCGGCGAGCCCGAGCAGATCAAGGAGTCCATCACCAACGGGCGCCAGGGCGGCATGCCGCCCTGGGGCGAGGTGCTCAAGAAGGAGGAGATCGCGGAGGCGGCGCAATATGTGCTCAGTTTCAGCGGCCGCCAGACGGATGCCGGCATGGCGTCGAGGGGCAAGGAGATATTCGCCAAGAACTGCGCCGTCTGCCACGGACAGGACGCCAAGGGCAACCCGCAAATCGGCGCGCCGAATCTCACGGATGACATCTGGCTTTACGGCGGCTCGAAAGAGCGCATCATCGAATCCATCACCTTTGGCCGCAGCGGCCAGATGCCCGCGCACAAGAATTTCCTGGACGAGGCGAAAATTTATCTGCTGGCGGCCTACATCTACGGGTTGTCGAATGCAGACGGCGGCAAATGAAATCCCGCCGAACGCGCGGCCGGCCACCGGCAATCCAGCGAGGTCCCGAATTTGAAGCTCATCGAGGCAGGCAGATACGTCCCCGTGCCGCAACGCGTCATCGCGGTGCTGTGGATTTCATTCCTGATGGCCGGCGCGGCGACGATGGTTTTTTTCGCCGCCATCGATCCCATGCAGCTCAAAAACTGCGTGGACTTCCCCGAGGTCGGCCGCACCGCCGCCTACAGCATCGGCTTCCTGCTGTTCTGGCTGCTGACCGCCGCCTCCAGCCTGTTCACCACGCTGCTGCTCTATCCCGGCGCTCCCGCGAACGCCCCGGACAATTCAAGCCGCCCCTCGCGCTGATCCCCATGCTCGCGCCCGCGACGCCGGCTGGCGATGAAGTCCAGCAATCGCTGTATGCGAAACGGCAGAAAATCTATCCGCGCGAGGTGCACGGCCTGTTTGCCGTGCTGCGGATCAGCGCCGTCCTGACGCTGCTCGGCATCTTCTACGGCCTGCCGTGGCTGCGCTGGAATGGTCATCAGGCCGTCCTCTTCGATCTGCCGGCCCGCAAATTCCATCTGTTCGGCCTCACCCTGTGGCCGCAGGATTTCATCCTGCTGGCGGCGCTTTTGATCATCGCGGCGCTGGGGTTGTTCTTTTTCACGGCGCTGGCCGGGCGCCTGTGGTGCGGCTACGCCTGCCCGCAGACGGTGTGGACGGAGGTGTTCCTGTGGATGGAACACGCCCTGGAGGGCGACCGCCTGCAACAGATGAAGCTCGACAAGTCGCCGATGACCTGGCGCAAGTTCCGCATCAAGGCCTCCAAGCACGCGCTGTGGCTCGCCTTCTCCGCCTTCACCGGCTTCACCTTCGTCGCCTACTTCACGCCCGTGGCGGACCTGCTTCACCGGCTCGTCACGCTGGACCTGGGGCCGTGGGAGACCTTCTGGCTCGTGTTCTACGGCTTCGCCACCTACGGCAACGCCGGCTGGATGCGCGAGCAGGTGTGCCTGTACATGTGTCCGTACGCCCGCTTCCAGAGCGCGATGTTCGACGACAGCACGCTGATCATCTCCTACGACGACAAGCGCGGCGAGCCGCGGGGCTCGCGCAAGCGCGGCACCGACAGCCTGCGCGCGGGGCTGGGCGACTGCATCGATTGCAGCATGTGCGTCCAGGTCTGCCCCACCGGCATCGACATTCGCAAGGGTTTGCAATATGAGTGCATCGGCTGCGCCGCCTGCATCGACGCCTGCAACGACGTCATGGACAAAATGGGCTACGCGCCGGGGCTGATCCGCTACACCACCCACAACGCCCTGCGCGGCAGACCATCCTCCATTCTCCGCCCGCGCCTGTTCGTCTACGGCGGCCTGCTGTCCGCCGCGATCGCCGCGTTTGCGTGGATACTCCTCGCGCGCGTGCCGCTCGAGCTGGAAGTGATGCATGATCGCAACCGCCTCTACCGCGAAACCGACGCGGGCCTCATCGAGAATGTCTATACGCTCGACATCGTCAACATGGATGACAGGAGACACGCCTACACCCTGCGCGCCGAGGGCATCGAGGGACTCATCGTCGAGACCGACCCTCCGGAAATCGAGGCCGACGCGGGCGAAATGAAGAAAATACCCATGCGCCTGCGCGCCGATGGCGCCCGCTTGTCCGGCCGCAGCAACAAGGTGAGATTGTTGCTGACGGCGAGGGATGACCCGCGCCTGACGGCTTCCGAGGAAACGAGATTCCTGGGCCCCTGAGTCCGTGGACACGCGCATGAATTCCCAAACCTCCATCGCCTGGCATCGCGAACCCCTGGTCTGGCTGGTGATTCTTCCGCCGGCGGCGGCCGTGGTGGCCGGTTTGCTCACCCTGTTCCTGGCCCTGCGCACCAGCGACGGCCTGGTGGTGGATGATTATTATCACGAGGGACTGCAAATCAACCGGCTCCTGCACCGCGATGAAGAGGCCGTCCGCCTGGGGCTCGGCGCCGACATGGCGCTCGACACGCAGTCCGGTGAAGTCAGCGTCATGTTGCGGGCGCGTGATCCCGACACCCCCCTGCCGGCCACGCTCACGCTGAGACTCATGCACGCCACGCGCGCCGGTCTCGATGAACTCGTCACGCTCCGGCGGCAGGCCGACGGCCGCTACACCGGCCGCCACCATGTGCGCGCCGCGGGGCACTGGTACGCCCAGATTGAAACCTCCCGCTGGCGGCTGCTGCAATCGATCTGGATTTCCCCGCCTGGAATCCATCCCGGATGACCCCGCGGATTTCAGGGCATAAAATAACCGCCGATTTTCCATACACCGAAGACAAAGGAGCTCCCATGAAGACATCACTCACCGCGGTTGGTCGTGCCATCGGCCTGTTTGTCGTTCTGGCAGGGGCCGCAGGCGTGGCCCGGGCGAACGAGGCGCTGGCCCAGAAACACAACTGCCTCCTGTGCCATTCCGTGGACAAGAAGGTCGTGGGCCCGGCCTACAAGGACGTCGCCGCGAAATACAAGGGCGATCCCAATGCCTTCGACACCCTGGTCAAAAAGGTGAAAAACGGCGGCAGCGGCGTGTGGGGCACCGTTCCCATGCCTCCCAATTCAGCCGTGCCGGATGAAGACATCAAAACCCTGGTGAAGTGGATCCTGTCGTTGCAATAGCAACGGCACATTTCATCACGGGCGTCATCATCCTGGAGCCGCCGTGGCGATGCGGCGGGGAACGTTTCCGCCGCTGGCGGGCCCGTGAATCCAGCAACCACGCCCCCGCGCCGGATGAGTTTATGGGATAAATTGATGTTTATCGCCGGCGCGGGCGGCGTCGCCGCGCACGAAAGCGCCGCCGCGCACAAACGGGAACATTATCTGCGCTGGGCGGTGTTTGCGGCGCTGCTCGCCACGATACCCGCCTTCTACCTGCAACTGGGCGGGATCAACCCGTACTACCAGCGGATGGGCGCACTGCTCTATCTCACCGTCGCCGTCGTCCTGGGCGTCCACACCCTCCTCATCGCCTCGGTCAGCCACCATCCCTGGGGTTACCTGAAGCACAACTGGTCGGACGCCGCCATTGCCTTGGGCGCGTTCCTGAGCTTCAGCAGTCCGGCCGCGACCTGGTCCTCCTCGGAATGGGTATTGCGCGCGGGGTTGAACGTGTTGATCCTGCTGCGCCTGATTTTCGCCCTCCGGCATTTTTTCTCGCCCACGGGCACCCTCTACCTGCTGGGGATGGCCGTCATCGGCCTGGGTCTGGCGGGCCTGGGATTCTACTGGCTGGAGCCCAGCGTTCAATCCTACGCGGACGGCCTGTGGCTGGCGTTCGTCAGCGGCTCCAGCGTGGGTTACGGCGACCTGATACCCACCACGCCGGCGTCGCGCATCTTCGCGGTGTTCGTGATTGTCTTTGGTTCCATGATGATGTCGCTGGTGACGGCCAGCCTGACGGCCATCTTTGTGGAAAAGGAGGAGCACCAGCTCGAACGCAAATTGCATCACGATATCAAGGAATTGCGCAGGGAGCTCGAACGACTCCGCGCGGAATTGCAAAAACAGGGCCCTGTTCCCGCCGGCCGGACGCCCGCCAATCGCGGCACCCCCTCCGGCGCCTTGGATCACGACCCGATCTGAACCAACCGGCTTCCCCCGAGGACACCACGCGGCAGCCGCGATTTTCGTCCGGCTTGATCCGGATCAAGGCACGTTTCAGGGCGCGATTCATAATGTCAATTGTCAACAACGAAGCAGTTGCGGATTGGCATGATTTTCATGAACAGAGGAGATGGCTTATGACCAAGTTAACCCGATGGGATCCCTTCGATTTCGGCAGCCTGCGCATGTTCGACGACAGGGTCGAGGACTGGATGCGCCGCATGTTCCGCCCGTTGCGGCCAAGCGGCGATGAACCGCTGGACATCGCCATTGATGTCACGGAAAAAAACAACACCTACGTGGTCAAGGCTTCCATCCCCGGCGCCAAAAAAGAGGACATCAATGTGTCCGTGGACGGCAACCTGGTGTCGATCAGCGCCGAGGTGAAAAAGGAAAAGGAGGAAAAAGAGGGCGAGAAGGTGCTGCGGCGCGAGTGCTACTACGGCGCGATGCAGCGCAGCTTCACCCTTCCCACGGAAGTCGAGCAGGGCAAGGTGGACGCGAAATACGTGAACGGCGTCCTGGAACTGACCCTCCCCAAGAAGGCCGGCGGCGCCGCCAGGAAAATAGAAGTTCACTGAAGGCCGTGTCGGCAGGATGATGTCCTCCCCCTGTCCTGCTGATGGTGGTTGAGGCCGGCCGGCAGGAGATCCCTCCCTCCCCTGCCGGCATTTTTTCAAAAATGCGGAGGCGATGAACGCCATTCCCATGCCGCTCGTCTTCGATTCGGAATTGATCCGCCACTACGATCGCCCGGGGCCGCGCTACACCTCCTATCCCACGGCGGCGCAGTTCACCGCCGGATTCGGCGTTGGCGAATACCTGGACCACGTGGCGCGGGCAAACCAGGAAAGACCCCGCGCGCCGTTGTCGCTCTACCTGCACATCCCGTTCTGCGCGACCGTGTGTTTTTACTGCGCCTGCAACAAGGTCGTCACCAAAAACCGGCGTCACGCGGAATCCTATCTCGCCGTCCTCGACCGCGAGATCGAACGACAGGGCGCGCTGTTCGGCGGGGAACGCCGGGTGGAGCAGTTGCATTGGGGCGGCGGCACGCCCACATTCCTGTCCGGGCCGCAGATGCAGCACCTCATGGACGCCATACGCGCCCATTTCCGGCTGGCGGATGAGAACAGCGGCGAGTTTTCGATAGAAATTGATCCGCGCACGGTGACTCCCGCCGCCATGCCGTTCCTGCGCAGCCTGGGATTCAACCGCCTCAGCCTCGGCGTCCAGGATTTCAACCCGGCGGTGCAGAAGGCCGTGAACCGCGTCCAGCCCCGTGAACAGACGCTGGCGGTTCTGGAGGCGGCGCGATCCGCCGGTTTCAGGTCCATCAACATGGACCTCATCTACGGCCTGCCTTTGCAGACCGTGGAAAGTTTCGACCGCACGCTGGATGACGTCATCGCCGCCGCCCCGGATCGATTGTCGGTGTTCAACTATGCCCATCTGCCCGAACGCTTCAAAACCCAGCGCCGGATCAACCCGGCGGAGCTCCCGTCGCCGGCGGAAAAACTGGGAATTCTGGCGCGCGCCATCGAACGCCTGGGAGACGCGGGCTACGTCTACATCGGCATGGATCATTTCGCCCGCCCCGGAGATGAACTGGTCCGCGCGCAGCAGGATGGCACCCTGTGCCGGAATTTTCAGGGCTACTCCACCCGCGGCGATTGCGATCTGATCGGGATGGGCGCGAGCGCGATCAGCATGGTCGGCCGCTGCTACGCGCAAAACCGGCATTCCCTCGACGCCTACCGCGACGGCGTGAAGACCTCGGGCCTTGCCGTGTCGCGCGGCGTCGCGCTGACGCCGGACGACCTCCTGCGGCGCGAGGTCATCATGAAACTGATATGCCACTTCCGGCTCGATTACACGCCCATCGAGCAACGACACGGCATACGTTTCTGGGATTATTTCGCCGCCGAGAAGGAGGACTTGCGGAGGATGGAAAACGACGGTCTGCTCGAAACGGAAGGCGGGGCGCTGCGCGTGCTGCCGGCGGGGAGACTGCTCATCCGCAACATCTGCCGGGCATTCGACGCCTACCAGCGCGCCGCCGGGCTGGCGCCCGCGCGTTATTCAAAAATGATATGAACCCATCGCGGAAATCCCGGAAATCGCGATGCGGGCGTGATCGGGATTTGTGATTCCCCCGGAGGGGGCGGTTGGGGCATAATGTGGGCGACGACGGATGGTCATCAGCATGTCGACTCTGGTCATCTGGAACTTCCTGGGAAATCTTGCCATGTTGATCGCGGCGGGGGGAATCGCCTACCTCCTGCTCGCCATCTGGCGTGTCCATGAATTTCGCGAACGCCGCGCGGCTCCCACTTCCTTCCCGCCCAAAGTGACGGTGATGGTGCCCGTGCACGGCGCGCCGGCGCGCCTGTACGACTGCCTGCGCTCCATTTGCGATCAGGATTATCCCGATTTCCAGGTGGTCTTCGGATTGCACCATCCCGACGATCCGGGCCGCGCGGTGATCGAGCGCGTGCGCGCCGAATTCCCCCATCGGGATCACGCACTGGTCATCGATGAGCGCCGGATCGGCGCCAATCCCAAGATTTGCAACCTCGCCAACATGTATCGCGCCGCCAGACACGACGTGATCGTCACGGTGGACAGCGATGTGCTGGTCGATCCCCGGTTCCTCAGGACGATAACGGCGCCGCTGGCCGATCCGGCGGTCGGCGGGGTGACCTGCCTGTACAAGGGCGTGCCGGCGATCGCGAATTTCCCCTCGGTTCTGGGCGCCCTCTACATCAACGACTGGTTCATTCCCTCGGCGCTCGTCGATCTGGGCATGCGCGAAATGGACTTGTGCTACGGCGCCGCCTGCGCCATGACCCGGAGATCGCTCGAAGCCACGGGGGGCTTCGCCGCCCGCGCCTCAGCGGTCGCCGAGGATGATGTCCTGGGAGAGTTGCTGTGCAGGGCGGGTTTCAAGATCCGTCTCGCGTCCTGCGTCGTCGCCACCGTCGTGTCCGAACCCGGCTTCCGTTCGTTGTTCAGTCATGAGTTGCGCTGGATGAACTCCGTCAGGGCCTGCCGTCCCTGGGATCACCTGATGTCGGTGGTCATGCACGCCACTCTGCCCGCCGCCTTTCTGGCCGCCGCCCGGCCGACCGCCCTGACGTCCGGCCTGCTGGCGGCCATTATCGCCCTGCGCATCATCCTCCATTTTCTTGTGCGGGCGCGATTCCTGCCTGGAAGCCGCCCGTCTCCCTGGCTGGTTCCGCTGCGGGATTGTCTGAACTTCTGCGTTTGGGGCACGAGCTTCATGACCCGATCAATGCGCTGGGGCGATCTGCACCTACGGCCCGCGGGCGCGCGGCGCATGGTCATGGAATGCGACGCCACCGGCGGCCGCGAGGCGTGATTCCCGCCCGCCGACCGCGGCCGGGCTGATGCTCAAAAATACAATTCGTACTCCAATTCGAACTTGAATGCCCCGGACGGCGCCGCGTCGGTGGCGCCCAGCAGATAGCCGACGTTGTAGAGCAGCTTGCCGGTGCCGAGCCGGAACGCGCCGCGGATGTCCGGTCCGATCTGATGGACCTGTTCCGACAGGTTGTCGGCGGCGTCGATGCGGCCGATCTCGCCGAACGCCTCGAAACCGGGCTCCAGCTCGGGGCGCAGGCGGTAGCGCGTGGCCCAGGCATATTCGAACCGGACGCCGTGCTCGTCGCCGCCGATCGGCCGGACGAAAATCGGATTCGCGGTGAATAGCCAACGCCCCAGCGTCTTTTCGAGCAGCAGCTTGCCCTCCAGTTCATGCGCGTCCGCGGCCTTCAGGCCCTTTTCATATTCAAGATAAACCGCCGCATCGAGCCAGTACTGTCCCGGTTCGGTCAGCATCAGGATGTTCTCCCAGGCCGCGGCATCCAGCCTGAGATTGTTGTTCTTTCCCTGCTCATGTTCCTGGGACTGTTCCAGCAACGCGGCGGTGTACCAGCGCGCGGTCGGCGTATAGCTGATTTCGTAAATGAATGTCTTGTTGCCGTCGATTTCCCTGTTTTTATCCATGCTGGTGATGCCGCGCGTCTCCAGTTCGAGTTCGCCCTGCACCACATAGGGGGAATACACCTTGAATTCCGCCCGCGCCTCGCGAACGGGGGCCAGAATCAGAACCATTGCGACGATGGCGGTGACGGTTCCCAGTGCCGTCGCGGCGGAGTTGGATTTCCGCGAGGATCGGTTCGCCGCCCATGCCAGGCCCGCCAGCAGCGTCAATGTGACCGAATAAAACACGAGTTGCATGCCCGTCGGCGTGGCGGTGTAACCCACCAATGCATGCAACACCCGGCCGGCAATGCTGCGATCCGGGATCAGCCAGTTCGAATTCCATATGGCGTGACCGAAAGACGGCAGATAGCCGGCCTGCGACAGGAAAACCGCCGCTTGTGACGACATGCCGGCCGCCAGCAGGATGAGCAGAACATTGGTCACCCGGAAAAGATGACGCGCCGGGATGCGGCCGATGCCAAAATACAGGGCGGCGCCCATGGCCGTCCCGCCGATGAGGCCGAGTACGCCGCCGGTCCACAGATCGGCGACGCCCGCACTGCCGGCGGTGAGCAGACCGTAGATGAACAAAATGACCTCGGAACCCTCGCGCAGCACGGCGAGCATCACAATGGCCGCCAGTACATAGGGTTCCTTCTCGCCGGCGGCGACCTCCGCGCCCACGCGCTTGATGTCGCGGGCCATCGTCCTCCCCTGCCGGCTCATCCAGATTGAATGCCATCCGAGCATGGCCGCCGCCAGGAGCAGCACGACGCTGTTGAACAACTCCTGCCCCATGCCCGCGGCCATCTGCGAAATCCGCGAGGTCAGGGCGGCGATCACGGCGGCGCCGACGACGCCGGACGCCAGCCCCCAGAACACCCAGCGATGACGACCCGCCAGGCCGCGGGCGCCGACCAGCACCAGCCCCACGACCAGCGCCGCCTCCAATACCTCGCGAAATACGATGATGGCGATGGTCAGCATGGTTCGTCCCTGCGGGCCACGCGTGCGGTGGACTTCATTCGACTGTCAATACACCCTGCGCCGAGTCCTGATGGAAGTCGCCGAAATAAGGGTAGGACCCGGGAGGCAGTGGACCGACGAACACGACGATCTCCGAATTGGCGGGCACCACCTTCTCCCTGTTCAATTCATAGCTCTCGAATTCCTCCGGCGTCGGATCCTCGTTTCTGACGACGAGCTTCACCTTCGTGCCGCTGGGCACCCTCAGATTGGCCGGCTCGAACTTGTGCCCCCTGATGGTCAGCGCAAACGTGGAATCATCCGCAAGGGAAACAGTGGGCAGACACGGCGCCATCATTCCGCCCAATAACAATCCTGCCCACAGGGGGGTGAAGCGCCGCCTGTTCAATGGATGTATTTCCATGAATTTGTGCAACTGTGACAAAGGCCGATATTTGTAAATGAGAATTATATTCATTAATATTAAACAGTCAAACAAAAAATAACTTGTTGTTTTTAAAGTGAATCATATGTTCGATGTTATATAAGTCAGGTGAACGATGCGTCATTGATGGCGCTGCATCTGGCGCGGTCCTTCAGTCCGCCGGGCCGCCTCGCGGAAACCCTGAAACGGCGGAAAACCGCCGGGTAAACACAACGAAGGGGTCTTCAAATCCCGGCTAAGCGACCACGGTGGCGCGCTTCATCCAGCCCGCTGTCCACTTGGGCACTTCCGCGGCGGGCATCGGCCGGCCGATGTAATAACCCTGGGCATGGGTGCATCCGTGGCTGCGCAGGAGTTTCAGGGCCGCCTCCGTCTCCACGCCCTCGGCGCACACCGCCAGTTTGAGGTTGCGCGCAAGATCGATGCAGGTGCGGATGATGACCCGCGCCTCCTCGTTGCGCTCGCATTCGAGCACGAAGGATTTGTCGATCTTGATCTCGGAGAACGGCATGCGGTAGAGCTGCACCAGCGAGGAGTAGCCGGTGCCGAAATCATCCATCCCCAGGGCAAAGCCCTTGAGCCGCAAACGCGTCAAAATGTCCATGGTGCGGGCGGCGTTCTGCATGGCCCCGCTCTCGGTGATCTCAAGCTTCAGGGCGGCAGGCTCGATGCCGCGCCGGCGGACCAGCTCGGCGTAGTGGTCGGGCAGGTCCAGGCGCTCAAGCAGGATGGGGGCGATGTTGACCGCCACGGTGAACTCCAGCCCCTGCCCGCGCCAGGCGGTGATTTCCGCCAGCACCTGCTCGAGCACGTATTCGGTGAGTACGTCGATGAGACCGCTGCGCTCGGCCAGCGGGATGAATTCAAGGGGCGGCACGAGTCCGCCGCCCGGCCGCTGCCAGCGCACCAGGGCCTCCATGCCCACCACGGTGCCGGCGGGACTGTCCAGCGCAATCTGCGGCTGGTAGTGCACCACGAATTGCCGCTCGGCCAGCGCCGTCTCGAGGTTCTGGGCGCTGGGCAGGCTCTGGCGGGTCTGTTGCAGAACCTCCTCCAACTCCGCCAGCCGCACCGGTTTCTGCAACGTCCCCAGCATCCTGAGCCCCAGTTCCGTGCCCAGCCTGCGCGCGGCGTTGCGCACCCGCACGTCGGCCCCGGAGACAAGCAGGATGCCGGCCGTAATCCGCCGCTCGGCCAGCCAGCGCAGGAATTCGACGCCGTCCATCTCCGGCATTTGCAGATCAAGGATGATCACTTCCGGCGCATTGGCCGCCAGGCAGGCCTCACAGTCGGCGCGCCGCTGCACGGTGGTCACCGAATAGCCGGAAAGACAGGCCACCTCGGTCATGAAATCGGCCACCTGCGGATCGTCGTCGATCACCAGCAATCGCGGTGCATCCATCACTTAGGTCTCCAAGGCCATACCGCCCCAAAAATAAGTATCAGGCAACGCCAGCCTCAGGGAAATCAGGGGAAACCGAAGAGTTTCCGCCAAAAACCCTAGCAGGATGCTGAAAAAGTCCGTCCAGGACTTTTTCAGCCGCGCAAACGCAAACCAAAAAGCGCGGTTTTTGCTTTGCTTCATTTCTCAATCCATTGATTGATCATGAACTCGTTGGGCGGCCGTGGCCCCGGGCTGCCGCCCATTCCAGCGGGGTTATTGCTCATCCTCCATGCCCAGGGCCCGGCGCACCACCAATTTGAGCGCCCGTGCGCGGTAGGGTTTGGCCAGCCAGTAGTCGTTCTCGGTTGTGGAAATGTGGTTGGCGGCGGCCTGCGGGGCGTACCCGGAGGTGTAGATGACCTTGAGGTCCGGCTTTCGTTCACGCAGCTTTTGCGCCAGTTCGACGCCGGTCATGCCCCCGGGCATGACCACGTCGGTGAATAAAATGTCGATGTCGGGCTCGCGGGCGAAACATTGCAGCGCCGCCGGGCCGTTCTCCGCGGCAATGACCTGGCATTCCATGTCGATCAGGGTCTCCCGCGCGATGGCGAGCACGCCCGCGTCGTCCTCCACCACCAGGACCTTGCGGCCGGGCAGTTTGCCCAGTTTCCACGTGGCGACCGCCCCCGCCATCGAGTCTTTCTCGGCGGCCAGCTTGTGGCGCGGGAGGTAAAGCTTGACGCTGGTGCCATGGCCCAGCTCCGAATAAAGCTCGATATGGCCGCTGGACTGCTTGACGAAGCCGTAGGCCATGGAGAGGCCCAGGCCCGTGCCCTTGCCGCGCTCCTTGGTGGTGAAGAAGGGTTCAAAGGCATGCCGCTTCACCTCCTCCGACATGCCCGCGCCGGTGTCGCTCACGGCGATGAGGACATAGTCCCCGGCCTTGGCATGGGCATGCCGGGCGACGTACTTCGCGTCCAGGACGCAGTTGCCGGTTTCGATGGTGAGCGTGCCGCCGCCGGGCATGGCGTCGCGGGCGTTGATGACGAGGTTGAGCAGGACATTCTCCAGCAGACTGCGGTCGGTGTTGATCGTCCACAGATCGGCGGCCAGCGTGGTCTCGACGCGGATGGTCTCCCCCAGGGTGCTGTGGAAGAGGTCATGCATGCCGCGCACGACGTCGTTGGCGTTGAACGCCTGGGTGTCCAGCACCTGCTTGCGTGAAAAGGACAGCAGGTTCTTGGTGAGGTCGGCGCCGCCCTCGGCGGCGGTCAGCGCCGCGCGGACGAACCGCAGGGCCGTGGGATCGCCCTCCAGCCGCCTTTCCAGCAGCTCCAGATTGCCGATGATGGCGGTCAGGCGGTTGTTGAAATCGTGCGCCACCCCGCCGGTCAGCTGCCCCACCGCCTCCATCTTCTGCGCCTGCGCCAGTTGCAGCTCCAGGAGTTTGTTATCCGTGATGTCCCTCACGGCGCCGATCCAGCGGGGGACGCCTTCACGGCCGTAAATCACCAGCCCGTGATCCGTGAAGTAACGGTAGCCGCCTTCCTTCGTGCGCACGCGGTATTCCTCGGAAAACGGCCGGTCCGGATTTTGCAGATGGGCCTCCACCGCCAAGAGCACGCGTTCGCGATCGTCCGGATGAATGCTGTTCTCCCATCCGGCCAGGGTGCCATCGAATTCCCCGGCTCCGTAGCCCAGCAGGGCGCCAATCTCGCCATACCAGGTGAATTGATGACCATGGGGGACCCATTCGTAGACGATGTCATTGCTGGCCGCCGCAATCGCCCGGAAGCGCTCCTCGCTTTCCTCGATTTTGCGTTCCGCCTCGCGGGAGGAGGTGACATCCGTCCATGAGCCGACGATTTCATCGTCGATCACCCGAAAGACGTCGCGGATCCAGCAATATCCCCCGTCCTTGCGCCGGAAGCGGTATTCCACCGTCCCGCCGCCGCGGCGGAGCAGCGTCTCAATCTCCGGGAGGATCGTGCGCAAATCCTCCGGATGGACGTGCTCAGGCCAGAAATTCAGGTCGTTTTGCATGATGGCCGGCTCGATGCCGATGACATCCTTAAAAGTTTCGCTGACAAAGGTGCAGCGATGGGGCTTCGCCAGTGTCGTGGCGTAAATCACCGAGGGGCTGGAATTGATAAGGTGCGCAAACCGTTTCTCCGTCTGGGCCAGCATTTGTTCCTGGACATAGCGCAACTGCCCCTCGGCAAGGATGTTTGCCACGGCTTCCAGAAAATGGATGTCGTTGTCGGTGAACCGGCGCTGCCTCGTGCTATGCACGCCCAATATCCCCAGGGGATTGCCGGGGTCCCCGATGATGATGCTTGCCCCGCTCACGATGCCGTGCTCGGTGAACAGCGGGGGGGGCTTGAAACGCTTTTCCCGGGCGACGTCCTCCACGAGGACCGGGGTTTTGGACCGCAGGGCAAAGCCGGCCAGCGTGTGCTGGCCAATCTCCATGACGGCATGGCCCACGAGCCCCTTGCGCCAGCCCACGCCGGCGGAGAGCAGCAATGCCTCGCGGCCCGGAATCTTCTTCAGCACCTTGCTGAACTCGACATGGAGGGTGTGCGCGAGTATGGCGACGGCCTCCGCCTCGATTGTCGCGGGTTCGCGCACGGCGAGGGCGAACTGGCCCAGCCGCGCCACCGCGTTCTGCTGCTCCAGACGCAGCTGCAATTGCTCCTGCGCCAGTCGTTGCTCGGTGACGTCCTTGCCGGTGGAGACAAAATGGGTGATTTTCCCGCTTTCGTCCCTGAGCGGCGTGATGGTCTTCTGCTCGTAGTAAATCTCCCCGTTCCGCCGGCGGTTGATGAAGATCTCGCGAAACGGCTCGCCCTTGAGGATGGTCGCCCACATGCGCCGGAAGAAGGCCTCATCGTGCAGGCCGGACTTGACGATATTGGGTTTGCGGCCCAGCAACTTGACGAGCGGGTGGCCGGAACGGCGCTCAAACGCCGGGTTGGCGTACTCGATGATCCCCTCCGCATTGGTAATCAGCACCAGGTCGTCGGTTTGCTCGACCACGCTGGCCAGCTTGCGCAGGCCCGCCGCCGCGTGCTTGCGCTCGGTGATGTCCACGGTAAATATCAGGATGCCGCCGATGCCGCCGTCTCCGCGCCGCCACGGCCGCGCCTCCCAGCGCAGCCATTGCGCGCTGCCGTCGGCCCGCTCGAAACGATCCTCTTCACAAATTTCCGAGGCGCCCGCGAGGCAACGCTGATGCACCTCGCGCCAGCGCTGCGGAATCTCCGGGAAAACTTCATAATGGGAGCGGCCGATCAGGTTCTGATCGCCCAGATTGTAGTCGCTCATCCAGCGGCGGCTGACAGCGAGGTAGCGCATGTTCGCATCGAACATGGCGATGGCCGCGGGCGCGTGTTCGATGAACAGACGCAGCAGCGCCTCGCTTTCGCGCAGGGCGGCCTGGGTTTTCTCCTGTTCCCTGCGGGTATGCAAAAACTCGATGCCATGGGCGAATTCATTGGCCAGTTCACCCAGCAGGGTGATCTCGCGATCATCGAAGGACTCCGCCTCGGCGGCATACAGGTTCAATGAGCCGAATATTTCGCCAGAGACGATCAAGGGCAGCGCCGCCACGGCGGCGAAGCCGCGCTTGACGGCCTCCTCCCGCCACGGCGCAAAGCGTGGATCGGTATGCACATTCTGGATCACGCCGGGTTTGCCGGTGCGGATGGCGGTTCCCGCCGGCCCGCGCCCCAGTTCATTGTCTGCCCAGGTGATCTTGACGCGCTCCAGATACCCCTGTTCAAAACCCGCCTGGGCGACCGGGCGGACGGTGCGGGCCGCGTCCTGCTCGGCCCGGCCCACCCACACCATCTTGAAACCGACCTCCTCCACCAGCACACGGCAGAATTCGGAGAGAAATCCATGCTCGTTCACGCTCCTCACCACCACCGCGTTGCAGGCGCTCATGGCCTTCAACGCCCGGTTGATGTAGTTGAGTTCATCCTCCTGGCGCTTGCGGTCGGTGATGTCGCGGGCGGCCACCAGCACGCCGGTGACGCGCCCGGCGGCGTCGCGAAACGGGTGATAATGCAGATTGACGTAGCGCCGCCCCGCGCCGGGATAATCAATCCAGGCGTCCACCTTGACGGTTTCGCCCTGAAGACAGCGTTCGGCGCTCGGCCTGACGATTTCGTCGTACTGGTCGGGGTGGAAAAATTCAGCGGGCGTGTGGCCGATGATCTGCCCGCGGGCGCGGCCGAGGTATTTGCAGAATTCATCGTTGACCACCACGTAACGGTTGTGGGTGTCCCGGATAGCCAGCATGTCGGTGGTGGTGTCGACGATCTCGGCGTAGCGTCGCAATTCCTGCTCGGATTTCACCAGCTTGAGGATGGCCTGCGACAGGGCGATGGTCTGGCCGATCTGCGCGGCGAGGCTGCGGCCGAACGCCACCCAGTCCTCATCCACCAGGTTGCGGCTCGCCGAAAAAAGGGCGAGCAATCCCCGGCCGCCGGAGGTCCTGGGTATGGGGATGATCAGCACCGACTCGGCCTCCATCGCGGCCAGCAACGCCCGGCCCGCCTGCTCCGGCACGGCGGCCGAGGGCAACTGCACCGGATATTCGGCTTTAAGGAGGGTGGCGAAAAGTTCGGGCTGGCCGAACAGGTTCTTCGCCGCGCCGAGCAGGTTGTCGCAGCCGTACTGCACCAGCAATTGCGGCCGCCCTTGATCGTCGGCCAGATACAGCACCCCCCTCGACAGGCCGGCCCCGTCCAGGCAATGCGCCAGGATCCCCTTCAGCGCAGCGCTCGCGTCGCGGCGCTGCACCAGCGCCTCCGAGATGAGGCTCAGTTCATTCAGGATCGCCACCTGGGTGTAGCTGCGCTGTTGCGCGCCCAGGCGCAGATTCATCAGGCGGTCCAGCTGCCAGACGATGCGCGCGCGCCGCTCGCGTTCGAATTCCTCGTCGTTTTGCAGCGTCGCGGCCGGCGCCTCGCGCGACAGGGCCCGCACGACCGCCTCCAGCATCTCCTTCATGCCCGCGCCGCGGTACACATAGGCGCTGGCGCCAATGCGCTCCGCCAGCCCGCGATCCGCCTCCTCAAGATAGTTGGCGCTTATCAGCACCACCGGCACGCCGCGCAGCCCGGGATCCCGTCGCACGGCGTAGCAAAGCTGGAATCCGTCCATGCCGGGCATCAGCACGTCGCTGACGATGACGTCCGGCGGCTGTTTGCGGGCGCGATCGAGCGCATCCCGGCCGCTGCGCACGGCGGTCACGTTGAAGCCGGCGTTGGTGAATTGCAGACGCGAATATTTGAGTTGAATGGGATCATCGTCCACCAGCAGCAGCCGGCGTCCGCCGCCGGCTTTTTCGCTGCGCGCGTCCGCGGGCAGGAGATAGGTGCGGATGGCGGCGACGAGCTGCGAGGGTTCCACCGGCTTGATCAGGAAATCCGTGAAGCCGGCATTGGCGACGATCCCCTCCTCCACCTTGGTGACGAATCCGGTGAAGGCGAGGATCGGAATGCCTTCGCCGCCGCGCAGGGCGCGCAGCTTGCCGAGCAGATCGATGCCGTCGATGTCGGGCAGTTTCAAGTCCAGCAGGATCAGGGCGGGCATCCGCCGCGCCGCCTCCTCCAGCGCGGATTTGCCGTCCGCCACGGCAATCACCTCGTAGCCCTCCTTGCGCAGCGTGACCTGCACGAGTTTGCGCGTGATGGGATTGTCCTCGATCACCAGAATGGCGGGGGGTGCCGTCGTTCCCGCGTCGGAATCCTTGCTGATGCGCTTCCGTATCATGTCAAACCTCCCTGTCAGGTGGATTGCAGATATTTTGCTATCTCGGCGGCGAAATTCCGGACGTCGATCGGCTTGGTGATGTAGCCGCTGCAGCCGCAGGCGTAGGCCCGTTCGTCGTCGCCCTTCATGGCGTAGGCCGTCAGCGCGACGATGATAATGTCCCGCGTGTCGGGGCTGGATTTCAACTGCCGGGTCAGCGCCAGGCCGTCCATGCCGGGAAGCTGGATGTCCATGAGGATGAGGCGCGGATGGAGGGTCTTGAGCGCCGCGAGCGCCTCGCCGGCGTCCGTGGCGGTATGCACCTCGTAACCCTCGCCGGCCAGCACCGCCTTGATGAGTTTCAGATTCACCAGATTGTCATCGACGACCAGCAACGGCCCCCGGCTCATGCCTTCCGCTCCACATGCTCGTCCGGACGCCGCAACGGCGCCAGCCGGCGCAGGGATTCCAACAACGAGATGATTCCCTGGGGATCGCTGATATTGACGATCGCGTGCGCGTGAGGCTGGGGACGCAACCGCCGTTGCTGGGCCGGCGTCAGGTTGCGGCTGATGGTCCACACCACCACCGGCGTGTACGGACAGTCCTCCGATTTGTTGGCCTGTTCCAGGAACTCAAACCCGCTCATTTCCGCCATCAACAGGTCCAGCAGCACGGCGTCGGGCGCCTCCCGCTTGAGCGCCGCAAGACCCTGTCTGCCGCCGGCGGCGGTCAGCACGCGATAGCCGAGGTCGGTCAGCATGTTCTCGGCGAGCTTCAAGGCCCTGCCGTCGTCGTCCACCACCAGGACGCGGTTGCCGGCCCCGCCCCCCCGGACACCGGCCTGGTCCAGGGCCTGGGCCAGCATTTCACGGGTGACCGGCTTGGTCAGGAACGCCTTCACCTCCGCGCGCGCCCTCGCCACGTTGCTCAATATCGAGATGGTAATGACCGGCGTCTCGCGGTTGGGGCCCGCCTCCTGCACCGCCTTCAGCACCTGCCAGCCGCTGATGTCGGGCAGCAGCAGGTCGAGCACGACGGCGTCGTAACGCGTCTTGCTGCAGCGGGCCACCGCCTCGGTGCCGTTCATCACCGCGTCGGTGCGATAGCCGCTCTCCTCCAGCGTGCGCGTGAGCCACGCCAGGTCCTCCTGGTTGTCGTCGATCACCAGCAGCCGTGGCGTGATCTCCGGCGGTTGCCGCGCCGGCCGCGACTCGTCTTCATGGATGGCCAGCCCCCGCCGCGGCAATACGGCGTAAAACACGCTGCCCCGGCCATAGCGGCTGCGCACGCCCACCCCGCCGCCCTGCGCCTCGACCATGCGTTTGGTGAGCGCCAGCCCCAGGCCGGTGCCCTGGGATTTCTTGGCCATGCCTGAGTCAATCTGCTGGAACTCGCGAAACAGCCGCGGCAGATCCTCCTCGCGAATGCCCACACCAAAGTCCTCGACCTCGATGCGGTAGCGATCCGCGCCTTCCGGCAGGGCGCGCACGGCCACCCGGCCGTTGTCCGGCGAAAACTTGATCGCGTTGGAAAGATAGTTGTAGAGCACCTGCTTGAGCTTGGCGGGGTCCGCGGTGATCCCCGTCAATGCATCGTCCACCGTCACCTCCGCCTTGATGTGCTTCTTCAACATGAGCGTGCGCAGGACGGTGTGCACCTCGTTGATGACGGCGGCGAGGTCGACCGGCTCGGGGTGGAATTCCATCCTGCCGGCCTCGACCTTGGCCAGGTCCAGCACGTCGTTGATGAGTTGCAGCAGGTGCAGCCCGCTGGTGAGGATGTCGCCCAGGTATTCCTTCTGCTCCGCCGAGACCTCGCCGACCTTGCCCTCGTGCATCAGCTCGGAGAAGCCGATGATGGCGTTCAGCGGCGTGCGCAGCTCGTGCGACATGTTGGCGAGAAACTCGCTCTTCAGCCGGTCCGCCGATTCGGCCCGCTCCTTGGCAGCCTGCAATTCCGCCACCAGTTTCTCGAGGTCCTGGTGGAGCCTGGCCCGCTCCAGCGCCACCGCCACGCTGTTGCCGATGCCGTAAGCGACCTCCAGATCGGCGTCGTCGAAGGGGCCCAGGTCCGCGCCGACCAGGTTCATCACGCCGAGCACCCGATCGCCGAGCCACAGCGGCACGCTGGCATGGCAGCGCAGTCCGCGCTTGTCGCCGCTGGCCCTGGCCAGCCGTTCGCATTCGAGAATGTTGGTGACGGAGTCGAGTTCGCCGCTGAGCAGCCGGCGGCGGCACAGGCAGTCGCCGTCCATGGCGCCGGGGGACTCAAGCGCGGGCGGCAGATTGTGCGCGGCCAGGAGCCGGAAACCGGTCTCCCCCTCGCGCAGCGAGATCCAGCCGGCCTGCACGCCCGGCAGATCCATGGCCCGCTCCAGCGCGATTTGGCCCACCTCCTTTTCGCTGACCGCCTGGTTGAGCCCCTCGGCGACGCGGAACAGTCCCTTCAAAACCCGGTTGGTATGCAGCAGGTCCTGATCGCGCTGATCCAGCCTGCGGTTGAGCCGCACCGCCTGCTCATAGGTCGAGATCAGCAGGTCCAGGATCTGCTGCCGCTCCGAGGTGATGAAATGTTTCCTGCCGCCGAGATTGACCTCCACGCCGAGTTGCATCTTCTGGCTCTTGCGCAATTCAAGGTTCATCGTCAGGTAGTCGATGCGGGACAGCAGCTCGTTTTCGTCATACGGCTTGTGGATGAAATTGTCGGCCCCGCACTCCAGGCCGCGGATGATGTCCAGCGGGTCGGACAGCGTGGTCATCAGGATGACCAGGACGTTCTTCAGCCTGGCGTCCGACTTGACCGCGCGGCACAGGGCGTAACCGTCCATTTCGGGCATCACCACGTCGCTGACGATCAGCGTCGGCTTGCGCCGGCGCGCGGACGCCAATGCCTCCCGGCCGTTGGCGGCGGCCGTGACGGCGTAACCGTGCGATTCAAGGAGGCTCCGCAACTGCGCCGCTTGCGTCGGACTGTCCTCGACGATGAGGATTTTCACGCCGGCGGTGCGGCCTTTGTCAGCGCTCATGGTTTTCCACCCTCAAGTTTGCGGTTTCGCATCGGCCGCGGCGGCCAGTTCCGCCGCGATGCCGTCGGGGGAGAGCACGATATGCGCGGCGTCGAGCCTGATGGCCTCGGCGGGCATGCCGTGAATGACGGAACTCTCCTCGTCCTGGGCGATGGTGACCGCGCCCCGCTCCCGCATCAGCTTCAATTCCTGGGCGCCGTCCCTGCCCATGCCGGTCAGCAGCACGCCGACCGCCCGCGGCCCGTAGACCCCGGCCACCGAACGGAACAGAAATGAAACGGAGGGACGCAGGCCGTGCTCGGGCGGGGCGTTGCTCAACATGACGCAGCGGCTCCCGTCCACGCCCAGGTGCGCGCCGTCCGGCGCGAGGTACACCGCCCCGCCCATCAGCCGATCGCCGTGTGCGGGCACGCGGATCGGCAGGCTGCACGAGCTCGCCAGCCACTCGGCGAGGCCGTGCACGAAGCCGGTGGCGATGTGCTGGACCACCAGGATGGGCGCGGGAAAGTTGCGCGGCAGCGCCGACAGAATGGCGCGCAGCACCGGCGGGCCGCCGGTGGAGGCGCCGATGGCCACCAGCTCGCATTCGGCCGCGACGCGCCGCGTCCCTTTTCGCGCCGGCGGCGTTTCGATCACCGGCGGCCGGTCGGCCTTCGCCCAGCGCCGGATCACGCGCACCTCGGACATGAGCCTCACCGTGTTCACCAGCTCCGCGGCGTCCGCGGCATGATCAGGATGGCCCGGGCCCGGAGGATGCGGCAGGAACGCCAGCGCCCCGGCGTCGATGGCGCAAAAGGTCGCCGCGACCTGATCGGTCAGCGTCCCGCTGACCATGACGATCGGCACGGGCTGCGACTGCATGATCCGCCGCACCGCTTCAAAGCCGTCCAGCCTCGGCATGTGCACGTCCATCAGCACCACGTCGGGATGCAGGCGGCCGGCGGCCTCCACCGCCTGCTCGCCGTCGCCGACGGCGGCGAGCACGCGCATGCCGGGGCTCGAGTCGATGAGATGCATCAGCAGCGCGCGCGCCGTGGGCGAATCCTCCGCGATCAGCACCTTGATCGGGGTCCCGGTCACGGTCACACCAGCCTGCGGACGATGTCGAGGAGTCCGCCCTGATCGAAGCTGCTCTTGACAATGTAGGCGTTGGCGCCGGCATCGATGCCGCGCTCGCGGTCCTCGCGCGAGGCCAGCGCGGTGACCAGCACCACCGGCAGATCGGCCAGCGTCTTTTCCGCGCGGATTTTCGCCGTCAGGTCGAAGCCGTTCATTCTCGGCATCTCCACGTCCGACACCACCAGATCGAATTTCTCGACCTTGAGGGTCGTCAATGCATCCACGCCGTCGACCGCGGTTTTCACCCGGTAGCCCGCGGTCTCCAGGATGTTCTTGAGCAGCGCGCGCGCGGTGATCGAGTCTTCGACCACCAGGATGGACGCGGCTTCTTCCGCGCCGGCGGCTGCCATGCCCGCCGCAGTCGGGACGGTCCCGGCCTCGACCGCGGATTTCATCAAGTCGGCGACGTTGAGGACCGGCACCGGCGTCCCCGCGCCGACGAGGGTGGCGCCGGCGATGTTCCGCACCCGCGACAGCTGCGCGCCCAGCCCCTTCAGCACCACCTCCTGCTCCTGCCGGATTTCGTCCACGGCGAAGGCGATGCGTTCCCCGCCCTGCGCGAGCACCACCACCGGCTGGAAGGCGGGAGATCCCTCCCCGCGCGTCGCCGGGAGTCCCAGCGCGTCGCGCAGATGCACCAGCGACAACACCTGTCCGCCGAGGCGGAGGGTGGCCTTGTTCTCCACCGTCCTGATGTCCTCGCGTCCCACCCTGGCCACGCGCTCCACGTTGACCGCGGGCAGGATGAACCGCTGATCGCCGGCGTGCACCATCACCCCGCGGTAGGCCGCGAGCATCAACGGCAGGGTGATGCGAAACGACGTTCCGCGGCCGTTGCGCGATTCGACGGTCATGCCGCCGCCGAGATTCTCGACCTTTTCCTGCACGATGCTCAAACCCAGTCCGCGGCCGGAAATGTCCGTGACGATGGGGCTCGTTGACAGCCCCGATCGGAAAACCAGCGCCAGGATTTCCCGTTCACTCAACTTTTGGGCCTCTTCCGCGGAGACGATGTCCAGCTTGCGCGCCGCCGCCAGCACCTTCGCCGGATCGATGCCGCGCCCGTCGTCGGACACCGTGATTTCCGCCCGGCCGGTGGTTTTCTGCGCGATGGTGACGGTGAGGGTCCCCGCCGCCGGCTTCCGCCGCCGCCGCCGCTCCGCCGCCGTTTCGATGCCGTGGTCGATGCAGTTGCGCAACAGGTGTATCAGCGGGTCCTTCATCGCCTCCTGGATGCGCCGGTCAATCTCGATGTCGGCGCCCTCGACGGTCAGAACCACCTCCTTGCCCTGTTCCCGCGCCAGGTCCCTCACCAGCTTGTGCAGCGGCTCCATGAGGACCGACACGGGAAGCATGAGCAGATGCCTTGCCTCATCGAGCAGGCCGTCCACCATCTTGCCCAGTGCGCGGTTGTCACGCGCGGCGGCGGCCGCCAGCGCCTCCAGCCGGTGCGCCAGCGAGCGGGCGCCGGAAATCTGCGCATCGACGGGATCCCCGGCCGCCGTGACGTCATGACCGTTTCTCCAGCGGCCCGGCGGGCGATCGGGGCCGGCCGCCGTCTCCGCCGGCAGTTGCGCCCGCACGTTCTCCAGTTCCCTTTGGTGCGCCAGAAACGCGCCGGAGATTTCCCGCAGTTCGGCCACGCGCTGCTCCAGGGCAAGCCTCGCGGACACCATCTCCTCGGCCTGCCGGAATAGGGAATCGAGTTTCCAGCTCGCGACCCTGATCGTATCCGCCGCCGCCCTGGGTGCCACCGCCGCTGCTTGAGGCGCGGCGGCCTGCGCTGGCGCCCGGGGCTGCGCGGCGGCGGCCGTCCCACGCGCCTTCGATGATCGTCCGACATCACGCCGCCGTGCGGATTCGGCCGGGGCCGGACCGCCGCCGGCCGCGGCCTCAAGGCGCCGAATCAACGCCGGCGCGGGGCCCGCGGCCGCCGCGCCGTTCCCCGCCAGCAGTTTTTTCAAGTCGCCGACGGCCTCGTGCAGCAGATCGAACAGTTCGCGGGCGAGCGCGATGTCGGCGCGCTTCAACGCCGCGAACACCTCCTCCAGGGGCTGGCACAACGCCACGACGTTGGCCAGATTGACGACGCGCGCCGCGCCCTTGAGGCTGTGGACTTCACGGAAAATGGTTTCGATGAGCTCCCGGCGCCTGCCCCCGGCGGGCGCCTTCTCCAGTTCCAGCAGTCCCGTCGAGATCGCGCCGAGATGCTCCTCGGCCTCCACCGCGAAGGTCGCCAGCAGCTGCTTCAGGAGGTCATCGTCCTTTCTGGCCATGTTGTCCGCCGTTTCTCACAGCCGGTATTGATCGACGACGTCCCTGAGCCTGCGCCCCAGTTCGTTGAGATTGTGGGCGGCGGCCTCCGCCTGCTTGGTGCCGGCCGCGTTCTGCGCGCTCGCCTGCCGGATGTTGTCCATCGCCAGCGCCACCTGGTCCATCCCCACCTGCTGCTGGTGGCTCGAAGCCGCTATCTGCGACGCCGCCTGCGCCGCCTCCACGATGCTCTGCGACAGCGCCCGGATCGCCTCGCCCGACTCCGTGGACTGCTTCACCCCCGCCTCCACCGCCTTGCTGCCCTGCTCCGCCGCCAGCACCGCCGCCGTCGTCGCCTTCTGGATGTCGCCCAAAATCCCTCGCACCTGCATCGTGGCCTGCTTGGATTGCTCCGCCAGGCTCTTGATCTCCTGCGCCACCACCGTGAAGCCCTTGCCCTGCTCCCCCGCCTTCGAGGCCTCAATCGCCGCGTTCACCGCCAGCAGGTTCGACTGCTCGGCCAGATCATTCACCGTGGCGATGATCTCGCCTATCGCCTGACCCTGCTCGGAGAGCTTCACGATGCTCTGCGCAATCGCCTCCATCTGCCGCCGCACCGCGTTGATGCCCTCAATCGACTGCTCCACCGCCCGCCGGCCACCCTGCGACACCTGTGCCGCCTTCTGCGCCGTGTCCGACACGTACAGCGCCTTCTCGCTGGAGAGCTGCGCCGTCTTCTTCACTTCCTCCACCGTGGTCGTGGTCTCCGTCACCGCCGTGGCCGTCTCCGCCGCCCCGCTCGCCACCTGCGCCGTCGTCGCCACGATCTCGCCCGCCGCGGAACCGAGCACGCCGACGCCTTCCGTCAACTCGCTGATCGTGCGGCGGAGTTTGGCCACCATCGTGGCGAAGGCGTTGCCCAGAACATCCCTCTCCGACTGCGGTTTGACCTGCGCGCGAAGATTGCCGGCCGCGATCTGCCCCGCCACGCCGGCCATTTCCCGCAGCGATCGGGTCATGGCGGCGAACGCCCGCGCCAGCACCCCGACCTCGTCTTGGCGGCCGCCGGAGGTGAATTCTTGAGGCAGGTCTCCGGCGGCGATCCGCACGGACGCCGCGGTGATCGCCTTGAGCGGAACGACGATGTCGCGCGTGATCCAGAGGCCGGCGACGGCCAGAAGAACGAAGGCGGCGGGGATTCCGAACGTGATGATGGAAATCATTTTTTGCGCATCGGCGTTCAGGCGCTCGTCGCGCGCCTTGAGCAGGTCGTCTTCGTCCTTTTCCATCTGCGTGATCAGCCTGCGGATGTCGTCCATGGCCTGCTTCCCCTTGCCGGACTGGACGGCCTCCAGGGCGGCTTCGAATCCCTTGTTCCTGCGCAAGTCTATCGTCAGCCTGAGTTCGCTCATCTTGTCCGTCACCAGCGGCTGGAGGGCGTCGAGCCGGTGCTGCTGGTTGGGGTTGTCCGCCGTCAACCGGCGCAACTCATCGATGAACTGTCCGGCCGTCCCCACCGCCGCGTTGTAGGGTTCCAGGTAGCTTTCCTGCCCGGTGAGGAGGTAGCCGCGCTGGCCGGTCTCCGCGTCTTGAAGCGCGGAGAGCAAATTTCGCAGCTCCCCGAGCACGACATAGGTGTGAGATCTCAACTCGGCGGCCTCCAGGAAGCCGGTGGCGCTCCGATAGGAGGCCATGCCGATGATGACCAGCATCACCAACGCCAGCGTGAATCCCCCGCCGATTTTCGTTCCGATGGACCACTTCATGGTGCCTCCCTCCTTTTTGACGTCTCAGGCGGCCGATTCCTGGTGCACGATGAGATCGCGGTCGGCCAGCAATTTTTCCGCATCCAGCATCACGAGCTGATCGCGGCCCACCCCCTTCAGGTATTTCTGCCGCGTTCCGGTCAGGGTCGGCAGCGGGGGTTGAATCTCACCGCTCCGGATCGGGCGAACGCCGGCAATTTCATCGGCAAGAATGCCGAACTCGAGCATGGAATCGCCGAGGATGATGACCTTGTTGAGATCGCCCAGGCCCTTGTCGGGAAGCTCAAAGAACCTCTTGAGATCGATCACTGAGAAAATCCGGCCGCGGACGTTGACGATGCCCAGCACGAACGGCGGCACGCCCGGCAGCGGCGTGAACGCCTTCAACGGACAGACTTCGCGCACATGGGACGAGGCGATGCCGTAGTTCTCGAACGCCAGCCGGAACTCCAGAATTTCGATGGAGCCGCCGTCCGCGGCGCCGGTCCCCGCCTCCTCCTCCGCCAGTGCCCGCGCGCGCGCCTTGAGGATCTCCGCGGCCTCTTCGCGGGACGGCGCCACGCCCCGCTCAAGCGCGTCGGCCGCGGCCTTCAGCCGGTCGCGGATTGCGTTCCAATCGACAGCCATGTCCCCCTCCCATTCTCAGGCCGCGGTTTCGCGGAACGTCGTGGACTGGATGATCTCCTTGAGCCTGCCGGCGGTCAGCCCCTCGGAGTGCGGCAGGATCTCCTCCGGTCCCAGCGCGCCCAGCAGCGCGAGCGCATTGCCGAAATGCCTCCCGGATTCGCGGCGGCCGCCCTGCGCGCGGGCCAGGTTCCCCAGCGCGAAATGGGCGAGCACGAAGTCGGGGTCCAGATAAAGCACCCGCTTGAGCGACGCGACGGCCTCGGTGAACCGGCCGCGCTCCTGATCGATCATCGCGCGCAGGTAATGGTGCCCCGCGTCGAGCCTGTCATGCGCGACGATCCTCTCGCACCACTCCGCCGCCTCCGCCAGCCGGCCCTGATCCGCCAGCATGCGCGCCATCAGTTCCATGGCGCGGACGTCATCCGCGTTCCCGGCCAGCCTTTCCGCCGCCCTCCTCGCGGCCTCCGCGTCGTGGCCGTTCCGGTGCAGCATCAGTGTTTCGTCATACCAGCCGGCTTCCGACGGCGGAGCCGCCGGCGGCTGCGCCATCGTCGGCGGTTGCGGAACGGCGGTTGCGCCATGAGCAATCGCGGTTTCGGGCTCCGGCGCGACGGCCCCGGGCGGCCCGACCTCGAGCTTTGGGAGCTCGAGCTTCGGGAGCAGGGATTCAGGCGCCGGCTCGAAATCCGCCATGCTTCGCGCGAACATCCTTGGCTTGGCGTACAGGGTCACGCCGCCAAAACCGACCGACGTGTACGCGGAAAAAAGAACATGCGAGGTTTCCACGGGACTGACGACCAGCCATCCCCCCTCCACCAGCGAATGATGCAGTCCTTCGATGACCCGCTGCGCGGATTGCGGGCGGAAATACATGAGCACGTTGCGGCAGAAGATCAAATCCATCGCGTTGGTTCCATTCAGCAGGGCCGGATACACGTCCTCGACGAGATTGAGATAGGAAAAATTCACCATGCGCCGGATTTCCGGAAGGATCCGGCGGCGGTCCTGCCCGACGGCCTCGAAATATTTCTCCCTGATCCAGGACGGCACGTTGCGGAACGACCATTCGTTGTACACGCCGTTGGCGGCCTTCCGTAAAAACCGCGGATTGATGTCCGTCGCCAGGATGGTGATGTTCCAGTCGTCGGGATCGGGTATCAGCTTGTGCAGCAGGATCGCGATGGAGTAGGGCTCCTCGCCCGTGGCGCAGCCCGCGCTCCAGATCCGCAGGCTCCGGTTTCCTCCCCGGCGGGAACGAATCAAGTCGGGAAGCACGCGGGTCTCGATGATTTCAAAGGTCCGGGGTTCACGGAAAAAGTAAGTCTCGCCCACGGTGAAATGGCTGACCAGAATCTCCAGTTCCGCCTTCGTCGGCGGCGCGGACAAGAACCGCTGGACGCACGCCTGCGCGTCTCCGAGGCCCAGTTCGCGCGTCGCGGCCTTGATTCCGCGATCCAGATCGCTCCAGCGCTCCCTGGGAAAATGAATGCCGGTCCTGCGGGCGAGAAAATCGCTCAAACCGGAGAGCAGGGGTTCGGGAATCGCGGCAGACATCGTGTTCATTTCAGGCCTCCGCCATCGCCCGCTCCAGGGAGCGCCGCTCCTCCAGGGAAAGGAACCTGTCGAGATCGTGGATCAGCACCATTCCGTCCCTCAGCTTGACCACGCCGTCCACGTACTGGATGCCGGGAACGATCTCCCCCGGCGGCACCCGCATGCCTTGGTCGTATTCAACGACGCCGTCCACGGCATCGACGGGCGCCGCCACCGGGCGCCTCGCCGTGCGGGCGATGATGAACTGATCGGCCGGCGTCGTTTCGCGTCGCGGGAGGTGGAACCGCCGGCGGACGTCGACAACGGGGATGACCCGCCCGCGCAGGTTGATCACACCGGCGACGATGTCCGGCGCCTCCGGCAGGCGCGTGATCTCAACGGCGCGGATGACCCGCTCGACCGCGGACAGATGCAACGCGTACCGCTGGCCATCGAGGATGAAAACGACAAGTGCGGTCGAAGCGTCCATGGCGGCCGTCAATCAGGTGGCCCGGGCGTTTGTTCCGGGCCGGCGAACAGGGAATGGATGAGCGGCGGCAGATCGGCCACCAGGTTGTCCTTGGTGATGAAGCCGTCGGCCCCCGCGGCGGTGGCGCTGGCGCGGTATTCGACCGCCGTGTGCAGGGTCAGCATGATGATCTTCGGCGCGCCGGCGTCCCGTTTGATCCGGCGGGTCGCCTCCAGGCCGCTCATCCCGGGCATGACCACGTCCATCAGGATCAAATCCGGCTTCAGGGCGGCCGTCAGATCCATGGCCTCGGCGCCGGATGCGGCGCAGCCCACCACTTCCAGATACGGCTGGCTGATCAAAAAATTCCTGGCGGCCCTGCTGAAGGCAGGGTTGTCATCGACGAGCAGGACGCGAATGGTCTTCACCCCTCAAGCGGCCTCGGAGGAAGACTGTCCGCCAAAGCGTCGCGCGGGGAAATCGGGAGAAACGGAAGGACGGGCTGCCAAAAACCCTAGCAGGATGCCGAAAAAGTCCGTGCAGGGCTTTTTCAGCCACGCAAAGCAAAAAGCGCGCTTTTTGCTTTGCTTCATTTTTCAATCGCTTGGCGCGATTGAAAAACGGGTTTTTCAGCAACCTGCTGGAAGAACGTGTTCCCATCACCCCCCGATGCCCTCCGGGCCCCGGCGGTGGATGGATTTCATGCCCCGGCATGGCGCCGGGGAAGGCCCTATGACTCCAGCGGCACCAGGCCGGCGCGCACGGCGAAACGGACCAGCCCGGCAAGGTCGTGGATGTTCAGCCGCTCCATGAGCAGGGCGCGGTGGGTTTCCACGGTCTTGACGCTCACGCCGAGTTGCGCCGCGATCTGCTTGGTGCTCCGGCCCTCGGCGATCAACCGCAGAATCTCGCGCTGGCGCGGCGTCAGCGCATCCAGCCGGTCCCGCCCGCCGTCCTCCGATCGCACGTACTTTTCGACCACGACCTCCGACACCCTGGGACTGAGATAAATTTCGCCGCGCGCCACGGCCCGCAGGGCGAGATCCAGTTCCATCGGCGACGCGTCCTTGAGCAGGTAGCCCGATGCGCCGCTGCGCAGGGCCTGCGAGACGTATTCCTCGCCGGCGTGCATCGACAGAATCACGACGCGGGTCTCCGGGAAACGCGCCTTGATGTCGGCGGCGGTTTCGATGCCGCTGCAACCCGGCATGGAAATGTCCATGAGCGCGATGTCCGGCCGCAGCCTTTCGATGCACTCCAGCGCCTGCCCGCCGCTCTCGGCCTCGGCCACGACCTCCACGCCGATGATCGATTGCAGCAGCAGGCGGAGTCCGGAGCGGACCAGCGCGTGATCGTCGGCGAGCAAGACGCGCAGCGCGCTCACCCGCGACTCTCCGCGCCCGGCGCTTCCCGTTCATCGGCCGCCGTCAAAGGGAAGACCGCCTCCACCTCGGCGCCCGCGCCCGGCCTTGTACGAATCTCGATCCGGCCGTTGGCGTTCTCCACCCGCTCCCTCATTCCAATCAATCCCAGGCTCCTGCTGCCCGCCGCGTCGCGGGCGGCGGCGAGGTCGAATCCACGGCCGTTGTCCCGGATGATGAGGCGCAGCAGGTCCCCCTCCAGCCGCAGCGACAGCCATACCTCGGTGGCGCCGGAGTGGCGCAGGATGTTGGTGAGCGCCTCCTGCGCCACGCGGTAACACGAAAGCTCGAGCGCCGGCGCCAGGCGCGCGGGATCGAGGTTCTCGTCGAAATGCGCCGTCCAGCCGCCCGCCTCCGCGTCGCGCGAGAGCAGCGAGCGCAGCGCCACCGGCAGTCCCAGATCATCGAGCTGCAGCGGGCGCAAATCGAGGGACAGGCTGCGCACCTGCTCCAGGGTCTTGGTGACGGCCAGCAGGGCCTCATGCAAATTCTCAACATGGGGGACATTGCAATTCCGGCAAGTCTGCTCCATGGCGTGCAGGTGAATTTTCGCCGCCGTCAGGTTCTGGCCGATCTCGTCGTGCAGCTCCTGCGCCAGGGCGCGGCGCTCCTCCTCGCGGACGGCGATGAGGCGCGCGGACAAGGCCCGCATGTGCTTCATGTACCGCGTGATCCTTTCATCCGCCTCCTTGCGCTCGCTGATGTCCTGAATCTGGGCGATGAAGTGATGCGGCGTCCCATCGGCATGCAGGATCAGCGAGCCGTTGAGCTGTATCCAAACCACGCCCCCGTTCTTGTGAAAGTAGCGCTTCTCCATCTGATAGCTTTCAATCTTGCGATCGAGCAGATCACGGGCATGGGCCAGATCGGCGGCCAGGTCATCGGGGTGGGTGATGGACTGGAAGTCCCTGGCGAGGAGCTCCTCGCGGGTGTAGCCCACCATCTGGCACAGCGCGCGGTTGACGTCGAGAAAGCGGCCGTCCAGGGCCACGATCGCCATGCCGATGGCCGAATACCGCATCGCCAGCCGGAACCGCTCCTCGCTCTCGCGCAGCGCCTCCTCGGCCTGCTTGCGTCCGGTGATGTCCACGACGGCGCCGACGGTGCGGGCCCAGCGGCGCACGCCGTCCCCCTCCTCGAAGTAGGTGCGCGATCGGGTGGCGAGCCAGTGCATGACCCCGTTGCGATCAATCATGCGGAATTCCAGATCGCAGATGCCGTCGCCGGCGGGATCCATGCTGCGCGCCAGCGCCTCGGTGATTCCGGGGCGATCCTCCGGCGGCACATGCTCCATGAATTTCTCCGTGGTCACCGGCTCCTCCGCATCCCAGCCGTAGATCCGGCGGTGCTCCGGCGACCAGTAGATGGTGCCGTTGACGTGGTCGTGATCGAAGATGCCGATGTGGGCGACGCGGACGGCCTCCCGCAGCCGTTCCTCGTTGCGGCGCACCGCCTCCTCCATCCGCCGGCGCTCGGTGACGTCACGGAAGCTCCAGACCCTGCCCACGGTCCGGTCCTTGATTTTCTGCGGCTGCGAGTAGCGTTCGTATATTCTGCCATCCTTGAATTTGATAACGTCAAAACTCACGGCCTCCGACTGGCTGTTGAGCGCCCGCACCTTCCTCAGGAACCGCCCGGGCTCCTGCAATTGATCGAGTACAAACGCCAGTGCCCGGTTGTCATCGCGCGAGGCCATGACGTCGTCGGGGATCCGCCACATCTCCACAAACTGCCGGTTGAAGCTGAGGATGCGGCCCTCCCGATTCACCACCAGAATGCCGTCGGTGGTGGCTTCCAGGGTGGCTTGAAGCAGTGAAACGGTCCGTTCAAGTTCCTCGACGGCGCGCCGGCGCCCGGTGATGTCCTGTGACTGGGCGATGAAGCCGCATGGCCTGCCGGCGGCGTCGCGCACCACGGTGACGCTGGCGTGGACCCACACCGGGTGCCCCCGCTTGTGCACATAGCGTTTCTCGACGAAAAAGGATTCTATTTCCCCCGCCATCAGCTGTTCGACCGCCGGCAGGTTCTTCTCCACGTCATCGGGGTGGGTGATCTCAAGGAAGGTCCTGGCGCGCAATTCATCCTCGGAGTAACCCACCAGCCGGCAGAACGCCTGGTTGGCGCGCTGAAACCGGCCGGCGGCGTCCAGCAACATCATGCCCACCGCCGTATTTTCAAACGCGCTTCTGAACCGGGCCTCGCTTGCCTTGAGCGCCTCCGAATTGCGGATGAGATGCACCCCCACCGCCAGGTTGGCGGCCAGTTCCTCGAGCAGCTCGACTTCGGCGACGTCGAAGGCGTCCTCCTCTCCGGAATACATCATGATGGCGCCAAAAAGCTCGCCGTTGTGAACCAGCGGCAAGGCGAGACCCGAGGCATAGCCCCGTTCCCGGGCCGCTTCATGCCAGGGCTTGAGCGTGGGGTCCTTGAGGAAATTGCGCACCACCACCTTCTGTTTTGTGCGCATGACCCGGCCTATGGGACCCTGGCCGCGGACATCATTTTCATTCCAGGTGATGAGATTATCGAGATAGCCGGCCTCATGGCCGGCCTTCGCCACCGGCAGCACGGTTTTGATGGCGTCATGCTGCGGATAACCGACCCAGGTGAAGCGGTAATGGCCCTCCTCCACCGCGATGCGGCAGACCTCCTCCAGCAGTTGCCGCTCATCGACGGCCTGGGTCAACACCTCGTTGCAACTGCTCAGCACACGGTAGGCGCGCAGCGTGCGATTGAGGGCCACATGCGCCCGCCTGCGCTCGCTGACGTCGCGGACCTGTGCGATATGCAAAACCTCGCCGGCCGTCGTGACGAACTGGCAGAAAATCTCCACGGGAATCTCGCCGCCGTCTTTCCGGCGCTGGCGGCTTTCAATACGCTCGAGGGAATCCTCCCCCGTGCGTTCGTATTCCTCCCAGCGGTTGTCCCACCGCGCCCTGGGATAGTCCGGGTCGATGTCCCACAGCGACAGCCGCATCAGTTCATCGCGGCTGTAACCGAGCAGGCGGCAGGCCGCCTCATTGACGTAAACGAATCCGCCGCGGCGGTTGATCCAAAAGATGGCGTCAAAGGCCCGCTCCACCGACAGCCGGAACAGCGCCGAGTCGTGCTCCCGCCGCGCGCGGTTGAGGACCGTCACGCCGTGTTTGGCGGGATTCGTCGATGACTTTTTCATCGTGGGAGGGAAGCTCATGGCCGGCAATTGTTTAAGGATAAGTTATGCATTCCCGGCTTTTCTGTGAATTACTTCCGCAATCAATGAATTATAGGTGAGAAAGCGGATGTGTGTGAGGAGGGTTATGGCAGGGACCTGCCTCGGGATCATGAAACAGGTCATTAAAATATAAAGGATTTCCAACCCGCCGCGCCCACCCGTCGATGTGGGCGGCGCGCCGGCGGATGCGGTTGAATCAGGTGCCGGGGGCGGCCGGCCTGGGGCGCAACGGCAGATAACGGGGCGTCCACATCCGCGCCTCGACGATCTGCTCCAAATCGCCGGCCGGCGGGCGGGCCGCCAGCCCCTGGCGGATGGCCTGCGCGGCGACGGCCACCGCAATCCGCCTGGCGACGGCGCGGATCTGCGACAGCGGCGGCAGGATGCCGGCGCCGCCGCCCCGGAATCCGCCGGCGCATTCCGCCAGCGCCTCCGAGGCCGCCATGAACATTTCATCCGTCACCCGCCGCGCGCCCACCGCCAGGATCCCCAGCCCCATCGCCGGGAACATGTAGTGGTTGTTGCACTGGGAAATGACGCAGGTGCGGCCGTCGTACCGCACCGGCTTGAACGGGCTGCCGGTCGCGATCACGGCGCGGCCTTCCGTCCACCGGATCAAATCCTCCGGCGTGGCTTCGCAGCGCGTGGTGGGGTTGGACAACGGGAAGATGATGGGATGCCCGACATGATCCGCCATCAGTCGCACGATGGGCTCGCTGAACAGGCCGGGCTGGCCGCTCACGCCGAGCAGGATGGTCGGCCGCGCGCCGCGGACGACGTCGATGAGCCCGATCGCGCCCGTCTGGGTCGCGTCCCAGCCGGCCACGCGATCGCGCGGCTGAACGAACGGGCGCTGCGCCGGCGTGAAGCCGGTGAGCCCGTCGTGCAGCAGGCCGGGCTTGTCGACGAGGTAAAACCTCAGCCGGGCCTCCCGCTCCGGCAGGCCCTGCTTCACCATCGCCGCCAGGATCTGCTCGGCGATGCCGCAGCCGGCGGAGCCCGCGCCGACCACCACGATGCGCTGATCCGCGAGCCGCTGACCGACCGCGCTCGTGGCGGCGAGCAGCGCGCCCACGGTGACCGCGGCGGTGCCCTGGATGTCATCGTTGAAGGTGCACAAGGCATCGCGGTAACGGCCCAGCAGGCGGGCCGCGTTGTCACGCGCGAAGTCCTCCCATTGCAGCAGCACGCGGGGAAACTTCCGCTTCAGCGCCTGGATGAACAGATCGATGAAGTCGTCGTAGTCCCGGCCGCGGATCCGCTCGTGCCGCCAGCCGAGGTACAGCGGATCGCGCAGGTAATCGGGATTGTCCGTGCCGGCGTCGAGCATGATCGGCAGCGTGGTCGCCGGATGGATGCCGGCACAGGCGGTGTACAGCGACAGCTTGCCGACCGGCACGGCCATGCCGCCCACGCCTTGATCGCCCAGGCCCAGCACGCGCTCGCCGTCGGTGACGACGATTACCTCCACCCGCGGCACCGGCGAATGATCAAGGATCTCCTCGATGCGATGGCGGTTGGGATGGGAGATGAACAGGCCGCGCGGCCGCCGGTAGATGTGGCTGAACAGCTGGCAGGCGGCGCCCACCACCGGCGTGTAGATGATGGGCAGGGTCTCCTCCAGATGCTCCACCAGCAGGCGGTAGAACAGCACCTCGTTGGCGTCCTGCAACTGGCGCAGATAAATGTGCTTGTCGAGATCGCTGACGCGCGAGGCATAGGCCTCGTAGGCGCGCGTCAACTGCTGTTCCAGCGTTTCCACCCGCGCCGGCAGCAGGCCGTGCAGGCCGAACTCGTCGCGCTCCCGCTCGGAAAAGGCGGTGCCCTTGTTCCACAGCGGTTGCGACAGCAGCGCCTGCCCCGTGAGGGAGGCATCGGGCAGTATGTCTTCGGACATGAAACAACCGCGTCGTTTTTTTTACCGAACTATGTCGCCATTGACACCCCGCAGTCAACAACGGCCGTTCGGGTGGGGCATAATACGGATGATGAATCCAACCGGACGGCTTTTTTTTTATTTCGGCGCCAGGCGCGTCGACGGCGGCCGTCACCTGCGCGATGAGCTCGGCGGCAAGGGGGCCGGCCTCGCCGAGATGTCCTCGCTCGGACTGCCGGTGCCGCCCGGCTTCACCATCAGCACGCGGGCCTGCGCCGAGTTTTACGCCCGCGGCGGACGATTTCCCCGCGATCTGCGCGCGCAACTGCGCCGGCACGTCGCGCTGCTGGAGGCCGAAACCGGCAAACGCTTCGGCGACGCGGAGCGGCCGCTGCTGTTATCGGTGCGCAGCGGCGCGGCCGTGAGCATGCCGGGCATGATGGACACCATCCTGAATCTGGGCATGAACGATCGCGTGGTCGCGGGGCTGGCGCGGATCACTTCAAACCGCCGTTTTGCATTGGATGCGTACCGCCGCCTCATCGACATGTACGGCAGCGTGGTCATGGGCGTGGCGCATGATCATTTCGAAGCCGCCCTGCAGCGCGTCAAGCGCCGGCGCGGCGCCAGGCAGGACACCGACCTGGACGAGCGCGGACTGGAAGAGGTGGTTGCGGCCTACCAGTCCGTGTTCCGCCGCCACACCGGGCGTCGCTTCCCGCAGGATCCCGGGGAGCAGCTCGCCGGGGCCGTCGCCGCCGTGTTCCGCAGCTGGGAATCGCCGCGCGCGGTCGAATACCGCCGCATCCACCACATCACCGGCCTGCCCGGCACGGCGGTCAACGTGCAGAGCATGGTGTTCGGCAACCTGGGGGGGGATTCCGGCACCGGGGTGGCCTTCACCCGCGACCCCGCCACCGGCAGGAACGCCCTCTACGGCGAATTCCTCGTCAATGCCCAGGGCGAGGACGTGGTCGCCGGCATCCGCACGCCGGGACCGGTCGCGGGGATCAAGCGCTGGCGGCCCGATCTTTACGCGCAATTGTTATCGATCAAGGACAAGCTCGAGCGGCATTACCGCGACATGCAGGACATCGAATTCACCGTCGAGCGCGGCAAATTGTGGCTGTTGCAGACCCGCACCGGCAAACGCACCGGCGCCGCCGCCGTCCGCATCGCGGTGGACATGGTGCGCGAAAAATTGATCGACGCGCGCACCGCGCTGCTGCGCGTGGCCCCCGCCGATCTCAACCAGTTGCTGCTGCCCTCCTTCGATCCGAGGGCGAAGCGCACGGTGCTGACACGCGGCCTGCCGGCGTCGCCGGGCGCGGCCTGCGGGAGGCTCGCGTTCAGCGCCGACGAGGCGGTGGCGCGCGCGGCCCGCGGCGAGCCGGTGATCCTGGTGCGCCGCGAGACCAGCCCGGAGGACATTCACGGCATGCACGTGGCGCAGGGCATCCTGACCGCCACCGGCGGCACCACCAGCCATGCCGCCGTGGTGGCGCGCGGCTGGGGCAAGTGCTGCATCGCCGGCGCGCTGCACACCGAGATCGATGAACGCCGGAAAATCATCACCATCGACGGGCGCCGCTACACCGCCCGCGATGTCTTCAGCCTGGACGGCGCCACCGGCGAGGTGATGCTGGGGGAGCTGCCGCGGGTGGAGCCGCGGCTGTCCGCGGCGTTCGTCACCCTGCTGCGCTGGGCGGATCGGCACCGGCGCCTGGGCGTGCACGCCAACGCCGACACGCCGGCGGACGCCGCGCGCGCGCGCGCCTACGGCGCCGAGGGCGTCGGCCTGTGCCGCACCGAGCACATGTTCTTCGATCCGGGCCGCATCCAGATCATGCGCGAGATGATCATCGCCGGGGACACGCCGGCGCGCCAGCGCGCGTTGCGACGCCTGCTGCCTTGCCAGCGGCGCGACTTCGAGGACATCTTCCGCGTCATGCGCGGCCTGCCGGTGGTCATCCGCCTGCTCGATCCGCCGCTGCACGAATTCCTCCCGCAGGACGCCGCGGCGCAGTCGGCGCTGGCGCGCGAACTCAAGGTGCCGGTCGCGCGCATCCGCCGGCGGGTGACGGAGCTGCACGAGGCCAATCCGATGCTCGGCCATCGCGGCTGCCGCGTGGCCGTCACCTACCCGGAGGTGCTGGAAATGCAGGTCACGGCGATCATCGAGGCCGCCATCCGCTGCCGGCGCCGCGGCATTGCGGCGCTCCCGGAGATCATGATCCCGCTGGTCGGCATCGACCGGGAGCTCATCCTGCTCCGCGCGCAGGTGGAGCGTGTCATCGCCGGCGTCTGCAAACGGCTCAAATTCACCGGCAGGCTGCGCATCGGCGTCGGCACCATGATCGAGGTTCCGCGCGCGGCGCTGACCGCCGGCGAGATCGCGAAACACGCGGATTTCTTCAGCTTCGGCACCAACGATCTCACGCAGATGACGCTGGGCTACAGCCGCGACGACGTCAACACCTTCCTGCCCGACTACCTGAGGCAGGGCATCCTCGACCGCAGCCCCTTCCAGGGCATCGACGCCGCCGGCGTCGGCCAGCTGGTGAAAATGGCGGTGCAACGGGGCCGGGCGGTCAAAAAAAACCTGGAGTGCGGCATCTGCGGCGAGCACGGCGGCGATCCGGCCTCCATCGCCTTTTTCGCGTCCGCGGGTCTCGACTACGTGTCATGCTCGCCCTTCCGCGTGCCGGTGGCGCGCCTGGCCGCCGCCCAGGCGGCGCTGCGCAATCGTTGACGCGACGGCCCCCCGTTCGAGGCGGAGGTGACCGCGTCTCACGCCGCAAGCAGGCTGTCGATCAGTTCGAGGAATCTGCGCGAGTTCATCGGCTTGCTCATCACGTGCAACCGTCCGTCGTGCTCCAGGTGTCTCATCGTCGAGGAGGTGTCGCCGGTCAGCAGGAGGGTCTTGAGGCCGGGGCCGAGGATCGCGCGCAGCGAGGTGATGACCTGCATGCCGTCTTCGCCGTCCTCGAGATGATAGTCGGTCACCAGCAGACTGATGTCGCCATGCGCCTCCGCGAGCCGCACCGCCTCCTGCAGCGAACCGACGGCGCTGACGCGGTAACCCGACACCCTGAGGAGCACCAAGGTCGCCCTGCGCACGGCCTCGTCGTCCTCGACGATCAGGATGTGCGGCTTGGAGGCGTTCCGGCCGACGCCGGTGGCCGGCATGGACGGCGCGGCGCGCACGTCCGTCATCCCGCCACTCGCCGGCAGCTCGAAGGAAAATTTCGATCCCTTGCCGTACTCCGACTGCACGTCGAGCCTGAGATCGAGCAGGTTCACTATCCGCTTGACGATGCTCAACCCCAGCCCGTATCCCTCGCGGGCGGCGTTGGCCGCCACGCCGGCCTGGTAAAACTCGTCGAAGATGTGGGGCAGTTGATCCCCCCGAATGCCGATGCCCGAGTCAAGAACCTCGATGCGCACGCGCGCCTGTTCGTGCAGGCAGCGCAGCGTCACCCCGCCCCTGGGCGTGTACCTGATGGCGTTGGACACGAGGTTTCTCAGCATCTGGCTCACCAGCGACGGATCGGTGCGCACCTGGTCGCGGCACGGTTCGATGGTCAGTTGCAGCCCCTTGCTGCGGGCGATGTCGTCGAACTCCCTGCGCATCCCCTCGAACAGTTCGGCCACCGTGACGTCGGAGATCTCCTGGCGTAGGGCGCCGGATTCGAGCTTGCTGATGTCGAGCAGGGCGTTCAACAACCGTGACATCGCGCCGATGGCGTGTTCCTGCTGGGAGAGGATTTCGCGGGCATGGGCGTCCTGCGCCATGCGCTGCAGGGCCCCGTTCAGCAGCGAGAGGGTCTGCAGCGGCTGGCGCAGGTCGTGGCTGGCGGTCGCGAGAAACCGGCTTTTGGCCTGGTTGGCGCGGACGGCGTCCTCGCGTGCCGCAATGATTTCCTTCTCGATGAGTTTGCGATCGGTGATGTCGCGGATCGCGGCGGCCACCAGCGTCCTGCCGCCGTCCCGGATGGGACTCAGGCTGATCTCAACGGGAATTTCCGCGCCGTCCTTGCGCAAGGCGTGGAGGTCAAGGCCGATGCCCATGGGGCGCACCTGGCCGTCCTTCATGTAGCGCTGGCGATGCGCGACATGCAGCTCGCGAAAGGATTGCGGCAGCAATGACTCGACGCTGCGCCCCAGGATCTCCTCTCCGCCGTAGCCGAACAGCTTCGAGGCCTGGCGATTGGCAAACAGGATCGAACCCGAGGCGTCGACGATCAGCATCGCGTCCGGGGCGGATTCAAGCACGCTGCCGACCAATTCGGAGGAAAGCAGCGTGGTCTCTTGCATATCTGTTCCTTCCGGCGGGGAATCATGCCGCGCCGGTTCATCAATTATCATGGTCCCGCTGTTCACGGCCCGGGGCGCCGCGGCCACACTCTTCGCGACGGAGGCCGTGACGGAGTAAAGTATACGCCCTGGAATGTCGATGACCACCCCCATGATTGAAAGCGCGATCAACGCCTTCATACTGCTGTTCGTGGTCATCGACCCGGTGGGCGTCGCGCCGACGTACGCGGCGCTGATCCGCAACCAGCCCCCCGCCGCCAGCCGCGCCACGGCCGTGCGCGGCGTCAGCGTGGCGCTGGCGATCTTTGTTTTTTTCATCTTCGGCGGGCGCGCCCTGCTGCGCTATCTCGGCGTGGGCATGCCGGCGTTCACCATCGCCGGCGGCATCCTCCTGTTCCTGCTGGCCGTCGACATGGTGCTGGTGCGGCAGAGCGGTCTGCGCACCGTCATCCCCAGCGAACAACTGGAGGCCGAGCGCCGCGACGACATCAGCGTGTTTCCGCTGGCCATCCCCATGATCGCCGGCCCCGGCTCGCTCACCACCGTCCTGCTGCTCACCGGCGATCAGGGCTGGCGGTCGGCGCAGACCTGGATGGTGCTGGGCGTGGTGGCCGTCATCCTGCTCATCACCCTGATCATGCTGCTTGCCGCGCAGATCATCAGCAGGGCGCTGGGGGAGACGGGAGTCAACGTGGTGGCGCGCGTGTTCGGCATCGTGCTGGCGGCGCTGGCGGTGCAATACGTGAGCAACGGCCTGCACGCGATCATGCCGTACTGAATGAAGGTGCCAGGCCGGCGCCCCCTCCCATCCCGCGGGGAAGTTGATCCAGGTCAAAAAGCCGCAGCCGCATTTCGACTATCTTTTGAAAAAGGATCCCTCATCAGGAGGCAGCCGCCATGACTATGCTGAAAGTCGTCGAAGTACTGGCCGAATCAGACAAAAGCTGGGAGGACGCCGCCCAGAACGCCGTCAAACAGGCGGCCAGGACGGTGCGGAACATCAAGTCCATTTACATCAAGGAGATCGAGGCGACCGTGCAGAACGACAAAATCGCGAAATACCGCATCAACGCGAACATCTCCTTCGTTCTCGAATAGGGCGCCCCGTCGCCGGACACCGGCGTCAGCGACGGCAGCAAAACATTATGACGCACAAGCAGGTCCTGTTCCGCAACGCCGCGCGCGAGAAGGTGCTGCGCGGCGCCTCACAGCTCGCGGACGCCGTGCGCATCACGCTGGGGCCCAAGTCCAAATCGGTGCTGATCCAGAAAAAATGGGGCGCGCCGATTGTCTGCAACGACGGCGTAACCATCGCCAAGGAATTCGAGCTGAAGGATTTGGAGGAGAACCTCGGCGCGCAGATGCTGCGCCAGGCGGCGGAGAAAACCGGCGAGGCGGTCGGCGACGGCACCAGCACCTCGACCATACTGGCCCATGCCATTTTTTCCGACGGCGCGCGCAACGTGGTCGCCGGCGCCAGCGCCATCGATTTGAAGCGCGGCCTCGACCGCGGCCTCAAGGCCGTGATCGATTCGCTGCGCGCGCAATCCCGGACGGTGAAGACGCGCCTGGAGAAGGCGCAGGTCGCCACCATCTCGGCGCACAACGATGCGGTGATCGGCGAGCTGGTGGCCGAGGCGATGGAGAAGGTGGGCGGCGACGGCGTCATCACCGTCGAGGAGTCGAAGACCACGGAGACGGTGCTCGAGGTCGTCGAGGGCATGCAGTTCGACCGCGGCTATCTCTCCCCCTATTTCGTCACCGTCCCCGAGAAAATGGAGGCGGTGCTGGAGGACGCCCTCGTGCTGCTGGTCGATCGCAAGATCAGCCTGCTCAAGGACATCATCCCCCTGCTCGAACAGGTGGCCAAGGCCGGCAAGCCCATCCTGGTCGTCGCCGAGGACGTGGAAGGCGAGGTGCTCGCCACCCTCATCGTCAATCAGATCCGCGGCATCCTGCACAGCATCGCGGTCAAGGCGCCGGGCTTCGGCGACCGCCGCAAGGAGATGCTGCAGGACATGGCGGTGCTGACCGGCGGCCAGGTGATCTCCGAGGAGCTCGGGATCGAGCTTGAGAACGTCAAGCTCGCCCAGCTCGGCCGCGTCAAGCGCGTGGTCAGCAACCGCGACACCACCACGCTCATCGGCGGCGCCGGCGAGCGCCGCGCCATCGACGGCCGCATGCAGCAGATCAAGAAGCAGATCGAAACCACGACCGGCAGCTACGACAAGGAGAAGCTCGAGGAGCGCCTGGCCAAGCTGGCCGGCGGGGTCGCGGTGATCAAGGTGGGCGCCCCCTCGGAGGCGGAGATGAAATCGAAGAAGGAGGCGCTGGATGACGCCATCTCGGCCACCAAGGCCGCCGTGGCGGAGGGCATCGTCCCCGGCGGCGGGCTGGCGCTGCTGCGCTCCATCAGCGCCGTGGCGGCCGCGGAGGCCAGAACGGAGGGCGACGAGCGGACCGGCTTGCAAATCCTGCGCCGGGCGCTCGAGTCGCCCGCCCGCACCATCGCCCGGAATTCCGAGATGGATGACGGCGTGGTGGTGGCGCGCATGCTGGCGGAGTCGGGCGACGTCGGCTTCGACGCCGCCGCCAAGCGCTACGTGGACATGTACCAGGCCGGCATCATCGACCCCACCAAGGTGGTGCGCATCGCGCTGGAGAACGCCGTGTCCGTGGCGAGCGTCCTCTTGCTCACCGAGGCCACGCTGACCGAGGTTCCGGAGAAGGCCGGCGAAAAGGAATCTCCCGGGCCGGCGATGTAATCCGCGTTACCGAACCATCGCCCTGAGCAGCGGGCGCAGTTCGGCCAATGAGCGGGTGTTGAGCACGTCCTTCTTCTCCAGCCAGCCGCGGCGCGCCTGGCCGACGCCGAAGCGCAGGTTGGCGAATCCGGGCGTGCTGTGCGCGTCGGAATTGATGCTGATCAAAACGCCGGCCTCCTTTGCCTCGCGGCACCAGACGTCGTTCAGATCCAGCCGCTCCGGCTGGGCGTTCAATTCCAGGCAGCAGCCGCGTTCTCTGGCCGCCCGGATGATCGCGCCCATGTCCACGTCGATGGCGTTGCGCTTGTTGATCAGGCGGCAGGTGGGATGCGCCAGGATGTTGAAACAACGGCGCTCCATGGCGCGCAAAATCCGGCGCGTCTGCTGCGCGCGCGGCAGCTCGAAGTGGCTGTGGATGGCGCCCACCACGACGTCCAGCTTCGACAGCACGCGATCAGGCAGGTCGAGATCGCCCGATTCGAGGATGTCGACCTCGATCCCCTTCAGCAGCGTGACGCCGCGCAATTTTTCGTTGAGCCTGTCGATGGCCTCGACGTGGCGCAAGAGGCCCTCCTCGTCGAGGCCGCGCGCCACGGTGAGATGGCGGGAATGTTCGGTGATGGCGAGATAGCGGAGGCCGGCGTCGCGGGCCGCCGCGGCCATCTCCTCGAGGCTGCCCAGGCCGTCGGTGGCGCGCGTGTGCGCGTGCAGATCGCCCTTCAAATCACCGAGCTCGACGAGTCGCGGCAGGCGCCGGGTTTGGGCGGCCTCGATCTCGCCGTTGTTCTCGCGCAGCTCGGGCGGGATGACGGGCAGATCGAGCGCGCCGTAGACGGACGCCTCCGTGTCGCCGGCGACGCGCCGCTCGCCGCGAAACACGCCGTACTCGCTGATCTTGAGCCCCTTTTTCCGCGCCAGGCGGCGGATGGCGATGTTGTGGGCCTTGGAGCCGGTGAAATACACCAGCGCGGCGCCGCCGGCCTCCCGCGCCACCACGCGCAGGTCGGCCTGCAGGCCGGAGCGCAGCACCACGCTGGCGCGGGTCGGGCCGCGGGCGATCACGTCGCTGACCTCGTCGTAGCGGAGAAAGTGATCGACGACGGGACCGCCGGCGGCGGCAATCGCAAGAATGTCCAGATCGCCGATCGTGTCGCGCATGCGGCGCAGGCTGCCCGCCGCCGCGACCTCATGCACGCCCGGCGCGCGGCGGAGATAGGGCACGAGCCGCTCCGCCTCGGCGGCGGCGGCGGCGATGGACGCGCGCGGCTTGTCCCGCAGCCGGGATTCCAGCGCGGTGAGCAGTTTCCGCTCGGTCTTTTCGCCGAAGCCGTGCAGCCGGCGTATCCTGCCCTCGCGCGCGGCCTTCAGCAGTTGCGCGGGGGTTTCGATGCCGAGGTCGTGGTAGAGCAGCTTCACGCGCCTGGGTCCGAGGCCGCCGATTTGCAGCAGGTTGACGATGCCCGGCGGGACCTCGCGGTGCAGCCGCTCCCGCAGCTTGCAGGTGCCGGTCTCCACGATCTCGTGGATCTTGCCGAGCAGGTCGTCGCCGATGCCCGGCAGTTTCGGCAGTTCGCCGCCGCCGGTGATGATGCCGGCGATGTCGCGGCCGAAGGCCTCCACCGTGCGCGCGCCGTTGCGGTAGGCGCGGATGCGGTAGGGATTGGCCCCCTCGATCTCAAGAATGTCCGCGATTTCATTGAAGACGGCGGCGATGTCGCTGTTTCCCACCCTTGCCGGTTGCTTCAAGGCGGCCCCGGGCGCCGCGGGGCTGGCTTGGCCGGCGGAGGACGGGCGATCCTTCGCCGGTCGTCTTGCCGCCGCCTCAGGGACGGCGCGCATGACTGGCCTCCGCGCCCGTCGATGATTCCTGGGGCGCCGATTCCGCCTCCCGGCCCCGGCACGCGGCCAGCTCGCGCAGCACGTCCTCGTCGGAAAGCTGCCGGAAGTCCAGGTAATACGACCCGACCGAGCCGCTGAAAAATGCGGGCAGATGGGCGGTGACGCAATCGTCCGCTTCGCGGGCCAGCAGGGCCACGGCGTCGCGCGGCGCCACCGGAACAGCGACGATCAATTTCGCCGGGCCGTCTGCGCGTACTTCCCTGATCGCAGCCAGCATGGTGAGGCCGGTGGCCAGGCCGTCATCCACGAGCACGGCGCATTTGCCGGCGGCGGACAGTCGCGGTTGGCCGCCGCAGTAGAGCTCCCGGCGCCGGCGGGACTCCCGCCGCTGCGCCTCGATCTCCGCCCCGAGCCAGCGCTGATCCAGCGCGCGGCATTCCACTTCATTCAGCACGGCTTCTCCCGTTTCCGTGACCGCGCCCACCGCGTACTCCGGATGACGGGGATGGCCGATCTTCCGCGGTATCACCAGATCGAGGGGCAGGTCGAAGGCCGCCGCGATCCCGGCCGCCACCGGCACGCCGCCGCGCGGCAGCGCATAGACGATGGCCGGCTTGCTGACGCGGCCTGCCAGTGCCCGGGCCAGCTCCCTGCCGGCATGACGGCGGTTCGTGAACCCCATGGCTTTTCCCCTTTGGATTAGCATAGCCCCGGCATGGCGGGTAATATTGATCCAAGTCAACGCGGTCCCTGCGCATTTCACCTATTTTAACCGCGGTCATTCACGACAGAATCGAGGGGGCCATGCCCATCCCGCTGGAAATCGATTTTCGCAATGTTGAACGCACGGCGGCCCTGGAAGGCGTCTTGCGGAAAAAAGTCGGGAAGCTCGAACATTTCTGCGACCGCATCACCAGTTGCCACGTCACCCTGGAGGCGCCGCACCGGCATCATCACAAGGGCGGGCGGTACCAGGTCCACATCCGCCTGTCGGTGCCGGGCAAGCTGCTGGCGGTGAGCCACAAAACCGGCGGACAGTCGCACGAGGACGCCTATGTCGCCATCCGCGACGCCTTCTCGGCGGCGCGCCGCCAGCTCGAGGATCACGTCAGGATCATGCGCGGCGACATCAAGACGCCGCGCCCCCGTCCGCGCCGCCGGAAAAACGCGGAATGACGAACCCCGAGCGAGTCCATGCCCGCGCCGCAAGCACAGGAGATTTGCCGCCAGACCCTGCTTGAAAAATACGCCGCGGCCGGCGAGCGATCGGTCGCGGAGGTGCAGCGGCGTGTCGCCCGGGCGCTGGCCCTGGTCGAAACCGCGAAAAAGCGCGTCCACTGGGAGAAAAAATTTCTCGCGGCGATGACGGCGGGGTTCGTGCCCGCCGGCCGGATCAACTCCGCCGCCGGCACGCGACTGCACGCGACTTTCATCAACTGCTTCGTGCAGCCGGTGGGGGATTCAATCTCCGGCAAGTGCGACGGCCGGCCGGGCATCTACGTGGCGCTGATGGAATCCGCCGAAACCATGCGGCGCGGCGGCGGCGTCGGCTACGACTTTTCGGCAATCCGTCCCCGCGGCGCGCTGGTCAGGGGCACGCATACGCGCGCCAGCGGCCCGCTCTCCTACATGCGGGTGTTCGACATCTCCTGCGAAACGGTCGAGGCGGCGGGCACGCGGCGGGGGGCGCAAATGGGCGTCCTGCGCTGTGATCATCCCGACATCGAGGAATTCATCCACGCCAAGGATGCCGGGGGGCTCGCCAATTTCAACCTGTCGGTCGGCGTGACCGATGCCTTCATGACAGCGGTGCAAAACGACGACGAGATTGAGCTGGTCCACATGGCGGAACCTCATCCGGCCCTGTTCACCGCGGGCGTCCACCGGCGCGGCGACGGCCTGTGGGTGTACCGCCGGGTCCGGGCGCGGGCGCTGTGGGATCAGATCATGCGCTCGACCTACGATCACGCCGAGCCCGGCGTGCTGTTTCTCGACAGCATCAACCGCGACAACAATCTGTACTATTGCGAGACCATCGCGGCCACCAACCCCTGCGGAGAACAACCCCTGCCGTCCTACGGCTCCTGCTGCCTGGGCTCGATCAACCTCACCCGCTTTGTGCGCGCCCCCTTCCGCGCCGGGGCGCGTTTCGACTTCGCCGCCTTTGCGGACACGGCGGGGATCGCGGTGCGCATGCTGGACAACGTCCTCGATGCGACCCTCTGGCCGCTGCCGGCGCACAGGCGCGAGGCCATGAACAAGCGCCGCGTGGGTCTGGGCTTTCTCGGGCTGGGCGATGCGCTCATCATGCTGCGACTGCGTTACGATTCCGCGCCGGCGCGCGCCCTGGCGGCGAAGATTGCCACGTGCATGCGCGACGCCGCCTATCGGGCCTCCGTGGCGCTGGCGCGCGAGCGCGGCCCGTTTCCGCTGTTCGACGCCGGCAAATACCTTGGCGGCGGGAATTTCGCTTCGCGGCTGCCTGCGCCGATCAAGGCGCTGATCAGAAAACACGGGCTGCGCAACAGTCACCTCCTGTCCATCGCGCCGACCGGCACCATCAGCCTCGCCTTCGCCGACAACGCCTCGAGCGGCATCGAGCCGCCATTTGCCTGGAGCTACCGGCGGAAAAAACGCATGGCTGACGGTTCGAGAAGGGAATTTGAAGTGGAGGATTACGCCCACCGTGAGTATCGTCTCGCGGGCGGTGACGTGAAAAGACTGCCGGGTTACTTCGTCACCGCGCTGGAGCTTTCCGCGTCCGCGCACCGGGAGATGGTGGCCGCCGTCGCCCCCTGCATCGATTCCAGCATTTCCAAGACCGTCAACGTGCCGGAGAACTACCCCTTCGATGACTTTCAGGACTTGTATTTCGCCGCCTGGCAATCGGGATTGAAGGGTTTGACCACCTACCGGCCCAATGTGATCACCGGCGCGGTGCTGTCGCCGGGCCGGCCGCTCAAGGCGGGGAGGTTCTGCCAGGTCAATCTGTAAGGTTCGCGGCCGGGGCCGGGACAATTTATCCGGCCATCGCCGCCCGGATTGCGTCGTCGACCGATTCCAGCCAGACGAATTCGACCCGCCCGCGCGCGTCCTGCGGCACCTCCTCGAGATCCTTCCGGTTGCGGGCCGGCAGCAGCACGGTCTTGATCCCGGCGCGCAACGCCGCCAGCACCTTTTCCTTGATGCCGCCCACCGGCAGCACCAGGCCGCGCAGGCTGATCTCGCCCGTCATCGCGCAATCACTGCGCACCACCCGGTTGGTCGCCATCGAGGCCAGCGCGACGAACATCGCCACGCCGGCGCTGGGCCCGTCCTTGGGAATCGCGCCGGCGGGGACGTGCACGTGCACGTCGCTTTTTTCGAATATGGCGGCATCGATCTTCAACTGTTCACCGCGCGCCTTCAGCAACGTCAACGCGGCCTGCGCGCTCTCCTTCATCACGTCGCCGAGCTGGCCCGTCAGTATCAATTTGCCGCTGCCGGGCGTGCGGCTGGCCTCGATGAACAGAATATCCCCGCCCACCGGGGTCCATGCCAGCCCGGTGGCCACGCCCGGGATGTTGGTGCGCATCGCCAGTTCGCTCTCGAATTTCCGGGGGCCGAGGATGAGGGCGACATCCGCGCCGTCTATCAGCGCCTGCGCGGCCTTGCCCTCCGCCACCTGCATGGCGACGTGGCGGAACAGCGTGCCGATGTTCCGCTCCAGGTTGCGCACGCCCGCTTCGCGGGTGTAGTCGCCGATGACGGTGCGGATCGCCGCGTCGGTGATCCCGCATTGTTCCGCGGTCAGGCCGTTGGCCTCCAGCTGCCGCGGCACCAGGTAGCGCCGGGCAATCTGGACCTTCTCATCCTCGGTGTAGCCCGGCAGCTCGATCATCTCCATGCGATCCCGCAGCGGGCCGGGAATGTGATCGATGACATTGGCCGTGCCGATGAACAGGACCTTGGATAAATCGAACGGCACGCCGAGGTAATTGTCGCGGAACGCGGCGTTCTGTTCCGGGTCCAGCACCTCCAGCAGCGCCGCCGAGGGGTCACCCTGGATGCCGGCGCCCAGCTTGTCCATCTCGTCCAGCATCATCACGCAGTTGCGCGCGCCCGCCTTGCGGATCGCCTGGATGATGTTGCCCGGCAGCGCGCCGATGTAGGTGCGCCGGTGGCCGCGGATCTCGGCCTCGTCGTGGGTTCCGCCCAGGCTCAGGCGCACGAACTTCCGTCCCGTCGCCCGGGCGATGCTCTGGCCCAGCGACGTCTTGCCGACGCCGGGCGGACCGATGAAGCACAGGATGGGGCTCTTGCCCTCCGGGCGCAGTTTGCGCACCGCCAGATACTCGAGGATCCGCCGCTTGACCTTCTCCAGTCCGAAATGGTCGGCGTCCAGGATGCGGCGCGCCTCGGCGATGTCGATGTGGTCCTCGGGAGGCGCGGCCCACGGCAGCTCCACGAGCCAGTCGAGGTAGGTGCGCAGCATCGAATATTCGCCCGACATGTCCGGCATGCGCTCCAGGCGCTTGAGCTCCTTCCGGGCCTGGTTCTCCACCTCCGCCGGCATCTGCGCCCTGGTGATGGCGCGCCCCAGTTCGGCGAGATCCTCGGACGTCCCCTCCGTTTCGCCCAGTTCCTTTTGCAGGGTTTTGATCTGCTCGCGCAGCAGCAGCTCGCGCTGGTGCTTCTCCAGGCGCGTCTGGGTCCGCTCGCTGATCTCCTGCGACAGCCGCAGCACCTCCAGCCGGGCCGAGAGAAAGCGCAACACCTTGTCCAGCCGGTCGCGCAGATCGAAGGTCTCGAGGATCTCCTGCTTTTCCACCGGCTTCAGGTCCAGGAGCCCGGCGACAAAATCGGCGAGCGAGGAGGCGGAGGTGATCTGCTCCAGCGTCGCGACCAGATCCACCGGCGCCTGCGGCACCAGTTGCAGCAATTCCGCCGCGCGCTCCCTGACCTGCATCACGCGCGCCTCGATTTCGGCCGAATCGACCTCGATTTCCGGCACCAGCTTGATGCGCGCCGCGTCGAAAGGGAGGCCCTCGAGAAATTCGACGATTTGAAAGCGCTGCTCGCCGCGGCAGATGACGTTGTGGGCGCCGTCCGGCGTGGTCACGTACCGCAGAATCGTCGCCGCCGTGCCGACCGAATAAAGCTGCTGGGCGGACGGCGCGTCCGCCTCGGGATTGCGCTGCAGGAGTATGCCGATGCGCAGGGAGCGGCGCGCGGCCTGCTGGGCGCCGGCGATGGAGCGCTGCCGGCCGATGTTGAGCGGCACGATCAGGCCCGGAAAGAGCACCACGTTGCGCACCGGGATGAGAACGAGCGAATCCGGCGGCAGTTCCGGAACGCCGTGCGGCGCCGGGGACTTGCGATCGCTCGCCCCGCCTTCCGGCGCGTTGTTTTTCGCCTCCTCGTTCATGGCGGTCCCGGGCTAGAGTTTGACCAGCGTCAGCACCAGGCAGCCGTTTGCAACCTCATTTCCGGCCACCTCGTAACGTCCCGGCGGCAGTTCAATGCGCCGTTCAAAGCGGCCGTGGGGGATTTCAAGGCGATGGATGAAGTCCGAGGAGCCGGCATGGATGCGGCGTTCGGCAACGATGCGCACGCTGGCGCCGTCGGTCATGACCTTGACCGCGTCCGGCGCCACGCCGGGCAGGGCCGCCAGGATGATGACGGCCCGCTCGTTCTCGATGATATCGACGGGCGGCTCCCAGCAGGGGCCGCCGGCGGCGGCCTCGTTGAGGTCGCAAAAATGCCTGTGCAGACGGTCGGCCTGGCGCAGCAACTCCAGGGCTTCCGCCAGCATTTCAGCGCCGGGATTGCGCGAAGTCATGCCTTACGTTCTCCACGGATGCGGGGGCCTGTTCCCTGTTTTTCTCAAGTGTAGGTCAAATCGCAGAGGCTGTCCCGCGGGATCTGGCCCGGACTTGATCCATGTCATGTGAGAGCATGGCGGCAAAGGGCGCCGCATTCTATCATTGTTTTCAGGCGCTTCATTGTTGAAGCGCGGGAGGCGGCCGTCGTCGATGACGTTGATTGAATTGCCCATGCCGGAGAGCATCCATGTCCAGGTCGCCCAAGCCGCCCGGCGTCTTGGGCGCCATGCGGCGACGGCGATCCGTCCGTTCCCGCACCGTCGAAAAACCCGGCCGCGACACCATCTGGGCTTTGCTGAATGAAACAGCCGCGGGGGAAGACGTCATGTCCGATCCGGTGATTTTCGCGCTGCAGGCGTCCCATGACTTCGGCGCTCGCGTGGCGGGGCGCCTGGGCCTGCCGTTGAGCGCGCATGAAGAACGCGAATTCGAGGACGGCGAGCACAAATCGCGGCCGTTGATCAACGTCCGCAACCGCGACGTGTACGTCATCCAGTCGCTCTACGGCGATCGCGCCCAGACCGTCAATGACAAGCTGTGCCGGCTGCTGTTCTTCATCGGCGCGCTGCGCGACGCCTCGGCGGCGTCGGTGACGGCCGTCGTCCCCCATCTCTGTTACGCCCGCAAGGACATCCGCACCCAGCCGCGCGATCCGATCACCACCCGGTACGTGGCCATGCTGTTCGAGGCGGTGGGCGTCAACCGCATTGTCGCGCTCGAGGTGCACAACCTGGCCGCCTTCCAGAACGCCTTTCGCTGCCCGGTCGAACACCTCGACACGGCGGCGCTGTTCGCACGGCATTTTGCCGCGACACTCGCGGACGTGCGGCCGCTCGTCGTGGTGTCGCCGGACGCGGGCGGCTTGAAGCGCGCCGATCGCCTGCGGCAGCGGCTGGCGCGGGCGTTGAACAGCGAGGTGCCCGTCGCGGTCATGGAAAAGGCGCGCGGCAAGGGCGTGCTCACCGCCGGCCGGCTGGTCGGCGACGTCGGCGGCGGCTGCGCCATCATCGTCGACGACATCGTCAGCACCGGCGGCACGCTCGCCCATGCGGCGCGGGCCTGCCGGGCGCAGGGCGCCACGCGCGTGATCGCCGCGGCCGCGCATGGCCTGTTCGTGGGGAAAGCCGCGGAAATTCTCGGCGGCGGCGATCTGGATCAGATCGTCGTCACGGACTCCGTGCCGCCGTTCCGCCTGTCCGCCGCGGCGGCGTCCAGGGTGGCGATCGTATCGGCGGCGGAACTGTTCGCCGAAGCCATCCGCCGGATTCACGAGGGCGGCTCGCTGGCCGACTTGCTCGAAAACTGACATCGCAAAGGGTATTCTCATGGCACGCGAAGTTCCATGCCCGCCGGCGGTTCGCTGCCACCGGCTCCCCAAAGAAGGTGCGGATCATGAATGCACAAGCCACCATCGTTGAAGTGGAAGAGACGCTGTCCGGCCGCTACGTTCAGGCCGCGAGAACGGGACGCCACGCCCTGACCGTGGATGAACCGCAAGCCCTGGGCGGAGATGACGCCGGGCCGGGGCCCTACGAGTATCTGCTGATTGGCCTCGGCGCCTGCACCAGCATGACCTTGCGCATGTACGCGACCATGAAACAGCTGCCGCTGACCCGCGTACGGGTGCGCCTTTCCCATCACCGGATCCATGCGCGCGACTGCGCCGATTGCAACTCGAAGGACGGCAAGGTGGATGAAATCTTCCGTGAAATCACGCTGGAGGGCGATTTGAGCGCGCAACAGCGACAGCGGCTGCTTGAAATCGCCAACCGCTGCCCCGTTCATCAAACACTGACGTCGGAGATCAAAATCCGATCGAGCCTGAAGGAATGAACAGCCGCGCGGCGTCCCCGCCTGCGTCGATTACGCGCGCAGCGTTTCGGCGTTCAACATGATGACTTCGATCTCTTCGGTGATTTCTTCCTGACGAATGCCATTCCTTTTTCGCCGGAGTTCCGTGGTTTTTTGTTCGGTGCGTCGCACGGCGGACTCCATGTGCCGTATGCGCCGCTGGTTCTCCGCCATCAATGAACCGTAGAAGATCTCGTGCAATGCCGCGAATAAATAGTGATCGGCCAGCTGCGCGAGGTAAACGCGGGGTTCGAGATTCAGCAGGGGCGCATGACCGTGGCGCGGCTTCTGCGCCGTCCAGTGGGTGAAGGGATTCAACAGGGTGGTTTTCACCGTGGCGTCTCCAGGCTGGTTGTGGAATACGGTCAGGCGCAGCAGGCACGGCCCGGCCTGTGTCGCCTGCCAGCGCCCCAGAGCCTCCACGAGCTTCCTCAATACGGGCTGCACTTCCTCCAGCATGGCGGGCCCCTCCAGTTGCACCACCACCCGCGGATCATCCGCCAGTTTGGACGACAGCTTGCTGCCGACGACAATCAACGCCGGATTGTCGCTCCGCGGTGAATGGCCGTTCAGGTGGCGGAGCAGGGTGTCGTTGAAATCGCCGCAGAATCCCCGTTCGCTTCCGACGAGCAAAAAAACATCGCGAGTTATTCCTTCCTCCGCGAAGAATTGCGGATGGAAGGACAGGAAATCCTCGGCGGCCGCGCGGATGTTCTCCACCACGCGATGCTGCGTGGCGAGGAATCTCGTGAGTTTGTGCGTCTCCATGAGGGCGAGATTCTTCATTGCCTTCATGATCCCCCTGATTTCACCCAGGCCGCGGAGACGCCGATCGAGATCGCGACGTTTGCTCATGTCAATCCGGGCGGTTCGGAGAAGACAGCCATTCCGTCACCGCCCGCAGCCAGGCATCGTGGTTGTCGTCAAGCGAGAGCCCGCTGCCCCTCACCCACGCCGGGAAACGGCGAAGGATGGTCGAAATGCCGGCGCTGTCCATGCCGTCAAAAAGCCCCGCGTTGAACGCGACGAGCCACGCCATCTGGGTTTCGATCGTCAAGGGAGAAAGGCGATCCTGCTTCAGCAGCTCGCGCAACACCCGCCCCCGCTTGATCCGGGCCTCGATGGATGCCTCCAGGCGCGCGCCGAAACGGGTGAAAACCTCCAGTTCGAGAAATTGCAGGTAATCGAGCTTCATGCGTCCCGCTTCCTCCCTGATGCGCGCGTGCTGCGCCTTGCCGCCGATGCGGGAGACGGATCGGGTGACGTCGATCGCCGGCAACTGCCCCTCCGCGAACAGATTGGGGTCGAAATAAATTTGACCGTCAGTGATTGAAATCAGATTGGTCGGAATATAGGCGGCAATTTCGCCCTCCCTGGTTTCCACGATGGGCAACGCCGTCATGCTGCCGCCGCCGTGACTCGCCGCCAGGCGCGTGGAGCGTTCGAGCAGGCGCGAGTGAAGATAAAAAATGTCGCCGGGATAGGCCTCGCGGCCGGGGGGACGCCGCAACAGCAGCGAAAGTTCGCGGTAGGCCTGCGCGTGCGTCGTGAGATCGTCGTAGACAATCAACGTGTCCCTGCCCTGTTTCATCCAGAATTCCGCCACTGCGCAGCCGGCAAACGGGGCGAGGTATTTTAAACCGGGCGTTGTCGTCGCCTCGGCCACCACCAGCACGGTATGATCCATGGCACCGGCCATTCGCAGCGTTTCGAGGGTGGTTGCGACGCTTGAACGTTTCTGTCCGATCAACACATAAATGCACAGTACGCTTTTGTCTTTTTGGTTGATGACCGTATCGATGGCCAGCGCGCTTTTCCCGAGGCCGTTGTCGCCGATGATCAGCTGTCGCTGTCCCTTGCCAAGGGGAATGAGCGTGTCGACGATCTTGTTGCCGGTATACAGCGGGGCGTTGACGAAATCGCGAGCGATGATGGGCGGCGACAACACATCCAGATCGCGGCGTGCGGTCGTCTCCGCCGGCGGCTTGCCATCGAGCGGCGAACCGAGAGGATCGATGACCCGTCCCAGCAGGGCATCCCCCACGGGAATACCGAGACGCCGGCCTGAAAGATGGGCGGTGGTGCCGGCGGTAAGCGCCGCCCCCTGTTCCAGAAGAATCGCACCGATTGCATCCGTATCGAGGGAGAAAATCAGCGCCCGGCTCCCGTCTTCGAAGTGAAGTACTTCGTCCATGGCTGCGGACGGCAAACCTCGAATCCGCGCAATACCGTCGCCGATGGAGACGATGGAGCCCTGCTCAGTCAGTCGCAAACCGAAACGGTACCGTTGCAGCCACTCCGGGAATCCAGCTCCTCCGCCTCGCCCTTCAGGCACCATGACATTCTGCGCTCGCGAAGAATTTCAGTTCGTCCAGAAGGTTGGCGTGCAACACCCAGGGACCAAGGCTGATGCGCAACCCCGCCATGAGTTCCCTGTCCTCGCCGAATTCCGCCGCAATGTCCTTTTTGATGATTTCGCGAACTGCATGGATGATCGCCTGGCGTTGCGGCTGCGATAAAGGGAAGGCGCTGGTGACTTTCAGTTCTTGAGCCGCGTTTTGAGCGGCCGCGCGCACGGCCTGCGACCGGTCCGGGGGAAGGGCCGCCAGATCTTCCAACATCATCTCCGCAAGCCGTGCTTCAAGGGCTGGTGTGGCGACGCGCGCCAGTAATCGTGCGGTGAACCGCACCCCGTGCGTGGCTGCCTCCTCTTTCAACCGGTTTCGGATTTCCTCCCGCCGCCGTTCTTCCATCGCGCGGCGCTTCTCGCTCTCTTCATCCAGTGTCTGCTGCAGCGTCGCCATTCTGCGTGCGCGATCCACCTCGATTTCTTGAATCGCCTGGACACGCAGTTTTTCCTTCTCCCGCTCCCATTCGGAGAGCCGTTCCCGGTATTTCCGCTCAAGCGCCTCGGCATCGGCTTGCCTGGTGTTGGCGTCGGCCAGTTTCTTCTCTATGACCGCCTTGCGCCGGGCGATGGTCTGCAGCACCGGCTTGTACAAGAAATGCTGGAGAATCCAGATCAGAATCAGGAAATTGATGATCTCGAGTACAAACGTCAACCAGTCGAGTTGCATGGCGGATGCCTACTTGAGCATGTATTCCAGCAACGGGTTGCGGAAAAGAATGATCAGCACGACGACCAGCACGTAGATCGCCAGCGATTCGATCATCGCCAGACCGATGAACAGCGTGCGTGTGATCGACTTTTCCGCCTCGGGCTGGCGCGCCAGCGCGTCCAGCGCCTGGGAGATGGAGCGCCCCATCGCCAGCGCCGGTCCGATCGCGCCGATGGCGATGGCCAGGGCGGCGACCACCGTGGAGAGAATCGTAAACAGGGCCATGTCGCTCATGATGTCACTCCTTCTCGCGCGTTGCCTTGGGTTCCAGCGACTGAATGCCGCCGGCGATGTATATCAATGCCAGCATGCCGAAGATGTAGGCCTGCACCAGCGCTTCGACGATGTGCAGCAGCAATACGGGGATGGGCGCCAGGAATCCCGCGACCAGCAGCACCAGCAGCGCCGCCATCTCCAGACTGAAAATGTTGCCGAACAGGCGCACGGCCAGCGCGACCGTGCGTGAGATTTCACTGATGACATGGAACGGAAGCACAATCGGGTTTGGCTCGAGGTAATGGCGCAGGTAGCTGCGCAGGCCGTGAATCCGGATGCCGAACCAGTGCACGGAGAGAAACACCAGGATGGCGAGCGCCGTGGTCAGCGACAGGTCGCCGGTGGGCCCGCTCAAGCCCGGCACAATGCCGACGAGGTTGGCGAGCACGATGAAAATCCACAGCGTGCCGACGAAAGGCATCACCTGCGTTGCGCGATCGGGCAATACCGCGGCAATGGCATCCTCGATGGTGGAAACGATGCCCTCCAGCGCGACCTGCCATGGGCCGGGATCCATGCGCAGGCGGCGTGTCGAAAGCCGGCACACGATAAACAGCGCCGCCATGATGCCCCACGTCGTGATCACCGTTTCCGAAATCGGGCCCAGCTGAAAGCCATGAGCGTCCGGCATGCCGCTTACTCCCGGATGAAAAAATAGACGTTCACTGCGCCGACAATGATGCCGAGAAAAATCATGCTGACCGTCCAGTGGACGGCGAAATGTTGCAGACGTTCATCCAGCCAGCTGCCGAGATAAGCCCCCGCGATCACCGGCAGCACGAACAGCAGCCCCAGGGTGCCGAGATGGACGGATTGGCTGAGGAGGGTGCGCCGGTTCCTTTCGGCCAGTTTCATACGCTCGACCTGCCTGCCAATGCGATCTTCCAGCCGGCGTTGTTCATTGCCGCCGTCGCCGACATCCGGTTTCACGCCGGCGTTCACGGGGCCGCCTCGCCGCCATGCTGCAGCCTCCAGAGGCGCTTGAACATTTCCTCCTCAAGATGGCGCAGACTCTGTTTCACCGCGCGCAGGGATTCCTCTTCCGCCAGCAACTGCTCCCGCAGGGCGGTGCTGATGCGTTCGTAATCCCGCCCCCGCAGGTAATGTCGCGTACAGACATGGAGTTGATTGTCGCGGTGGTACAAAACGGCCCCCGGAACGGCCAGAAACTGCCAGTCCTCGTCGGCGATGCGAAAGCGGGCCAGTCCGAACTCCAGCAGAGTCGTCATGCGGGCATGCCCGGGCAGAATGCCGAAGCTGCCGGAGGCGTCTTCTCCCACGAAACTGACCACGTTGTCGATCCGTTCGTATTGCGTCGCGCTTTCGAGATGCAGCACAAATATGTTCATGCGCGGCCGCCTTTCATGCTGGCGCGCATGTAACACTGCTCTTCCGGCACCTGATCGTAATCCCCGCGCAGGAACGCCTCGCAGTCGTCCAGCGTATCGGCCAGCGGCACGGATGCGCCGGGGATGCCGGTGTGCTCGCTCACGACGTGGAACGGCTGCGACAGGTAGCGTTGCAGCTTGCGGGCGCGCAAAACAATGCGGCGATCCTTCTCGGACAACTCCTCGATTCCAAGCATCGTCAGAATATCCTCCAGTTCGCGGTAGCGGGCCAGATGTTCGCGCACGCCTTCGGCCAGCGCGTAATGCCTGCCGCCGAGGACGTGCGGGTCCATCATCTTGCTGCCCGATTGCAAGGGATCCACCGCGGGGTAGATGCCTTGCGCCGCCTGGGAGCGCGACAGGATGACCGTGGTATCAAGATGGTTCAGGAGGGTGCTGACCGCCGGATCGGTCATATCGTCGGCGGGCACATAAACCGCCTGCACCGAGGTGATGCTGCCGTGGGTCGTGGAGATGATGCGATCCTCGAGTTCAGCGACCTCCGTCATCAACGTCGGCTGGTAGCCGACTGTGGCCGGCATGCGTCCCAGCAGGCCGGAGATTTCGCTGCCCGCCTGGACGAAACGATAAGCATTGTCCATGAGAAACAGCACCTCCTTGCCCATGCCGTCGCGCAGGTACTCGGCATAGGCCAGCGCGCTCAGGCCGACGCGAAAGCGCACGCCCGGCGATTCGTCCATCTGGCCGAACACCATCAGCGTGTGCGGCATGACGCCGGCGCTTTCCATCTCGCGCCATAATTCGTGACCTTCGCGGATGCGTTCACCAACCCCGGCGAAGACCGACACCCCATGGTGCAGCTTCACGATGGCATGCATGAATTCCATGATGAGCACCGTCTTGCCCACGCCGGCGCCGCCGAACAACCCCGTTTTGCCGCCGCGAATGAAGGGACAGAGCAGGTCGATGACCTTGATGCCGGTTTCCAATATCTCGGTGGACGCCTTGATCTGGTGCAGGGGTGGCGGTCTGGCGAGGACGTCGTGATATGAACGCGGGGGAATCGGCGGGCCGCCATCCAATGGCTCGCCGAAGACATTAAGCAGGCGGTTCAAACATTCCGGTGCAACCGGTACGCGCAATGTCGAACCGGTATCGAACACCGGGGTGCCGCGGCGCAATCCGGTGGTGCGGTGCAGGGTGATCGCGCGGACATGCGTTTCGTCCAGGTGCTGATGGACTTCAAACTTGTAAGTCTCGTGATCCACGCTGCTGCACAGGGCCCGATGCAGCGGGGGCAGAACCTCGCAGGCGATATCCACCACCGGCCCGTGAACCGCCTTAATGCATCCGACCGTCGGAAGGGTTGAGGACATTTTTTCCATGTGAATTGTGCGGCCGGGAGCGCGCGCGTCACCCTCCAAACCGTTCGATCAGATTTTCCAATTGTTGCGCCACAATGTCCCAAACGACCAGGGGGCCCGCCGAGGCCATCTCCTCTTTCCGCCGCTCTTCAGGCGCTTTCCGTTTCCAGGCGTCGATTTCGTTGGCGAGCGTCTCCCGTTTCCCTTTTAACTCCGCGAGTTCGCCGTGTGCCTCCGGCGGAATCGGCGCCTTGTGGGCGCGTCCGATGAGCTCATCAATGTGCTTGAGTCTGGATTCATATTCGAGAATTCGTCGTTCGACCACGTCATCTATACCAGTCATGGAACACACCCTCGCTTGCTGCCATTCATTGAGTATAGTGCTGATCACGCCAGGGGCGGGCCAATCGTCGCACGGCGTGCCGCCTGAACCAGGTCTTCCGCCATCACGCACCTACCGCATCCTTCGCCGGCGATCAGGCGGCGAGGGCCAGGCAGCGCCCCTGCGCAATCCGCAGATACGCGCACGCCTGCGTCAGCCAGCGGGGCCAGTCGGCGCGCGGCCGGTCGCGGATGTGCTGGGCCGAGAGCCGGGCGCGCAGGCAGGCGCGGTAGGCCACGTAATATTCCGGGATCGCCGCCGCCGGTCGATCACCGGTGCATTCCATGTAGGCGTCCATCACCATGCCACCGATGTCGGCCCTGCCCAGACGTTCGCATTCCATCGCCAGATAGGACAATTCATCCACGGGATCCAGCAGCCGGAATTCGCGGTTGAACTCGAGGCGATCGTAAATCACGGGTGGCGTTTCCAGGCAGACATGCTCCGGGCGCAGATCCCCGTGTCCCTCGATGATCCGCGCGGCGCGTCCGGCAAACCGGCGCCGCTCCCGGCGCAGCACCGACAGCAGCGTGGCATGCATGGCATCAATCTGCGATTGCGGCAATTCGAAGCGCGGATCGGACAGCAGCGCCTGGTTCATCAGCACGTCCGCTTCGCAGCGCCGGCAGTAGTCCTCCCCGCTCATCCCGACGGCGGGCATCTCCCGGTAGAAGTCCACCAGCATTCCGCCAACCCGGCGAAGCTGTCCGTCCAGCGGCGCCCCGCTCCGGATGACGTTGTCCAGCATCGAATCGCGATGCAGGCGGCGCATCTTCACCAGCCATTCGACGACCTCACCCCCGCCGTCGATCTGCAGTTCGCCGCGCCCGTCCTTCGTGAGCGGCACCACCCCCAGATAAACGCCGGGGGCCAGCCGCCGGTTGAGGCGCACCTCCTCATGGCAGAAATGCTCGCGCAACCGCAGCGTGCTGTAATCGAGAAACTGCTCGCGCGCCGGTTTCTTCAATTTGTAGGCGCAGCGTCCCGCCAGAAACACCCATGACATGTGCGTTTCTATGGCGGTGACGGCGTCGGGTTGGTCGGGATACGTTTGCGGCTGCCGCAGCCGTTCGACCTTCACCGCGAGTCCCTGGTTGGTGCTGGCCGCGAAATATTCCCGCGTCACGGCGGCGTCGCTGCGGCCGCAAGATATTTGCGGAACCAGTCGCCGGCGAGGGCCGCCACCTGTTCGAGCGCGCCGGGCTCCTCGAAAAGATGGGTGGCATGCGGAACGACTTCGAGCGACTTCGCCGTGTTGAGGCGGGCGTGCGCCTGGCGGTTCAACGCCAGCACCTCGTCATCGTCGCCGCCGACGATGAGCAGCGTGGGCGCGCGGACCCTTGGCAGATCCGTCATCGCCAGATCCGGGCGGCCGCCGCGCGACACGACGGCGCGGATGCGATCGGGAAGCGCGGCCGCCGCCTTGAGCGCCGCCGCCGCGCCCGTGCTGGCGCCGAAATAGCCGACGGCCATTTCGCGCAGCCGCGGCTGGCGCCCAATCCATTCCGTGGCGCTCACCAGCCGGTGTGTCAACAGCCCGATGTCGAAGCGGGTTTCGTAGTCGCGGTCCTCCTCCTCGGTCAGCAAGTCGAACAGCAGCGTGGCCAGGCCATTTTCGTGCAGCCTGCCCGCGACCATGCGGTTGCGCGGCGAGCGGCGGCTGCTGCCGCTGCCGTGCGCGAACAGCACGATGCCGCGGGCACCGCCCGCCGGCACGTGCAGATCACCCGCATGTATCGCGCCGTCGAGCGGGATCCCGATGCTGGTGTCGATCGGCGCCGTCATGTGGCCGGCTCGGTTGCGCGCGCCCCGGCCAGGATCGCGGCCACCTCCTCGTCCGTCACCTGCCCGAAATCGCTGTAATAAGCGCCCACCGCGCCCATGAAGTATTCCGGAGTTCCGACGGCGATGAAATCATCGACCAGGCGCGAAAGCCTGTTCGCGGTCTCGCGCGGGGCCACGGGCACCGCCAGCACCAGCCGCGAGGGCTTGCGTCGCCGCACATCCATGAGGGCGGCGGTCACGGTGAGCCCGGTCGCGATGCCGTCGTCCACGACGATCGCCACCCGCCCGGCAATCGCGGCCGCCGGCCGGTTGCCGAGATAGCGCGCATGGCGCCGCTGCGCCTCCTGCCGTTCCGCGGCCACCGTCCGCCGGTACCAGTCCTGGTCCACCCTTTCGACCTCCTCCGGATTGGCGGCCAGTTCGCCGTTTTCGGTGACGGCGGCGATGGCGTACTCGGGATTGTCGGGGTGGCCAATCTTGCGGGCGATGACGAGATCGAGCGGCATGTCGAGGGCGCGCGCCACCTCCAGGCCGACGGGCACGCCGCCGCGCGGCAGGGCAAGAACCACGCCCTCCCTGCCGCGATATTCCTGCAACAGGGCGGCGAGACGACGGCCCGCATCGGTTCGATCTTTGAAACGCATGAGGCGGTGCTCCGCTGATCGGTTTCAGTATAACGACGCGGCGGGTCCTGATATTGATTCAAATCAACTGGACGGCGGGGTCCCGCGCGCCGGCCCGGCAGGTGGATCCGGCGTCAAGACCATGTTGCCGCCAGCGCGCCGTCGGGCGCGGCGCCGAAACGGCTGCCGAAACGGCGCCCCTCGCGGTTCAGCATGGCCTCGAGCCACCGCACGTCCCCGACGGACGCGCGGTTCGCGCGGAAGTGACGTATCCGCATCGGCGTCAATGACAGTTGCCGCAGCCGTCCCGTCGTGGAATCAAGGGTGGGGAAATACATCAGCGTGAGATCGGCGCGGTATGACTCGTGGCCGCCGATGCCCTCGTAGTCATTGATGAAGTCGCCGCAGCCGTACAGTATCAGCTTGTCGCGGTGCACCTCGATGGCCTTGGGATGATGCGAGGAATGGCCGTGGACCACGTCCACGCCGGCGGCGTCGATCAGTCCGTGGGCGAACTCGATCTGTTCCCGCGGCACCTCGTAGCCCCAATTGTCGCCCCAGTGGATGGACGCCACGACCATGTCGCCGCCGCGTTTGACGCCGGCGATTTGCCGGCCGATGTTGCGCACCGCCCGGGGGGAAAAATCGTCCAGCACATTGACGCCGGGACGATCCACTGTCGCGGCCCAGGCCGGGGAGACACCGGCGCTGCCGGCGCCGAAGGCGAAGACCAGCAGGCGACCGCCGGACGGCAAGTCGAAGACCGCCGGCGCCGCCGCCTCCGCCAGATTGCGCCCGGCGCCGGCGGTCTGGATGCCGGCCTGGTGCAATACCGCCAGCGTTTCCTTAAGCCCGGCGACACCCCAATCCAGCACGTGGTTGTTGGCCAGCGAGCAGCAATCGATCCGCGCCGCCGACAGGCACGGCGCGTTGGCAGGATGCATGCGGTAATGGATGCCCTTGCCGCGCCACTCGGATTCGCTCGTGGTCACGGCGGTTTCGAGATTGACGATCCGCGCCGCCGGCCGCCGGCGGTCGAGCTCGGGGAGCGCATCGCCCCAAGGGTAGCTGAAATCCACCGGCCGCTGGATCGGCCCCGTCGCCGCCTCCGCCAGTTCGACATAGCCGAGCGCGGAACGCACATAGGGCTCGTACAGGCGCGGATTGCCGGGGTGGGGCAGGACTTGATCGATGCCGCGGCCGGTCATCACGTCGCCGCACAGGAACAGCGTGACGCCCGCGTTTGATTCCGATGTGGTCACGGCCGGCGCCGCGCGAACCAGCAGGCTGCCCAGCAGCGCGCGGCCGGCCGCCGCCAGAAAGCGCCGCCGGGCCGGCGGGTCCGGCCGCATGGGCGGCCGAGATTCGTCATCGCCGCGCGGCGTGCGCATCCCGTGTCTATCCCTTGATGCATATGAGCGGCTCGACGCGCGCCACCTTGCGCGCAAGTCCCGCCGCATCGGCGGCGTCCACCACCGCCGCGACATCCTTGTAGGCCCCCGGCGCCTCCTCCGCCACACCCCGGCCCGAGGGACTGCGGATCAAAATGCCGCGCCCGGCCAGCTCGTCGATCACCTGGCGGCCCTTCCAGGTGCGATAGGCCTGGTGGCGGCTCATGGCCCGGCCGGCGCCGTGACAGGCCGAGCTGAAGGACAATTCCTCGGACGTCATCGTGCCGGCCAGCACGTACGATCCGGTGCCCATGGAGCCGCCGATCAGCACCGGCTGGCCGGCGGCGCGCAGCGGCTCCGGGATGTCGGGGTGCCCCGGCCCGAAGGCGCGCGTGGCGCCCTTGCGGTGAACGAACAGCTCGCGCGTGACGCCGCCGGCGCGATGCGTTTCGACCTTGCAGGTGTTGTGCGAGACGTCGTAGAGCAACGGCAGGCGCGCCCGCGGCAGGACGTCGGCGAACACTGCGCGCACGAGATGCGTCAGAATCTGACGGTTGGCCAGCGCGCAATTGATCGCCGCGCGCATCGCGCCAAGATACTGCTGGCCGACGTCGGAGTTGATGGGCGCGCAGGCGAGCTCGCGATCGGGAAGCCGGATGCCGTGATCGCCCGCGGCGATTGTCATCCGCTTCAAAAACTCCGTGCCGATCTGGTGACCCAGCCCGCGCGAGCCGCAGTGAATCATGATCACGATGTCGCCCTGTTTCAGGCCGAAGACGCCGGCGGTCGCCGCGTCATGGACGGCGGTGACCTCCTGCACTTCGAGGTAGTGATTGCCGCTGCCCAATGTGCCCATTTCATCGCGCTGGCGCCTCTTGGCGTGCGCCGACACGCATTCCGGCTTGGCGTGCCGCATCTGGCCCTGCTCCTCGATGCGTTCGAGATCCTCCGCGTCTCCGAAGCCCTGTTCCACCGCCCAGCGCGCGCCGCCGGCGAGCATGGCGTCCATCTCCTCGGCGTTGAGACGGATGGCGCCGGTGCTGCCCATCCCCGCCGGGATGCGGCGATAGAGTTCATCGGCCAGCGCCTTCTGCACCGGCAGGATGTCGGCGCGCGCCAGCCCGGTGTGCAGGCAGCGCACGCCGCAGGAGATGTCGAAGCCCACCCCGCCGGCGGACACCACGCCGCCGGCATCCGGATCGAACGCCGCCACGCCGCCGATCGGGAAGCCGTAGCCCCAGTGCGCGTCGGGCATGGCGCAGGCGGCCTGCACGATGCCGGGCAGCGTCGCCACGTTGACCAGCTGCTCGTAGACCTTGTGATCCATGTCGCGGACCAGCGCCTCCGAGGCATAAATGACGGCGGGCACGCGCATGGCCCCGTGCGGGGCAATTTCCCATTCGTGTTCGGACCGCCGCTTTAACAGACCAAGGTCCACGGTTCAAACGTCCACGACCGTCTGCGCCAGCCATTGGCCACGGCAGTCCCGGGCGACGCGCAGGGCGGTGTAGGTCGCGCCCTTGACTTCCACCGCCGGCCGGTGCCGCGCCACATCGACGCGCTCCCCCCAGGCGCGCGCGTCCAGCCGGCCGTCGTTGATATGCACTTCGAATCTGCTGAAAAGCATCTTGTTCACCGCCATCTCAAAGACGAGGCTGTTCAGCCATTCCGCGAACAGCAGCTCATCGTTCGGCGCCTCGCAGCGCAGCGCAACCTCTTCGCGCGGTGCGATGGTGTTGAGGTCCGCGATCACCGCCGTCAGCGCCAGCGCCGCCTGCTCGAAGGCCTCGGCCCTGGTCGCCCCGAAGCCGCGCACGCCCATGTCGGCCTCGTGGGGGAAGTGCTCCCAATGGCCGCTCATGACCGCCGCACGTGAACCAGGAGAGCCAGCAACAGCGCATAGGCACCCGACCAGCACGCGGCCGCCGTCAGCAGAAGCGAATCGCCGCCGGCGACGTGGGCCGCCGCAAGGCGCGCGCAGGTGGCGGCGGCGATCAACACCGTGCCGATGACGGGCGCCCGGACGCGGGCGGGATCGAGCCTCGCCCGCGTCACGGCGACGCGCGCCATGACGTTCAACGTCAGGGTTCCCAGCGCCCCGACCGTGAGCGCGTGCAGCGCCGTGGTCACCGCGCCTCCCGCCAGCCACGCCCGCGCAAACAGCAACAGGCCAACAGCGATCCAGGCGTAACCGACGCCAAGGCACCACAGATCCGGCCGCGCGCGCGCCGCCCATAGCCGCCAGCGCAGCATGCGCACCAGCGCCATGACGCCCGCCGCGGCGATCGCAATTCCCGCCGGAACGCGGCCCCACGGAATCACCGCCAGGATCAAGGCCACGACCACGCTGGCGATCAAGCCGGCCTCCAGTCGCGGTTGGACGCGCGGCCCGAGATACTGCCCCTGACGATAGAACTGGCCCGCGGCCGCCGGCGCGATGATGCGGCCGCCCATGAACAGCATCAGCAGCGCGAACAGCAGCACCGCCTCGGCATAGGCCAGGTGTTGCGCCCCGCCGGCGGCCGCGTATCTGGCGATCTCCTGCGCGATGGCGGCGAGCGCAATCCCGGCGATCATGAATACAAAGGACTGGTTGCGCGCCTTCTTCGCGGCCCGCAGATATTTCGGCGCGACCTCCATGACCAGCATGACCACAAAGGCGCTGTTGAAGGCGACGGCCGCCGGATTCCGGGGCAGGAGCAGAAAGGACGTGCGCGCGGCGATCCACAGGCCGAGCAATGCGAGCAGCCGGCCCGGGGGAAGGCTGCCCAGCAGATAGCCGGCGATCACGGCGAGCGCGTAGCCGAACAGCATTTCGTGCGCATGGCCGAGGCTGCCCGTCAGGGCCGGTGGCACGCGCTGAAATCCGGTCATGCCGAGGACGGAGAGCGGCAGCACCAGGATTGCGTGCATTGTCGCCAAGGGGAAAAAAATCTCGTGCGCGGGCAATCGATGGGAAAGCCATGGGGATGCCGTCGAGTGATGGGTTGCGCCGGAGGTCACGAGCCGATTCTACGCCTGCGCCGCGCCCCGGGGATGCCTGCGCCGGCGGTCAGCCGGGACGGCCGTCGGCACGTGGACGCAGCAGCTTGGGCGCATAGACGATCAAATAGATCAAAAACGCCCCCGCCCACAGGCAGCTCGCGACATGGGTCGCCACAACGATGTTGACCGCCGGCACCGCCAGGGGGGTGATGATCCGCAACATTGCGGCGAACGAAATCATCAGATAGGCCGCGGCGATGACCGGCGCGACCTTGAGCGGCCGGCCGGTGTGGCCCAGCGCCACCCGCGACATCATCCCCAGCGTGAAGGTGCCGATGGCGCCGGCGCCGAGGCCGTGGATGGCGTCCTGCCATCGCATCCAGCCCGTGAGCGACGCCGCCCTGAGCAGCAGCCCGATCACCACCCAGGCGTAGCCCAGATGCAGCACCCACAGGATCGGCCGGCCCGCCGTCTTCACCGTCTGCCAGCCGCGCATGCGCCAGGCGTTGATGGCGCCGGCCGTCAATGCCGCCAGGCCCTGCAACCAGGGCAGGGCGGGAATGAACTCCAGTCCCGTCAACGCCAGCACGGCGTACAGCGCCCACCGGTCGGTCCAGTTGGGTTCGCGCGGCGGACTGCCGACCGCATTGGCGGTGAAGCTCGGCACCACGCGTCCGCCCACGACCACCATGAGCACGGTGACCAGATCGATCGCCGTCTTGAGGCCCAGCTCCTCTCCATTCGGGACGATCCGCATGGCGCCCAGATGAATCAGCGCATCGGCGGCGGCGAACGCCATCAGCACCCGCGGAAACAGGAAATGGCGCGGTTTGCCGGCGGCGACGATGGACGGGCGGATGGCCGCCGCCAGCGCCGGGAAAAAAGCCGCATCAACGATCGCAACCAGCCACAGCGGCAGCCACGCGCTCAGCAACATCGCCGCGCGGCCGGCCAGCCAGATCGCGGCCAACGCCGCCAGCGCGCCGCCCCTGTGTCCCGGCACGCCGGTCCAGTTCGGGACCGCCGTCAGCAGAAATCCCGCGATGACGGCGGCGGTGAAGCCGAAAATCATCTCATGGCCGTGCCACACCGGCGCCATGTAATTCATGGGCAGCGGGAAGACGGCGCCGTAGATAAGCGACCACAACGGCATCCACACCGAGGCGGCAAGCGCCGCGAGCAGGAAGAACGGCCGGAACCCCAGCGCCCAGACGGGATGTGACCAGGAACGCATCACCTGCCCACGCGCGCGGACAAGGCGGAAAAACGAACGCGGCATCCCATGGACATTTCTCCTTGAGCCGCCACCGGGGCGGCATCGTCAAAATATACACCCGCTTCAGACCGGCGCACTGTTGTGTTCAGGGCCTGGGAAGCATGGAAACGACATGGTCGGCGACACGGAAGCTGTTGGCGTAGATGGTGAAGGTAAAGGGGACGCTGCCGCCCGTGGGCATGAAGCTGCCATCGCTGACGTACAGGTTCTCGACGTCGTGCACGCGGCAGTGACTGTCGAGCACGGAGGTCGCCGGATCGGCGCCGAAGCGGCAGCCGCCGGCCTGGAGATTGGGCGTGGGCGCGCCGTTCGGCGCCGAGACCACATCGCGGAATTTCATCCGCTCGAGCACCGGCCGCGCACGATCGGAGAGATACTGCGACACCCTGTCGTCATGGGGATGGCGGCCGATGCGCACGCGCGCCACCGGCAATCCCCATTTGTCCTTCACCACCGGATCGAGCGTCACAAAGCAATCGTCTTGTGGCAGCCAGTCACAGAAGATTTCAAAGCGCAGAATGCGGCTCGTCTTGAACACCTGCTCCAGCCGGCGCTTGAGCGTCGCGCCCCACACCAGCGTGCCATCCTCCGCGAATCGCTCGGAGAGCGCGCGGGCGAGGTAGCCGGGGGAGTTGAGCACGAAATCGATGGTGCCGCCCTTGGCCCTTCCACCCAGCGCCGGGTCCTCGATGTGATACCAATCCTGCAAGCCGCGGTTGACGAACGGCCCGATCTGTTTCATCTCTTCGACCACGCCGGCGTCCATCCCGTCATAGGGCAGATGGCCGGCGCCCGTCGCGCCGGCGGAGAAGATCAGGTTGCGGCCCACCTGGCCGCGATTGTTGCCCAGGCCCCGCGGATGCTTCGGGCCGGTCGACAGCAGCAGGAGGCGCGCGGATTCGATCGCCTGGCAGGCGACGACATAGACATGCGCATCCACGCGCCGCTGGATGCCTTCCCGATCGTAATAGAGGGCGCCGGTGACGCGGCCGCGGTGGTCGCTTGTCAGCTTGAAAACATGGGCGTGGGGCCGGATCTCGCAGCGACCGGTGGCGACGGCGCGATCGAGGAGCGCGGCGCGCGCGCCGCCCTTGGCGCCGCTGGCGCAGCCGTAGCTGCCGCAGAAGCCGGAATACTGGCAGCCGCCGCGACCCCTAGCCGGCGCCGGCAGGATGGCGCGGGCCACCGGCAGCGGCGTCAGGCCGAGCTCGCCGCAGGCGCGATCGATCCACCCCGCGAGCACGTGCTCCCGCGTGGGCGGAAAGGGGAAGTCGGCGGTCGAGCGCGGCTCGGCGAAGCGGTGCGAAACGACGCGGCCGGAGACGCCGACCTCGCGCTCGACCCGGGCGTAGTAAGGCTCGAGATCGTCGTAACTGATCGGCCAGTCGGCGATGTTCGCGCCGGCGATGGGACCGAAGGTGTCGAGCAGATGAAAATCGTCCGGCTTGAGGCGGAAGAACTGGCCGCTCATGAAATTCGACGAGCCGCCGACGCAATTGCCGTTCCAGTAATCGTGGCCGGATTTCGGATCGGAGGTGGGCAGCGCCGACCAGCCGCCGTCGGCGGGCTCCTCGATCACCTGCGGCTCGTCGAGGTGACTCGATCGGAACGGCCGGCGGTGGCAGCAGGCGAGTTCGTCCTTGTAGAAATCCTTCTCCGTGAACCAGGGACCCTTTTCCAGCACCACCACCGAGAAGCCGGCCCGCGCAGCCTCGAAGGCCACCGGGGCGCCACCGGCGCCGCTGCCGATCACGCAAACGTCGCAGTCCTTCACCGCTTCAGCAACTCGAAATAACGCTTGTCCGCCGGCGGGCGGGGGAAGCCGGGTATGTAATCCAGCCATGTCCAACCGGCCTCGCGGGTGTTGCCGCCGTACACGGGATCGGTCAGCAGCGCCTCGAGCAGGTAATATAGCAGCAGCGCCAGCCAGTTCCTGCCCGCCTCGCTCCCCCGCTCCATCCGGCGAAGCAGCGCCTCCCGCCCGGACACCGTGAGCGTGTCAAACGATCCGCCTGCATGATCCCGGACCCATGTCTTTTGCAGCCAGCCGGCGCCCGCCAGCAGAAATTTTTTCTCCTGCGGATCCGCATCCGGCGCGTCGAGGGCCGCGCGCAGATAGCCGATGGCGTTGATCTGCGCGGCGCCGGGCGCGCCGGCCTCCACCGGCAGGAGGTGCGCCTGCACCGACGCAATGATTTCCCAGAGGGGGTCGGAACCCGCGTCGGTGGCGGCGGGGACCGGGGCGGCATCCGCGATTTCCGTCACGCCGAGAACGAGGCCGGCACCGGCGGTCAGGCTTTTCAGAAACGCCCGCCGGCGCAGCAACAGGCGCTCTCCTATCACCCTGGCCTGCGCGGCATGGGAATAACGGAATGCCGGGCGCGTGGTGGAAACAACGGATGTGGCGCGCGTGATTTTCACTGGCGGGCGGGTTGTATCACCCCGGCTGGAGCAAATCCGCAATTCGCGGTTTTTATCAACCAGCGCTGGTTATGTGAAACCGCGGCGATGGCGGTTTTCATTGGTTCGACGGTTTCCTTGACGTGCATCCGCGCAAAAGGGCGATGATTTTATGATGATGACCGCCGGCCGGCGAAAATTAATTCGAGGAAATTTGATCTGGATCAAAAAGAATGCAAAGCGGGCGGAGCACACATTAGAGCTGATGATATTGGCATGGACGGTGCCTGAAGTGTCGGCCATATGCGAATACATATTCTTGGCTCGGGCGCGGGCGGCGGGTTCCCGCAGTGGAATTGCAACTGCCGAAACTGCGACGGCTTCCGCAAGGGGACCATTCGGGCCCGCCGCCGCACGCAGTCATCCATCGCGGTGAGCAGCGACTCCCTGAACTGGGTGCTGTTCAACGCCTCCCCCGACATCCTCGCCCAGCTGCATGCCCTGCCCGCCATGCAGCCGGCGAGAGCGGTTCGTGACACCGGCATCCGCGGCATCGTGCTCATCGACAGCCAGATCGATCACACGACGGGGCTGCTGATGTTGCGCGAGTGCACCCGGCCGTTGCGCGTATATTGCACCGAGGCCGTGTACGAGGACCTAACCACGGGGAATCCGATCTGCGACGTGCTTTCGCATTTTTGCACCGTGGACTGGCAACCCATCCGGTTCAACGGCGCCGGCTGCACGTTCACGGTGCCGGGGGTGGAGCGCCTGTGCCTTGCGGCCCATCCACTCAAGAGCAAGGCGCCACCCTACTCGCCGCATCGGAATCATCCCCATGTCGGCGACACCATCGGCGTTGTCATCGAGGATCTCACGACGGGCGGCAGGCTGTTTTACGCGCCGGGACTGGGGGAAATGGAGCCCCACGTCCTGCCGCTGATGCGGAACGCCGATTGCGTGCTGGTTGACGGCACCTTCTGGCGCGAGGACGAAATGGCGGCGGCGGGGATCGCCGACAAGCGTTCCCGGGAGCTCGGACATCTGCCGCAATCCGGTCCCGGTGGAATCATCGAGGTACTGGCGCCGCTGTCGAGGCCCCGGAAGATTTTGATTCACATCAACAACACGAATCCGATCCTGGACGAGGATTCGCCCGAACGGGCGGAGCTGACGCGTGCAGGCATCGAGGTTTCCCACGACGGAATGGAGATCGCACTATGACTTTCCTGAGCAACATCAATCTTGCCATCGCTGAGAATTTCGAGGCGGACGATCAACCCTGGTCGCGCGACGAGTTCGAGCGCCGGCTGCGCGCCAAGGCGAAGTCCTACCACATTCACCACGAGTTTCACGTGCTCATGAACGAGGGCAGGCTCGACCCGGCGGCCATCCGGGGCTGGGTCGCCAACCGCTTCTACTACCAGGTGGCCATCCCGGTGAAGGACGCGGCGATCATGGCCAACTGCCCGCACCGTGACGTGCGCCGGCATTGGATACAACGCATCATCGATCATGACGGCACGCAGGGCGAGGAGGGCGGCATCGAGGCCTGGCTGCGCCTCGGCGAGGCGGTGGGCCTGACGCGCGAGGAGCTGTGGGATCAGCGGCACGTTTTGCCCGGCGTGCGCTTCGCGGTGGACGCCTACATCAACTTCGCGCGCCGGGTGTCGTGGCAGGAGGCGGCGTGCTCATCGCTCACCGAGCTGTTCGCGCCCACCATCCACCAGCAGCGGCTGGACAACTGGCCCCGGCACTATCCCTGGATCAAGCCCGAGGGCTACGCCTATTTCCGCAAGCGGCTGTTCGAGGCGCCGCGTGACGTGAAGAACGGCCTCAAGATCACGCTCGACTCCTTCAAGACCCGCGCCGAGCAGGAACACGCGCTCCACATCCTGCAGTTCAAGCTTGACGTCTTGTGGACCATGGTCGATGCGATGTGGATGGCGTACATCGCCCAAAAGCCGCCGTACTGGAATATCGAGCAATGATCGCCGGCGAGTGTGACGGGAATCATGTTGAAATCGATACCGCGGCTCTTGCCCGGCAGACGCCTGCAATGGGAGGCGGCGCAGAATTGCTGGGTCATCCTTTATGCCGAGGGTATGGTGAAGCTCAACCCGAGCGCCGCTGAAATTCTCAGACGGGTGGATGGCGTAAGCACAGTTGATGAGATCATCGCCGATCTCAAGCGCGCCTTCCCCGGCGCGTGCTTGAAAACGACGTCTGCAAATTCATGGAGACAGCCCATGTCCGGCAGTGGCTATATTCCGAACCTCGTCAATAAGCCGCTGTGGCTGCTGGCCGAGGTCACCTACGCCTGTCCGTTGCAGTGTCCGTATTGCTCCAACCCCGTCGATTACGCGCGTTACAAGAACGAACTCACCACCGAGGAATGGATCCGCGTTCTCAAGGAGGCCCGCGCCATGGGGGCGGTCCAGCTCGGCTTTTCCGGCGGCGAGCCGCTGGCGCGGCGCGACCTGGAGGTATTGATCGCGGAGGCGCGGCGAATGGGCTATTACACCAACCTCATCACCTCGGGAATGGGCCTCACCGAGGAGCGCATCCGCGCCTTCAAGGACGCGGGGCTGGATCACATCCAGGTCAGCATCCAGGCGCCCGAGAAGTCGCTCAACGACTACATCGCCGGCACGGAATGTTTTGAGCAAAAACTGCACGCCTTGCGTCTGGTCAAGCAATACGACTTCCCGATGGTGCTCAACTTCGTCCGCCACCGGCTGACCGAGGATTACGTCAAGCCGATGCTCGATCTGGCCATCGAGGTGCAGGCCGATTACGTGGAACTCGCCTTCACCCAGTACACCGGCTGGGATCACCTCAACCGCGACCATCTGCTGCCCACCCGCGAGCAGGTGCGGCGATCCGAGCGCATCGCCCATGAATACCAGGAGCGGATGCGCGGCAAGATGAAGATTCTCTTCGTCGTCCCGGATTATTACGAGGGCCGGCCCAAGGCCTGCATGAACGGCTGGGCCTCGGTGTTTCTCATCGTCACGCCGGATGGCACCGCCCTGCCCTGCCACTCGGCGCGCATCCTGCCGGGCATGGAATATCCCAGCGTGCGCCGGCACGGTATCGAGTGGATATGGAGGGAATCGCCGGCATTCAACCGCTTCCGCGGCTTCGACTGGATGAAGGAAACGTGCCGCGCCTGCCCGGAGAAAACGAGCGATTTCGGCGGCTGCCGCTGTCAGGCCTACCTACTCACCGGCGATCCCTGCAACGCCGATCCGGTGTGCGGAAAATCACCGCACCACGGGGCCATTCTGGACGTCGTTGAAAGGACGGAGCGCGTCGTTGCCGGGACAGCAGAGCCGAAACCACTCCTCTTCCGCAATCCGCGCAACTCCAAAATCGTCACTGCGGAAATGCAACTTCCACGCACGATCACCCGGGAGTGACCATGCCGCCGGCCAGGATGTGCCGCAGGGCCTAGGCGAGACATGATTCCACGCCCGGTGGTCGCCGGCGTCATCGGTCGAATCTCGCTTTCATGTAATTTTTACAAGCATGATTCATCGGCACAATTCAATAATAATTGCGTGTATTTTTGATCTAGATCAATTTTTATCCTCATGGGGCTTTTTTCAGACCCGATTTTTGTAAAATAAAAAAATTGAATTGATTGCCACCCAAAAAAAAGCAAAGTCTTCAAGAAAAAACGCCGATCGTCCGGGGTCCTTATTTGATGGGTTATTCCACAATCGTTGGTTTGCTGGTCATCGCAGTAATCATCGGGCTGGTCGTCATAAACACGCGCATCGCCCTAGCCGGCAACTCGAAAGTCCTGAACAGGCTTTACAACTCGCTGCAGCGGGTGCGCCTGTTCAAAATGCTCCGGCGAAGGGGGGTTGACGTCGGCGATTATCTGCGCAAGACCGAGGTGTCCGACATGAGGCGGCAGATCGCGAGATGCGAAACATGTCAGAACATCCGGGCCTGTGACAGCGCGTTGGAAAGGGAGGATGCCGCCGGCGGCGATATCTCCTTCTGTCCGAATAAGGCGGCACTTGAGCTGTATCAAGGCGATGAAGACACAACGAAACAAGAATCTTCCTTCCGGGCAGGCGTGAAAAACCAGGCGCCGGGTGGGAACCGAACTGAGACGGGAGAACGAAAATCATGCATGGTGGGAGTCAATTTAAAAGATTAATGCAGTTTCTGGCGGTGGCGCTATTTCTGGGAGTTGCAGGGCATGTGCATGCCGAGTACGGCATCAACTTCCCGGAGCCTGCCACGCCTTCCGCGCGGGACATCTACCAGATTCACATGCGCACCATGACCATAGCCACCGTGCTTCTGATCATCGTGTTCGCGATCGTCTCATATTCGCTTTATGCGCACCGCAAAAGCCGCGGTTTCACGCCGGATCAGAATTTCCACAGGGGCTGGTTTGGCCGCTGGTCCTGGGTGCTGGTGCCGCTGCTGGTCCTCGGCGTGGACATGACGATTGCCGGCTCCGCGGAGGAGGTATTGAAGCGCCTCTGGCTGGTGCCGAAGGACAAGGACATGATGGAGGTGAAGATCACCGGCCACCAGTGGTGGTGGGAGTATGAATACCTGGATCAGGGCGTCAGGGTCGAGAGCCGCTATGTGCCCCAGGAAAAGGCCGGCAGTCTTTACCTCCGCGACGTGGACAATCCACTCGTGCTGCCGATCAACACCAAGATTCGCTTCCTCAACACCTCCGCCGACGTCAACCACTCCTTCTGGGTGCCGCAACTTGGCTTCAAGAAGGACGCCATCGCGGGCTACATCACCGAAACCTGGGCGGTGATCGACAAGGAGGGCACGTACCGCGGCCAGTGCGCGCAGTTGTGCGGAACATGGCATGCCCGCATGCCCATCGTGGTGCAGGCGGTCACTCCGGAGAAATTCACCGCCTGGGTCGGGGCGCAGAAGACCAGGATGGCCGCGGCGGAGGCGGAGGCCGCCTCCGGCAAGGTTTGGAGCAAGGAGGATCTGCTGGAGAAGGGGCGTGACCTTTACAACAAGAATTGCTCGGCCTGCCATCAGCTCGACGGCAAGGGCCTGCCGCCCGCTTTCCCGCCGCTCATGGCGGGTGGCGGGTTTCCCGCCGGCGAGAACATGACCAAGCCACTCCAGGAACGCGGCTTCTTCAAGGACGGCAAGATCGTGGTCGGACCCGTGCCGAAGCATCTAGACATTGTGCTCAACGGCATAGCCGGCACGCCGATGCAGCCCTGGAACCAGCTCAACGATCTTGAGATTGCCGCCATCGTCACCTACGAGAGAAATGCATTCAACAACAACACCGGCGATGTGATTCAGCCCGCCGACGTTGCAAAGGCGCGTGGCGCAACAGCGCCAGCCAAGTCGGACTGAACTCACCTGCGACCAGGAGGATGAAAAGATGAATCATGCAACAATCGCCCATGCGCACGAAGGCGGTCACCATGGCGTCCCGCATGGCTGGCGGCGCTGGCTGTTCAGCACCAATCACAAGGATATCGGCACGATGTACCTCGTCGTGTCGCTCATCATGCTGTTCTTGGGCGGCGGCATGGCGATGCTCATCCGCGCGGAGCTGTTCATGCCCGGCATCCAGCTGCTGCAACCCGACGTCTACAACAACCTGGTCACCAATCATGCGTTGATCATGGTGTTCGGCGCGGTCATGCCGGCGGCGGCGGGCATGGCCAACTGGATGATCCCGCTGATGATCGGCGCACCCGACATGGCGCTGCCACGCATGAACAACATGAGCTTCTGGTTCCTGGTGGCGGCCGCCCTCATGCTGGTGATTTCGATGGTGGTGCCGTTCCTGCCGGGCGGCGGCACGCCGGTCAACACAGGCTGGACGCTGTATCCACCCCTCTCCGTGCAGGTGGGGATGTCGATGGATTTCCTCATCTTCACCGTCCACCTGCTCGGCATTTCCTCCATCCTGGCCTCCATCAACATCATCGTCACCATCCTGAACTGCCGGGCGCCCGGCATGGGCTTGATGGACATGCCCATATTCTGCTGGTCGTGGCTGGTCACGGCGTTTCTTCTGATCGTGATCCTCCCGCCGTTCGCCGGCGCCGTGACCATGCTGCTCTTTGACCGCCATTTCGGCACCAGTTTTTTCAACGCCGCGGGCGGCGGCGATCCGCAGCTGTTCCAGCACCTGTTCTGGTTCTTCGGGCATCCCGAGGTTTATGTGCTGCTGCTGCCCTCCATGGGAATCCTGGGGCACATCATCCCCACCTTCGCGCGCAAGCCCCTGTTTGGCTATCAATCCACCGTCGGCGCCATGCTGGCGGTGGGCACCATCGGGCTGGCGGTATGGGCGCACCACCAATACACCACGGGGCTGTCGCTCGCCGCGGTCACCTACTTCATGATCGGCACCATCGTGATCTCGATTCCCGTCGGGCTTCTGGTGTTCAATTACATCGCCACGATGTGGCGCGGGGCGATGACGTTCGAGACACCGATGCTGTTCGCGATCGGCATCATCCTGATGTTCAGCTTCGGCGGCCTGACCGGCGTCATGCTGGCCACCATTCCCGGCGACATCCAGTATCACGACAGCTATTTCGTGGTCGCCCATTTCCACTATGCGCTGATTCCCGGAGCGCTGCTCGGACTGTACGCAGGCGTGTTCTACTGGCTGCCGAAGTGGACCGGAAACATGTATGACGAGAGGCTCGGGAAGATTTTCTTCTGGATGGTGATCATCGGCTTCAATCTCACCTTCTTCCCGCAGCATTTCCTGGGCCTGGCGGGCATGCCGCGCCGCATCATCGACTACAATCCGATGTTCACCGAATTCAACATGATTTCCAGCATCGGCTCGTTCATTTTCGGCGCGGCGCACCTGGTATTCCTGTACGTCATCGTGAAGACCGTCAGGGGCGGCGCCAGGGCGGGAGATCAGGTCTGGGAGGGCGCAAAAGGACTGGAGTGGACCCTGCCGTCGCCGCCGCCGTTCCACACCTTCACCACGCCGCCCCAAATCAAGCTGGCGCAATCAGAGGCGTGACCCGGTCGATGGAAAACGGAAATACAAGCGGCATGGATGGCGGGAAACGGAACCGCCGGGCCGCCCTCAGACTCGCCAGCGTTGTCGTCATCCTGTTCGGCCTCACCTTTGCCGCCGCGCCGCTTTATTCACTCTATTGCAAGGTGACCGGCGTGCGGCCGGCGGCGGGCGCCGTGGCAGAGGCGCCGACAATGGCGCAGCCCGACATCGCATCCGTGGATCGCGAGGTGACGGTCAGATTCGACACCAATGTCGCCGACGGCCTGCCATGGGAGTTCAAACCCTTGGTCGGGAGGCTGGAGGTGCATCCAGGCAGGGCGGTGGAGGTGCGCTTCGCTGTGCGCAATCTTGCGCACGAAACCATCGTCGGCCGGGCGATCCCCAACATTGTGCCATGGCAGGCGGCGCAGTATTTCAACAAAACCGAATGCTTCTGCTTTCGTGAGCAGTCGCTGCAGGCGGGCGAGTCGCGGGAGATGACCGTCCGGTTCATGGTGTCGCCGGACCTCCCCGACGACATCAACATGCTCACCCTCTCGTATACGTTCATGAATCGCGACGTTCAATCGGCAAGAAAATATGCGAGGAACGATGTTGCGCTTTCCACGAAGGGGGCCGGCGGTGCGGACGAAAGCGGCGACGACGGCCGAAAAACCATCCTAAACGCGGGGGAGAATTAAAATCATGTCACAAACACCGTCCAACTATTTCCTTCCGGATCCGAGTCCATGGCCAATCGTCGCCGTGGCGTCCGTGTTCAGCATCCTGTTCGGCGCCGCCCTGGCGGTCAATGGCCTTTTCCCGGGCGGCATCTTCATCGTCCTGGGTTTTGCGCTGTTCAGCTACCTGTTGTTCTCATGGTTCGGCGACGTGGTGAGGGAGAACATGGCGGGGCTCTATAACGAACGGGTCGACTCCTCGTTCCGCCAGGGAATGATATGGTTCATCACCTCCGAGGTGTTCTTCTTCCTGACATTCTTTGGCGCTTTGTGGTACCTGCGAAACGTTTCCGCAGACTGGCTGACGGGCAAGGGCTATCTGGCGGGCACGCACGAGGTTCTCTACAACCAGTTCTTTTCCGTCTGGCCGCGAACCGGCCCGGGCCTCAAGGAGGAATTCACGCCGATGAAGGCGTGGGGCGTTCCCGCGTTCAACACCATCGTCCTGCTCACCAGCGGCGCCACCATCACCTGGGCGCACTGGGGACTGAAGGCGGAGAACCGGAAGCTCCTCATACGCGGCCTGATTGCCACCATCTTCCTCGGTCTGCTGTTCGTCACCCTGCAGGCGTGGGAGTACCAGGAAGCCTATCAGCAACTCAATCTGACGTTGAAGTCGGGCGTGTACGGCTCCACCTTCTATATCCTGACCGGCTTCCACGGCATGCACGTGACCGTTGGAGCCATCATGCTCGCGGCCATTCTGGGGCGCAGCTTCAAGGGGCATTTCACCCCCGAGAACCACTTCGCCTTCGAGGCGGTGGCGTGGTACTGGCATTTCGTGGACGTTGTCTGGCTCGGCCTGTTCATCTTCGTGTACATGCTCTAGCCAGGGCCCCTGTGGATGAGGTGATGGAAAAGCCGTTACATTGGCACGGCGGCAACAGAAAAAAGCGGAGGAATCCATGGCCATGACTTTCAAATTGCCGGCATTGATACTGGCGGCTCTTATTGTGTTCGTTCTGGCGGAAGCGCTGTACTTCCTGTCAAAGGATCACGGCGACAAGGATAAAACGCGGGTGGCGCGGGCGCTCTCGGTCCGCGTCAGCCTCGCGTTGATTCTGTTCCTGCTGCTGATCACCGGTGCCTTCTTTGGATTCATCCATCCCCACGGCATATAAGCCCCCCGTTTCCGTCGGCCGCCGATGCCCGCCATGCCTATCCATGCGGGCCGGTCCCTACCTCTTCCAGCCCGGCGGCTGGCTTACGGCCGCCACATTTGCCGTCATCATGCTCTTTGTGCAGCTGGGCATATGGCAGTTGCACAGGGCCGATCAGAAAGAGCGGCTGAAGGCGGAGATCGATGGACGGGCCGCCCTGCCGCCCGTCGAGCTGCATGCGGACACCACCTACCGGCCTGATCTCCGCTTCCGGAGGGCCACGGTCAGGGGCCGCTTCGATCCAGCCGGCCGGCAGATCTTCCTCGACAATCAAACCCACGATGGACGCGCCGGGGTGCACGTGCTGGCGCCGGTGCGTTTGCAGGATTCCGAGGTACGGGTGTTGATAGACCGCGGCTGGATTGCCCTATCCTCGGGCCGGGATCACTTGCCCGAGGCCGGGGTGCCTGAAGGTGACGTGGAGGTGCACGGCATCATTGACGTCCCCGCCCTTCCCCCGTTCATTTTGAATGACGCGGCGCGTCCGGGCCCCTCCTGGGGCCGCCTGTGGCCCTACCTTGATCTGGATTACTTTTCAAGGTACGCCGGGGTCCAGGTGAAGCCCTTCCTGATACGCCAGGATCCCGGTGATCCGCACGGCTACGCCAGGGTGCTGCCGACCGTGGAAACCAGGCGGGCCATGCATATAGGTTATGCAATCCAGTGGTTCGGATTCGCAGCGGCGGCCTTTGGTGTATACCTGGGTATGTCCGTTTCACGCGCCGACAGGCTGCACTCCGCATGAGTGACTCGGGGAAATCTCCGCCGGGATTACGGCGGTTCGTTCCGCTGCTGCTGGTGGTGGTGACGTGCGGCCTTCCCGTGCTCGCGGCATGGGTGTTTTACTTGAATCCCGGGCTGCTGCCACGGGAACGCAGCAATTACGGCATGCTGATATCGCCACCGCGTCCAATGCGCGATATCAGGATGCGAACGGCGGCGGGGGGGGATTTCCGCATCGAGCAGGCCCAGGGTAAGTGGAGTTTATTGTGGTTGATCTCGCAGCCCTGTGACGGCGGCTGTGATCCGTATTTGCAACGGTTGCACAACCTGCGTTCCGCCCTGCGGGACAACGGCATCCGCTTCCAGGCCTGCGTCGTGCCGCTCGGCGGCAGCACGGCCGGAGCGCGGCAAAAACAGGCCGGATACCCCGGCGTCTTCCTGCTCACCGGAACGGATGATCAGCTGCGCGCGCTTGCGGATCGGTTCGTGGCGGCGGCCGGGCCGGCCACCACCGGGGCCGGGGGCTTTTACCTCCTCGATCCTCTGGGCAATCTCATGATGAGATACGATGCAGGCGCCGATTTCAAGGGCATATTGAGGGACCTCGATCGGTTGCTGAAATATTCCTGGGTGGGGCGGTAAAGCGAGGCATCGGCAACAGGCGAATTTGCACGAAGGTCACCACCAATTTTACGGCCGTGAGGGTCACTTCCTGCGAATCGGCTTTGCCTGAATTGATCCGGACCATGAAAGTCCGGCGGGGGCGGCGCCTGTTTCATTGGACGGCCTCCCCGAATTTCGCAGCCGCCCGGCAAAGCCTGCGGGCGATGCCCGGCCCGTGCAAAACCAGGGCGCTGTAAACCTGCACCGCCGCGGCGCCGGCGGCGAGGTATCTTCCCACGGTTGTTTCATTGACGCCGCCGACGACGATGAGCGGCAGCGAAGGCAGATTGGCGACGAGCCGCGCCACGCATTCGCCGGCCTTGCCGGGCGATGACCAATTTTCAAATGCGGCAATGACGCCTTCATAGCCCAATTCTTCCGCGAGCACCACGGCGAGGGGCGCGCGTTTTGCGTGCCGATCCTCGTCAAACGCCACCTTGACCATGACGGGGATGTGGCGGGCACAGGATCCACGTTCATGTTGAATCCGTGTCAACAACGATCGCAGGGCGGATTTGTCAGCTCCCGCCACCCGCCCCGGGCCGCCGGGCCTGCTGAGATTGAGAACGAAAAAATCCGCGCATCCGGCCAGCTGATGCATGGCTGCAATAAAACCCCCGGCCCACTCGCCATCAAACGACGGCCGTTGACCGCCGACACTCACGCCAACCAGCGGTTGCCCGGCGGCGCCGCAAACTGCCCGCCGCGTGTGGAACCGTTGCAGGTTGAGGCAGATTCGATCAAGCGCCGGATCAATGGAGCAATCCCTCACGGGGTTGATGGTGCCGACCTCGACAAAGCCGAAGCCGGCCCGGGCGAGTTCATCGAGAAGTTCGCCGTGACGGTCGAACCCGGCGGCCACGCCAATGGGATTCGGAAAGTTCAGTCCCATGACGGACACCGGCCGTGGAAACCCGCCGCCGTCGCGATGGAGATGATTGCAGGCAACCCTAGGCACGGGTGGCGGATTCACGAGCCGCGCCGCACTTTCCGAGGGCGTGATGTCGGATTGCAAATTCATGCATGAAATCGATCAAGGCATCGACACCCTCCGCCGGCATGGCGTTATAGAGGCTGGCGCGCAGGCCGCCGGCGGCGGCATGGCCTTCCAGGTGCACGAGACCGCGCCGCCGCCCCTCCGCCAGAAACTCCGCCTCCAGCGCCTGGGTCGGCAGACGGAAACAGACATTGGTCAGGGAGCGATCGGCGCCGGCGACGGGACAACGGTAGAACCCGCTCTCATCAATCGCGGCATAGAGCTTCTCGCTTTTGCGGCGGTTGTTGCGGGCGATGACCTCGAGTCCCCCCTGCCGCCTGATCCACGCGAACATCAGGCCGGCGACATAAACGGCGAACGTCGGCGGCGTATTCACCCTGCCGTCGCAGCCCGCCTGCAACCCGTAATTGAAAACCGCCGGCGTCTGCTCCAGGGCGCGGTCCAGGAGGTCGTCGCGTATGAGGATGACGGTCAGTCCAGCGCAGCCGGCGTTCTTTTGCGCGCCGGCGTAGATGAGGCCGAAACGGGAAACGTCGATCGGCCGGGAAAGAAAGTCCGAGGTCATGTCGGCGACCAGCGGCACAAGGCCCGTGTCCGGCAACCAGTGGAACTGCACGCCGTTGGCCGTTTCGTTGCTGACGAGATGGCAGTAGGCCGCCTGCGGATCCAGCCGCCACTCCGCCTGCGGCGGGATGCGGGTGAAGCCGTCGGCCTCGCCGCTGGCGGCTATGTGGATCGCGCCGTAACGGCCTCCCTCGCTCGCGGCCCTCGCCGACCAGAGACCGGTGAGCACGTAATCGGCGGCGCGGCGCCGCCCGCCCATGAGGTTCATCGCCAGCAGCGCAAAATGCGCGTACGCGCCCCCCTGCAAAAACAGGATGCGGTGGCGATCCGGCAATGCCAGCAATTGTCCGAGATCAGCGGCGGCCTCCGCGGCGATGGTCTGGTATTCCGGACTGGTAAAGGGCATCTCCAGCACGGATACGCCGCTGCCGCGCCAGTCGAGCATCTCCTCCCGCGCCTGCTGCAACACCTCCCCCGGCAGCATGGCCGGGCCGGAGGCGAAGTTGAGCGGTCGGCGCATGGCGAGGGTCGGCGCTAGAAAAGCCACGCGCCGTGCGCGCCGGCGACCATGAAAAAGACGGCGGGGAGGGAAAGGATGGTGTTGGTTCGCGATGCAAGAAAGGTCACGCGCGAGCAACGGACGCGCTCCTCCCTCGAGGCCGGGACGAAACCGAGCACCTTCTTCTGGTGCGGCCAGAGCACGAACCAAAGGTTCAGTACCATCAACAACCCCAGCCACACGCCGAGTCCAATCACCGCGTGACGGCCGGACAGCAGGATCGCGTCGGCCAGGATGCCCCGGAACCACAGCATGTAGACGCCCGTGATCAAGACCACCAGCGAGGCATGACGGAAGATGCCGTGCTCACGCCGCAGCGCCGCCAGGGACCAGTCGTTTGCGGAGCCGTCGGCAGGGCGTGCGGGTTGAAACCGCGGGTTCTGCACGACGTTGGCGTAGTTGTGCCCCATCCAGACGACGACCGCCAGGATGTGCAGCCAGCGCGCCATGACGTCGAGCGCCGTCAAACTCATCATCGGGCTTGAGGATTGCCGGCGGCCATACGGCCCCCACAGATCAGGCTCCGATCAAAAACCGCACCGTCAGGGCGAGGATGATGGTGAGCAGCGCGCCGGCGAGCACCGTGCCGGCGGGCGTCTCGTGCGGAAGTTTCATCCGCCGCAACCCATGAACGCGGTGTTGATGCTGCCGCGCCGGCGCATGATGATCGGCCGCCGCCGGCGTCCCGGCGTTTCGGCCTCAGCCACCGCCGCCTCGATGAGACCATGATGCGGCGATTTGGCGCACACCGGATCGGCATTGGCGGCGTCGCCGGTCAGCAGATAGGCCTGGCAGCGGCAGCCGCCGAAGTCTTTCTCTTTTTCGGGACAGCCGCGGCACGGTTCCCTCATCCAGCCATCGCCGCGAAAGGCGTTGAACACGGGCGATTCATGCCAGATCCAATCGAGCGGCGCCTCCCGCACGTTGGGAAACTCGAGGCCCTGGATCACGCGCGCCTCCTGGCAGGGCAGGGCGCTGCCATCCGGCGCGATGGTGAGGTGAATGGCGCCCCAGCCGTTCATGCACGCCTTCGGCCGGTTGTCAAAATAATCGGGAACCACGAAATAAATGGTCATTTTCGATCCGAGCCGCCGCCGCGCCTCTTTCACGGCGTTTTCCGCGCGCTCGATCTGCGCGCGCGTCGGCAGAAACTCGGCGCGGTTGAGCAGCGCCCAGTTGTAGTACTGGAGGTTGGCGAATTCGAGGTAATCGACGCCCATCTCCTCGGCGAGCTTGAGGATGTCGGCGGCCTGCCCGATGTTCTGGCGGCAGACCGGCACGTTCAGCACCATCGGAAAGCCCTGCGCCTTGATTTCGCGCGCCGCCGCGAGCTTCGTGTCGTAGGCGTCCGCCCCGACCAGCGAATTGGTGATGTCGCGATTGCTCGACTGCAGGCTCAACTGAATCTGCTTGAGGCCGGCCTCCTTCATCCTCCCCAGTCGTTCACTCGACAGGCCCATGCCCGAGGTGATGAGGTTGGTATAGAAGCCGAGACGATTGGCCTCGTCGATGAGCTCTTCCAGATCGGCGCGCAGCAGCGGTTCGCCGCCGGAAAAGCCCAGTTGCAACGAACCCATGGCCCGTCCTTCGCGCAATACCCGCTTCCATTCGTCGGTACTCAGTTCATTCTTGCAACTGTCGAAGTCGAGAGGGTTGTTGCACCAGGCGCAGTGCAACGGGCAACGGTAGGTGAGCTCGCACAGGAGCCACATTGGAATGCGCGCGCCGTCAAGGCTTAAGCCTGATCCAGCCTTTGGCATGGGAAGTCTCCAGAAATTGGTAGACGCGGGTTGACACGTCGGCGCCCGAATATCCCCGGCTCAATTCCGCCGCAATCTGCGCGGCGGAGCGGGCGCCGTCACAAAGCCGGAGAATGGCCGCCGCCGTTTCGTTCAATTTCACAACCCCTTCCGGATAAAGCATCACATAAGCCTGCTGCGGCGCCTCCCAGCGCAGCAGATACAGAGGATTGATTTCCGGTACGGCGGTTTCCGCAATCACCGCGGCCTCATTCATTGCCGGCGATCCCCATCGATCGGTAAGGCAAAGGAAAGGCCGGCTTCGCGCCGGCCCTTCCCCGGCTGCCGATCAGCGCACGTAAACGTACGCGGTGACTTCAAAGCCCAGCCGCAGATCACAATAGGCGGGGTCGACCCACTTTTTCATTGCTCTCTCCTTCCATTTCAATGATTGGAACATCCTCAACAACGCCCGAGGCAACAAAACAAATCGGGCATGAAGAAAAAAGGCAAGTTCGATGCCAATGAATGTCGCCGTCGGGGAAATTGCGCCGGTGCCACGATTGCAAAACGAGGTACACGCGATTTGGAAACGTTCCATGCGCGTTTGGAATTATTCAAGGTTAGTCCCAACCAAACAGTGGCTGACGCAAACCAAATTCTGATCGGCCGATTGATAACTAGACCCGTTCGAAATTCGACATGGCGCGTGAAAAATTTCGTAAAAGAATCGTCAATGATGTTTTTCTTGACGGCCCAATATGCTGGGCATAGATTATATTGAACACCCAACATATGGTGGAAAGCCGGAACACAAATAAACTCATGTCGCCAGTTCCACAATCAAGCACGGACATCGCCGGAAAACCTGCTCACGTCATCAAGCGCGACGGCGCAAGGCAGCCATTCAACGAGAAAAAAATTCTATCGGCGATTGAACGCGCCGGGCGCGCGAGCGGCGAATTCGATGGCCACAGCGCCGGATTGCTCGCGGCAAGAGTGACGGAGACTCTGGCTCACACGAACGGCAACGAGCCGCCGGCCATTGAGCAAATCCAGGACGTGGTCGAGCGGACCTTGATCGCCGCGGGCTTCATTAAGACCGCGCGCGCCTACATCGCCTACCGCGAGCAGCACAGGCAGCAACGACAGGATCGGAGGACGCTGATCGACGTCGCGCTGTCGGTCAACGAATACCTCGATCAGCAGGACTGGCGCGTGCACGCAAACGCCAACCAGGGATACTCGCTGGGCGGACTCATCCTCAACGTCTCGGGCAAGGTGATCGCGAATTACTGGCTCAATCACGTCTATCCGCCGGAGGTGGGGGAGGCGCATCGCGAAGGCGACATTCATATTCACGATCTCGACATGCTGGCGGGCTACTGCGCGGGCTGGTCCCTGCGCCAGTTTCTGCACGAGGGCCTGAATGGCGTGCCGGGCAAGGTCGAGGCCGCGGCCCCCAAACACATGTCAAGCGCGGTGGGACAGATCGTCAACTTTCTCGGCACGCTGCAGAATGAGTGGGCCGGCGCGCAGGCGTTTTCCTCCTTCGACACCTACATGGCGCCCTTCATCCGCAAGGACGGCCTCTCCTACCCCGAGGTGAGGCAATGCATCCAGGAATTGATTTACAATCTCAACGTGCCCTCGCGCTGGGGCACGCAGACGCCGTTCACCAACCTCACCTTCGACTGGACCTGCCCGGAGGATCTGCGGGACAAACCACCCGTCATCGGCGGGGAGGAGATGCCGTTCGCCTACGGAGAGCTCCAGGCCGAGATGGACATGATCAACCGCGCCTACATCGAGGTGATGATGGCGGGTGACGCCAGGGGCCGCGTGTTCACCTTCCCCATCCCCACCTACAACATCACCAGGGATTTCCCCTGGGACTCCCCCAACGCCGAGCAGTTGTTTGACATGACGGCCAAATACGGGCTGCCGTATTTCCAGAACTTCGTCAACTCGGATCTGAAGCCGAACATGATCCGCTCGATGTGCTGCCGGCTCCAGCTCGACCTGCGCGAGCTGTTGAAGCGCGGCAACGGTCTGTTTGGCAGCGCCGAGCAGACGGGATCGGTGGGCGTGGTCACCCTCAACTGCGCGCGCCTCGGCCATCTCTTCCGCGGGCGCGAGGAGGCGATGTACGGGCGCATCGATCAACTGCTGGAACTCGCCAGGAACAGCCTCGAGATCAAGCGCAAGGTGATCCAGCGGTACATCGACGGCGGCCTGTTCCCCTACACGAGGCGCTACCTCGGCACCCTGCGCAATCACTTTTCGACGGTCGGCGTGAACGGCGTCAACGAAATGATCCGCAACTTCACCGCCGACCGGCATGACATCACCACTCGATGGGGGCACCGCTTTGCCTGCCGCCTGCTGGATCACATCCGCGGACGCATCCTCGAGTTCCAGGAGCAGACCGGGCACATGTACAACCTGGAGGCCACGCCCGCCGAGGGCACCACCTATCGCTTCGCCAAGGAGGACAAAAAGCGCTTCCCCGACATCCTGCAGGCGGGCACGCCCGACAGGCCGTATTACACCAATTCATCGCAACTGCCCGTCGGCTTCACCCACGATCCCTTCGAGGCGCTCGAGCGCCAGGAGGAACTGCAGCGCAAGTACACCGGCGGCACCGTGCTGCATTTATACATGGAGGAGCGGATCAGTTCATCCGCCGCCTGCAAGAAACTTGTCCGCCGCGCGCTGGAGCGCTTCGGACTGCCCTACATCACGGTGACGCCGACCTTCTCGATCTGCCCCCGGCACAACTACCTTCCCGGGGAGCACAAATTCTGCCCGCGCTGCGACGACGAGCTCATCGCGAAAAAGCGCGGGCCGGAGGCCGCCAGCATGACTTCAAATGAAAGGAGAATCGCATGAACGACACCAGACCAACATCCGTCGCGCGACCTGACGACATCGTGCTCCGTGACGAAGAACGCCAGCCCTGCGAGGTGTGGACGCGGGTCATGGGCTACCACCGTCCGGTGGCGTCGTTCAACCTCGGCAAGCAGGGTGAACACGGGGAGCGCAGGTTCTTCCGGGAGGGCCGGCCTGACGGCCCGCGTGAAGCCGCCGGCTGATCGCGGACCGACGATTCCCTTCACGCGCCGCAACGAATCCAGGTGGAGGGAACTCCGCGTGGGCGGATTTGTCCCCCTCTCCACCGTCGATTATCCGGGGGAGCTCTCCGCCGTCGTCTTCCTCCAGGGCTGTCCCTGGCGCTGCCGCTATTGCCACAATCCCCATCTGCAGCCCCGGGCCGGTGCGCAATCGGTATCCTGGGCCGCGATCATGAGATTCCTGGAACGTCGCGCGGGGTTGCTCGACGCGGTGGTGTTCAGGGGCGGGGAGCCCACCGTGCAGCGAGGATTGGAGCGCTCGATGGGCGAGGTCAGGAATCTGGGATACAAAATCGGCCTCCATACGGCGGGCATGTACCCCGGCCGGCTCAAACGCCTCCTGCCGCTGCTCGACTGGGTCGGGATGGACATCAAAGCTCCCGCCGAGACCTATGGGAAGATCACCGGCGTGCATTCATGCGCCGGGAAGGCATGGACCAGCGCCGCCCTTCTCGTGAAAAGCGGCGTGGCCTGCGAATTCCGCACCACCGTGCACCCGGCGCTCCTCGGGGACGACGACATTCGCAACATCGCCCGCAGGCTGGCGGGTTGGGGGGCAAGGCACTATACCGTGCAGAAATTCCGCGGCGAGGGCTGCATTGATCCCGAACTCGTCATGCACCCCGGGCCGACGATAAATGAAGAGGCGCTTCACGCTGAAATGAATTCGATGTTTGCCACGTTCAGAATGATTTGACGACGCATCGACCACGCAACCTGCCTGGCCGGACGCCGTCAACAGCCATTGCAGTATAAAATCCCCCTCGGGCACGGCGCGCGCCGCATCCGATCCCCGGAAATCACGGGGCGAATCCTTGTTGGTAATGAGCGACACCTTGAAACAGCTGACCACACATGATCACAGCCGCGATGCGGCGGGGCTGCGTTACGTCTACCCGGTGATCTCGCGCCGCTCGGGCGGCCTGTCGGTGGGGATCAACATCAACACCGACAACCGCTGCAACTGGCGCTGTGTCTATTGCCAGGTGCCGGGGCTCGCGCGCGGCGACGCCCCGCCGGTCGATCTGCCGCTGCTGCGGCGGGAGCTGGGCGGCTTTTTGATCGAATTGCGGCAGGGGGGCTTCGCGACGAAACGCCTGCCGGAGGGCGCGCGCCGCATCGTCGACGTCGCCATCTCCTGCAACGGCGAGCCCACCACCGCCCGCGAGTTTCCCGAGGTGGTCGCGCTGGCGCTGGAGGTGATGCGCGACGCCGGCCTGGCCGGATCGGCCGTCCCGCGGCTCATCACCAATGGCAGCCGCGTCCGGCGCGCGCCGGTGATGGAGGGACTGCGACGGCTGGGAGCAGCCGGAGGTGAAGTCTGGTTCAAGCTCGACGCCGGCAGTCCGGAATGGATTTCGCGCATCAACGGCGTCTCGCTTTCCCCCGCCGCCATCGCCAGGAACTTGAACACCTGCGCGAATCTGTGCCCGACCTGGGTGCAGACCTGCGCCTTCGGCTGGAAGGGGCGTGTTCCACTCGGGGAGGATCTCGACGCCTATGCGGACATATTGCGCAAGGGGGGAGTGGGGCGGCTGCGCGGGGTTCACCTCTACGGCCTGGCGCGCCCGTCGCGGCAACCTGAAGCGGCCGAACTTGTTCGATTGCCGCCGGAAGAGCTCGAGGCGCTGGCGGAGCGAATCCGCACGGCATCGGGCCTCGCCATCAACGTGTGCCCATAACCCACGCTGACCCCAGATGAGATGGTGGGGGTCCGGCTGGAATTAGAGCCATGGCCGATTAAACGTTCAGGATAATCGCAGTCGGTTTGATTCAGGTTGAATCTGCAGCAGAAAAGTCGCCGCTGGCGGAAGACCATACCGACAAATTCCCCCCTTCTTACATAATTTCTTGATCTGGATCAATTTAATTCATCTCTCCCGTTAGTTATTTTGCCCAACAGGTCTCGATGATGAGCATGGGAACGCTTCCTTCAATGACAAATTTTCAAGGCCATGGCCCGGGCCGGTGGTCCTGCGAGCCGGTTTCGCTTCAAAGCCAGCCTGTGCATGACAGCGTGACGCGTGACGGCATAATCCACAGCAGGAGTTTCCGCGGGAACGCCGGGAGCGCCGAGCATTTCATATCAATCAAGGCGCCTGCGTTTCTCAACTTTGCCGATCAGGTGGCATTTGTGTACGAACGCTACCGGCAGACACAAACCCACCTTGGACTTGCGCCGGAAACGGCGGTGTTCCGGCGAATTTTCTTAAGCGACGTTCTGAATCAGGCCGTGTTTGTCAGGGAAAGCGAACTTGTCGATGACTACACCGCGGTTTCGGTGGTGCAGCAACCTCCGCTGCCGGCTTCGAAAATAGAAATGCTGGCCTACCACATCGAAAGCCCGGACCCCGTCGCGAAACACCGTCTTTCACCCAGGCATCTTTTGATCAGAAAAAACAATCAGCGTCATCTCTGGAGCACGCGGCTCTGCACCTGCGACGATGAAACAACCATTTCGTCGGAGACGCAAACGCGCAGGATATTCAATGAATTGATCGCCGCGCTGGCGCGGCAGGGCGCGACGCTGCGCGATCATTGCGTGCGAACATGGATATACATCAAGGGCATCGACGTGTTCTACAGGGGCATGGCCGACGGCCGTCGCGAACTGTTCGCCGCGGAGGGCCTGACCCCCTCGACGCATTACATTGCCAGCACGGGCATTGAGGGGGCCTGTTCGCACCGGCACGACCTGGTGGCGATGGACGCGTATTCTCACCTCGATCTGGTACCGGGACAGGTGTCCTACCTCAACGATTTTGACTGGCTGTGCGCCACCCAGGATTACAACGTCACCTTTGAGCGCGGAACGCGTGTCGCCTACGCCGACCGGGCGCATTGCTTCATCTCGGGAACAGCCAGCATCGACAAGGCGGGTGAGATCGTGCATCCCGGGGACGTCCTGCTCCAGCTGGAGCGCGCCCTCGGCAACATGGAAGCCCTCCTTCGGTCCGGATCGGCGGCACTCGGCGATTTGATGTACCTCATAGCTTACCTGCGCGATCCGGCGGATTTCGCGCGCGTCGACGCGCATCTGCGCAACCGCTTTCCCGGTCTGCCCATCATCCTGGTCCAGGGTGCCGTCTGCCGGCCGGCGTGGCTGGTGGAGATCGAGGGCGTTGCCATTGCCGGGAACAACGAACCCGCGCTGCCCCCCTTTTGAACACGTCAGAAACGAGGTATCCGATGTCGAACAACGCGCCGTTTTCAATGCTGGATGAGGCCGCCATCAGGGCGGCCGAGCTTCGCCGCGATCCTTATGATTACGCGTTCGTGGAACAGGCCATCGATGGCCGTTTCAAGGACGAGGTGCTGGCGGACGCCCCGCAAATTCCCCACCGTGGAAGCTACGCGCTACCCAGCCTGCGCTATGGCCCGAAATTCGCCGCGTGCATTCACGATCTGCTCAGTCCCCGCTTCAGGCGCATCGTCGAGCAAAAATTTGACATCGATTTGAGCAACCGCCCGCCCTCCATCGTGATGATGGGCAACACCACGGGCCATTACAACGAGGGATACGCCCACACCGACTCGAAACACAAAATCATCACCGTCCTCCTCGGCTTCAGCGGGGAATGGCCCCATGAGCGCGGACGGTTGAGAATCCTGCGCAGCAACAATCGCGACGACTATGCCTTCGAATTCCCCCCGGAATTCGGCAAAATGCTGATGTTCCGCGTCTGCGATCACTCCTGGCACGGGTTCCTGCCGCAGAAAGGCAGGCGGATGAGCCTGCAGCTTTGCTATGTCGACTCCGAGTGGTATGTCCGTCGCGAGAACCTGCGCCACGGTCTCAGCGCCTTCGCCAAGTCCCTGCCCGGCGTGCGCCAGATTATCGACTGGGCTCCGCGGTCCTTCGGCAACAAGAGGTAGCCATGACTTATCCATTCGTGCCCGAACCCCGGGTCATCAGCGAACATTTCATCCGGGCCCTGCGCGAGGCCCGGCGCCTTGAGGCACCGTACGTGCGCTGGAGCCTCGTGAACGTATTTCCCGAGGCGCTGTGCACGGCCATTCTGGTTCTGCCCATCGTCCCGCCGATGCTGGGGCAGACGGATGGCACGCGCGCCAGCTACAACAGGCGCCGGACCTTCGTCACGCCGGAGTTGCGCCGCAAGTTTCCGGTGTGCGAGAAACTGGCGGAGGCGCTCCAGGATGCCGCCGTGGCGCGCCAGTTCGAGGAAACCTGCGGGATCGCGGCTGACGGCACTTATCTGCGGATTGAGTACATCCAGGACACGGATGGAATGTGGCTTGAGCCGCATCGCGACATCCCGGAAAAGGTGTTCTCCATGGTCCTTTATTTATGCACGGGCCCCGACGCCAAAGACTGGGGCACCGACATCTACGATGAGGAGTTGCGATGGATCGGCCGCTCCTCCGCCGAATTCAATACCGCCGTCATCTTCAAGGCCGGTCCCAACACCTGGCATGGCTTCGAGCGCCGCCCGATCGTCGGCGTGCGACGGCTGATGGAAATCAATTACGTTTGCAACTGGCAGGATCGCGGGCAATTGGCGTTTCCTGATCTGCCGGTCGCGGTGCGTTGAAACTATATTGCCGCAACGCTGTCTCACCTTGAAGCCCGATGCACGACATCACGCGACCTCGGACGCCAATCATCGACAAGTGAAACTCCGGGGTGAAGGGATGAACCGGCGCTGAACAAAGCCGGCGGCTTGCGAATCCCGAGACCGGCGATTCTTGAATTTCATTGTCGTCTTCCCCAATTGCAGCTTGAAGGACACGCGGTCCTTGAGAGAGGTGAACATGAAGAAGCTATTGTGGATTCTCCGGTTGGTTGCGGCCGTTGGCCTCTGCGCCCCGGCGTACGCGGAATCACAGACGCCGGAGAAGGTGGTGGCCTCGACCACCGACCAGGTCCTCCATGTGTTGCGCGGGCAGGAGATCGAAAAAAGCCCGCAGGCGGCCTATGACATGATTGATCATTTGATCGTGCCGCACGTGGATTTCCAGCAGATATCGCAGCGGCTGCTCGGCGATCACTGGCGCAGCGCCACCGCCGAACAGAAGGAAAACTTCATCAATGAGTTCCGCAAGCTGCTGGTGAAGACCTTCGCCACGACGCTGCAGCAGTATGCAGCGGATAAAATCGCTTACTTTTCCGGCCAGGCGAAACAACAGGCCGATATCGCCACCGTCAAGAGCCAGGTGATCAAGGACACGGGAACGCCCGTTTCCATCGATTACCGGTTGCACCAGCAGAACGGCGAGTGGAAGGTCTTCGACGTCGTGGTTGACGGCGTCAGCCTGATCACCAACTACCGCGCCATGTTCGATCAGCAAATCGCCGCGCTCGGCATTGACGGCTTGATCAGCGCCCTGTCCGCCCACAACCAGCTCTAGCCGCAAACCGGACACAACGTCTGTTGATCCAGATCAATTCCCAAGATCAAAAACCCCGGTATCTTTATGTCAGCCGGCCCGTCCCCCGGGACGGCTTGATTTGGAGAACAAGGAGGCCGCGTGCTGATTGAAAACCGCCGTCATTACGAAGTCCGGCCGCCCCCCGCGAATTTCTCCAGATGGCGGAATTTTGTCCTGAAACAACGGCGGCTGACGAGGCGGCCGGAGGCGGCGCACGCGGCGTGGCGCAACGACGGCATCTCGATCGCGAAGTAATCGGGTAATCATTGAACTCCGGTTTGCGGCGGGGCACGGCTTCAAGCTATGTACAAGCACATCCTCTGCCCCATTGACGGAAGCGCGGCTTCGAACCGCGGCATGATGGAGGCCATCCGTCTCGCCAAGGATCAAGGTGCGAAATTGAGCTTCCTCCACGTCGTCGACGCCTTTCTTCCCATGCCGGACGCGGGCGGCGGGGTCAATCTCGCCGAGGTCCTCGACAGCCTGCGCTCATGGGGCGAGCAGGTGTTGAAGGAGGCAAAGGCGGCGGCGCAGGCACAGGGAATCGAGGCCGACACGGCGCGGGTTGAAATCATCAGCGGCCGGGTGTCAAAACCGATCGTCGAACACGCAAAGCGCCAGGAGATCGATCTGATTGTCATGGGAACCCACGGACACCGCGGCGTCAGCCGCCTGATCCTGGGCAGCGACGCCGAGGCCGTGGTCAGAACCAGCCCCGTCCCCGTGCTGCTGGTGAAAGGGGGGCGGGAATAACCCCGTCATTTCAGCGCGGCGGGCGGGATGATTTCACGGCGGAACGCGCCTTCCCCGGCGCACTCAAACCCTTCTTCCCGTCCCTTGAAATACGGGCCAGAAACTGCTCGATGAGTCTTCTCAGCAGATGGCCGGCGCGCGTGCCGTCCGCCATGCGCAACGCCCCCAGGATGGCGTCATGCGCCCTGGCAAACGCCGGCAAATCGGCGCTGATGCGATGCGCCGCGATGCGCGTCCGCGCCTCCCAGTGCAGCGAATCCCAGACGCGCAGGAACTGACGGTTGCCGGAAAGCTCGACAATCTTGCGATGGAAACGCACCGCCCCCGCGGCGTATCCCTCGACGTCGCGCCGCCGCGCCGCGCGGTGCATCTGCCGCAACTCCGACCGCAACGTGTCCAGTTCCCCCGGCGCGCAGGGCACGGCCAGTTGCGCGGATCGCTCCTCGATCAACGCCCGCAGCTCGTAGGCCTCCCTGAGCTCGGCGGCGTCGACGGATCGCACGCGGGTGCCGCGAAAGCGTTCGGACTCCACCAGCCCCAGCGCCTCCATTTCGCGCAGCGCCTCGCGCACGGGCGCCTGACTGACATTGAAGTCCCGCGCCAGCGTCATCTCCTTGAGGCGCATTCCCGCCGGATAGCTTCCGTCAAGAATGCGCGTAACAATCATGTTGCGGATCTGATCGCGCATGCAGCTGCGATGAATCATCGGATTGCTTTTATCCGCATTCCCTTTCATTTCACCGCTCCCTCCCCCGCCGTCCCGCCGGCGACGCGCACCGCCTGTCCCGAGGCGATCGAGTCCGGCGGATTGATGATCACCGGCTGGTTCCCGGCCAGACCCGACAACACCTCGACCTCCGTTCCGAAATCGCGGCCCAGCGTGATCGGCAGCAGCTCGACCCTGCCGTTTGCAGTGACCGCGGCCACCTTGAGCCCGCCGGCGCGGAACAGCAGCGCGTTGGCCGGCAGCCTCAGCACGCCGGGACGCGGCGGCAGTTTGAAGCGCACCTCGGCGTAGGCGCCGGGCAGCAGTTCGCCCTCCGGATTGCCGACCTCCAGCTCGACCAGCAGGGTGCGGCTGGCCGGATCGATGGCGCCGGCGGTGCGCACCAGCCGGCCCGTGAAATCGCGGCCCGGGCGGTCGACGACCTGCACGTCCGCGCTGATGCCGGGGACCATCGCTGCCGCATAGACCTGCGGCGCCTGGACGTACAGGCGCAGCTTCTGCGTGGCGGCGAGGTGAAACAGTTCGTGCGCGCCGCCACCGGCGTCGATCAACGTGCCGATGTCAACATTGCGCGCCGTAATCACGCCGTCGAACGGCGCCGTGATGCGCTTGAATCCCTGCAGGTCCCGCAGTCGGGCCAGATTGGCGCGCGCGGCGACGAGCGCGGCCTGTTTGGCGGCCGCATCACCGACCTTCTCATCGGTGTCCTGCTCCGACACCGAATTTTTCAGCACCAGGCCGCGCCAGCGCCTGGCGGTGATTTGCGCCAGCTGATTGTTGGCCTCGGCGGTGGCGAGATCCGCCTCGGCCTGCCGCAGCTGCTCGTCAATCTCGGGGGTGTCGATCTCCGCCAGCAGATCGCCGGCCTTGACCCGTGAGCCGATGTCGACAAAGCGGCTCTTCAGATAACCGCTGACGCGCGCATAGACGGGCGCGTCGGTGTACGCCTGGAGACTGCCGGGCAGCGTCAGTTCCTCGGGCCGCGCTTCCTGTGTCGGCTCGACGACGGCGACCGTCGGGATCGACTCCGCCGCGGTCTTTTTGCGCAGCGCGTCGTGGCCTTCGATGCGGCTGGAGACCCCCCACGCGGCAAGGGCCAGCGCCACGATGACGGCGATGATGCCGGCGGTCGTCATGCCTCTTGACGATCGCGGCGGCGGTATTGACGTGCTGGAATCGTTCATGATCATTTCCTTGAGATCAGCGGGAGGCGGGTCTGGCGGCGCGGCGACCGTGCACCAGGCTGAAAACCACGGGCACGAAAAACAGCGTGGCGGCCGTGGCGAACGACAGTCCGCCGATGACCGCGCGGCCCAGCGGGGCGTTCTGCTCGCCGCCCTCGCCGATCCCGAGCGCCATCGGCACCATGCCGATAATCATCGCCAGCGCCGTCATCAACACCGGGCGGAATCGCGTAAAGCCCGCCTCCAGCGCGGCCGCGGCCGCATCGAGGCCCCCGTTCATGCGCTCGCGGGCGAAACTGACGACCAGGATGCTGTTGGCGGTGGCCACCCCCATGCACATGATGGCGCCCGTCAACGCCGGCACGCTGACGGTGGTACGGGTCAGGAACAGCATCCAGACGATGCCGGCGAGCGCCGCGGGCAGCGCGGTGATGATGATGAAGGGGTCGAGCCACGACTGGAAATTGACCACGATCAACAGGTACACCAGCACGATGGCGGCCGCGAGACCCAGCAGCAGGCCGGTGAACGAGGACTCCATCGTCACCGCCTGCCCGCGCAGGGTGAGGGCCGATCCCTTCGGCAGATCCCTGCGCGCGTCGTCGACGATGCGGCGCACCCTCTTGATGACGTAGCCGAGATCGATGTCCTGCACCGAGCCGTAAATATCGATGGCCGGCGTCGCGTTGTAATGGCTCACCACCGCCGGGCCGACGCTGCGCGTGAAACTCGCCAGGTTGGACAGCAGTTGCGGCGTGCCCCCGGCGGTGGTGATCGGCGTGGCGGCCAGATCGCCGAGCGTCTGCAAACGATATTGCGGCGTCTGCGCGGTGATGTTGTATTGCGTGCCGCTCCTCCAGTCGACCCAGAACGTCGGCGAGGTCTGGAAGCTGCCCGACAGCGACACCAGCAGGTTGGCCGCCACGTTCTGCTGCGTCAACCCGACGAGCATCGCCTTGCTGCGGTCGACATCGACGTTGATCTGCGGATAGTCGAATGCCTGCTGGATGCGCGTGTCGACCATTCCCGGAATGTTCCGCAGCCTGGCCAGCAGCGCGCCGGCGAAGGCGCGGTTGCCGGGAATGTTGAAGCCCGAGATTTGCACGTCGATGGGCGCCGGTACGCCGAAGTTCAGGATCTGGCTCACCATGTCCGCCGGCAGGAAGGCGAAGGACGTCGATGGAAACTCCGCCGGCAGCCGCTGCCGCAGCGTGCGGATGTAATCCGCGGTCGGACGATGGCCCTCCTTCAATCCAATGAGGATGTCGGCGTCGCCCGGCCCCACCGGCGCGGAGTTGCTGTAGGTCAGGTTGATGCCGCTGTAGGGCAGGCCGATGTTGTCGACGACGCTTTCGACCTCGGACGCCGGGATCGACCGCCGGATGGCGGCCTCGACCGCGTCACAAAGCCTGGCGGTCTCCTCGATGCGCGTCCCCGTGCGCGCGCGCACGTGCAGCTTGATCTGGCCCGCGTCGACCACGGGGAAGAAGTCCTGGCCGAGGCCCGGCAGGGGGCCGAGGGGAAAGGCCAGCAGGGCGGTGAGCGCCATGGCGCCCAGAAACGCGACCGCGAACCATGCCCCGCTTTTGAGCGCGGACGCGAGCATGGAATGATAACCGTCGCGGAATCTTGCAAATCCGCGCTCGAAGGCGGCCTGGATCCGGCCGGGGACATGGCGCGGCGCCGCGTGTTCCCCGGCGGCATGCGCGCGCAGCCAGTATTTCGCCAGCGTCGGCACCAGCGTGCGCGACAGCAGGTAGGAGGCCAGCATGGCGAACACCACGGCCTCGGCCAGCGGCACGAACAGGTGCCTGGCGATGCCGCCCAGGAAGAACATCGGCACGAAGACGATGCAGATGGCCAGCGTCGAGACCAGCGCCGGCAGGGCGATCTGCCTGGCGCCGTCGAGGATGGCCGCCTCGACCTCCTTGCCCCGTTCCAGGTGCCAGTTGATGTTCTCGATGGCCACCGTGGCGTCGTCGACGAGTATGCCGACCGCCAGCGCCAGCCCCCCCAGCGTCATGATGTTGATCGTCTCGCCCAGCGCCGACAGGCAGACTATCGAGGACAGCACCGACAGGGGAATTGAAATGGTGATGATGAGCGTGCTGCGCCAGCTGCCCAGGAACAGGAGAATCATCAGGCCGGTCAGGGCCGCCGCGATCACGCCCTCGCGGATCACGCCCTCCACCGCGGCGCGGACGAAAACGGACTGATCGCCGACGAGATTCACCGACAGGGATTCCGGCAGCCCGGCGCGTATCGCGGGCAGCTTGCGCTTGATGCTGTCGATGATGTCGAGCGTGGAGGCGCTGCCGGTCTTGAGCACGCTCATCAGCACCGCGCGGTGGCCGCCGACGCGCACGATGTTCGTCTGCGGCGGCGCACCGTCGCGCACGTGCGCCACATCGCGCAAATAAACCACGCCGCCGTCCGTCGTGCGAACCGGCAGATCATTGAGTTCATCGATCCTGGGCGGGCTGGCGTTGAGCTTGACGAAGTATTCGAGGCCGCCGATCTTCTGCGTGCCCGCGGGCAGGATCAGGTTCTGCGCCCCGAGCGCCGCGGTGACGTCCTGGGCCGACAGTCCGTGCGCCCGCAGCGCCGCGGGGTCGAGATCCACCTGCACCTGGCGCTGCCTGCCGCCATAGGGCCACGGCAGCGAGGCGCCGGCCACCGTCGACAGCGCCGTGCGAATGATGTTGTTGCCCAGATCGAAGATTTGCGACTCGGGGAGCCGCTCGCTCGACAGCGCGAGCTGGATGATCGGCACGCTGGACGCGTTGTAAGCCAGGATGAAAGGCGGGGTCGTCCCCGGCGGCGCGACGCGGAGCAGCGTCTGGGACACGCCGGTGATCTGCGCGTAGGACAGCGACTCGTTGACGTTGGGCTGGAAAAAATACTTGACGACGGATATTCCGTTCAGCGATTGCGATTCGGTGTGCTCGATGTCGTTGACGACGGTCTGCGCCGTGCGTTCCGAGAACAGAACGATGCGATCCGCCATTTCCTCCGGCGGCAGTCCGGTATAGTTCCAGATCGCGGCCACCACCGGAATATTGATGTTGGGGAAGATGTCGACGGCGGTGCGCACGATGGCGAACGCGCCCAGCAGCACGATGAGCACCGCAAGCACGATGAAGGTGTAGGGCTTCTGCAGCGCGATTCTGACGATCCACATCTCTCGAACCCCTGAATGGCCGGTTTCCGGAAAAGCGCGCGGGCCGCGGGCGCGGCCGGCCCATGGAGGTTCCCATTTTATTGATTATCGATAATTTTATCAACGCCCGCCCCTGCCTCATCGAAACATTTCCCCGTGGATGCCCGGCGCGTGGGTTTGGTCGCCGCCTTGCGTCGCCGCCGCTTTCCCGGTGCCTGCTTGCCGCAAGACAGGGGGAACATCGCGGATTCGCGTCACCGGCGGCAGAAAACCTGCGGTCGCATGGAACGGAGGGGGATCCTCCCGTCGATGCCCGCAAATTGATCGGTCCGGTCGGGGAAGATTATGATGACCGCGGCTCGGGCGTGGGTCCGCTTTGCGGACGCCACGGCCCGATCGAGAGGAGGCGATATGTACACTGCCGATCCCGTCTTCTGGCGCGCCGGCGCCGTCAGTTCCACCGCCGTCATGCTGGTGGTGCTGATATTCCTCACGGCGGACAGCCTCGCCGTCATTCGCCCCGGCGGCGCCAACGTCCCGCCTTACACCGTCATCAACAGGGAAATCCGCTATGAGTACGACAGCCAGGCCGGGCGCGATCGGCCGGTGATCGGCGCCGACCAGCCCTTGTTCGGCCACGTGTACTCCGACGGGGAGGCGGCGGCCTTGATGCGCAAGGCCAAGCTCACCCTGCAAAGCCGCAATTGCATGAACTGTCACACCTTCTTCGGCAACGGCGCCTACTATGGCCCGGACTTGACCAAGGCCTGGCTGGATCCGGTTTGGACGCAGATGTGGATGCCCATGACGCAAGCCGACAGCCGCGAAAAGGCGATGGTGGCCTTTCTGATGAACCCGGAAAAGTACCCGACCTGGAGCCGGCAGATGCCCAATCTCAAGATCACCCGGGAGGAGGCCGAGGCGGTGACCGCCTACCTCAAATGGATGTCGGCGGTCGATACCAACGGCTTCCCGATCCACTTCGGCCACATCAAGACGGATTAGCGGGGGGGAGCCATGTACCGATCCCAGCGACTCGCCCTGAACTACTTCACCGCGGCCATGGTGCTGTTCGGCATCATGGTGGTGGCCGGCCTGCTGGCCGCCTCGCAATACGTCTCGCCCGGACTGCTGCTGAACAAGCTCGATTTCAACGTCAACAAGATGCTGCACATCGACACCATGATCCTGTGGCTGTTGATGGGGTTCATCGGCGCGGTGTACTGGTTCCTTCCGGTCGAGCTCGACCGCGAAACCGAGGGCGTCAGGCTGGCGGAGGTGATGTTCTGGATCTTCTGCGTCATCGTCGCGGTGGTCGCCGTGGTGTTTGTTTTCGTGCAGTACGGGCCGTCCGAGGAAACCACCCTCTGGCTGATCAACCAAGGCCGCAAGTACGTCGAGGCCCCGCGCTGGGCGGCGATCGGCATAACGCTGACCGTCCTGGTTTTCGTATATAACGTCGTCTTCACCGCGATAAAGGCGCGGAGAGTCACCGGCATACTGGCGGTGCTGATGGTCGACCTGATTCCGCTGGCGGGACTCTATCTGATCGCCTTTCCGGCGATCACGGACATGTCGGTGGACCTCTACTGGTGGTGGTGGCTGGTGCACCTGTGGGTGGAGGCCACCTGGGAGATTCTCATCGGCTGCATCATGGCGCTGGCCCTCATGCAGCTGCTCGGCACCGAACGGCGCATCGTCGAGACCTGGCTTTACGTCGAAGTCGCGCTGGTGCTGGGGACCGGCATCCTCGGCCTCGGTCATCATTACTTCTGGATCGGCACGCCCTCCTACTGGCTGGGCATCGGCGGATTTTTCTCCGCGCTGGAGCCGCTGCCCCTCCTCGGCATGGTGGCGCACGCGGTGTACGATGCCGGCACGCAGCACATGAAGACCACCAACAAGCCGGCGTTCTACTGGATGATGGCGGAGGCGTTCGGCAACTTCCTCGGCGGCGGCGTATGGGGGTTCATGATGACGCTGCCGCAGATCAACCTGTTCACCCACGGCACGCAGTGGACCGTCTCACACGGCCACTTCGCGTTCTGGGGCGCATACGCCTGCGGGGTGATCTCGGTGATTTATCTCGCCCTCGAGAAGGCGCGCGCGATTCGGGAAGTGAACGGCGCGGCGTGGCGGTGGTCGTTCGCGCTGCTCAACATCGGACTCGTCGGCATGGTCGGCGCGCTGCTGGTCGCCGGCATCGCCCAGGCGTTCTTCGAGCGCGCGATTGGCGGCTCCACGCTGCTGGCCTTTATGAACGCGCAGGGCAGCCCCTGGTTCGTGCAGGGCATCACCATGCGGCTGGTGTTCGGGCTCGTGTTCGCCGCCGGTTATGCGGTCCTGATGTACGACCTGCTCACCATCGGAAGGCGGCGCGTCGCGGTGAGCGGGTTGAAAATGGGCGTTGCCGGGGGCGTGGCGTGACCGCGCAGCAAATGCTGATGACATCGCTGCTGCTCGGCCTGTTCGTGCTCCTGGCCGGCTGCTATGGCGTCTTGTATTGCATCGGGCGGTTGCGCGCGAACGCCCGCATCATCAGCGCCGCCTACGGGGTCTACGGACTGCAGGTGATCGTTGCCGCCGCGGTCGTCCTGCTGGCGCCGATCGGGGCCTGGTGGAAGCTGTTGATCGCGGTCAGTTGCGCGGTTTATCTGCCCATCCCGCCCGCCACCTGGGGCTATCTTGAGCGCCTGCACCAGCCGGCGAAGCCGTATCCATGATACCGAACCTGCTGAACACCGTTCTTGGCATCGTGCTGGTTTACGGCGCGATCCTCGCCCCCGATTCATTGACCGCCGGTGTCTGGGCCATGATCGGCTCGGGAGCCGGCATCGTGCTGCTGGCGCTGTGGGCGCGCGCCGGCGACAGGGTGAAATGGTTCAGCATGGTGAACGCGATACTCGGCGTCGCGCTGATACTCCTTGGTCTCGCGGGCAAGGTCGCCGGGATTCATCCGCTGGTCAGGTTCTGGTGGGTTTTCTGGGCGGGGATCATCGTGGCCGTGCTGGCCTTGTGGTCCGCCTTGTACAATCGCGACACCGCCCGCACCCGCTGAGCGCGCGTCGTCAACCGACGGCACCGGCCCCGCACAGGATTTCTACAAATATTCAGGGTAACGCGCCACCCTCCGACCACGTTCCCGTCGATTTCCTGGATGACTGGCGATCACGTCGTAATGAAAAAACATGCGTCCGGCTTTGCCGCGTATCGCCGGATCATGAGTGTCATTGCGGCATGGATTGCCGGAACCCGGAGCACACGGAAGTGAAATATTCCCGGCCGGACGATACGCGAATGCAACATGCTTCCGGAACAGGGATTGGAAATCCGCGGGTCTGCTCCCGGCTAATTTGATGTCAAGGTTGTTTTATTTTGCGGCCCTTCGCCAGGCGATCGGCCGTGTGGCAAAGTTGCTCGATGATCTCCAGGCGCTCGCGCACGGAAAGCCGCAGCCAGCGCCGGATCTGCTCGCGGCGGCTGCCGTCCCAAGTGGTCCGCTTCCACTCATCATCCGAAGGCGGGTTGCCCGTCTTATGAGCCATCAGTTTTTGTCTCAAGCAGAATCTGGCGCAGATGCTCGGCGTCGTCCATGTCACGGGGCCTGCCCGTCGCCTGCTTCATTTTAATCAAGGTGGGTAGTGATACAAAGCGCACCGGCAGTCCCGGCAGCAACTCCACGATTAGAGCCTGTGTGTATTCCGCGTCAAAATCAAACGGCTCCGCGGCAAAAATATCGACGGATGTTCCTTGATGCGCATCGCTCCAAAAATTCAGGACTTGCATTCCCTTGGTACGCACCCATTCAGCGCGCTGTGCTGGATCGGAAAATCCCGAGGCCGTCACCGGCACCGACGGCTTATATCCCAGCGTCGCCAGCGCTGAAAATGCTGCGTGGATATTATCCGCAGTAAGCTCAATCACGATGTCCAGGTCCATGGTCATGCGTGGGTAACCATGCGCCCCAACGGCCATTCCTCCCGCAATCAGGTAACGCACGCGAGCCGCGTGCAGGGCTTTTGCGATCGCTTCCAGGCTGGCGAGATCCATTCACGCAATTTATGCCTTTTGGCGCATCAGCACCAGCCATGTTTCCATATGACTCAACCCCATGATCTTCAGTTTCAAATGCATATGAAGGGTGAAGGTGCAAAAATCAAACAAGGCGCGAGGGGGCGAAGGACCGGGACGCGCAAGTCAGTGCGTGAGAAAATATCGAACCGAGTTCGCACATACAACGTGCAGTCTGCAAGTCTGATCCCCTCCACCCTGCCCTCTCCCGCTGAGGGGGAGGGCCAATCGAGTCAGGCGCGGGCGACCTCGACCAGGTTGTCGGAAAACGTCGGGCAGTGTCCCATGCCGCCGAAGCGGCCGGCGGCGACGCTGTTCACCGTGCCGACGGGGTTGTGGGTGCGCCAGTAACCCAGCGTGCCCACCACCACGCCCGGATTGACGTCGTCGGTGACATGCGCGACGCCGAGGAAGGCGCCGGTGTCGTTGTAGACCCTGACCCGGTCGTCCTGCTTGATCGAGCGCGCCGCCGCGTCCTGCGGGTTGATCATCACGAACTGTTCGCCCTGGCCGTGGATTTTCTTGGGCTCGTTGGCGTAGCAGGAGTTGAGGAAGCCGTGGCTCTTGGGCGCGACGATGTTGAGCGGATATTTCTTCGCCCGCGCCGGCGCGGTCTCGGGATGATCGAACGGCGGTATGTAGCCGGGCAGCGGCGGGATCGGCTCGCCGCCCTGCAACTCGTTGTACATCTGCCGGAACGGCGGCGCGACGAAGTTCTTCGCATCCTTGAGCAGAATTTCACACTTGCCCGAGGGCGTCTTGAAATTGCCGTTCTTGTGTGGCGTGCGCTTGTTCGGCGCGCCGAGCTTCAGGCGCGCGTAGCCGTGCTTGCGCAGATACTTCATGTCGATGCCCTTCATCTGCGGCGCCTTCCAGTCGATGAAGTATTTGATCATGTCCTGATCGGTCATGGTGAACTGGCGATCCTTGAAGCCCATGGCCTTCGCCAGCCGGCGGAAGATTTCGGAGTTGGCCGCCGCCTCGCCGGGCGGGTTGATGGCCTTCTGGTTCAGGGTGAAGTAGAGATGCCCCCACGAGAACATCATGTCATCCATCTCCGCCGCCATCGCCGCCGGCAGGATGATGTCGGCGTAGGACGCCGTGTCGCTCACGAAGTGATCGGCGACCACGGTGAACAGATCGTTGCGCTTCAGGCCCGCGACGATCTTGTCGGTCTCCGGCGCCTGCGTCACCGGGTTGGTGTTGTAGACGAACAGCGACTTGATCGGCGGATTGAGCTTCAATTCGCCGGTCAACGCCTTGCCCAGTTGCAAGATGTTGACCACGCGCGTGCCCGGCTTGATCCAGTCGGGGCGGCAGACCTTGTCCCACATGATCGGGAACTCCCACAACGGCGCCTGATAGATGCCGCCGGCCACGTCCTTCCACGCGCCGGTCAGGGCGGGCAGCGCGCAGATGGCGCGGATCGCCTGCGCCCCGCCGGCGGATCGCTCCAGCGCGACGCCGATGCGGATCGAGGCGTTGCGCGACTTGGCGTACTCGCGCGTCAGCTTGCGGATGTCATCGGCCGGAACGCCGGTGATCTTCTCCGCCCACTCCGGCGTGCAACTTGCCGCGTGTTCCTTCAGTTCCTTGTGGCCGAGCGTGTACTTCTCCATGTAGTCGCGGTCGATGAGATTCTCCGCGAACAGGACGTGGATCATCGCCATGGCCAGGGCGCCGTCGGTGCCGGGCCTCGGCGCCAGGTGCCAGTCGGCGTGCTTGGCGGTGCGCGACTTGTAGGCATCGATAACGACGAGCCTGGCGCCCTTCTCCTGCGCCTCCCTGACGAAATGCCAGTGATGCAGGTTGGTGGAGATACTGTTGCAGCCCCAGATGATGATGTACTTCGAGTGCGCGAAGCTTTCCGGATCGAGGCCGGTGATCGGCCCCACGGTCAGCAACCAGGCGGTGGAGGAGCCGGAGGCGCAATAGGTCTTCTCGCACACGGTGGCGCCGAGCTTGTTGAAAAACGCATCGCCGGCGGTCAGGCCCTGGATCATGCCCTCGTTGCCAAGATAGGATAGCGGCAGGATCGCCTGCGCGCCGTACTGGGCGATGATGTCCGTCCAGTGCTGCTTGATTTCAGCGAGCGCCTGCTTCCAGGTGATGCGCACGAAGGCGCGGCTGCCCTTGGGGCCGTTGCGCTTGAGCGGGTACAGCACGCGGTCGGCGTTGTAGTGGTGATCGTGGAAGTCCTTGAGCTTCACGCACAGGCCGCCGCGCGTCATGGGGTGATCCTGCCGTCCGCTGACGTCAATCAAGCGCCCGTCCTTGACGGTGTAGACGAACGCGCAGGTGTCGGGACAGTCGTGTGGACAGCCGCCATGGAAAGTTTTGACGCCGGGTTCTTTGCCCATAAGGACCTCCCTCGGAAACGGTTTTTATGAATGCCGCCACGTGCGGTTTTGAAGGGTTAACTTACACCTATTGTTTATATTGCGTCCACGCGAAATCCATTGTGCGATGCGGTATTGTTGTGCCTGCTGGGAAATATGGCCACCGTCTTTAGAGATCACTTTTCAAACATCGCGGCCCAGTACGCGCAATTCCGGCCGCGCTATCCCGCCGCCCTGTTCGATTATCTGGCCGGGATTTCCCCCGGCAGGACGCTGGCCTGGGACTGCGGCACGGGCACGGGGCAGGCCGCCGTGGCGCTGGCCGCGCATTTCACGCGCGTGGAGGCGACGGACGCCGCCGCCGGGCAGATCGCGCAGGCGGAGGCGCACCGGCGCGTCAACTACCGTCTCGCGCCTGCGGAACACAGCGGTCTGAACGACGGTTCCGTCGACCTCATCACCGTCGCGCAGGCGCTGCACTGGTTCAACCTGCCCGCCTTCTACGCCGAGGCGGCGCGCGTGCTGCGGCCGGCGGGGATCCTGGCGGTGTGGAGCTACGGCCGCACGGAGCTGGCCGATGACGCGGCGCAGGAAGTGTTCGATCGTTTCTATTCCGAAATCATCGGCCCCTACTGGCCGCGTGAGCGGCGGATGGTCGAGGAGGGCTACCACGGCATCACGCTGCCGTTTCCGGAACTGGACCCGCCGGTGTTCACCATGCAGGCGGAGATGACGCTGCCCGCGCTGGCGGGATACGTGCGCACCTGGTCCGCCACGCAGAATTACAGGCTGGCCCAGGGAGAGGACCCGACCGACCTGTTGCTCGCATCGCTCGCCGGGGCGTGGCCGGACCCGCGGGAGCCGCGCACGGTGCGCTGGCCGCTGGCCTTGCGCGTCGCGCGCAAGCCGGATGGTTAAATCATCCCCGCGAGGTCTTTAAGGGTCAACGCCTTTGCCGTGGTCGTAATTGCCTGCTCGTAATCACGCCAGCGGGCCAGAAACGCCGCGCCCGCGCGCGTCTCCAGGCCGCCCGCCGCGTCCGCCGATCGCACGACGTCCAGCACCGCGTCCACCGTCGTCGCCTCCGGCGCGCGCGCCAGCAGGTAGGCGGGCTCACGCCCGGCGGCCATCCTGAGCAGGCCGGCCTGTTGGAGTGGATCGAGGACCTTCCGCAGCAGCCCCTGTGGCATCCGCAGGCGCCGCACCAGCGTGGCCAGCGTGCAGGGCGGCTCGTTGCGGTACATCGCCGCCGTGATGTGAGCCACCGCCAGCAACGCCAGCGCCTCCTGCTCGCGCAGGCTCAGGACCGGATCGCGCCGCGGACCATGCAGATATTCCGGATGCTGGTGGTAGAAGGCGATGTTGGCGCCGGTGAGCAGGATGAGCCAGGCCACGTACAGCCAGATGATGAACAGGAACAGGCTGGCGAAGGTGGCGTAGATCGCGGTGTAATGGGCGGAGCCGGCGACGAACTTTGCGAACGCCCAGCCCGCCGCCTGCCACAAAATGCCCGCCGTCACCGCGCCGGTGAACGCCGACTGCGTGCGCACGCGCGTGTTGGGCATGAACACGTAGACGAAGGTGAACGCGCCGATCACGATCAAATACGGAAGCAGCCGCGCAATCCAGCGCAGGATCCGGCCCAGCAATTCGAACGAGGACAGATAAGCCGCCACCTGGTTGTTCATCAGCGACGCGGTGATGCCGAAGGCGGTGAACACCAGCACCGGGCCGATGATGATCACGGTCAGGTAGTCGCTGAAGCGCTGCTTGGGGGTGCGCTCCGCCGTGACCCGCCAGCTGTGGTTGAAGGCGCGCTCAATCTTCTGCATTACCGACACCACGGTGTAAAACAGGGTGACCAGGCCCGCGGTGCCAAGCGCGCCGACCTTCATGTTGTTGACGAAGCTGATGATGCTGTGCGTGATGTCCTCGCCGCTGGGACCCAACGGCGCCAGCGCCTCCAGCAGCATCGGTTCCAGTTTGTTGTAAACGCCGAAGGCCTTGAGCATGGAAAAGCTGACCGCCAGCAGCGGCACCATCGACAGCAGCGTGGTGTAGGCCAGGCTGGTGGCGCGCAGTTGGAGGTCACCCTGCGCGAGATCGCGCGCGGTGGCGTAAAAATAGCGCATGAGGGTGATGAACGCGGCGCGCCACCACGGCAGCCCCCGGAGGTCGGCATTCCCCCAGAGAAAATGATTGACATGGGCGACCGGCGAGCGCGTCATGTGATGATGATGACACTACTCCCGCCGGCGGCCAAGCAACCCGGTGTTCATGCAATCGGGTCCGCCCGCCATGCCGCCTCCAGCATTTGCAGGACGAATGCGCCGACGGCCGGTTCATTCGAGGCCCGGGGCCCGGCGATATTCAAAACCCTGACGTCGCGTCGAATCAGAAATTCCCGGATTTCGCATGGATCGGCATCGCCGGGATGGACGTGGAGGCATGGCCTGCCCAGTTTCACCGCCAGTTGCCGGGTCAGCATCGAACCACCGCTGAGCACCGGCGCGAGGGAAAAGATGATCGTGGCGTCGCTGTCGCGCACGTTCCACCCGGTGCGCTGCGCGTAATCCGCGGAGGGAGTTTCCACCAGCCGGTAACGCGGAGGAATCGCGCCATCCTCGGCCAGCCGGCCGCGCGGGCACCAGCCGCCGTGCGCGATGCCGTGTGCGATCGCCCAGTCGAGCGCCGCGCGATCGGCGCCGGTCTGGCCGCCGGAGATGATCTTCTCCACGTTCAATCCCGGCGGGCCGCTCACCGCCATAACGCGTCGCGCAGACCGGAATCGCGTTGAGAGGCGCGGTTGATTGCCGCCGCCACGACCTCGGCGCTGCCGTGAATTTCCGTGCGCCCCCGCGCGCGCGTGATGCCGGTGTACAGCAATTCGCGCGACAGCACCGGTGAGGCGGCGTCCGGCAGTATCAGCAGCACTTCGTCGAACTCCGAGCCCTGCGCCTTGTGCACGGTGAGCGCGTATGCCGTTTCGTGCGCCGGCAGGCGCGCCGGCGCCAGCGCACGCACGCCGCCGCCCGCCGCCGCGAACCAGACCTGGAGATCATGTGCGCCGGCTGTACGCATCGCGATGCCGAGATCGCCGTTGTAGAGCTGCAGTTCGTGATGATTGCGGCCGATCAGCACCGGCCGCCCCGGATACCACGGCTGCCGCGCCGGCAGCCATCCCTGCTCCGCCAGCAGGCGCTCGATCACGTCGTTGAGCCGCCGCGCGCCGCTCAGGCCCTCGCGATGCGCGGTGAGCACGCGGAAACGATCGAACGCGGCCAGCGCCCGCGCCGGATCGCCGGCGTTCACGGCGTCGAAATACTCCCGCAAACCGGCATACAGCCGCCCGGCGAGCATGGCGGGCGTCAATTTCGCCTCCGGGTGCCAGCGCAGATTGCCTTGATGATCCTCGCCGCCCGCGTCCCGCAGCAGGGCCAGCGCGGCCGCCGCGTCGCCGTCGCGCACGGCGCGCGAAAGCCTGGCGATGCCGCTGCCGGCGGTGAAACGATAACTGCGATCGAGCAGCACGGCGCAGTCCGCCGGCGGCGGCCGCGCGCCATCCGCCGCCGGCACCTTGACGCCCGTCACCGCGGCCAGCCGGCCGGCAAACGCCATCGAGTAGAGATTTTCGCGGGTGCAGATATCGGCGAGCACGGCGCCGGCCTGCACCGAGGCCAGCTGATCCTTGTCGCCGATCAGGATCAGGCGGGCCGGCGCCGGCAGCGCGTCGACCAGCTTCGCCATCAGCGCCAAGTCCACCATCGACGCCTCGTCCACCACCAGCACGTCGAGCGGCAGCGGCCGCCCGCGGTGATGGCGGAACGACGCCGAGTGCGGCGTGCCGCCAAGCAGCCGGTACAGCGTGGACGCCGCGTCCGGGATCATGGCCTTGATCGAATCCACCACCGGCAGCGCCGCGCGCGCGGCGCGGACGGTCTCCTGCATGCGCGCCGCCGCCTTGCCGGTCGGCGCCGCCAGGCCGATGCGCAATGCCCCGGGCGATAGCCCGGCGAGCAGGGCCAAGAGGCGCACGACCGTCGTGGTCTTGCCGGTGCCGGGGCCGCCGGAGATCACGCACAGCTGCCTCAGCGCGGCGACCGCGGCGGCAACCCGCTGCCAGTCGGGTTCACCGCCCCCCGCCCCGAAGAGCCGCCGCAGCCCTTCGCGCAGCCGCGCCTTGTCAACCTCGGCCTCCGCGGCGGCGCGGGCGCGCAAATCAGCGGCGAGCCGCTGCTCATAGCTCCAGTAGCGGTGCAGATAAAGCCGGCCGGCCTCGTCCAATATCAGCGGCTTGAATTCGCCCGGCGCGCCGACGATGTTGCTTTGCCGCAGCGCCTCCGTCCAGCCCTCATGGTCAAGGCCGGGCGGCGGTGTGGCGCGATGCAAATCGACGCACACGTGGCCGGCGCCCGTCGCGGCGGTGAGTTGCCCCACCGCCGCTGCGATCGCATCAGCGTGCCCGCCCGCCAGGCGCGTGAGCAGCGCGGACAGGTGCACCCCCAGCACGCGGAGGTCGTCGCCGCCCGCGGCCGGCGCGACGCTCATGCCGCGATTCCCCGTCGATCGGCGATGAGATCGTCCAGCGCCTCGACCAGCGCCGCCGGCAGTCGATCGTGAAACACGCCGTGCCCGGCGGGCCGCGCCGGCCCCATGCCGCGCACGAACAGGTAAAACACGCCGCCGACGTGGCGCGCGTAGTCATAGTCCCGCAGGCGCGACTTGAGGAAGCGGTGCAGGGCCAGCGTGTAGATCAAGTATTGCAGGCCGTAGCGCTCGCGGTTCATCTCGGCCGCCACGCGATCGGCGGCATAGTCATCGGCGCCGGGCCCCAGGCGGTTGGACTTGTAGTCCGCGAGGTACCAGCGCCCGCCGGATTCGAAGATCAAATCGATGTAGCCCTTCATGTAACCGCGGCCCGGATCGAGTTCCAGATCCTCCACCTGCCGGCGCAGCCCCGGCGCGGCGCCGTGGGTGGACAGCAGCCTGATCAGGTCACGGCCCATGAACGGTTTCAGCGGGTAACAAAATTCGAGTTCGTTCAACCGCCGATCGGGCGGCACGCCGGCAAGACGCAGGTCCACGTGCGAGCTGAGCGGCGTGCAGAGCACGCCGGCCGTCATGTCGAGCAGCGCCGCCGTCCATTCGCCGCTGAAGCCATGTCGCGAGAGTTCATCCTTCACGGTTGACGGCCAGGTGTCGCGGTTCGTGAAATCGATGTGCTCGAAAATGGCGTGGATGCAGCGGCCGGCGCGCGTGCCGCGCGGGAAGGCGTGGATGCCCGTTTCCACGCCGGTCCCGGCGCCTTCACCCGTGAGGGCGTCATAGTCGGGCCGGTCGTCGGCGCTGCCGCGCAGCAGCGAGGAATAGCTCACGCCGCGCACCGGCGGCGGGACGCGGACCTCGAATCGGCGCGCCGCCCCTTCAGCCGGCCCCGCGGCCGTTGCGCGTGGGGGCAAGACACGCGCCGCGTCAGGCAGCGGCTCGATGGCGATGGCACCGCCACTCCTTTTCTCCAGCTGGTTCAGATCCTCGCGCAATTCATCGTCGGTCAGCGCCTCGAAATGTGCGAAGAACGCATCATCCGATCCCCGACCGCCGCCTTGATGCAGCAGCCACGCCGGCGCCGAACGTTCGGCGCCCTCGACCGCGCCCCAGGGCAGGTAACAGCGATTTTTCGCCCGCGTCAGCGCCACGTAAAACAGGCGCAGATTCTCGGCGCGCGCCTCGCGTTCCGACAACGCTTTCGCGTCCTCGTCGTTGCGATCGAATTGCAATACCGGCGCGTCGTTCCTCGCCGGATCGTGGTAATACACCGGCCCGCCGTGGTCGCGCGGCGACGCCGCGTCCCAGGCGAACGGGCAGAAAACGACGGGGAATTCCAGCCCCTTGCTGTTGTGGACGGTGATGACGCGCACCAGCCGCTCGTCGCTCTCCAGCCGCAGTTGCGTCTCCTCCGCGCCCTGCTCCCGCGCCTGCCGGCGGCGCGCCAGCCAGTCGACCAGCGGCTCCATGCCGGCCGGCCCGCGGCCGGCCTCCGCCTGCAGCAGCTCGGCCAGATGCAGCAGGTTGGTCATCGCCCGCTCGCCCCCGGCGCGGGAGAGCAGCCGCCGGATCACGCCCGCCTCGTCCATGAGCCTGCGCAGCATCGCGAACAATCCCCGCGTGCGCCACAAATCGTGCCAGCCGTGAAACTTCCGCAGCCAGTCCCCCCATGCCGCCTCATCGTCCTTGAGATTCAGCAGGGTTTCGCCGCCACAGCCCAGCAGCGATGTGGCCAGCGCAGTGCGCACCCGCCGCTCACCGCCCGGCGCGGCGACGGCGCGCAATATTCGCTCCAGCTCCGCCGCCTCGCTGCTTGCGAACACGCTCTCCTGCGACTGCTCGACGGCGTGTATGCCGCGTCCGGCGAGCGCGTCGCGGATGAGGCCGGCCTGCCTGTGCGTGCGCACCAGCACGGCGATGTCACTGCCGGTCAGCGGCCTGCCGGTCTCTTTATCCTCGTCAACAAACCGCGCCCGGCCTGCCGCCCCCAGCTGCAGCAGGCGATCAATCTCCGCCGCGGTGGCTTCGACCACGCGCGGCGTGGCGGCGTTTTTGGGCATGGATTTTCCGCCCGCATCCCGTGGCAGAAACCAGAGCACGAACGGCGGCTGTCCGTCCAGCCTCAACACCTCGCGTCGCCTTTCCGCCGGCGCGGCGGGTGTGAACCCGATCCCGTCCAGCAGAAACGGCGCCGATGCATGTTCGAAAAACGCATTGACGGCGCGAATGAGCGCGGGCTCGGAACGCCAGTTCACCGTCAGCGGATGCGCGGCGCCGGCATCACGGCGGGCCTGCAGATAGGCGTACACGTCGGCGCCGCGAAAGCCGTAGATGGCCTGCTTCGGATCGCCGACCAGGATCAGCGGCAGATCAGTGCCAAGATAGAGGCGGCGGAAAATGTCATATTGCAGCGGATCGGTGTCCTGGAATTCATCGATCAGCGCCGCCGTGTATTGTTGCCGCAGGTATTGCACAAGCTCCCCGCCCCGGGGGCCCGTCAGCGCCTGGTGCGTGCGGCGGAGCAGATCGTCGTAGGACTGCCGCCGCAGCCGCGCCAGGCGGGTGTCCATCTCCCGGTTGCAGTAGTCGAGCAGCCGCCGCCGCAGCGCCCGCTCGCGCGCCTCGAAACATGCCGTCAATTCATCGCGTCGCGCCGCCAGCACGCCGCAGCGTTCAAAGAACGGATTCTGCGGCGGTTGATGTCCCTTCTTCGTGCCATCGGCAAGTTTCCGCGGGGAGAATTTCTCGAACGCCCTCGGCAACCTCAAGGTCAACCCGCCGGCAAACAATTCATCCAGCGATTCCAGCCAGCCGGGAATGGAGTCATTGATATACGACTTGCGATTCAACGCGGGGCTCTTCAATAAAATCTCCCCAACCACATCGCGCTGCCCCGGCCATTCGGCGGCGGCCGCCGCGAAGGCCCCGGCATAGGCCTGTTCCAGGGCGGTGCAATCACCGGCATCCCCGGCGCCGCGAATCTCCATGCCGATTTTTCCCACATGGGGCCGGACGGAATCCAGCAGGGCTTCCGGCGTCCTCGATTTGCCGCCCAGCAGGTAATCGACGAACAGCGGCGGGGCGGTGGTCACCTCGCGCCGCCAGAAATCCCGCGCGATTTCGGAGAGCAGGTCATCGGCGTCGGGCAGGATTTCGACCTCGAAGGGCTGGCCGCCGGCGAACGGCCAGCCGGCCAGCACCTGCTGGCAGAAGCCGTGGATGGTGTGGATCGCCGCCAGATCGAAGCCGGCGATGGCGGCCGTGAGCCGGCGCACCGCCGGCGCCGGATCGGCGGTGGCGGCGCGCAGCCGGCCGATGAACTCATCGTCGTCGCCGCCGCCGCGGAACACCCCGAGCACGCGCTGGAGTTTGCCCCGCAGCCGTTCGCGCAGTTCCGCGGTCGCGGCCTTGGTGAAGGTCAGCACCAGGATTTGATCGATCGTGCGTTCCGTCTGCACGATGAGCCGCGCAAAGAGATTGCCGAGCACGTGCGTCTTGCCGGTGCCGGCGCCAGCCTCGATGAGCTGCAGGCCGGTCAGCGGCAACGCCAGCACGTCGGGTGACGCCGGCGGCCGGTGGCTCACGGCGGCGGCTCCAGGTGCCGACGCAGCGGTTCGCAGACGCGTCGCGCCAGCGCCGCGAACGAGTCGTCGAGAATGCGATCAACGGGCGTGTCGCCGAAGGCGAGCCGGTAATAGGCGTTTTCGCCTTCGCCCCTGTGATATTCGCCGCCCTCCCATTCCCGGCGCGCGGCCGCGAGCGCATCATTGCCCTTTGCAGCGGCGGCATCGAAGGCGAACGCCGCCCGAGGGAAAAAGTGCAGCGGTTTCGACAGCCCCTCGCGGAACAGCGTCAACAACTCCCCCAGCGCCTTTGCGGGCTCGCCAACGGGCGCCAGCCGTATTTCGTCCTCCAGCAGGTGAATTCCGCTCGCGACGCCGCTTTGCCGGGTGCCGAGCGCCAGATGCTCGATCCAGCATTCCAGCAGCAGGACGGGATGGGCCCTGTCACGCGCCAGATGACGCTGCAAGCCGTGCTCGGTGACGCCTGTGAGTTCCCCCGTCAGCCGCGCGCCGCCGATTTCCAAGTCCAGCGCCAGTGTCGCGGCCGGCCTGAGCCGCCGGCGCAGCCGCTCCGCGAAACGCAACGCCGCATCGCGCTCCCTGCGAAACAGGCGCTCGCCCACCTCGCCGTGCGGCAGGCCGCCGAGCGCCTCCGCGACGGCGCGCAGCTCGTGCAGTGGCCGGCCTGCCAGCAGCAGATCGGTCAGACGCTGGCGCAGATCGTCGCCGGCGTAATCCTCGAAGGCAAACGGCTCATCACTCGCAAGTTCCTCCGCCGCCTCGCGCAGATCGATGCCCAGGCGCCGCTCCAGCAGGAACCGCGCCGGGTTGCGAAAGAAATGCACCAGGTCGCGCAGCGTGACCTCCCGCCAATCCTCATCCCCAAGCGGCAGGGCCGAGGTCAGCAATGGCGGGCGGGCGGGTGCGCCGGCCGGCGCGGGAGGCACGCAGATTTCCGCGCGATAGCTGTACAGCCGAGGATCGCGGCCGTCGAAATAGCGCGGACTGAAGGCCTGCAATGGATGGCGGGTCACGAACCGCTCCGGGCCCGCCGGCCCGCCGTCCACGGTGAAGCCGGTGCGCAGGACGTCGAGCAGCTCGCTGATCAGCACCGACGGCGGCAGTGATTCGTTGGTGCGCTGATCGCCGCCGACATAGCTGATGTAAAAGCATTCGCGCGCGGCCAGCAGCGTCTCCAGAAACAGGTAGCGATCCTCGTCCCGCCTTGCGCGATCACCGCGGCGGCGGTGCCCGGCCATGCGGTCGAAATCGGGCCGCCGATCGAGACGCGGGTAGGCGCGATCATTCATGCCGATGAGGCAGATCACCCGGTGTGGCAGCCCGCGCATCGACGTCATGTCGGCGAATGTCACGCCGCCGCCGGCCGGCGCGCCGCCGGCCGACAGCGCCAGCCGCCGTTTCAGTTCCATGCCCACCACGCCGGCGCCGACGGCGCCGTCATAACCGGCCAGCGCCGCGTCGCGCGCCATGCCCGCCGCCGCCTCGCGCAGCGTCTGCAGCGTCTCCTCGTCGTCCTCATCCACGCCGGCCTCGAAGAAATTCCGCAGCAGCGCGCTCAATGTCTCCATCCAGGCTGCGATCCGGCGCGGCGGCGCCAGCCGTTCGCGAAAGGCGAGCAGCGTGTCGAGATAAGCCAGGAACCGCGCCAGCACGCGGGCGTTGTCGCCCTCGATGTCGGCGTGCGGGAGGATGCCGTGGCAGGGTTGCCGGTCGTCGCCAGTCATCGCGAATCCCAGCAGCAGCCTGTCGAGTCCCGCGCGCCAGGTGTGCGCCTGCGTGGCCGGCAGGCCGAGGCGCCGGCGATGGCCGTCATCCCAGGCCCAGCGGATGTTCGTTTCCGACGCCCAGCGGCGCAGTTGCGTCAGATCATCGTCGTCGAGATCGAAGCGCCGCTGCAGCGCCGGGGTTTCCAGCGGCGCGAGCACGGCCTCGGCCGTGAGCCGGCTGTCCGGAAGCTCCAGCAGCATGAAGAAGACGTCGATCAGCAGTCCGCGGCGCGCGGCGCCTCGATCCAGCACGCGGTAGGGGATGTGGCGCGCATCCACGGCCGCGCCGAAGACGCCGTCGACATAGGGCGCGTAGGTCCGGAGATCGGGCGTGATCACGAGCACGTCCGACGGCGAGAGCGCGCGTCCGTCCCGCGCCGCGGATTCGAACATCGCCAGCAGCCGATCATGCAGCACCTCCACCTCGCGCACCGGCCCGTGGCACGCATGGATTTGCAGCGACTCGTCGGCGGCGGCGACCGGCAGCGGCGGAAACTCGGCGACTGCGCCGCGATCGCGCAAATCCAGAATGTCGGCCTGGAGGACGTGCAGCACCGACGTCGCGGACGGCGCCTCGAAGTATTCATGCTCGGTGCCGGGCAGCTCGAGGACGGCGTCGATGAATTCGCGTGCCGGCCGGCCCAGCGAGGCCAGCAGGGCGTGGCCGGCCTCCAGGTGCAGCGCCGCCGGCGCGCGCGCACCGCTCTGCCGTGCCTGTTCGCGTTCATTCGCGATTGCGCCCCAGTACTGGCGGCAGGGATTGAGCAGGAACAGATGCACGTCGATGCGGCGGGCCAGCCGTTCGACGACCTCGAGATAGGACGGCGTCAGCGCCGGCAGGCCGAACAGCGACACCCGCCGCGGCAGCGCCGTCGACGCCGGCTCGTCCTCCAGCGCCCGCAGGCAGGCGTCGTGGGCGTGCACCCAGTGTTCGCGGCGGCCGCCGGCGACCAGCCGCCGCCACAACCGCGCCTGCCAGTCGCCGTCACCGCCCCGTTCCCAGGCGCGGATCCAGTCGGGCCGGAACAACAGATATTGGTCGAAGACATCCGCGATGCGCCCGGCGAGTTCAAAGCGCCGCCGCTCATCGTCCCGGCCGCCGTCGGCTTCGAGGTACGCCGACAGCGGGGCGTGGGCCTCGTCATGCGGGAGGCCGGCCAGGGCGTCCATGATCCGCCAGGTCAGCACCGGCGGGGAATAACGCGGTATTTCCGGCAGATCGGTGAGCACGGCGCGGAACAGCCCCCAGATGAATTCCGCGGGGAAGGGAAATCGCACGTTGGCGCAGACGCCGAGCGCATCGGCGAGCCGCCATTGCAGCCAGCGCGCCGCGCCGTGGCTCTGCACCACCACCGTCTCCGGCGTGAGCGGCGGCGGCGGATCGTCCGCCAGCAGACGGGCCAGCTCATCGGCCAGCCGCTCCAGTCGATTGCCGTGATGAATGTGCAGCATCCACGACCCGATCAGTTAAAATGGCCCGATTCTCTCGGCCTCACACAGACCATTATGTCGCCCCCCACGCCTGAAGATGAAGCATACCAGCAGCGGATACTCCAGGGCGTCTCCCGCACCTTCGCGCTCACCATTCCCGAACTGCCGCCCCGACTTGCGCGCGTGGTCGGCAATGCCTACCTGCTGTGCCGCATCGCCGACACCATCGAGGATGACCCGGGCTTGAGTTACCCGCGGCAGCGCGAGTTCTCGGATCGCTTCACCGCGGTGGTCGGAGGGCAAGAGGACGCGCAGGCCTTCGCCGAGGCATTGCACCCGCTGCTCTCGCCGCAGCTCTCGGAGACGGAGCGCGATCTGATCCGCAACGCCGCCCGCGTCATCCGCATCATGCACAGCTTCAACGCCGGCCAGCGCGCGGCGCTGCTCCGCTGCGTGCAAATCATGGCCAAGGGCATGGCCTGGTACCAGGAGCGGGAGACCCTCGACGGGCTGGCCGACATGCCGGCAGTGGACCGGTACTGCTATTACGTGGCCGGCGTGGTCGGCGAAATGCTGACCGAGCTCTTTTGCGACTACTCGCCGGCAATCGCCGCACAAAAGGAACCGATGATGAAACTGGCGGTCTCCTTTGGACAGGGACTGCAAATGACCAACATCCTGAAGGACATCTGGGAGGATCGCCGCCGCGGCGCCTGCTGGCTGCCGCGCGATGTATTTCTCCGGCACGGGGTGAGCCTGGCTCGGTTGCCGGAGGCCGCCTCGCAACCCGGTTATGCCGCGGCCCTGAGCGAACTCATCGCCGTGGCGCGCGGACACCTGGAGAACGCGCTCACCTACACGTTGCGCATTCCGGTCCGCGAGCGGGGCATCCGGCGCTTCTGCCTGTGGGCGCTCGGCATGGCGGTGCTGACGCTGGACCGGATCAACCGCCGCCGCGATTTCCGCGCCGGCCACGAGGTCAAGATCTCCCGCCGCCAGGTGCGCGCCACCATCCTGCTCAGCAATCTCTCCGTCTCGCACGATCGCCTGCTGCGCGGGCTGTTCCGGATCGCCGCCCGGAGATTGCCTGCCGCGCCCGTTCATGCGACACTGACGGCCCTCGGTGGGGGGATCGGCACGTAAAAACATGCTCTGGGGAGCAACTCGTCGGGAAATGTAATCGCATCAGACGGTAAAGGGCTTTTTAGAAGCCATTATCGCCGCCTGATCGGATTTTCGAATCTTTGCGGGGCATCGACATCTGCCGGCGATGAAGGCGGAGGGAACGGCTCAATTTGATTCTGGGCAACGGAAAGACACCCATCAACAACAACGCATGATCATCAAACCTCGCTTCGGAACGCCGGCACCACATCCCCCGGCACGGTCGGCACGCCCGGAAACCGCCGCGCGCGATCACGACCTGCACGCGGAGGTCGAGGCGGCGGTGCGTCGCGCGCGTTCGGCTCTGATCGCGCAACAGCACGCCGACGGCCACTGGGTGTACGAACTGGAGGCCGATTGCACCATCCCGGCCGAATACATCCTCATGAACCACTTCATGGACGAGGTGGACGAGGTGCTGGAACGCAAGATTGCCCATTTCCTGCGCGATCGCCAGGCCGAGCATGGCGGCTGGCCGCTGTACCACGGCGGCGATTTCGATTTGAGCTGTTCGGTGAAGGCCTATTACGCGCTGAAGCTCGCCGGCGACGATCCCAACGACGCGCACATGATCCGCGCCCGCACCGCCATCCTGGCGCACGGCGGCGCCGAGCGCTGCAACGTCTTCACCCGCATCGCGCTGGCCCTGTTCGAGCAGGTGCCCTGGCGCGCCGTGCCCTTCATTCCCGCCGAGGTGATGCTGCTGCCGCGCTGGTTCCCGTTCCACATCAGCCGGGTGTCCTACTGGTCGCGCACGGTGATGGTGCCGCTGTTCATCCTGTGCACGCTCAAGCCCAAGGCGGCGAACCCGCGGGGCGTGGACATCCGCGAATTGTTCGTCACGCCGCCGGAGGAGATCGAGGACTACTTCCGGCCCAAGAACCGGCTGGCGAAGTTCTTCCTCGCGCTGGATAAATTCGGCCGCTGGCTGGAGCCTTTCGTGCCCCGCTTCGTGCGCCGGCGCGCCATCCACAAGGCCGAGCGCTGGTTCATCGAGCGCCTGAACGGCACCGACGGCCTGGGCGGCATCTTCCCGGCGATGGTGAATTCCTACGAGGCCCTGGCGATCCTCGGCTACCCCGCTGATCATCCCCACCGCGTGCAGGTCCGCACGGCCCTGCGCAAGCTGCTGGTCACCCACCAGCACGGCGTGTACTGCCAGCCATGCGTGTCGCCGGTGTGGGACACGGGGCTGGCCGCGCACGCCCTGTTCGAGGCCGCGGGCGAGCAGGCCGACGAGGCCGTGCACAGGGGGCTGGAGTGGCTGCGGGCCAAGCAGTTGCGCGACGAGCCCGGCGACTGGCGCGAAAACAAGCCCGGCCTGCGCGGCGGTGGCTGGGCGTTCCAGTACAACAATTCGCACTATCCCGATCTGGACGACACTTCCATGGTGGCGTGGATCATGTGCCGCGCCGATCCACGGCATTACTGGGACGCCATCGAGCGCGCCGCCGACTGGACCTGCGGCATGCAATCGAAAAACGGCGGCTTTGCCTCCTTCGATGCCGACAACACGCATTATTACCTCAACGCCATTCCGTTCGCGGATCACGGCGCCCTGCTCGATCCGCCGACCGAGGACGTGACCGCGCGTTGCATCGCGCTCTTGTCGCTGGTCAACAAGCCCGAGTACCGCGTCCCCATCCGCCGGGCGATCGAGTACATGAAGCGCACCCAGGAGGCCGACGGCTCCTGGTACGGCCGCTGGGGCACGAACTACATCTACGGCACCTGGTCGGCGCTCTCCGCCCTGGAGCTGGCGGGCGAGGACATGAACCAGCCCTACATCCAGCGCGCCGTGCAATGGCTGGAGAGCATGCAGAATCCCGACGGCGGCTGGGGCGAAAGCAACGACAGCTACTATCCTCCCAAGCACCGCCGCCCGCACCCCAGCACGCCGTTCCAGACCGCATGGGCGCTGCTGGGGCTGATCTCCGCCGGCTGCCTCGACACGCCCGTGGTCCGGCGGGGCATCCGCTACCTGCTGAAGCACCAGCTCGTGGCGGGCCTGTGGGATGATCCGCATTTCACCGCGCCCGGCTTTCCGCGGGTCTTCTACTTGAAGTACCACGGCTACGCCAAGTATTTCCCGCTCTGGGCCCTGGCGCGCTACCGCAACGTCAACCGCGGTTGAGCCGCCGCGCCGGCATCATCAGCGCCCTGCCCGCGGAGGCGGGTTGTTACTCGGGTTCCCCCCTGTCCCCCGGCCTGCACACGGGCCGCGCCTGGCTCATCCATGTCTGTGGCATGGGCGCGGCACGCGCGGCACGGGCCGCCCGCGAGACGCTGCAACACGGCGCGCAATGCCTCATCAGCTGGGGCGTGGCGGGCGCGCTGGCGCCGCAACTGAAGAGCGGCGACGTCATCGTGCCGCGCGCCATCCTGATGGACGGGAAAACCCTGCCCGCCGATACCGCATTGTCCGCGGCGCTACAGCGGCACTGGCAGGGGGCGCCCCTGCATGATGGGCCGCTGTGGCACAGCCCGGCGGTGCTCGCCCGCGCCGGCGAGAAGCTCGCCCTCCACGCGCGCACCGGCGCCATTGCCGTGGACATGGAAAGCGGCGCGATTGCCGTTGTCGCGGCGGAGTCGGGCGCGCCCTTCCTCGCCGTGCGCGTGATCGTGGACACCCAGGCCATGACGCTGCCCACGCCGGCGGTGGAAGGCGTGGATGAATACGGCCGGGTGCGGATTGGAAAATTTTTACAGGCCCTGTGCCGCAATCCCGGCGGCACCGGATCACTCATCGCGCTGGGCGGCGCATTCCGCCGCGCGCGCGGCCGGCTGCGCGCCCTTGCGCCCGCCCTGCAAGCGGCGCTGGCCGAAAACGCACAAGCCGGCGCTTGCGGCGGTGGCGGTCATGGGCTATAAACCGCGCACTTCTGATGAATGGGAAACATCGATGGGGTCGGGTTTTCTGACCGGAACGCAGGTCCGGACGTTTCACGATGACGGTTTCCTGGTCGTGCGCGGCATGTTCAATGCGGCCGAAATCTCGGACATCTCCCGCTGGGCCGACGAAGTCGCCGCCTGGCCGCAGGTGCCCGGAAAAACAATGATGTATTTCGAGGACAGCCGGATCAAAAAAGGCGAGCGCATTCTCTCGCGCATCGAGAATTTCTATCCCCATCACGACGGCTTCCGCCGGCTGTTCGACAGCGAACTCCTGCGCGGCGCCGTTGGCCGGCTGTTTGGCGAACCGGCGGTGTTGTTCAAGGACAAGATCAACTTCAAGCTGCCCGGCGGCGACGGTTTCAAGCCGCATCAGGACGTGCAGGCCGGCTGGAACAGTTACGGCAGCCTGCACATCTCCGCGCTCATCGCCATCGACGAGGCCACCGTCGAGAACGGCTGCCTCGAACTGGTGAAGGGCTTTCATAAACGCGGCGTGGTCGGCGGCATGTGGACGCCGCTGACCGAGGCCGACATGGCGGGCATGAAATTCGAGCCGTACCCGACCCGCCCGGGCGATGTCGTGTTCTTCGATTCCTACGCTCCGCACGCCTCCGGCCCCAACACGACCACGCAGCGCCGGCGGCTGCTCTATGTCACCTACGGCAAGCTGTCCGAGGGCGATCAGCGCGAGCGGTATTACCGTGACAAACGCAAGAGCTATCCGCCGGATTGCGAGCGGGAAGCAGGCAGGCAGTACGTCTTCCGCGTCTAGTGTGGTGCCCTGACGACAGTTTATACAACCGCCCGTTCGCCCTGAGGTATCGAAGGGCGAACGCGTATCCACATGATCCGTTCGTGCTTCGATACCTCAGCACGAACGGTTGTTCTTTACATCCGGCGTTTTATGGATGAGTTCCGGCTACAGCGCATAAACACATGACCACACTTGTCACCGGCGCCAGCGGCTTTGTCGGCTCCGCCGTCGTCCGCCAGTTGCTGGACGAGGGCGCGCCGGTGCGCGTGCTGGTGCGTGCCGGCAGCGACCGCCGCAACCTCGAAGGCCTGAACGTCGGGATTTGCGAGGGCGATCTGCGCGATCCCGCCTCGCTCGAGGCGGCGCTGAAGGGCTGCCATGCCCTTTTCCACGTCGCCGCCGACTACCGCCTGTGGACGCCGCGCCCGCGTGATCTTTACTCAAGCAACGTCGAGGGCACGCGCAACATCCTGCGCGCGGCGGGCGAAGCGGGCGTCGAGCGCATCGTCTACACCAGCAGCGTCGCCACGCTGGGCTTGAACAAGGACGGCTCGCCCGCCGACGAAAACACCCGCGTGCACGTCGCCGACATGATCGGCCACTACAAGCGCTCCAAGTTCATGGCCGAGGAAGTCGTGCGCGAAATGGTGAGAACTGATCGCCTGCCGGTGGTCATCGTCAATCCCTCGACGCCCATCGGCCCGCGCGACATCAAGCCCACGCCCACCGGGCGCGTGATCCGCGACGCGGCGCGCGGCCGCATCCCGGCCTACGTGGACACCGGCCTCAACATCGTGCACGTCGATGACGTGGCCGCCGGCCACCTGCTGGCCTTCCGCCGCGGGCGCATCGGCGAGCGCTACATCCTCGGCGGCGAAAATCTGCGCTTGAAGGAAATCCTCACGCGCATCGCCGCGCTCACCGGCCGCAAGCCGCCGCGCATCCGGCTTGATCAGGACTTGCTCATGCCGTTCGCCTACCTGGCGCAGGGGATCGCGCGGCTGACCGGCGGCTGGGAGCCGCAACTGACGGTGGATGGCCTGAAGATGTCGCGCAAGCTCATGTTTTTCTCCAGCCGCAAGGCCGAGACCGAGCTTGGCTATCACGCCCGGCCGGCGCAGGAGGCGCTGCGCGACGCGGTACAATGGTTCCTCGACAAACGACGCGGGTAAGCATGATAACCATGTTCGATAGCGAGTCGGCCTGTCATTCCGAGGAGCATCAGCGACGAGGAATCTTGCAAGATTTCTCGCAGAGCTTGCCCTGAACAAAGTTGAAGGGATCGAAATGACAGCCTCAAACTGGACTGCTACTCCATGCTCTACTATGTCGTAAAGGTGTTGCTCTCGGCGGTGGTGATCGTGCTGATCTCGGAGATCGCCAAGCGCAGCACGTTCATGGGCGCCATCGTCGCCTCGCTGCCGCTGACGTCATTGCTGGCCATCATCTGGATCTACGTGGAGAGCGGCGACCTTGCGAGAATCTCCGCGCTCTCCATCAGCACCTTCTGGCTGGTCATCCCTTCACTCACTCTTGTTTTATTGCTGCCGACCCTGCTGAAGACCGGCATGAACTTCTGGCTCTCCGTGGCGCTGTCAATTACGGCGACGGTGCTGGCCTATCTCGCCATGCTGCGCGTCTACAAACTGCTCGGAATCCAGATTTGACTCGGCGATGCGGCCGGCAGCCAATCCTGGCGGACAGGTGCGGAACCTGAATCACCGGTAAGAAAAGCGGCCGGGAACCTCACGGCTCCCGGCCGTGATGATTGAACGCGATTACTATTGCGCTGCCGCCTTTTTCACCGCGGGGTTTGTCCGAACATGATCCTTCAAGGCCCGAACGTTGAGGGCCTTGCCGGTCTCCAGCAGGGATTTCAAACAGGACAGCACGAGCGGCCAGCCCACGGCGATTCCGCGGGCCATGTCCGAACCGGCCTTGAGACGGTCGTGGATCACGTTCAGACGCACCATGTCCTCGATGGTTTCGATTTCAAAGGTCACGCGCGAGTGTTCGGACTTGTCCATTTCATCCTCAGGATGGTGCCACGTCATGACGAGGCGTTTTGGCGGCAGGCTTTCGATGATCTCGCCGACGACCATCTTGCACGCGTCTTTATCATTGCTGATGCTTTGCCATTTCGAGCCTTTTTTCCAGTCGGAGACAAGCTCAGACCCGAAGTACTGGCGGCTGAACTCGGGATTGGTGATGGCGTTCCACACCTTTTCAGGCGTGGTCTTGATGTACGTCGTGTAGACAAATTCAGTGTGGGTCACGTTCGTTCTCCTCTAGAGCCTGTTTCAGATTGTCAAGCGCCTGAAGCCGCCCTGCCTCAAACCTGTCGATCCAGCGCGCGCAAATCTCGCTGATCGGGACCGGATTGAGATAATGCAGCTTCTCTCGCCCCCGCTTTATGGTGACGACCAGATTCGCCGCCTCCAGCAAAGCGAGATGCTTGGTCACCGCCTGGCGGCTCATGTCGTGCCGTTCGCACAGCTCGCTGAGCGTCAGCCCCTTTTTGATCCGCAACCTGTCCAGCAACCGCCGGCGGCTTGAATCGGCAAGGGCCTTGAACACCTTGTCCTCGTGGGCAACCACATTTTCATAATATGCAACCTTTTAGTTGCATGTCAAGCATGACCATTGGAGGCTTGTTCCTGGCGGTTTTCACCCGGCAATCGGACCCACATGTGAATCAATAAAGCTAGATCCCGGCTTTGCGGACGCGTGCGGTCTTGGCGGGTTTGGCAACTGCTTGAAGTTCTGGACTTGATTGCGCGAGGGTCTTGGCGAGATAGCGGCCGGTATAGGACGTGGGATGCTCCGCGATCTGCTCCGGCGTGCCGGTGGCGACGACCTCGCCGCCGCCGTCACCGCCTTCAGGACCGAGATCGATGATCCAATCCGCAGTCTTGATGACGTCAAGATTGTGCTCGATGACGATGATGGTGTTGCCGTGGTCGCGCAGCCGGTGCAGCACGCCGAGCAATTGCTCGATGTCGTAGAAGTGCAGGCCGGTGGTCGGCTCATCGAGAATGTAGAGCGTGTTGCCGGTGTCGCGCTTGGAGAGCTCCCGCGCGAGCTTCACGCGCTGCGCCTCGCCGCCGGAGAGCGTGGTGGCGTTCTGGCCGAGCTTGATGTAGGACAGGCCCACGTCCAGGAGCGTCCGCAGTTTTCCCGCGACCATGGGCACGGCGCTGAAAAACGCGTAGGCGTCCTCCACCGTCATCTCCAGCACCTCGCTGATGTTTTTGCCCTTCCAGGCGATGTCCAGCGTCTCGCGATTGTAGCGCCTGCCCTTGCACACGTCGCAGCGCACGTAGATGTCCGGCAGGAAGTGCATCTCGACCTTGATCACGCCGTCGCCCTGGCAGGCCTCGCAGCGGCCGCCCTTGACGTTGAAACTGAAGCGGCCCGGCTGGTAGCCGCGCGAGCGCGCCTCGGGCACCGACGAAAACAGATCGCGGATGGGCGTGAACAATCCCGTGTAGGTCGCGGGATTCGAGCGCGGCGTGCGGCCGATGGGGCTTTGATCGATGTCCACCACCTTGTCGAACTGCTCCAGCCCTTCAATCGCCGTACAGGGCGCCGCCTCCAGCGTGCTTTCGTTCAACCTCCGCGCGGCGTGGCGGTAGAGTGTGTCGTTGACCAGCGTCGATTTGCCGGAGCCGGACACGCCCGTGACGCAGGTCATGAGCCCGATGGGGAATTCCACGTTGATGTTCTTGAGATTGTTGCCGCTCGCGCCCCTGACCGTCAGCAGGCGCAGGGGATCGACGGCCTGCCGCTTCGCGGGCACGGCGATGCGGCGGCGGCCGGAGAGATACTGGCCCGTCACGGAATCGGGATGCCGCTCGATGTCCACCGGCGTGCCTTGCGCCACGATGGCGCCGCCGTGCACGCCGGCGCCGGGCCCGATGTCGACGACGTGATCGGCGGCCATGATCGCCTCCTCGTCATGCTCGACCACGATGACGGTGTTGCCGAGATCGCGCAGCCGGGTGAGCGTGCCCAGCAGCCGCCGGTTGTCGCGCTGGTGCAAGCCGATGGACGGCTCGTCGAGCACGTACATGACGCCGACCAGCCCGGCGCCGATCTGGCTCGCCAGCCGGATGCGCTGCGCCTCGCCGCCGGACAGCGTCTCCGCACTGCGCTCCAGCGTCAGGTACTCCAACCCCACGTTGACCAGGAATTGCAGACGCTCGCACACCTCCTTCAGTATCTTGGCGGCGATCTCGCCGCGCCGGCCGGGTATCCTGAGCGACGAGAAGAATTCATGCGCCCGGCCCACCGGCAGGCGCGTGACCTGCGGCAGCGAGGCATCGCCGATGAAGACGTTGCGCGCGGAGGGATTCAGCCGCGTCCCGTCACAGGCCGGGCAGGGCTTGCTGGACAGGAACCGCGCCAGGTCCTCGCGCACCATGTTGGAGTCCGTCTCCTTGTAGCGGCGCTCCATGTTCCGGAGCACGCCCTCGAAGGCGTGTTTCTGGCGGCGCGCGCCGCCGGGATGCAGGTAGGTGAATTCGATGACCTCCCTGCCGCTGCCGTGCAGGATGACTTCACGGATGCGCTCCGGCAAATCACGGAACGGCGTGTCGATGTCAAAACCATAATGCGCGGCCAGCGCCTGGATGAGCTGGAAGTAATAGGCATTGCGGCGATCCCAGCCGCGGATGGCGCCGCCGGGCAGGCTCAGTTCCGGGTGCTGCACGATGCGCTGCGGATCGAAGAACTGGATGACGCCGAGGCCGTCGCATTCCGGGCAGGCGCCGTGCGGATTGTTGAACGAGAACAGCCGCGGCTCGAGTTCGCTCAGGGAGTAGCCGCAATGCGGACAGGCGAAGCGTGCGGAAAACACCAGCGGTGTGCGCTTCTCATCATCCATCCAGGCGATTTTGGCGATGCCGTCCGACAGCGCCAGCGCCGTCTCGAAGGACTCCGCCAGCCGCAGCTTCTGATCCTGTCCTGAGCTTGTCGAAGGATCGGCGCGCACCTTGAAGCGGTCCACCACCACCTCGATGTCGTGCTTGCGGCGCAGGTCGAGCGCCGGCGGGTCGTCTAGTTCCACCATGCGGCCGTCGACGCGCGCGCGCAGGAAGCCCTGCCGCTTCAGGTTGGCGAAGATCTGCTCGTGCTCGCCCTTGCGCCCCTGCACCACCGGCGCGAGCAGCATGAGCCGCGTGTCCTTCGGCTCGTTCAACACCTGGTCCACCATCTGGCTCACCGTCTGCGCCGCCAGCGTCACGCCGTGATCCGGACAGCGCGGCTCGCCGACGCGGGCGTACAGCAGGCGCAGGTAGTCGTAAATCTCGGTGATGGTGCCGACCGTCGAACGGGGGTTGTGCGAGGTGGACTTCTGCTCGATGGAGATGGCCGGCGACAGGCCCTCGATGTGATCGACGTCGGGCTTCTCCATCATCGACAGGAACTGCCGCGCGTAGGCCGACAGCGATTCCACGTAGCGGCGCTGGCCCTCGGCGTA
>JAJPIJ010000012.1 GCA_021324815.1 Gammaproteobacteria bacterium
ACGTGCGAGGTCGCTATGGTGATGCCACGCGCCTTCTCCTCGGGGGCGTTGTCAATCTGGTCATACGCCCGCGCCTCACCGCCGTATTTCCTCGCCATCACCGTCGTAATCGCCGCCGTCAGCGTGGTCTTGCCATGATCCACGTGCCCTATCGTCCCCACGTTCACGTGCGGCTTGGTGCGCTCAAATTTGCCCTTGGACATGATTAAATCCCCTCAAGATTTACGAGCCTTGTACTGGTGCCCACGACTGGAATCGAACCAGCGACCTCACCCTTACCAAGGGTGTGCTCTACCGACTGAGCTACATGGGCATAATTCCTCATCGGGTCTGGCCGCTAACGATGGAGCGGGAGACGGGAATCGAACCCGCGTCATCAGCTTGGAAGGCTGAGGTTCTGCCATTGAACTACTCCCGCCTCGCGCTCACGCCGGCCCCTCCCCCGCCACCATTCTGGTGGAGGGGGAAGGATTCGAACCTTCGAAGGCAGAGCCGGCAGATTTACAGTCTGCTCCCGTTGACCGCTTGGGTACCCCTCCTGAATCGAGCCGAGTATTCTCGTTAATGAACGGAAGGTTGTCAACGAGTTAACTCACGGCGCGCAACACTTTGCCGGTTGAACCATCGTAGATGGGGGTGGGGCCGGACAACCCGCCCAACCGGCCGGGCAAAATATCGTTCAAGCCCCGGCCGAAGACCCGCCGCACGGCCAGAACATTCCGGCATGGCGGCCGGTTGGTGATGTTGGCGCTGGTGGAGACCAGCGGCCCGGTTCGCCGGCACAGCAGGGCCACCGGCGGATGGGCGGAGACGCGCACCGCGAGGCTGCCGCGGCCGCCGTGCAGCCATTTCGGCACCTTCTTGCGGACGGGGAACACCCAAGTCACCGGGCCCGGCCAGGTGGCCAGCACCCTGTCCATGATCCTGGATGCGGGCAGGATGACAAATGGGAGCAATTGATCGAGGCTGGATGCCACCAGAATCAAGCCCTTGCCCACGGGGCGTCTTTTCATGGCGAGCAACCTGCGCACGGCTTTTGCGTTCAGCGGGTCGCAGCCCAGCCCGTAGACGCCCTCCGTGGGATAGGCGATCACGCCGCCACGACGCACCATCCAGGCGGCCCGCCGCAGGCGGAAATCGTGCATGAGCCTTTCAACCTTCGGCCGCGATCCTGGCGCGCCTGGCGGCGGAGCGACGCCCGCCGCGCCGCGCCGCGGGCGCCTGCGTCAGCAATTCCTGCGCCTCGGTCAGTGTCAGGGCCGCCGGGTCACGCTCCTTGGGCACGCGGGCGTTCTTGGTGCCATCGGTAATGTACGGTCCATAGCGTCCATTGAGCACGCGTACATTTGAATCTGGAAATTCCTTGATGAACTTGGCGGCGTCGGACTGTTGTTTCTCGGCAATCAAGGCCAGCGCCCGTTCCAGCGTGATGGTGTAGGGATCATCATCCTTTTTAAGCGAAACGTACTTGGCGCCGTATTTCACGTACGGACCGAAACGACCCATGCCGACGCTCACCTCCTCGCCTGCGGCGCTCCGCCCCAACTGGCGGGGGAGCACGGCGAGCGTCAACGCATCTTCGAGCGTGATGGTGTCGATGCGCTGACCGGGACGCAGGCTGACGAACCGCGGTTTCTTGTCGCTGTCGGCGCGACCGATCTGCACAAACGGACCGTAACGGCCCATGCGCACGGACACCGGCAGGCCGGTCTCCGGATCGGTGCCCAGTTCGCGGGCCTGCGCCACTTCCTTGCGGCTGACGTTGCTCTCCTTGTCCAGCACCTTGTGCTTGAAGGGCAGCCAGAATTCCTTCAGCAGCGGAGTCCATTGCTTTTCGCCGCGCGCCACCGCGTCGAGATCATCCTCCAGCCGCGCGGTGAATTCATAATCCACGTAATCATGGAAATGCTCGGTCAGGAATCTGGCCACGATACGACCAATGTCGGTCGGTCGGAAGCGTTTGTTTTCCAGCTCCACGTATTCACGCGTCTGCAACGTCGAGATGATGGCGGCATAGGTGGAGGGGCGGCCGATGCCATATTCCTCCAGGGTCTTGACCAGGCTGGCCTCCGAATAGCGGGGCGGCGGTTCCGTGAAATGCTGCTCGGTGCGCACGTCGATCAGGCTCACGCGATCGACGGTTGCCATGGGGGGCAGGGTTTTTTCGTCGGCATCGGCGACGGTCTCATCCGCGCCCTCCAGGTACACCGCCATGAAGCCGGGATCCGTCAGCGTTGAACCCGTGGCGCGGAAGGCATTCCCTTCGTCCACCGCCAGATCCACGGCCACGGTGTCGATGGTCGCCGGGTTCATCTGGCAGGCCACGGTGCGCCTCCAGATCAATTCGTACAGTTTGAGCTGTTCATGGCTCAGGTGGCCCTTGAGTGATTCCGGCGTGCGCAGCACCGAGGTCGGACGGATGGCTTCATGCGCCTCCTGGGCATTCTTGGCATTGGTCTTGTACACGCGCGGGGTCTCCGGCAGTTGATCGGCGCCGTAGCGCCGGCGCACGAATTCCCGGATTTCGGCGATGGCCTCCTGCGCCAGATTGACGGAGTCCGTGCGCATGTAGGTGATGAGGCCGACCGACTCGGCGCCGATGTCCACGCCTTCATAGAGTTGCTGCGCCACCCGCATGACGCGGCTCGCGGTAAAGCCCAGCTTGCGCACGCCCTCCTGCTGCAGCGTCGAGGTGATGAACGGCGCGGCGGGCTGGCGCTTGCGCTGTTTCTTTTCGACGTTCGCGACCGTGAGCACGCCACGGGCCGCCGACAGCAGCGCGTGCCGCGCCGCCTCCGCCTGGGCGCCGCTGGTGACGGTGAACTGCTCGACCTTCTCGCCGGCGTAACGCGCGAGCCTGGCCTGGAAACCCTGTCCCGCATGCCTGGCGTCGGCTTCCAAAGTCCAGTATTCGCGCGGGGTGAATTTCTCGATCTCTTCCTCGCGTTCGACGATCAGCCGGAGCGCCGGACTTTGCACGCGGCCGGCGGACAGCCCGCGTTTGATCTTCTTCCACAACAGCGGCGAAAGATTGAAGCCGACCAGGTAATCGAGTGCACGGCGGGCCTGCTGCGCGTTGACCAGGTCCATCGACAGATCGCGGGGGTGTTCGATGGCCTCCTGGATCGCCCGCTTGGTGATTTCGTGAAACACCACCCGGTGAACCGGCTTGTGGTCGAGGGCCTTCCGCTCCCGCAGCAGTTCGGTCAGATGCCAGGAGATGGCCTCGCCTTCGCGATCCAAATCGGTGGCCAGATAGAGTGCGTCGGCTTTTTTCATCGCGGCGGCGATGGCGTCGACGTGTTTTTTGTTCCTGGCGATCGGCTCATAGTGCATCCTGAAGCCGTTGTCCGGCTCCACCGCGCCCTTTTTCGGACGCAGGTCACGCACGTGACCATACGAGGCCAGCACCTCGAAACCGGTCCCCAGGTATTTTTTAATCGTGCCCGCCTTGGCGGGCGATTCAACGATGACGAGGTGCTTGCTCATGAGTGGTTCAATCGATGGATGAATCGATGGATAAACTGTCCGCGCGCCACGCGCCCGGCACCGGCAGGGGCCCGCCGCGACGGGCCATGCGCAGTGAATTCAATGCAACTGACTGCGAAATTCCTCCAACAACAGGGACTCCGCCCACTGCGTGTCGCCTCCCTGCCTGGCCTGGTTGAACAATACCATGCAAACCACCCAGCGCAGCTGTTCGAGATCAATCTCCTCGCTCTCCATGGCCATCAGGCGATCGATGACCCGCTCGCGGTGGGAAACGGTCAATACGCCGATCTGTTCAAGATGCTGCAACAGGCCGCGCCCTTCACGACTGATCTTGGCACATTCCTCGTCGCTGAACACCCGTATTGCGCCGTCGGAGGTCTGGGGAAGGTCCGGACCCTCATCGTCCGCGGCCAGGGCCTGCAGCCAGTCCATGGCCTTGTCGATGGGCGTCTCTTCGAAACCGGCCTCCCGCAGCAGGCGCCGCAGGTCCTGTCGCCCGACATCCACGCTTTCATTCTCATCCGTGTGGTTTTCAAACAGATACATCAGGACATCCATCACGCTGTGTCGCAATCTCATCTCCTAGACGCGGCGCAGATAAAGACCGCCCGCCTGTGAACTGACCCGGCCTTCCAGCTCCATCAACAACAGCATGGAGGAAACCGCGTTGGCCGTCAATCCGGTGCGCGCCACCAGCACGTCGACGGACACAGGATCGTAGCCCAGTGCCGTCAGCAGTCGATCATGTTCCTCGTTGCCGGCGGCCGATTCGGAGGACGCCTGCGCAGCATGGGCATCCGATGCCGGCGACACCGCCGGCATCGGCAATTCCTCCAAGATGTCATCGACCGTTTCCACCAGCTTGGCGCCGTCGCGGATCAAGGCGTGACAGCCGCGCGCCAGGGGATTGTGTATCGAACCGGGAATGGCGAACACCTCGCGGCCTTGTTCGAGGGCGTGCCGCGCGGTGATCAGCGAGCCGCTGGCCTTGGCGGCCTCCACCACCAGCACACCGAGCGCCAGCCCGCTGATGATGCGGTTGCGTCGTGGAAAGTTTTCCGGACACACCGGCGTGTGCAGAGGGAACTCCGACACCAGCGCGCCCCGCGCGGCGATTTCCTCCGCGAGTTCCTGATGGCGCGGCGGATAGACGCGATCCATGCCCGTGCCCATCACGGCGACGGTGCGTCCGGCGCCGGCCATCGCCCCGCGGTGGCCGGCGGCGTCGATACCGAGCGCCAGCCCGCTGATGATGGTGACGCCCCGCAGCGCCAGATGGCGAGCGAAATCATGCGCGAGTTCCGCGCCGGCGGGCGTGGGATTGCGGCTGCCGACGATCGCGATTTGCGGCTGACGCAGCGCAGCGACGTCGCCGCAGACAAACAGCAGCGGCGGCGGATCGGCGATTTCGCGCAACCGCGGCGGGTAATCCGGGTCCGCCAGCGTCAGCGCGCGGCGTTGCGGCGAACCCGACAGCCATTGCAGGTCCTGATCGACAGCCGCCCAGTCGGGACTGGCTATGGACGACAGCGTTTGCGGAGACAAATTCAGCGATTTGAACTTTTCCGGCGGTGTGGAAAAAACGGAGGCTGGATCACCGCAGCATTCCAGCAGGGTCTGAAATGTGGCCGTGCCGACGCCCGGCGCACGCGCCAGTGCCAGCCAATATTTGAGATCTTCCGGTTGCGGTGACACGCCACTATCTTAGCGCGCGACCGCGAAAATGCATCCGCCCACCAGGCGGTGGGCGGACGGCCGCAGGACCGCATCTAAGGATTGCCAACGCTGTCGCTAAGATGCACCGGGCGCGTCGTTTCCATGACCAGTGCGTACGACAGATTGTCGAAGGTGCGGAATACCATCAGTTCACCCACGCGCTCCGAAGGCAGTTGCACCTCGTCGTAGGCGCTGTTGAATTTGACGCCGAAGAACTTGTCGACGGAGCGCTTGGTATCGCGGATGTTGTTGAACAGGTGTTCGAAAACCTGATCGACGGGGCTTTGATCGGAATATTGGAATTTCAAGCGCCTTTGATCATCTTCCTGTTCCCGAAGATCGGTCTTGATGTCATCGCGCACGCTCAGGCTGCTCTGGAAAATTTCCAGCACGTGTCCGGGTTCCATGCCCTGTTCCCTGCCCAGATTGATAATGACCACATGGTTGCGCCCGGTGTCCCACACGTCATCGATGAGGGACACGATGTTGCCGTGAACCTCCTGGGCCGGCGCGTGAGGGATGAATTCCGGCAGTTGTTCCTCGACTGCGGGGAACAACCGGTCACCGTTCAACACCTCGCGCTTGGCGGTGATCAACTGGGCGGTGGCCGGATCTCCACCACGCACCACCACCACATCTCCGACATGGATGGCTTGATAACCCAGGATGTCCCCCTTGGCGCGGTACTCCAGGACTTCGTTCTCACCCGGTTTCGGGTTGTAGACGACATCGCCCTTGCGATACACCGTGTAACGCGTGACGCTGGCGCCCTCGGGCAGGCCGCGCACATAGATGCGGTTGCCCGATCCGTTCACCAAGTGCTGATCCTGGCTGGACACGACGTAGGGCGCGGTCTGGAGCTCCTGTTCGCTCAACACCAGGTGACGACTTAAAAAAGGATGAATGGCATCCAGGGGGATTGCCCGGATCGCCTCTTCGTGCGTATATTCCCGCACCTCGGGTGAGAGCTTGACATTGCGGCCGCCGCTGTTCTGCGCGCTGCGGCTGAGTTCCAAGGCGGGCTTGCCGTCGACATAGGTCAGCGTCAGCACGTCACCCGGGTAGATTAGATCGGGGTTTTTAATGTGGGGATTCGCATTCCAGAGTTGTGGCCACAGCCAAGGCTTGGTCAGAAAACGCCCCGCGATGCCCCATAATGTATCGCCCTTGACCACGGTATAGATGTCGGGGTGGGTGGGATTGAGTTGCACCTCGTCCGCAGACAGCGAGGCGGAGAAGAGCAGCGCCATAGTGAAGATCGTTATATATATTTTCTTAATCATGTCAGTACCCTTACACCATTTGCTTCATGTAGTTTAGCAGAAAACAGGATGCAACTTGAAGTCTTTTAAGAAAAAGCCGGCCTAACCAGCCGAAAGTGATAAAAAAGTTTATGATGGTATACTATAATTACTTTATATTTCAGCGAGTTATGTAGCCCGCAGGGGCGGGGGTCGAGTCATGGCAATCTTGGACATATTGCATTACCCGGATCCCAGGCTTCGGACCCGCGCCGCGCCCGTGGCCCAGGTCGATGATCGCATTCGACGGCTGGCCGCCGACATGCTGGAAACCATGTATCACGCCCCCGGCGTCGGTCTGGCCGCGACCCAGGTCAACGTGCATGAGCGGGTGATCGTGGTGGATGTTTCCCCGGAACATAACGACCCGCGCTGTTACGTCAACCCCGTGGTGATCGCCAAAGAGGGCGAGGAGGAGATGGAGGAAGGCTGTCTGTCCGTGCCCGGCGTGTTCGACACGGTGCGGCGCGCGGAAAAGATCCGCATGCGGGCGCTGGATTTGCAGGGGCAGCCGCTGGAGCTCGACGCCGACGGCCTGCTTGCGGTCTGCATCCAGCATGAGATCGATCATCTGGACGGCAAATTGTTCGTCGACTACCTGTCCGGCCTGAAGCGCGACCGCATACGCAAGAAGCTCGCAAAGGCGGCACTGTAACCACACCGGCGGCCCGAATCCTTCACTGGTGCTGCTGGAGGTGGGTTCTGATTCCCTGCGTTTGATCTTTGCCGGCACCCCGGCGTTTGCCGCCATTTCTCTCGAGGCCCTCCTCGCCCAGGGCAGGCATGAAGTCGTTGCCGTATACGCCCGGCCCGACAGGCCGGCGGGACGCGGCCGGGCGGTGACCGCGGGCGCGGTCAAGCAACTCGCCTTGAAACACGGCCTGCCGGTGAGGCAGCCCGCGCGTTTGGACGAGGCCGAGGTGGCCGGGCTGGCGGCGTACAAGCCGGATGCGGTGATCGTGGCGGCTTATGGCTTGCTCCTGCCGCCGGCACTGCTCGAGCTGCCGCGGCTGGGATGCATCAACATCCATGCCTCCCTGCTGCCGCGCTGGCGCGGCGCGGCGCCCATCGAACGCGCCATTCTGGCCGGCGACGTCGAAACCGGGGTCACGCTGATGCGCATGGTGCCGGCGCTGGACAGCGGTCCCATTCTGGCGCAGAGACGCTGCCTCATCGGCGAACAGGACACCGCCGGGGACCTGCACGACAAACTTGCGGCACTGGGTGCCGAACTGCTGCTGGAAAAACTGCCGGCCATCGCCGCCAGCGGCGTACAGGCGGCGCCACAGGACGAGCGACTGGCCACTTACGCCAGAAAAATCATCAAAACCGAGGCGCGGCTGGACTGGCGGCGCCCCGCGGTGGAACTGGCGCGGGCAGCGCGCGCCTTCAATCCCAGGCCGGGCGCCACCGCGATTCTCGGCGGGCGCGAGATCAAAGTCCTGCGGGTGCATCCCGTCCGCGGCCCCGTCGCGGGACCGCCGGGAACGATAATCCACGCCGGCCCGGAAGGCATTGACGTGCAGACCGGCGACGGGCTGCTTCGACTGCAGACGCTGCAGGCGCCGGGCCGGCGGCCGGTGACGGCCGCGGATTATTTGAACGCCCATCCGGAACTGCGGCCCCCTCATGATTGAGCGGCATGTCGCGGCGCGGGCGCGCGCCGCGGCGGCGCGCGCCGTCGCGGCGGTCATGCACCGGGGCCGATCGCTGAGCCGGACGCTGCCCGTGGCGCTGCGAACGGTGCCCGGACCGCGGCCGCGCGCCCTGGCGCAGGAACTGGCTTATGGGACGTTGCGATATGCGCACCAGCTCCAGTTCGTCGCCCAACGCCTGCTGCAACATCCGCTGAAGGAACGGGACGCGGACATCGAAGCCCTGTTGCTCATCGGCCTTTATCAATTGCGCATCCTGCAAACACCGGCGCACGTCGCCGTGACCTCCACCGTGGAGGCCTGCCGCGCGCTGCGCAAGGAATGGGCCTGCGGACTTGTGAATGCTGTGCTCCGCGCCCACGATCGCGACCGCGCGGCGCATGACCAGGCGGTGGCTGCGTCAGCCGCCGCCCGCCACAGCCATCCCGACTGGCTGATCGAACGGCTGCAGGCGGCCTGGCCGCGACAATGGCGGGAGATCCTCGACGCCAACAATGCGCGCCCGCCGCTCTGCCTGCGCGTGAATCTGCTGCGAGGCACACGCGAGGATTACCAGGCCGAGCTGTCGCGGCACCACATTGCCTCCCGCGCCGGCCGGCATGCGCCCGCGGCGCTGTACCTGGAACAAGCCATGGACGTCGCCGCGCTGCCCGGCTTCGACGCGGGCCGCTGTTCGGCGCAGGACGAGGCCGCCCAATTGGCGGCCGTGCTGCTGGACCTGCGGCCCGGCCACCGGGTGCTGGACGCCTGCGCGGCGCCGGGCGGCAAGACCACGCACATCCTGGAGAGCGAGCCGCGGCTGGGGCAATTGCTCGCCATCGACACCGACGCCGCCCGACTGCGACGGCTGCGCGACAATCTGCGGCGCCTGCGACTCAGCTGCGACGTGCGCGTGGCGGACGCCGGCCGGCCGCGGGAGTGGTGGGACGGGCGGGCGCTCGATCGCATCCTGCTTGATGCGCCCTGCTCGGCCACCGGCGTCATCCGCCGCCATCCCGACATCAAATTGTTGCGCCGGCCCACGGATGTCCCGGCGTTGGTCGAAAAGCAACGGCAATTACTGCAGGCCCTGTGGCCGTTGCTGGCGCGCGGAGGTAAGCTGTTGTATGCCACCTGTTCAATCCTGCCCGATGAGAACCAGATGCAAATCCGGGAGTTCCTGGCCCATCACCGCGATGCGCGGGTGGAGGAGCGGCCGGCGTCATGGGGCGTTGCCGCCGATCCCGGCCGCCAGATCCTGCCCGGCGATGATCAGATGGATGGATTTTACTATGCCCTGCTGGCCAAGACCTGACGGCGCCGGACACCCGGCCTTGAGAGCGGTGGCCATGCTGTGCCTGCTGCTGGCCGCCCAGATCGCCTCGCCGGCTCATGCCATCGCCGAACCCGGCATCGTCATAGAATCGGCCAGCGCACGCATCGAGCACGACATTTATCTGGTCGATGCCCGGCTGCATTACGAGTTGAGCGACGAGGCGCGCCAGGCGCTGGAAAGCGGCATACCGCTCACCTTCGCCGTCGAGGTCGAACTCCTCAGGCAGCGGCCGTATCTGTGGGACGCCGTGGTCGCCGACAGCCGGCACTGGCTGCGCCTGGAATATCACGCCTTGAGCCGCAGCTACCTGGTCAGCAACCTCACCATCAAAACCCGCCACAGCTTCCCGCAGTTGCGCGAGGCCCTGGAGGCGCTCGGCACCATTCGCGACATGGCGGTGGTGGAGCGCAAGCTGCTGGACGCCGATACGCCTTATCAGGCCCGCCTGAGCGCGCGGCTGGACATCGAATCCCTGCCGGCGCCGTTGCGGCCGGCGGCGTATTTTGAGAGCGCCTGGCGGATCAAGTCACCCCCCTATCGCTGGACGCTCACCCCGTGAAGCCGCGCACGCGCCTGCTGCTGGCCATTGCCCTCCTTGGCTCGCTGCTGCTCGGTTCGCTCATGATGATGAGCGACGCCCTGCAGAATTCCGAGCGGTTCGGCAGCATCTATTCGCTGCTCCTGGTGGTGAACACGGCGGGCCTGCTGTTCTTCGCCGTCATCATCGGCGTCAACATCCGCCGTCTGTGGCGCGAATTGGCCGCCGCCGCCCCCGGGGCGCGGCTGAAACGGCGCATGACCCTGATGTTCGCCGGCGTCGCCGTGCCGCCGCTGTTGATCGTCTATGGCTTCTCGGTCGACGTCGTCCGGCGCGGCATCGACAACTGGTTCGACGTGAACATAGAGGAGGCCCTGAGCAATGCGCTCGACCTGAGCCGCGCCTCCCTGGATTTGCGCATGCGCGAGCTGCTGAAGCAGACCCAGCAGCTGGCGGAGAGCCTCTACCAGCCCGCGCGCGGCAGCGTGCGCCTGAATTTCGAGGACCTGGATCTGCCGGACAACACCATCGTGGTCAACGAACCCCCCCCGGTGCCGGCCGTGGATCTGGATGAACTGCGGCACACCAGCGGCGCCGAGGAGCTGACGCTGCTGACCGCCAAGGGCGCGGTCGTGGCCAGCACGGAGCTTTCGCCCACCCTGCCGTCGGAGACGGTGCTGCTGCAACTGCGCCAGAAGGAAAATTACATCGGGCTCGACCCTGTGCGCGACGATCGCCTCAGCATCCGCATCGTGGTCAACGTGCCGGGAGTGGGGATTGGCAGCGACGCGCGCATCCTGCAGGCCCTGTATCCGGTCGCCGGGCGCATGACGGCGATGGCCGGCAAGGCGGAACAGGCGTTCGTGAAATACAAAGAGCTGGCGTACTTGCGAACGCAATTGAAGATCGGATTCATCCTCACGCTCACGCTGGTGCTGCTGTTCAGCCTTCTGGGCGCGGTGTGGCTGGCGTTCTACTCGGCGGAAAATCTGGCGGCGCCGATCCGCGATCTGGTGCAGGGCACGCGCGCGGTCGCCACCGGTGATTACGGAACCATTTTGCCGGTGGACCGCCGCGATGACATGGGTGTGCTGGTGGAATCGTTCAACGAGATGACCCGGCGCCTGGCCGCGGCGCGCGACGAGGCGAGGGAGTCGCGCGCGGAAGTCGAGGCCCAGCGGCTCTATCTCGAAGCGGTGGTGGGGCGGCTGTCCACGGGGGTGCTGACCATCGACTCCGGCCTCCAGGTGCGCACCGCCAATGCCGCCGCCGCGCACATCCTGGGCGTGCCGGGGACGCGGCCCGGCGGCGGTTCGCTTGAAGACCTGGGTCGGCAGCTGCCGCATACCGGCCCATTCGTGGACAGCCTGCTGCGCCACCTGCACGCCGGCGATCGCGAATGGCAGGAGCAGATAACGTTGTTCGGGCTGTCCGGCCGCCAGTTGCTGATGTGCCGGGGCGCGCTGTTGACGGCGGCGCACGAGCACGGTGGCCACGTCATCGTCTTCGATGACGTCACCGCGCTGGTGCAGGGCCAGCGAGATGCCGCCTGGAGCGAGGTGGCGCGGCGGCTGGCGCACGAGATCAAAAATCCGCTGACGCCCATCCAGCTCGCCGCCGAGAGGCTGCGGCTGAAATACCTGCGCACCCTGCCCGCCGCGGAGACGGAAACGCTGGAGCGGCTGACCACCACCATCATCCAGCAGGTGGAGACGATGAAGGGCATGGTGAACACCTTCTCGGATTACGCCCGCAATCCCACCGCCGACCACGAGCCGATCAATTTGAACCGGCTGATCGATGAAGTGCTGGATTTGTACCGCAGCGACGACCCGCGGATGACGCTCGCGGCCGAGCTGGCCTCCGATCTGCCCCCGGTGCACGCCGACCCCAACCGCCTGCGCCAGGTGATGAACAACCTCATCAGCAACGCCATCGAGGCCCAAGCGGATCAGCCGCGGTGCCGGATCAAGGTCGCCACGCGTCTGTTGCGGGAGGCCGACACCGCGGCCGTTGAACTGCGGATCATGGATCGCGGGCCCGGCATAGCGCCGGAGATGCTGTCGCAGGTGTTCGAGCCTTACGTCAGCAGCAAACCCAAGGGCACCGGTCTTGGTCTGCCGATCGTCAAAAAGATCATCGAGGAGCACGGCGGCAGGGTGTGGGTGGAGAACAATCCCGACGGCGGCGCGACGGCCGTCATCCGCCTGCCGGTTTCCGTTCCGGCCGCGCTCCGGCCCGCCACGTCTCCGGCGGCCGGCAGCGCCAGGAGCAACGCCGCGTGAACCGCCGGCACATTCTGGTGGTGGACGACGAGCCGGACATCCGCAACCTGCTCAAGGAATTCCTGGCCGACGAGGGCCATGAGGTGAGCCTGGCCGCCAGCGTCGCCGAGGCCCGCGCGGCGCGGCGTGATCACGCGCTCGATCTGATTCTGCTCGACATCTGGCTGCCCGACGGCGACGGCATTTCGCTGCTCAAGGAGTGGGCCGGCGCGGGCGGCCTCGACCCGCCGGTGATCATGATCTCCGGCCACGGCACCGTGGAGACCGCCGTCGAAGCGACCCGGCTCGGCGCCTACGATTTCGTCGAGAAACCGCTGTCCTACGCCAAGCTCCAGGTCACCATGCAGCGCGCCTTGGAGGCGGCCTCGCTCAAGCGCGAAAACGTCGCCCTGCGCCGGCAGGCCGTGGTCAGCGAGCCGTTGGGTGACAGCCGAGTGATTACGCAACTCAAAACCAGCCTGCAACGGCTGGCGCAGCACAAGACCACCGTCTTCATGACCGGCGAATCGGGCAGCGGCAAGGAGGTCTTCGCGCGTTACCTGCATGCGCACAGCCCGCGCGCCGAGGCGTCGTTCGTGGCCTTCAACATCGCCGCCGTGGCGGCGGAGGCGCTGGAGGAGGAACTGTTCGGGAGCGAGCGGAGCGGGCAAATCTTCACGGGCGCCATTGAGCGCGCCAATGGCGGAACGCTGTTCCTCAAGGATGTGGCCGATCTCGAACTTCCGCTGCAGGCGCGCCTGCTTGAGGTGCTGGAAAAACAGTCTTTGCTGCGCGCCAACGGCCGCGAGCCGGTGAAGCTCGACGTGCGGGTGATCGCCGCCAGCCGCCGCGATCTCAAGGAGGCCGTGACCCAGGGCCGCTTCCGCGATGACTTGTACTATCACCTCAACGTGGTGCCGGTCGCGGTGCCGCCGTTGCGCGAACACGGCGAGGACGTGCCGCTGCTGTTGTCCCATTACCTCGAGACAGCGGTGGCGCAGGAGGGCCTGTCCCCGCGCCGCTTTTCCGCCGGCGCCCTGCAGCGTCTGCGCAATTATGAATGGCCCGGCAATGTGCGCGAATTGCGCAACCTCGTCCAGCGGCTGCTCATCCTCGGGCAGAGCGAGATCATCGAGGCGCGCGAGGTCGATCGGGCTCTCGGGCTCCAAACCACCATGGCGCCGGAGGCGGCCGCCACAAACTATGACATCCCCTACCGGCAGGCGCGCGAGGAATTCGATCGCGCGTACCTGGAATACCAGCTGCAGCTGGAACACGGCAACGTCAGCCGCGTGGCCGAGAAGATCGGCCTCGAGCGCACCCACCTGCACCGCAAGTTGAAGACGCTCGGCATCGACCCCAAGGCGAGCAAGGCCCCTCGCGCCGAGGGGGGCCGCGCGACGTGAGGGGACGGCCTTCGGCCTTCAAGCCGCGCGCCTGATCCCATGCCCGCGCCTGCCGCGCTGTTCGCCGCGATTATCTTCGGCATCGTCGGCCTGGCGGCCTTCCGCCATGGCAGGAAAACATCCCGCTGGAAGCCGATGGCCCTGGGCCTGGCCCTCATGGTCTACCCCTATTTCTTCTCCACCCCCTGGCTGCTTTACGGCATTGGCGTGACGCTGACCGCCGCGTTGTTTGTATTCAAGGATTGATCCCGCTGGGGCGCGGCGTCAGCCGGTGCACACGGCGGATGGGTGGTCATGCAGCTGCAGCGAGCCGACGAGATCGCGCACGCCCCCCAGTCGGTGGCGCTTCAGGTATTCGACGATGCCGGCGTTGATCTTGGGGCAGATCAGCGGATCGTAGAACAGGGCGGTGCCCACCCCGACGGCGGTGCTGCCGGCGATCAGAAATTCTATGGCGTCATGGGCGGACGTGACGCCGCCCTGGCCGATGATTGGGATGTCATGCGGCCTGCTGACCTGATAGACCTGGTGTACCTTGAGCAGCGCGATGGGCTTGATGGCCGGGCCGGAAAGCCCGCCCTGGTTGTTGCCGATGACGGGCTTGCGTTTCTGGATGTCGATGGCCATGCCCATCAGCGTATTGATGACGGCGAGCGCATCGGTGCCCGCCTCGATGCAGCGGCGCGCGTTCTCGGCGATGTCGGTCTGGTTGGGCGACAGCTTGGTGATGAGGGGCTTCTTCGTCGCCCGGCGGCAGGCCTCGACCACGCGTGCCGACATCACCGGGTCGTTGCCGAACTGCACGCCGCCCTCCTTCACGTTCGGACAGGAGATGTTGATCTCGATGGCGTCGATGGGCGAATCATCGAAGATGCGCGTGACCTCCTCGTACTCCTCCACGGTCGATCCGGAGACGTTGGCGATGAAGCGTGTCTCGCTGAAGTCGAGTTGCGGGAGTATCTTGTCGACGACGTAACGCGCGCCGGGATTTTGCAGGCCGATGCTGTTCAGCATGCCGTCGGGCGTCTCGGCGATGCGATGCGGCGCGTTGCCGAGCCGGGCTTTAAGCGTGGTGCCCTTGAGGCACACCGCGCCGGCGTCGCGGTTGGAAAAGCCGACAATGCGCGTATACTCCTCGCCGAAACCGACGCACCCCGAGAGCAGCACCAGCGGCGTTGCGAACTTGAGCCCGCAGAAATCGAGCGCGAGCATTTTTTGATCGTCAGCCGTCAACATCATTATGTTTCACGTCGTCCTGTACCAGCCGGAAATTCCGCCGAACACGGGCAATATTATACGCCTGTGCGCCAACACCGGGGCGCAATTGCATCTGATCCACCCCCTCGGATTCCGCATGGACGACCGCGAGCTCAAACGCGCCGGACTGGACTACCACGAGCACGCGCGCTGCCGGGAGCACGAATCGCTGGAGTCATTTCTGTCCCTGATCGCGCCGCGGCGCCTGTTCGGGTTCTCGACACACGCCACGCGCCTGTTCACGGACGTCCGCTACGCCGTTGGCGACGCAATGCTGTTCGGACCGGAGACCCGCGGCCTGCCGCCATGGGTGCGGGAACCACTGGGCGCGAAGGCGCTGCTGCGCATCCCGATGCGCGCCGGCGTGCGCAGCCTGAATCTCTCCAACGCCGTCGCGATCGCGGTCTACGAGGCCTGGCGGCAGTGCGGTTTCGCCGGTGTGAACGAACCCGCGGATTATTTTGAACTCTCCAGAGGTCCGGCGGCATAGGGACATGCCGCCGTTTTCAATGAAGGTTGCCTCATTGAAAATGAAGCAAACCGGACGCTGTGTTTTCGCTTTGCGTGCGCTGAAAAATCGTCAGCGACGACTATATCCGGCGCTATTCAGACGTCGCCTCGCGCGCGAGCAGTGTCTGAACCGCGGCCTGCGGTGCGGTATCGCCGCGCAGAATGCGCGCCACCTCCACCGCGATGGGCATCTCGACCCCGTACCGCCCCGCCAGCTGCACGACGGCGCCTGCGGTGTGCACCCCTTCCACGGTCTGGTTGATCTCCTTCAAGGCCGTGGCGAGGTCCCTGCCTGCCGCGAGCGCCAGCCCGAGACGGCGGTTGCGGGACTGATCCTGCGTGCAGGTCAGCACCAGATCGCCTAGACCCGCCAGGCCCATGAAGGTCTCGCGGTGCGCGCCCATCGCCTCTCCCAGTCGCATCATCTCGGCCAGGCCGCGCGTGATGAGCGCGGCGCGGCTGTTGGCGCCGAAGCCCAGCCCGTCGCTGATGCCGGCGGCGATGGCGAACACGTTCTTAACCGCGCCGCCGATTTCAATGCCGGTGACGTCCTCGCTGCGGTAGGCGCGGAACCGGCCGTGGTGGAGACGCGCCACCAGATCGGCGGCGAAGGCCGCGTCACGGCTGCCGACGACGATTGCCGTCGGCACGCCGGCGGCGACCTCCCTGGCGAACGAAGGTCCGGAGAGGACGGCCTGCGGGCAGTCGCGGCTGAACATCTGCTCCACGACCTCGTGCGGCAGGCACAGGGTGTCGTGCTCGAAGCCTTTGCAGGCCCAGCTGATGCGGACATCGGGCGGCGCATGCACGGCGATTTGTTCCAGCACCGCGCGCAACCCAGCCACCGGCACGGCGACGATCACGTCGCCCGCCTGCGCCAGCGCCTCCTCCAGCTCCTCCACCGGCGAGAGCAGCGGCGGGAAGACGAAGCCGGGCAGATAACGCGCATTGCAGCGCTCGCGGCTCAAGGTCGTGACATGCGCCGCGTCACGTCCCCATAGCAGGGCGGGATGGCCGTTGCGGGCCACGAGCATGGCCAGCGCCGTGCCCCACGAACCGGCGCCGGCGATCAATATCGGCCGCTGCCTCACGCGCTCGCCGCCGTTGGGTCAAGTCATTTTTCAGTGCGCCGTAGCCGCGGGCGCGGTGGCGCCTTCGGCCGCCGCGTTGCGCTGGCGCATGACCTCCTGCGCGTACAGGGCCTCGAAGTTGACCGGTGCCAGCAGCAACTGCGGGAAGCCGGCCTTGGTGGCGATGTCGGACACGACCTCGCGCGCGAACGGAAACAGGATGTTGGGGCAGACGGTGGCCAGCACCGGCGCCAGATGCTGTTCCGGAAAGCCGGCCAGATTGAAGATGCCGGCCTGCTTGACCTCGATCAAGTAGGCCACCTTCTCATCGAAGCGCACCGTCACGGTCACGGTCAGCACCACTTCGTGGATGTCGCCGCCGAGCGGTGCCGTGCTGTTGGCGAGCTGCAGGTCCACGGTCGGCTTCCACTCCTCCATGAAGATGTGCGGCGTGTTCGGCGCCTCGTAGGACAAATCCTTCACGTACACCTTCTGGATGCTCAAATGGCCCGTGCGCGTCTTGCCGTCGGGCTTGTGGTCCGACGCGGTGTTCGCCGTCGTGCTTTTTTCCTCAGCCATGATGACCTCTTTCTGTGGTTGTACTTGCGCCGATCAAAGCCGCCCCCGCACCGGTCAAACCACCACCGGGAGGTTTTCCTGCCGCCAGGAGTTGAGCCCGCCTTTCAATACGTGCACCCGCGAGAAACCCGCCCGCCGCAGCGCCCTGCCGGCCCTGGCGGAGACGTCGCCGGCGGCGCAATATAACAGCACCGGCCGTTCGCGGTAAGGGGCCAGCGCCGGCAACTGCGCGTCCAGCGTGGCGGCCGGCGCATGGCGCGCGTTGACGATGTGCCCGCGCTCGAATTCCTGTTGTTCGCGCACGTCCAGCACCAGCGCGCCCTGCCGGTTGATGAGTTGCACCGCCTGCCTGGGCGCCAGCATTCCGCCGCCACGGCTGAATTCCCCGGCGAGATTGTGGGCCAGCAACGCCAGAATCAGCCCGAGCAAGGAAAACAACAGCCAGTGATGGACGATGAATTCAGGTAGCCGCGACATGGTTGTCATGAATCTCGCTGCGGATGAATGACTGCGGTTGGAATACGCTTCATGATACACTGTCTGATTGAAACGTGCCGTTCGGCACGAACCAGAGCCGCGCCTAAAGATTCATGCCGCCGCCGTGTCAACCGGTGCTCCTGATCGTCCTCGACGGCTGGGGTTACTCCGAGAACACGCAGTACAACGCCATCCACAGCGCCCAGAAGCCGGTGTGGGATCGCCTGTGGGCGGGATGTCCCCACATGTTGATCAGCGCCTCCGGCCTCGACGTCGGACTGCCGGAACATCAGATGGGCAACTCCGAGGTCGGCCATATGCACCTCGGCGCCGGGCGGACCATCGACCAGGAATTCACCCGCATCACCGCCATCCGCGAGGGTGAATTCCATCGCAACCCGGTCCTCACACGCGCCTTTGACGCCGCGGCCGCGGAGGAGCGCGCCGTGCACCTGCTGGGACTCTTGTCGCCCGGCGGCGTGCATAGCCACGAGGACCACGTGCTGGCGCTGATGGAGATGGCCGCCGGGCGCGGCGTGAGTCGCATCTACGTCCACGCCTTCCTCGACGGCCGCGACACCCCGCCGAAGAGCGCGGGCCTGTCGCTGCAAAAGGTCATGCTCAAGTTCAACGAGCTCCGGCGCTGCGGTCGCATCGCCAGCCTCATCGGCCGTTACTATGCCATGGACCGCAATCACCGCTGGTCGCGCACCCAGGCCGCCTATGATCTCGTCGCCGACGGGCGCGGTTTGTACACCGCCAACGATCCGCTGATCGCGCTGGACATGGCCTACGCCCGCGGCGAGACCGACGAGTTCGTGAAGGCCACGGTCATCGTTCCCCGCGGCGGACAGCCGGTGCGGGTCGAGGACGGCGATACCGTGGTCTTCGCCAATTTTCGAGCCGATCGCGCGCGGCAGCTGAGCGAGGCCTTCCTGGAAAGGCGCTTCGACGGTTTCACCCGCGCGCGCACGCCGCGACCGGGCGCGTTCGTCACCATGACGCGCTACAGCGACGACTACGACGCGCCGGTGGCCTTCCCGCCCCAGCACATCCCCAACACCTTCGGCGAATACATCGCCGGCCTGGGCTTGAAGCAGCTGCGCATCGCCGAGACCGAGAAGTACGCGCACGTGACCTTCTTTTTCAACGGCGGCGAGGAGCGCGTGTTCCCGGGCGAGGACCGCATCCTGGTGCCCTCGCCGCACGTGCCGACCTACGATCAGCAGCCGGCCATGAGCGCCGCGGAGGTCACCGACCGGCTGGTGGAGGCCATCCGCGGCAAAAAATACGCCGCCATCATCTGCAACTTCGCCAACGCCGACATGGTCGGCCACACCGGCAACTTCGAGGCGGCGGTCAGGGCCATCGAGACGCTGGACCTGTGCCTGGGCCGCATCGAAACCGCGGCCCGCGAGGCCGGCATGGAAATGCTCATCACCGCCGATCACGGCAACGCGGAGAAAATGCGCGAGGTCTCGACCAAGCACGTCATCGGCCAGACGCACACGGCGCACACCAGCAACAAGGTGCCGTTGATCTACGTGGGGCGGCCGGCGGCGATGGCGCCCGGCGGCACGCTGGCCGACGTGGCGCCCACCCTGCTCACCATCATGGGCCTGCCCATCCCGAGGGAGATGACCGGAAAACCGCTGCTCAGGCTGCCGGCGGCGGCCGCGGCGCCGGCGGACAGCGCGGGCCGCCGCGCCGCGTCCTGAACCATCCTTTCCTCAAGCGCCCGTCAATTTTTCTGATTGTCGATTGCCGGCGCCGCCGCGCGCAGCAACTGATCAACCATGACCGCCCTTTGATATCTGCCCAGCGGATCGAGCCTGCCCACGATTGCAAGTTCCGCATACGCCAGCCGCCTGTCGCCCCGCTGCGCGTACCAGTTGGCGAGCCCGACATGGAACATGGGGTCGTCCTGATCCATCGCAATGGCCTTTTGCAGATATTCGCCGGCCGCAATTTGTCGGCCGCGATCGCGCTCCCAAGCGGCGCGCAGATTGTAGATCTCCGCCATCATGCGCCGGCTGTTCCCGGGGTTGTGCACCCAGGCGTCAAAAAAACCCTCCATTTCGCTGAAGGGGATTTTGCAAAAACTGCGCTGGCAATACACCAAATCCGCCAGGTAGGCCAGATTGGCGTGGGCCGCCGGGCCTGCAGCCAGCCGCCGCCTGATGGCGGAGAACCAGCCGGGATCGGGCGGGAGTCCGGTTTCATAAGCTATCATGACCAGCGTGTGATAGGGCAGGATGTCGATTTGATCGAGTTCGCCGGCGCGTTGCAGCGTATCCTGCGCCAGCGCCAGTGTCGAAGCGTCATGCGTTTTCAAGTAGATACGGTAATATAACCAGCCGAGGGCATGCATCGAGCGCGCCGATTGCGGGTGGTTGATCGCCTCCTCCACGGTGTGTCCCGCGTACTCCCCGAAGTCCCACGCCCGCGCGAAGGTGTTGTTGAACATCAAAACAAGGTAGAGAACCGGCGGCGCAAGACGCCACCAGGCGGCGGTGGCGCGCGCCATCATGACCAGCGCCCACGTGACCGCCAGGATGGGCCCGAAGTCGGGCAGATAATTGCGGTGCTCGTGGGCGATTTCCAGCGGCAGTATCGTTGATTCCAGCGCATGGCCGGCGAGAAACCACCCTATTGCCAGCGCCAGCGGCGGCATCCGCCGCAGTGATCGCACGGCCAGCGCCGGCAGCACAATCAGGCCGAGGATGGAAAACAAGGTGGTCGGCGGCGCCAACAAGCCGTGCGACGGCGCGATATCGTCGTGGTACAGGCCCATGCGCGCGATGTCCGGATAGACAATCAGCGAGAGATAAAACCACAGCACGCGCGCCTCGGTCATGAGCCGTTCCACCACCGTGAAGCCGCGGTCCTGGTAACCTTCAACGAACCAGCCCGGCCCGGACAACAGGTACAGTCCCGCGGCCAGCGCCGGCAGCACGAGGGCCAGGGCGAAAAATACTTGCAGGAATTTCCGATCCGCCATGCGGGCCGCGCGCCAGCGAAACGCCGTCACTTCCATCACCAGCAGGTATGCCGGCATCAGCACGGCGATTTCCTTGGTCGCAAGTGCAAGCAGGCCGAAGCCGCACGATCCCCAGGCGATGAGCGCGCGCCCCCTGCCCCCCGTTAGCATCCGCTGCCTGCCCGCCGCGTAACAGAGCATCCCCGCCAGCATGAACAAACTGGCCAGGCTGGTCATGCGCTGCACCACGTACAGCACGCTGGTGAGATTCAGCGGATGGAGCAGCCAGATCGCCGCCGCGATCGCCGCCAGTGGCGCGCACAGGGCGGATGCGATGTACATCTCCGCGAGCAGGATGCGCCCCAGCAGAAACAGCAGGACGCCGTTTGCAAGATGGATGACCAGGTTGACGAACTTGAAGTAAAAGGGATCGAGACCGAAGAAATAATGGTTCAGGGCGAAACTGAGGTACGCCAGCGGCCGCTGGCCGGCGTTGCCGACCAGCGCGGCGTCCCGAAAAGCCCGCAGACTGGCCTGCGACACGTGCAGGGCGTCGACCTTCACGATATTGGGATAGTCGTCGAACTCGAATTCACCGTGCAGGCCGGGCCAGTACGCCGCGGCGGTCAGCAGCAGCGCCACCGCCATCACTGCTGCGGGAGAAGGCCTTCTGATCCTTGGCATCCAAATCATCACGCTTGCATCCCTCGATGAATCAGTCCGCCGGTGTTCGCGGGCGGCCATGACGCGGTCCACGGTTCAACCATTGGTGACGCTCGCCTGCACGCTGCGGGTGATGAGATCGGCGGTGGCCGTTGATCCGGTGGTGGCCGTGGCAGACAGGTTGTACACGTTGTAGGTTTTCGCGCCCTCCGTCACCGACGTTGCGGCGCAGGTCACCGTGATGGTGAAGTTGTTCGGCGCGCCGGAGGCCGGCGTGATGGTGGCGCTGGCGGCGCAACTGCCGGCCACCAAGGCCTGGCGCGCGGCCCACTCGATGCCGCTTTGCGCCGCGGCGTAGGCGCGCGCGCCCTGCAGCGAATACGTCGCCGCCGCCTGCTCCGTGCCGGTGATGGTCACCATGAACGCCGCCACCGCCGCCAGCACGGTGATGATGAACACCGTCCCGACCAGTGAAAAGCCCCTCTGGAATCGATGGATGCCGTTCATGGCACGTTGAGGACGTGCGCCTGATCGAGGAGCGTCACCTGCATCGCGCCGCCGCTGGTGGCGCTGGGATCCCCGACCGTGAGGGAGATGGTCACGAGGCCGGCGCGCGTCGCGGTGCCCGCCGTGTAATCGAACCGGCACGCCGTCACCTGGTTCGCCAGCAGCTTAGCGGCGCCTCCCGGTGGCATGGCGTGAGTTGCGGCAATGGGATAGGCGTCGTAGCGATTGATTTGATTCGTGGAAACGTCGCAAACAAAACTGACCGGCGTGTCGACAATGTCGAAGCGCTGGCTGGGCGAACCGGTGGGAAACTTGGTCTTGGGCGCAATGTTGAACGACACCGAGGTCGGCGCGGTCACCGGCGTGGCCGCCGTCACCACGGCGATATCGTCCCCGGCGTAGGCATTGGCGCCACTCTGACCCGTGTTATAGATGACCAAACAGTTGGCGGTGAGTGCATTCGATAAACAATTCGCTTGGGTGGCGCCTGCACCGCCGGGCGTGATGGTGCCGAAGCTGAAAGTCGTCGGCGGCCCCAACACCTCGAAGCAATCGGCGGCGACGTTGAAATTAAGCGTATCTCCGTCGCCACTGGCGCAGACATCATTGTTGGTGCTGTCGGCTTGGGCACGATAACGGCCGCCGCTGACGGTACGCAGGATTTCGATCGCGCACGGTGTGCCGGCACTCGCGGTGCAGGTGGAAAGAAACGTGACGCCGTTGGACGTCAACCGGACACTGTTGGGCGCCGCCAGCCGGATTTCGCTGGTCATGCGGTGCAGCGCGCTCTCGGCGACGTCGACCAGTTGCGCGCGCCGCGTGGAGTCCTCGAAGCCCGTGATGGGTTGCGAAATGTTGCGCCAGGCCACCGCCGCGAGAATGCCGCCGATGACGATGACCGTCACCATCTCGACGAGCGTAAAGCCGGCAGAAAACCGCGCGCGCCCCATGGGTCAGTAATTCGTCCTGTAGCCGGTCACGGTGCGGGCGCCGGTGAGCGCGGGATGAGTCACCCTGACGTCCACGCGCACCACCTGGCCGGCGTTGGAATTCAAACCGTTGAAGGTCACGCCCGTGCTGGTCGTGGTGATTTGCACGGTGTAACCGCCCAGTCCCGCCAGCGCCGCGCCGGTCTGATCGCGGGCGCCGGCGTCGGTGAAATTGTAATCGCAAACGTCGTCATAAGTGGCGCGCGTCTCGGCCGGCCCGATGGCGCCGGCACAGGTGCCGCAGGCCGAGGTCACGCAGCTGGTGGGACAGGTCGCCGCCCCCGCCCAGTCCGGATCGCAGAAGGGCTTGAGCAGGGCCTCCTCCAGATAGGACTGGGCGATGGCGGCGGCCTGTTCCTCGATCATGGGATCGGCGCTGCGGCTGGTGGCGCTGTTCACCGCCAGCATCACGCCGCCCACGGCGATGATCAGGATCAGGATCGAACTGACCAGTTCGATGAGGGTCAGGCCACTTTGCGAACGGCGCTTCAATGGACGAACCCGGTTTCCTGTTCCACGGTGATGGTGCGGCCGCCGACGGTCACGGTGGCGGACGCGGTGGTGCGGCCCATCTCGTCAAAGGTGATCGTGGCGGCGGAGACCGCCACTCCGGAAGGCGCGGTGTTGCTGAAGTTGCTGCCGTCCGGCCGCACCACTGCTCCGCTGGTGTTGCCCGGCGGACAACCGGCGCGGGTGAGGGCATAGCCCGCGGGCGGGCCGGTGCCGGCGGTAAAGGTGGCGGTGACCGAGGTGCAGCGGGAGGCGATGGCGAATTTCTGCGCGTAGCGCAGCGCCGCCAGCGCGTCTTCATAGAAACCGCGCCTGGTGAAATCAGTGGTGGTGAAGAACCGCGGTCCGGCAAATGCCGCCACGATGCCTACAATCACCAGGACGGTCACCAACTCCGTGAGGGTGTAGCCATTGACACGACCCCCTGGCGGGGCCTTGCCGCTCCACGAAATCGCGACGCGGGTCTGCTGCATGCCTCCTTCAGTTTCCTGCCACACGCACCCTTGACCCCCCGTCGGGTGCCGGGCGGCCGCGACGTGCTTCTAAAAAACCCGCTAGCAGCCTCCTGTCGAGGGAGTGATGGTCGGAGGATTATTCGCAGCGGCGGGCGCTGTATAGGTCACCCTGCAAGTGGCTGTCGTGGGTGCACTGCTGATGTAATAGTATCTGCTGCCGGCAGCAGTAAAACCAGCGGTGCTTTGAAGAGTCTTGTCAATACCCGCCGCCGCGGCGGTGGGGTAGCCAAAGGTCATGGCCACGGAGTTGCCTTCCATGGTGACCGCCGCGCCCGTGCTCTTGCCCTGGGCGAGTTGGGCGGCATGCGCCAATGCCGCGCCGGCCCTCACACCCCCTGCGATACCGTTCACGGCCGAAACCCGCGCCTGTGTCTCCAGCCCCGCGAACCGCGGCAGGGCGAAGGCCGCCAGGATGCCCAGAATGACGATGACCGTGACCAATTCAATCAAGGTGAAACCTTGCTGCACTGTTTTCATGATTACTCTCCTTTCTTTTTTAAATGCTAGCACAAATTTATGCGATTGTTTCCAGAATCATGGTTGCGCACTGCGGAAAAACCCCCCATCCCCTCACTTTCCGGTCCATTCATAGTGATCCAGTTTTTGCACAGACAAGGCCCATGCCCTGTCCACACCCGCATCATAACGGCCGTTGCTGTTGACATCCTCGTAATCCAGGCTCAAACGGTACCGCAAGCGCCCCGGCCCCGGCAGGTCGCTCCTGAAATACGCATCATTCATCACCCGGTAGATGATCCAGCCGTCGCGCCTGTCGAAATACCAGTGGCCCGGCGCCATCTGCTCCGGCCGGTCGCCGTCGATCTCCCCGGCATAGTTGGTCGGCACCGCCGACATCAGCGCAAAGGGATTGCGCCCGTCGTAATCCACCAGCCGCGCGCCTTTGCCGGCGATCGCCAGTTCCGCCTGGAAAATAAGCAACTGGGTGCGGAGCTGGTTGATCATCAAATCGACGGCGGCGTGATCCATTTCGGCCTCCAGCCGTTGCACCCGCTGGTGGAAGACCGCCGTCAATATCCCCATCACGATCACAACCATGGCCGTTTCGAAACGGCCGAGGTTCCGGCGCAGGATCGCGGTTTCAACCGCCATCAGTGCCTGAGCTTCACGCTCGCCAGGTCCCACATCGGCAGGAAGATGCCGAGCGCCAGGATCAGCACCATGCCGCCGATGCACACGATCAGGACGGGCTCGATGGTCTGGCTCAGGTTCTTGATGTCGTAATCCACCTCGCGTTCATAAAAACCGGCCACTTCCTCCATCAATTGATCGATCGCACCGGTCTCCTCGCCCACCGTCAGCATCTGGATGACCAGTGCCGAGAAAATGCCGGTGCCCGCCGCCGTGTGGCTGAGCGTGTCGCCGCGTTCCACGCCGGTGCGCATTCCCAGGATGTGACTCCCGATATAGGTGTTGTCCACCGCGCGGGCCACGACGTTGAGCGCCTGGGTGAGGGGCACACCCGACTTCAGCGCCATGGACAGGGCGCGCGCGAACCGACCGAGGGCGGCGCGCTTCAGGATGTCGCCCACCAACGGCAGCCGCAGCTTGAAACGGTCCCACGCCAGACGGCCCGGCTCCGTGGCCACCCACGAACGCGCCACGACCGCGATCAGCAGGACGCCGAGGATCATGGCCGGCCAGTAGTGGACGAACAGGTTGGACGTGCCGATCAGGATGCGCGTGGGCAGGGGCAGTTCCACGTTCACGCGTGCGAACAAGGCGGCGAATTGCGGGATCACCACCACGTTGAGGATGCCCATGGCGACGGCGATGGCGATGAGCACCATGGCGGGATATCGCAGCGCCGCCTTGACCCGTTCGCGGGTGTCCTTTTCCAGATCCAGATACTGCGCCAGCTGCCACAGGGCGTCATCGAGCCGGCCCGTCTTCTCGCCGACGCGCACCACGGCGACAAACAGCGTGCTGAACACCCTGGGATGCCGCGCCAGGCAGGCGGACAGTTCGCGACCCGATTCAATCTGGGTTTGAACATCCTTGAGCACCTCCACCAGCCCCGCGTTGCGGGTGGATCGCACCAGGCCGGTCATGGCCTGGATGATGGGCACGCCGGCCTTCAGCAGCGCGTAGAGCTGGCGGGCGAACAGAATGAGATCCGTCAGCGTGGGTTGCTCCTTGAAAATCCGCCAGTCCACCGCCCCCGCCCGCGCCGCGGCTTCGGTGATCTCCAGCGGCGTGACGCCGCCGTCGATCAACTGGGCCGCGACGGCGCCGGTGTTCGCCGCCTCGACCCGGCCCTCGATGAGTTCGCCCATGCGGTTGCGGCCGCGGTAACGGTAGCTAGGCATTGGAATTCACCGGCTACGACACGGCCGACGCGGGCGCGGCGGCCACGGGGGCGGCGGCGGGTTCCAGGGCCTCGGTGTCCGCCGAGACGCGTATGACTTCATCAATCGTGGTGATGCCGGCAAGGGCGTAATCCAGGGCCATCTGCTCCAGCGGCCGGTATCCGGCGGTGCGCTTGGCGTGCACGGCGAAGCTGGCGCTGTCGCCGCGGGAAAGTATCATGCTCGTCTGCTCGGTCAGCTCCAGCAGCTCATAGACGCCGATGCGCCCGGAATAGCCGGTGTTGTTGCAGTGGTGGCAGCCCACGCCGCGCATGAATTTCGCCTGCAGGTGCTGGTTGCCGGTCTTGGCGTGCAACCACGCCTGCGCCTCGGGGGAAGGCGGCGCGGGTTGCTGGCAGCTCGTGCATATGCGCCGCACCAGCCGCTGCGCCAGGATGGCGTTCAGGGCCGAGACCAGCAGATAGCCGGCGATGCCCATGTCGAGCAGGCGGTTGACGGTGCTCACGGCGTCATTGGTGTGCAGGGTGGACAGCACCAGGTGGCCGGTCATGGCCGCGCGCAGGCCGATCTGCGCGGTCTCCTCATCGCGCATCTCGCCGATGAGGATGATGTCGGGATCCTGGCGCAGGGCGGAACGCAGCACCCGCGCGAAGGTCAGGCCGATGTCGGTGTGAACCTGCACCTGGTTGATGCGCGGCAGGCGGTATTCGACGGGGTCTTCGACGGTGATGATCTTATTTTCCGGCGAGTTCAGCAGTTGCAGCGCGGCATAGAGCGTGGTGGTCTTGCCGCTGCCGGTGGGCCCGGTGACCAGCACGATGCCGCGGGGCCGCCTGATGATGCGCTCGAAGCGCCGGCGCATCTCGTCCGGCATGCCCAGTTGATCGAGGTTCAACACCCCCTGGCTCTGATCCAGCAGACGCATGACCACCGACTCGCCATACTGCACCGGCATGGTGGAGATGCGGATGTCAATGATGCGTCCCCTGACCTTGATGGAGAAGCGCCCGTCCTGGGGCAGGCGTTTCTCGGAAATATCGAGGCCCGCCATCAGTTTCAGGCGCAGCACCAGCGAGGGGGCGATGCGCTTTTCGTTGAGGACATGCTCCTGCAACACGCCGTCGACACGCTGGCGTATGCGCAGCACGGTCTCGTCCGGCTCGATGTGAATGTCGGAGGCCTTGATCTGGAGGGCGTCCTCAAACAGGGTTTGCAGCAGCTTGACCACCGGCGCGTCGGCGACGTCGGTGGCCACCAGCTCCTGTGTGGTGTCGCCCCTGCCCAATTCCTGCCTTAATTCCTGGGCGAAACCGGTGATCTGCTCGGTGCGCCGGTAAACCGTGTCGAGCGTCTTGAGCAGATCCGCCTCCCGCACCACGGCCAGATTGACCGGCTTGCCGAGCAGCAGGGTCAGTTCATCGTAGGCAAAAATGTTGGTGGGATCGGACATGCCGACGAGGACCCCCTTGGGCTCGACCTTCAGCGCCACGGCCCGCAAACGCCGGGCGTGGATCTCGGGGATCATCCTGGCCACCTCGGGATCCAGCTTGAAGTGCGCCAGATCGACGAACGGGAACGGATCGCTGATTTGCTTGGATAAAAACTGCACCAGCTGGTCCTCGTTGATGTAGCCCTTGTCGATGAGGATGCGGCCGAGCTTGTGGCCGCTCTTCTTCTGCTCGGCCAGCGCCGCCTCCAGTTGCTGGGTGGAGATGATCCTGTTCTGGACCAGCAGTTCGCCGAGGCGGATTTTCCGTCGCTGTACCATTTCAGGTGCTCGCCTTCTGCAATTGCCGGAGTTGATCGTTGAGGAATTGTTGCAGCCGGACCGGCAGGCTCCGATCCGTCAGGGCGTGATTGAACGCGTCCCGTGCCTGCTGGCGCTGGCCGGACGCCGACAATGAAATCCCCAGACCCATCCACCACAGGCCGTTCTGCGGCCGCACGGACAGCAACCGACGGTACGAAACGATGGCGTCGCCATGACGGCCGGCGCGCTGCAACAAGGCGGCGAGCAGCGCATGATAGTCGGGATCGTCCGCCGGCGACGGCGCGTCACGCGTCAGCAATTCGATCGCCTTGCCCGTCTCGCCGGTCTCCGACAGCAGACGCGCGTAGAGCAGCTTGTAGTCGCGGTTTCCGGGCGCCTGGGCCAGGCCCGTTTCCAGCAATGCGCGCGCTTCGGCATCGTGTTTGTCCTCCATCAGGATCGTCGCCACCAGCAGTCGCGGCGCTGCGGCCGTGGGATCGGCCGCCAGGGCCTCCCGGCCCAACGCCAGCGCCTGATCGCGATTGCCGCTGCGCAACGCGGCCGTGGCGGACGCGTAAAGCCGGGTCTTCGGGTCGACCGGATCGGGCGTGTGCATCGTCTTGTGAAAAACGCCGGGCTGCTCGTTTTCAACCACCACGTTTTCGCGGCCCGCGGCATCGGCAGCGGCGTCCCGCGCCGGCGTTTTCCCCGCCCGGAGTTCGTGCTTGTCTTCGTGGGCCGGCGGCGGTGACGGCGTGGCCTGCGGCCGCCGCGCGCGGCCCTTCGTCCCCGCGTGCGCCGCCGTGCCGGCAAGCCGCGCAGAGGCCGACTGGCGGGATTCGGCGTTGCGGGCGGGCGGGACGCCATCGTCGTTGAAATGCACCAGCAGCCGGTAACCGCCGCCGTCCGCGGCGGTGATTTCCGTCTTCCCGGCGCTCAAGCCCGCGCGCAGCGAAAACCGCACGTCCACCTCGTCGCCGTCCCCGTGCCGCACCTGCACGTCGTGAACCAGTCCGTCATTGCTGAAGGCCTGGAGGTAACCCTCGCGCAGGTTGACCTTGGCCAGCCGCAGCGTGGCCCCGCCCCCCGGATCGCTCTTTAGCGTGTAGTCAACCGGCGCGGTAAAACGCAGATCGAGGGCGACGTCGCTTCCCTCCTTGCCGGCCGCCAGGCGCGTAAGCTCGGCGACGGTCGGGCCCGTCGCCGGCGGAGGTTCGGCCCGGGGGTTGCTGGAATCGCGGGCCGGCGCGCCTGGCACGATTGCAATCGAGCCATCCGCATGTGCCGCCGGCGGGGTTGTCCCGGCCGCCGTGACCGTGCCGTTCCTGGCCGGCGCGGGGGTGTAAAGTTGCGCCAGCAGGTCCTCGCGCTTGATGAACAATGCGCCCGCAAGCACCAATAAAAACAGGAGCAGACCCGCCCGCCGGGCTCCCGGTTCCTTCGCCGCGGTGGATCGCTCGGCGGCGGTCAATCCAGACAACCTGACCTGCGCCGTCGGCGGCAGCAGGCCCCGCCGCTTCTCCAGATCGACCAGCACTTGATTGATCAGGCTCACGACGTCAGATTCCCCGGCAGAAGGGCGTGCAGGCCGGCCACAAACACAGCCACCGGCGCCATCGCGCCCAGCATGCCGTACAGCCAGTGGAACAGGCGCTGGCCGGCGCGCGGTTTCTGGATTTGCGCCCACCGCCTGGCATCCTCCGTGTCGGCAACGGCAAGCATCATGTGCGCCTTGTCCACCCGCCGCTCGCCGCGGCCGAAGGCGGCCATGAGCGCCTTGTTGGCGAGGATGTTGACCAGCCGCGGGATGCCGCCGCTGGCGCCGAACATGAGATCCATCGCGCTGCGGCTGAACAAATCCGGGCCCTCATGGCCGGCGACCGCGAGCCGGTGGCGCACGTAGTGATCCAGCGCCACCCGGTTCAGGGGCAGCAGGTGAAAGGAAAAGGTTATGCGCTGGCGCAGCTGGCGGATCGAGGGGTTTTCCAGCACCCGATCCAGTTCGGGCTGGCCGAACAGCACCACTTGCAGCAGTTTGCTCTTCTCCGTCTCCAGATTGGTCAGCAATCGCAACGTCTCCAGCGTTTCCACCGGCATGGCCTGCACCTCGTCCAGGCAGATGACCACGCGCCTGCCGGCCCTGTGAAAATCATGCAGCGCCTGATACAGCCGCTTCATGAAATCGTGCTGACCGATGTTGCCGGGGTAGGGGATGCGCAGTTCATCCGCGATCGACAGGAACAGCGCCATCGGCTTGAGGTAGGGGTTGGGGATATAGGCCGGAAGGTATTCCCCCCCCAGCCTGTTCATCAGCGTGCGGCACAACAGGGTCTTGCCGGTGCCCACCTCGCCGGTGATCTTGACGAAACCCTCGCCGCCGCGCAGCGCCACCAGCAGCACATTGAGGGCGTCCTGATAGCCCGCGCGGCTCATGAAAAACGCGGTGTCCGGCGTTATTGAAAACGGCATTTCGCGAAAACCGAAAAACTCGAGATACATGCCGGGCTGCCTCTAGGAGGGCGCGATCAAGGCGCGACCCCGTAGGGGGCGGCGGGGTCCTGGCGTTGTTCCGTCCATTTATCGAGCTGTTCGTGCAGGCGCCGGAATCTCTCCCTGGATTCGGTTGCGGCGTTGAGCCACTCATCCTCGCCTTCCACGACGATCGGGCGCAGCAGGATGACCAGTTCGCTCTTCGCCGTCGCCTGGCGCTTGTGCCCGAAGAAGGCGCCGATGACCGGCAGATCCCCGAGTTTGGGCGTCGTGGCATCGGTATCGTTGGTGCTGTCCTGCATGAGGCCGCCAATCACGACCATCTGCCCGCTCCTGGCGCGGACGATGCTGTCGGATTCGCGCACCGTGGTCTTCGCCAGGGGAAACTGCTGGCTGATGCCGCCGACGCTGAATACCCGCTGATCCTCGGTGACGACGCTCACGGAGGGATGGATGTGGAGCGTGACATCGCCCTGTTCGCTGATCTGCGGCGTCACGTCCAGCGCGATGCCGGAGAAGAACGGCGTCAGCTCGATGTTGGGCGTGGAGGTCGTCGCGGTGCCGGTCACGGTGGTGGTCGAGATGTTGGTCACGAAAAACTGATCAGTGCCCACCTTGATGAGCGCCTTCTGATTGTTCATGGTGGAGACACGCGGGCTGGAGAGCACCTGCACGTTGCCCTGCGATTTCAGCAGTTCGATGAAGGCCTCGAAGTTGCGGCTGTTGACCGCCAGCGCGAAGACGCCACCGAAGGCGGTGGCGGCCGCGCTGGTCAGCGCCGGCGCCACGCCTGGCGCCAGGGTTACCGTGTCACCCGCGTTTGAATTCAGGCCCGTGGGGTTCGACGGATTCAGATTCGAGCCGCCGCCCGTCTGGAAGGCCGCGAAATCGCCGCTCAGGGCGCCCCAGTTGATGCCGGTCTGGTAGCCCTCGTTCAGCTGCACCTCGAGCACCCTGGCCTCGAGGATGACCTGCCGCTGGGTGACCAGCTGGGTGGCGCGCAGAAACGTCTCGACTTCGCGCAATTCATTCGGCAAGGCCCGCACCACCACCACGCCGGATTCGGGGTTGACCACGACGCTGCGGCCGGGACTGGTGCCGACGATGGCCAGCACGGCGGATTGCAGCTCCTTCCAGAACGTCGTTTCCGGCTGCACGGTGTTGATTTGCGTGCCCACCACCGTCCGATGCTCGTTGACGCCCGACGTGACCGGGGAGCCGTAGGCGCTGCTACTCTGCTGCGACGGCTGGTTCTGGGCGCCATTGACGGGTTGCAGCGTGCCTGAACTCACGAAGGTCGAGGACTCGCCATGGCGTTGAATGTTGAGGTAATTGATCTGATAGACGCGCGCCTCCAGCCGCGCCGGCAACACCTGGAAACCGTAGTCGGTGCGCACGAATTCATAACCGTACACGTCGCGCGCCGCCTCCAGCACCTCCGGAATGGTCGCGTTCTTGAGATTGAGCGTGATGTTGCCGCTGACTTCGGGATGCACAACCATGTTGTACTTCGTGCCATCCACCAGACTCATGAAAAACTGGTTCGCCGGCACCTCATTGACAGAGATGTCGAAGCGCTGCTCGTCGCTGATCTTGGGCAGTTCCTGGGCGTTGAGGCGTATGGAGGGCAGCAGCGCCTGGGACACGTCGGCAGGCACCGCCGGCGGCGTCGCCGGTTTCTTGACGGCTTCCTTGGCGGGCGCCGGCGTGGACACCTGCTGTTCAATGGTTTCAAGCGTGTGCTTGAGCGGCGGCAGGTTGTCGCAGCCGGAAATCACCATCATCACCAGCATGGCGTACAGCGATCGGAGCGGCACGGTGCATGTCTTCATGGTTTCTTACCTTGGGGTTGGCCCGCGCGCGGCGGGCTTTTTACGTCCTGGGCCAGCAATGACAGGGTGATCTGCTGGCCGTCGTAATCGATCAGCACTCGATCCGGCTGGATTTGAAGAACCTGGGCCGGTCCGATCTTGTCGCCTTCCACCACCCGCTCGTCGTTGATGATGGCCCACCGTGAATGGGCGCCCACCTTCACCGCGCGCAGCCTGAAATCGGTGACCTCCTTGGGGATCTCCGCCGGCGCCTTCGTTGCCGCCATGCCCTGAAAATCCGGCGGTCTGGTCGGATCGTCCAGAGGACCCGCATACAATGGCCACGCCAGACCCCACAGAAGGACGCCGGGGATCGACGGCCACTTCAGGCGGAACGGGTTCATGTGCCTATCCAAGCCGGGGCCAGACTGACGGTATATACTACAATGGCTCCCCTGCCCTGTGGATATTCGCCGGCCTCGTACTCCACCGCTCCCCACAGAAACTTCCAGGGCAGCGATTCCAGCGTCCGCAGATATTCCAGCATGTCGAGATAGGGGCCGGAGAACTCCAGACGCAGGCCGTGCCGGTAAGCCGTCACGTGCCGCCCGGCGGGCGGCGCGGCCGCGGCCCCTGATTGCGCGTCCGTGGCAAGCGACGCCGCCGGCCCCAGCGGCGAGGTGCCCTCACCATTGAGTGCGACCAGGGTCAGCTTGCCGGATTTCGCTATCATCGCCTGCAGTACCTCGGCCATTTTCTCCGGCGGCACCAGTTGCGATCCATCCTGCGCCAGTTGCTGCCGGGTTTCCTCGATCTGCGCGCGCAGTTGCGCCGCCCGGATCCTGTTGTCGGCGTCCGGATCGACGACCCCCCGCTTTTCGATCTCGGACGCCTGCCGCTCGGCCGCGGCGATGTCATCCCGTGTCTGGCCGATGTCCGCGATGATCCGGGCCCGCTGTTGAGACAACGGCTGCCAGAGCGCCGCGTGCCACAGCCACAACAGCAGCAGGGTGGCGGCGGCAAACAGCAACGCGCGTTCGCGGCCCTGCAAGGCGTCGATTCTGGCCATGGTCCGCGCCAGGCTAGCCATTCTTCTTGCCCCCCTGCACCGACGGTGGCTGGGTGAACAGTGAAAAATCCACGCGGGGGACCGCCTGGTCCTTGGGTCGCTTCAGTTCCAATTCGCTGAAGGATTTGCCGTTGAAAATTTTCTCCTGGCCCAGACGCTGCACGTAAAGCGGCACCAGCTCGGGCGCGAGCGCGTGGCCTTCGAGCCCCACCTGCCTGCCGCCCTCGCTGATCTCGATGCGGCTCAGCCAGGTGCCCTCCACGTGCTGGCGCGAGAGGGCCTCAAAGTACGCCGAGAAACCATTGCGATCGCCGTAATCGCCGGCCTCCAACGCCCGCACCACCGCTTGACTGTCCTCCAGCTCCTGTTGCAGCCGCCGCAGTTCCTCTTCCAGGCGACCGTCCTTCCGCCGTTCGGGAAATTTTGCCTGGGTCTCCGCCAGCTTCTGCCTGGCGGCCTGGGCCTCGCCGCGCAGGCCGGCGAGTTGCGTCCCGAGCAGCGTCGACTCCCAGAGCCGCCAGCCGTACACGGCGGCCAGCGCGGCGGCGAACACCAGCAGCGTGCGCGCCATGAAGACAGCCGACAGCAGCCTGCGCTGTTTGCGAAATTGCGGCTGAAACAGATTGATCTGCTGCTTCATGCGGCATCCATCCCATCGCGCAACGCCGCGCCCAGCGCCGGCAGACAGAAGAACTGGGCCGGCTGGGGCACCGGCCTGGCGCAGTCGATGAGTTCATTCAGGTCGAGCACGCGGCACTTGCGGCCGAGCTGCGATGACAGATATTCGGCGACGCCATCGACCTTCCTGCCCAGCGGCGCCAGCACGACGCCGGCGATGGGTGGAACCGAGAAGTTACTCTCGTAGTAGTCGAGCGAACGCTGCAACTCGATGATGATCGAATCCAGCCATTCCTTGATTTCCGGGGTCAGCTCGGTGACGTCGTCGCGGCGCCGCGATCCGTCGTCCTCGCGCCAGAGAAAATCGATCCCGGTTTGCAGGCGCCGGGAGAAATACAACGTTCCCTGTTGGGTCAATGTCAGCACCCCGCGCTGGCGGCCGAGGCTGATGAAGGCGACGCCGCCGGCGTCTTCCGGCAGCAGGCTGGTGATGTTGCGACAGCACAGCTCCGGAATGTCGATGACGTTCAGCTTCAGTCCGGCATTCAGCAATTGCTCGATGCGCTGCCGGACGACGGGGGCACGGGCGGCGACGACGTAGACCATGCGGTTCCCCGCCTTCCTCTGCGGCGGCACATCGAACACATCGATGACCGCGTCATCCACGGAGAAATCGACCAGTTCGCGCACCCGCCAGCGCATGGCGTCGCGCAGCTCCTCGGCGGGGACCTCCGCCGCCTCCAGCAGCAACAGGCTGTAGGTGCCCAATTCCAAGGCGCTCGTGCACTCCATGTTCTGGAGGCGTTTGCCCTTGACCAGATTCTGCAATTGATCGTTTTGAAGCTGCGGATTGGCGGCCGGCAGAAACTCGCAATATTCGAGCGTGGGTGGCCGGCCTTTTTCCCGCCGCACCTGGGCCACGGCGATCCCCTCCTCGCTGGGACATACCGCCAAAAGGACATTCTTGTGAAGTGACTTTTTAAACAGCGCCACTCGATTGTCCTTGTTGCCACATGCGTGATGCCCCCCTGCGCCCCATAATCACACAAGTCTTTAGAATTTCATACTAACTCATTATTGTCAATGATGTTTTCAGCCGTCAGACGGGTAAAAACCGATGATGCGGCGCAATGGCGGCGGGGCGGAAAAAAAACCTCCCCTGATCCTTGAAGGCGTGACGTTTAAGGAGCAGGGGTGAACGTGAATGGCGGCCTCGGAATGAAAGGCGGCGTCAAGCGGCTTGCTTTCGCGATGATTATCACCACGGCTCGCGGATGTAGATCTGGCGTCCGGAGCCGCCGTAGGTCCCGAAACTGACGCGCGCCAGCGGCGGATCGTTGTCGTTCACGCC